>JAPOWR010000001.1:1224251-1836377 GCA_026707545.1 Acidobacteriota bacterium | reverse complement strand
TCAGGCGCTCCTTGATCCGATCCAGGTGGGCTTCGTAGTCCTCGGCTTCGGCCAGTTCGGCCTTGTAGGCGACCTCGATGCCTCCCTCGATCGGCAGTGAGCCCCAGTCGCCGGACGGCCATGCGTAGCGGAAGTGGTGGCTTCCCGGCTTGTGGTTGGCGCCACCGGCGACGCCGAATGCCTTGCGGATCACGACGCAGCAGAAGGGCGTCGTGCACTGGCCCAGGGCCGCGAGAACCTGGGAACCGAAGCGGATCGTGGCGGTGTGTTCGGCCTCCCGGCCAATCAGAAAACCGGGGCAGTCCTCCAGGTGGAGCAGGGGCAGGTGGAACGTGGAGGCCAGGTCGATCAGACGGGACAGCTTGCGGCAGGAGTCGGCGTCCCAGCCGCCGCCGTAGACGTTCACGTCCTCGGCGAAGATGGCGATCGGCCATCCGTCCAGGCGCGCCAGGCCGGTGATGATCGACTTGCCCCAGTCCCGGCCGATCTCGAAGAAGGAGCCCCGGTCCACGATGCGCTCGATCACCTCGCGCATCTTGTACGTTCGTCTGGGGTCGCGCGGCACGATGTCCACCAGCTCCTCGTCCCGCCGCTGCGGGTCGTCACCCCGTTCGGACTCCGGCAGCCGCGGCGGCAACTGGTCGACATTCGTGGGCAGATAGGAGAGGAACCGCCGGGCACGTTCGAAGGCCTCGGCCTCCGAGTCCACCGCGTCGTCGATCGCGCCGTTCGCGGTGTGGATGCGGGCGTGTCCGAGTTCTTCCTTCGGCACCACGCCGCCGCCCGCCCACTCGACCAGGGCGGGCCCGGCGATCATCATCTGGGCGGTGTCGCGCACGATGACCGAGTAGTGGGCGGTGCATACCCGGGCGGCGCCGATCCCGGCCACGGAACCGAGCGCGAGGGACACTGATGGGGCGACCGCAAGGTGCCGCACGACGACTTCCCAGCTTCGAAGCTCTGGAATGTAGGTGCGGCCCGCCATCTCGATCGTCTTGACCGAGCCGCCGCCGCCCATGCCGTCGACCAGACGCACGTGGGGGAGCTTCATCTCGAGCGCCAGTCCTTCCGACCGCGTTCGCTTGGCGGGGATCGAAGCGTCGGCCGAACCGCCGCGCACCGTGAAGTCGTCGCCCGAGACGATCGCCGGCCGGCCGTCGATCTCGGCTGTCCCGAAGACGAAGTTCGAGGGCTTGAACGACTTGAGTTCGCCGTCCTCCGCGTACTCGGCGCGCCCGGCGATCTCGCCGATCTCGTGGAAGCTGCCGGCGTCGGTGATCGCGTCGATGCGTTCGCGCACGGTGAGCTTGCCGAAGTAGTGCTGGCGCTCCACCTGTTCGCGGCCGCCCATTTCCTGCGCCAGCGCGCTGCGGCGCTTCAGTTCGTCGATCTCGGGCTTCCAGCTCATCCTTCGCGGCTCAGTCGTTCTCGTCCCGGCCTGCCGACCGGCGCAGCAGTCTGCGCAGATCGCGCTCCAGCTGGGGCAGGCGGTTGAGCACCGCCTCGATGCGCAACTGGTGGGTCTTGGGCCGGGCGGGATCGCCGTAGAGTACTGCGCCGGCCGGGACGTCCCGGTAGGTCACACTGCTGCCGCCGATCACCGCGCCGTCGCCGACCACGACGCCGTCCGCGACGCCGGCGGCGCCGGCGAGCACGACGCCGCTGCCGATCTTCGCCCGGCCGGCGATCCTCGCCGTTGGCACCACCAGTGTCTGCTCGCCGATCGTCACGTTGTGGGCGATGTGGACCAGGTCGCCGATCTTGCAGCCGCGGCCGATCATCGTCGCATCGAGGGTGGCGCGGTCGATCGTGACCAGGGAGCCGATCTCGACATCGTCGCCGATCTCGACCGTGCCGACCTGGGGAATCTTGACGTGGCGGCCCTCCCGCTGGAGGTAGCCGTAGCCGTCGCAGCCGATCACCGTGCCGCCGTGGACCGTGACGCGCTCGCCCAGTGTTATGTCCTCCATGACCGCGACGCCGGGAAAGAGGACGCAGTCGCCGCCGATCCGGCTGCGCCGGCCCACGTAGGAGTTGGGGTGGAGCACGGTTCTTTCACCGATCTTGGCGTCGTCCCGCACGGTCACGCCGGCGCCGATCGACACGCCGGCGCCGACGGAGGCGCTCTCGGCCACGACCGCGGTCGAGTGGATCCCGGCCGCTTCGGCCCGGCGTTCCCGGTCGATGTGCCGGAGAATCGTGACGAAGGCCGCGAAGGGGTCGGGGGAGACGAGTTGATGCGCCGCCAGGCGGCTGGTGGCCGAAGGCACGACCAGCGCGCCGGCCCGCGTGTCCGTGGCACGAAGCGTCCGTTCGTCCTTGGCGAACGACAGTTGGTCGGCGCCGGCGCGCTCCAGGGAGGCGACGGAGCGGCACAAGAAGGCGCCGTCGCCGTGCAGTTCGACGGAGAACCCGGCGGCCTCCATCAGGCCGCGAACTTCGTCGAGCGTCTTGTCGAGTCGCGACATGCGGACGCGCGGTCGAGGCTCCGATTCAGGGGTCGAGCCGGTAGATGTGGCGCGCCGTGTCGCGGAAGAGCGCCGCTTTCTCGTCCTCGGAGAAGTCCGCCACGATGCGCTGGAAGGAGTTCCAAAGCAGGGTGTAGGCGCCGCCGGCACGGTCGACCGGGAAGTTCGACTCGAACATGCAACGGTCGACTCCGAAGCAGTCGATGCAATGGAGGTAGTAGGGGCGATGGGCTTCCGCGGTCTCGGCGGAGGAGGGCGGCGCGTCCTGCTTGTGCCAGCCGAAGCCACAGATCTTCATCGGCAGGCCGCCGAGCTTGACCACGACGTTCTCGCAGCGCGCGAGTTCGGTGATCGACTTGCGCCAGTCCGCCTCGACTTCACGCCGCCGGCCCCGGTACGGCCCGATTCCGAGCGGTCCGCCGACGTGGTCGAGGATGATTCGGGTGTCGGGGAAGGCATGGGCCAGGTCGGTCAGTTCATCGATCTGCGGGTGGTAGAGCCAGGCGTCGAAACTCAGGTCGAGTGGCCCGAGGCAGGCGAATCCGCTCCGGAAGTCCGAGCGCAGCAGCATGCTCGGCGGCGGTTTGGAGTGGGACACCCGGATGTCCGGGCTGGGGTCGTACGCGGCGGAGTGACGGATGCCGCGGAAGCGGCCGCCGCCGGCCTCGATGTGGGCTTCGAGAACGGCCTTGGCGCGATCTCCCAGGAGCATGTTCGCGTGGCTGACGATGCCGGCGATCGAAGCGCCAGCGGCGTCGCTCCGTTCGGCGACTTCCAGCACGAACTCCGTCTCGCCGACGACCCGCATCTCTTCGGGACCGTCCTGGCGGTAGCCCGATGCGCATTCGACGAAGACCGTCGAGGTCACGTTGTGGCCGGCTCCGGTGTCGCCGTGGAGCTCCTCCAGCATGTACCGCGACTCCGGGTAGTCCCAGAGGTGGTGATGGGGGTCGCAGATCTCCTGGTCCGGGTCGATCGGTTCTTCCCGGGTGCGGGCCAGCCAGACGGCTTCCTGTTCGTTCATGCGCGTGATTCCTACATTCACGAAGACGGGAGGTGTTCCATGGCCCATCCAGCCGCTGCGGGTGTCAGGAGTTGTCCTTGCGGGTCCGGATCTCGCCGAAGACCTGGGCGTCCGTGGCGCCGGCCATGCCGAGCAGGGCGCGGATACCCGGGTCGTCGGGTCGCAGGAAGGGGTTCGTCCGCTTCTCGACCCCCAGGTTCGAGGGCACCGTGGGCCTGCCTTCTCGTCTCAGTTCCTCGATCTCCGCGACCCGCTCCATCAACTCCTCGTTGTCGGGATCGACCGTGACGGCGAAGTGGGCGTTGGAGAGGGTGTACTCGTGGCCGCAGTGGACGATCGCATCGTCGGGTAGCGCCCGCAGCTTGGCCAGCGACTCCCACATCTGTTCCATCGTGCCCTCGAACACCCGGCCGCAGCCAAGGGCGAAGAGGGTGTCGGCGCAGAAGAGCGCCCGGTCGTCCTCGAACCAGTAGGTGATGTGCCCCGTCGTGTGCCCGGGAGTGTCGAACACCTGCGCCTCGGCTTCGCCGAACTGGAAGCGGTCGCCCTCGCGCACCAGGAGGTCGAGCCCCGGGATGCGGTGCTGGTCGGCGGCCGGACCGACGACCTGGCATCCGTACTTCTCCTTCAGTGCGGGCACCGCGGCGATGTGGTCCATGTGGTGGTGTGTGATCACGATCCAGTCGATGCCGAAACCGCTGGCGGAGAGCGCCGCTTCGATCGGCCCGGTTTCCGGCGGGTCGACGACCGCGATCTTGCCGCTACCCATGTCGTGGAGCACGTAGGAGTAGTTGTCGCTCAGGACGGGGATCGTCTGGATCTCGAGCACGGGATTCTCCGGCGGAGGGTTGGACGCATCAGGGTGCGTCGGAGGACTGCGAGAAGGCGGACGGGACTATATCCGCCGCTCCCGCAGCACCGCCTGGTTCAACTCGACGCCCAGACCTGGGCCACCCGGCACGGCGATCGAGCCGTTCTCGAAGCGTTCCGGCGGATCGACAAGGTCGCCGCGCCAGGCCGCTTCGCCCCATTGCATCTCGAGGATCTCGAAGTTCGGCAGGCCGGCGCAGAGCTGTGCCGAGGCGGCGGTGGCGACGGGACCGCTCGGGTTGTGAGGCGAGACGGCGATGCCGTCGAGTTCGGCGACAGCGGCGATCTTCCGGGCTTCGAGGAGCCCGCCGCAGTGCTTGACGTCGGGCATGATCACGTCGACGGCCCGTTCCCGGCACAGGGGGGCGAAGCCCTCGATGCCGAACAGGAACTCGCCGCCCGCCATGCGCTGTGCGATCGCCCGCTCGATGGCCACGGTGGCCGCGACATCGGTGGGTGCGACCGGCTCCTCGTACCAGGCGAGGTGCTGGGGTTCGAGACGGCGGGCGACATCGACGGCCAGGTCGACGTCGAAGAAGCTGTGGCAATCGATCAGGATGTCCACGTCGGGGCCGACCGCTTCGCGGATCGCCTCCACGCAGGCGACGCCCAGGTCGGTGGCCGCGGCGATTTCAGGCGCGGGCGCGTCGAGCGCGGGGAAGCCGTCGAACGGAGCGGCCTTGATCGCGGTGAAACCGTCTTCGACGGCCGCGCGGGCGTTGACCGCGAAGCCCTCGGGCGTGCGTTCCCGCGTGGCGCGGTTGATGTTCGCGTAGGCCGGCAGGCGGTCGTGGAGTCTGCCGCCGGTCAACAGGTGAACGGGCGCGTCGACCGCCTTGCCGACGAGGTCCCAGAGCGCCTGTTCGATGGCGGAGAAGGCGGTCGCCTTGAAGATGTCGCCGGTCGCCGCGTGCTCGCGCCCGGCCGCGCGGTAGGCCTCGATGTCGAATGGCGAGCGGCCGCGAGCTGCCTCGAACGCCTCGCCCAGCGCCGGCAGTTCGCGCCGCCTGCCGAGAGAGCACTCGCCGAGTCCCGACAGGCCGAGGTTCGTGCGCACGTGAACGAACAACCAGGTCGTCCGCTCCGACACCCGGACGGAAGTCAGCTCCAGCTCCTCGATCCGCAGTTTCCCTTCGGCCACACCGCTGGGCTGGATGCCGAAGGCCGGTGAGTCGGTGACGGGCAAGAAGGCAGCGCCACCCGCGGCCGCCATCGCCTGCCGGCGCGTGACCGGCGCCGTCGTTGCCCGCGCCCTCTTCATCGGCGCAGGCAACGGTAGCAGTAGCCCTTCGTTCCGCGGGCGCCGGGCTGGTGCCGGTCTGGCGCTTCCGAACCGGACGAGCGGCCGCCCTACCAGTTGTAGCTCAGCGACGCGACCACGTTCCGGCCGGGACTCGAGTAGAGCAGCAGTCGCGGGTCGTTCGCCTGCCTGCCGCGCACGTGCCATGACTCGAAGTACGCCTCATCCGTGGCGTTGAGCACTCCGACCCGCAGCTTCGTGTCGGCAGGCAGAGCGAAGAAGGCGACCAGATCGACGACTTCATAGCCCCCCGGGACGTGCTCGCCGTCTGCGACCTTCTCCGGGTCGCGGTCGTCGACCAGCCGTACCGAGCCGTCGAGGCCCCACTTTGCCGAACTGGACAGGTATCGCAATCCCAGGACGCCCTCGTTGGGTGCGACGGATGCCAGCGGCACGGAAGTCCCGCCGGTTACGTCGTGGCCGTCGATGCGTGCATAGGCGGCACGGAGCAGGACGTTGTCGCCCAGGCGCGATTCGAGTCGGAACTCGACGCCGTCGATCTCCACCTCGGTCAGGTTCACGTTCTGGAACTCGACCACTCTGAGTTGCCGATTGAACCCGACGTTCTGGAACTCGATGAAGTCGTCGTAGCGGTTCTGGAACCCGTTGACGCTCCAGCTCGTGCCGCCGGCGCTCCAGCGCAAGCCGAGCTCGAAGTTGTCGCTGATCTCGGGCTCGAGCGCGGGGTTGGCGATCGTCTGGTAGCCGCCGGCCAGGTTCGTGAACCCGGTGTTGATCGAACTGTAGGGCGGCGCCCGGAAGCCGGCCGCGTACTGGGCCGTCAGCGTGGTCGTGCGGTGGAGTTCGATCGCGGCTCCCAGTTTCGGTGAGACGGCGTCCTCGTCCAGGCTGGCCGCGGGCAGGCCGCCGGCGGCGATGTAGACGGTGTCGCTCGGGTCGGCGTCGACGACGAACCGGTCGTAGCGGACACCGGGGATCAGGGTAACCCGGTTCCAGCGGAGTTCGGCCTGGGTGTAGACGCCGGTCTCTTCCGTTTCGGTCTGCGGGAAGTACTTGCTCGGAAAGACGAGCCGAGTGGGTACGGCTCTGCCCGAGAGATCGTGCTCGACCCGGTCGCGCAGCATGTCGAACTCGTCGATCAGGAAGCTGCCGCCGAAGTAGATCGCGCTGCTGAAGGAGTCGGCGGTTCCCGTCTCGACGAGGCCGTTGACGTCGGCGCCGAAGGTCTTCTGTTCGAACCACAGATCGCCGCTCCTGTTGCTCGCGATCGGCGGACCGAAGCTCGCGGTCAGCCGGTGCTCGGCGACGTTCTGCGCCGTGTCCACGTTCTGGGTGTTGAACCGCCAGCTCCACTGATCGACGGCGCCGCCGCTTCTCACCACCTGCTCGAGCGAAGCGCGGTTACGGTCCTGCGTGTCGTTCGCCAGGACCTCGAGCTGCGTGATCGTGAACGGGCCGAGTAGGCTGGTGCCGAGGGCCGAGAAGACCTCCGTCTCTGCGTCGGTGGAGTTCAGCTCGAAGACCGCGCGGATGGTGTTGCCCGTGGAGATGTCGTAGGCCGCCTTGCCGAGCGCCTGAAGCCTGTCGCGCTCCTGAGGATTCGGTCGGTCCCTGTCCATGCCGAGACCGCCGGTCTGTCCTGCGTTGTCCAGCTCGTTGCCGCTGCTCGAGCTGACGAACAGCGAGGCTCGTCCCGCTTCGCCGCCGCCGGCAAGCGCGGCGTTCAGGTTCGAGTTCTGGCTGCGGCCGTCAAACCCGACCTTCAGACCGAAGTGGCGACTACTGCTGTCGAGATAGTCGGACGGGTTCTTCGTGATCAGGGAGATCACGCCGCCGACCGCGTCGCTGCCGTAGAGCGCCGATCCGGCACTGCGGACGATCTCGGCCGACTTCAGCGTGTCGATGTCGATCGCCTGCTGATGGACGTTGAACGGCCCGAAGTCGAACTGTTCCGCGCTCGGAACGCCGTCGACCTGAGTCAGGACCCGGTTGCCGCCGATGCCGCGGATGTTGAACCCGTTGAGGCCAAGCCGCGTGGAGTCGCCCTCCACGTAGACGCCGGGCTCGTACTTGACCAGGTCCGCGATGTCTTCGAACAGCTGGTCTTCGATGTCGTCGTCCGTGACGATCGACACGTGCCCGGGCGTGTCTCGCAGCGAGCCCGGAACATGGTCGGCCGTCACGGTGACTTCGTCGAGGAAGGTCGCGTCGCCGGTTCCGGGCTCTTCGGCTTCCTGCCCTTCCTCGGCCGGAGAATGAGCAGTTTCCTGGCTCAGGAGCGGTGTGGCGTTCGGCAGGATGCAGGCCAGGCCGAGAGCGACCATGGCGAAACGCCACGGGTCGGCGAAACGTTGACGCCTGGGGGATGAAACGGACATAGGATCGACCTCCGAGCTTCTGGCGGTCTTGTGCCGCCGGTTGTTAGGGGTGGGCGCTTCACCGCTTCGCTTCCACGGCTGTCGCGGTGGAGCGCCCTTGTTTCCATGGTCATGGCTCGCCGCGCACCGCGTGCAGCAGCTTTCCGCTTCTGAGTAGCAACGTGTCGCCGGCCGGGGCGACTCCGGTGAGGTACTCGTCGACCTCGACACGGCTCGTGGCCAGCACCTCGCCGCCTCGAGTGCCGGCGCTGAGGACGTCGGTAGCGCCCTTCTCGCCGAAGAAGAAGACGCGCTCGCCGGCTGCGATGGGGGTCACCCAGGCCGGTTGCGAGAGCCTGCGCTGCCAGTGCGACTTCCCGGTCGCCGGGTCGATGCACTGGGCGACGCCGGCGGCGTTCGCCCAGTAGATGCAGTCGCCGGCCAGCACGGGAGAGGCGAAGTGAGCGGTCGATTCCGAGCGCCAGACGATGTCGTCTTCGCCGAGTTCCCCGCGCCCACCCCGCCGGATCGCGAAGTTGGCTGGCCGCTCGGAACCCGAGATCACGACCAGATCCTCCGTGATCAGAGGCGACTGGGTGGTGTTCGACTTGACGTTGGGAATCCACCAGAGCTTCCGGCCGCTCGCAGCGTCGTAGCTCTCGACGGAGCCGTTCGAACTGACGACGATCTCGCGTCCGTCGGGCGACAGGGTCGGCGTGGTCCACGACACGCCCGGCTCGCGATTGCCCTTCCAGCGCTCTTCGCCGGTGACGCGGTCGACCGCGAGCAGGTAGGAGTAGGTCTTGCGCGCCAGCAGGACGACGGCATGATCGCCGGCGAGCAGCACGGAGCCGCCGACGCCGTGGTTGCCGGCGAAACTGCCGTGATCGGCCGAGAGATTCCGGTGCCAGAGGCGGTTGCCGTCGTGGTCGGTGGCGAACAGATCGCCGGTGCCGAAGAAGAGAGTGATCCTCTCGGCGTCGATGGCGGGAGTGGGGGCGGCGCGGGCCGTGTACTGGTTGAAGGGCAGACGCTCCGAGGCAGGCCAGTTCCGGCGCCAGAGCTCCTCGCCGTCGGCGATGCGGATGGCCGTGAGCCACAACGTGTCCTTGGCGTCCTCGGCGTCGGCGGTCACCGACGTCACGTAGGCCGTGCCGCGCCAGACGACCGGGCCGGAGTGGCCGAAGGCGGGAAGTTCGACGGTCCAGGCCGGCTCGGTCCAGGCCGAGGGCAGGTCGGAACCTTCGACCGTGCTGGCGCCGCCGTCACGAAAGCCTGCCCAGTCAGTCTCTGTGTCCGGGGGAGCGGTGCCGTCGGCGGAGGGTGAGCCTGAGCCGAGGCCGAAACTCGACAGGAGGTGTTGCTCGACGGAGTTCAGGTGGCCGCTACGGTTGGCGCCGCCGATCGCGAACAGCGATTCGCCGTCGCTGACCAGGCGGTGAAAGAAGCGCCGCTCATCCAGGTCGCCGGCGTGGGTCCACTCGTTCTCGCCGCTCTGGATGCTGTAGACGCGGCCGTCAGCCTGGCTGATCAGCAGGGTGTCATGGACCGTCACGGCATCCGCCCCGAAGCCGTTCAGACTGCCGGATTCGGGCAACTCCGGGCCGGACGTCCACGTGTCGGCGGCCGGGTCGTAGATGTCGACGCGTCTCGTCGTGTTGCCGTTGTCGTCGAGCCCGCCCAGGACCCACAGTTTGCCGTCGAATCCGACCGCGGCGTTCGCGCGGACGCCGATCGGCGTCTCTGTGAGCACCTGCCACTCGCCGATGGAATCCTCGTCGAGCGTCTTGAGGTCGAGTGCGAACACGGACCGTTCCCAGAGGGGGTCTTCCACGGAGCCTCGCAGTTCCCAGCCGCCGGCGACGACGAGGAAGTCGTTCACGACGGCCAGATCGTGCGAGGACCTGCCGGCCGGAAGGGCCATGAACCGCTGCCAGCGGTTCTCTTGGGGCAGGAAGCGGGCCGCGCTTCTGACGGAGTAGAGTTCGCTTGGCTCCCGCCTGGGATTGTTCGCGCGCATGCCGCCGACCCGGTAGAGGGCGCCTTCGTGCTCGATCAGGGCCGTGCCCTGAAGCGGCGGACCCGGCGGCAAGGCCAGCCATGCGGACAGGGGTCCACCGGGACCTGGCTGGAGCGGATAGCGCAGGAAGAGCTGGCTCAGGTTCTCGAACGAGTGAACATGCTGCGTGCCGATGTGGCCGCCGTAGACGTAGAGCGAGCGGTCCATGGCCGCGGCCCCGAAACTCGAGATGGCGAGGGGAAGGTCGGGGATCACTGCTTGTCCGGGAGGCGAGGGGTCCACTTCCTCGGCAACAGCGGCTTGCGCAGCGGCTGTTCCCAGAACGAAGGCGGCCGCGGCGCCGGAGCGGCGAAGAGTGCCGCTGGGGAGCTTGATTTGGAGCATGGGGCATAAACTGAACCAAGTTGGTTCTCTTTGTCAAGTACCAATTTGGTCCCCTTTTACGGTCCAAGTGACTCCGACGCTCAGTGGACGGTTGGGATCAGCCGCAGTCCAGGCTGTTCGAGCGCATGTACGCGATCACCTTCCAGATCGTGTCCTCGGGGATCTTGCCCTCGAAGGGGAGCATCTCCGTGTCCGGCACGCCCTGGTTGATCACGCGGTAGAGGTCGGCGTCTGTGCTGCCGTGGTCCCAGTCGCAGTCGAAGAGGTTCGGAGCGTCCTTCGTGACGCCGGGTGTCGTCGAGTGGCAGTAGCCGGTACAGACGGCGCGGAACATGCGCCGGCCGGCCGTGATCGCGGCGGGGTCGCCGAGGTAGGCAGCTACGGGAGAGGAACTCATGGCGGGTTCGGCGGCCGTGTCCGCCGGCGCCGGTGGTGTGGCGGCGCCATCGTCCGCGGTTGCCGGCTGGATGGCGGCGGATGGCTCGCCGGCGGCCGGAGCCGGTGGTTCATCGGGAGCTGGTCCGCCGCTGCTAGCACAGGCCACCAGCAGCAGGGGCAGGACGATCGTCGAGTACGAGGCGAAGCGGTTCGGCTCGCTACGGGTCATGGTGTTCGCGAACAAGTTGGCTACCCCCTCGGGTTGCTACTCGCCGCCCGCGCTGAGCGCGCGGATCGCGGCAGGCGAGGACACGGTGGTGAACGGTTCGATTCGGAAAATGCCATAACGGGCGGCCAGCCGTTGCAGCGTACCGTCACGTCGCAGCTCGTCGAGCGCCCGCCCGATGTCGGCAACCAGGCCGTCGCCGTGGCGCATGGCGGCATGCTCATTGAAGCGCAGGCCGGCCGGCGGTTCGAAGCCAAGCACGGGTTCCTTCTGGAGTCGTCCGAGCGCCGGTCCCCAGATCAGCGCCGCCGCCGCCCGGCCATCGTCCACGGCGGCTGCCACGGCTTCGGCGGTGGTTTGGGAGGTCCACTCGAGCCCCGCCCATTGAACGGCGAAATGCGCCAGCGACTGCAGCCGCACCGCCACCTTGCGGTCGCCTACGGTTTCCGCAAGGCCGTTCCACTCGACGTGGTCGGTGTTCGGCATGTAGACCTCGAAGGCGGCTGCGTAGTAGGGAGCGCTGAGATCGATCGCTTCGGCGAGGCGACCGAGGGCGATGCGGCCGGGCACGGAGGGCACCAGGTCGCAGTCTCCGGCCGCCAGCTCGTCCAGCGGCAGCTCCGAATCCTCGATCTCGGAGTAGAAGGGCGCATCGGGCCGCCAGACCGGCACGAAGGCGCGGCCGAGGCGCTGGGCAGCTTCACGGAACAGGTCGTGGTCGAAGCCGGCGGCCTCCGTACGGCTGGCACGGGGAAGGTCATTCTCGAGCAGGCAGACACGAAGCTGCTCGGCCTTGGCGGGAACGACCGCCAGAACCACGCTCAACGCGCCGACGAGCCAGGACCGCCGCGTTGCCGGCGACGTCGCTCGCATCAGGCGTCGAGTTCGAACACCAGCAGGACGCTGCCCTCGGGCAACGACGGAGCGGTGCCGACCGTGGTCTGGACGATGCCGCCACCGCCCGAACCGACTGCCAGGAAGGTCCGGCCTTCGTACTGGTAGGCGATCGGGTGGCTGCGGATACCCGAGCCACTCTGGTAGCGCCACACCTCCTCGCCGGTCTCGGCGTTGAAGCCGAGCAGGTGGCCGCTGGCGTTGCCGGTCACGACCAGGCCGCCCTCGGTGCTGAGCACGCCGGCGAGCATCGGCACCGGGTCGCGGTAGCTCCATTTCGTCTCTCCGGTGCTCACGTCGATCGCCGACAGGTGGCCGTAGGACTTGCCTTCGACGGTGTCGGTCGGAATCGGTTCGCCGCCGAAGAAGGGGAGCCCTTCGATGAAGACGACCTCTCCCTTGCGGAACATCATGCAGCTCTCGATCGTCGGCACGTAGGCCAGACCCGTGGCGGGGCTGTAGGCGCCGGCGTAGGCGGCGTTGTTGCCGCCGGCGAGGCCGGGGCAGACGCGCTGGGTTGGCTCCTCGGCCGGCTTCATCGCCTCGTCGACGACCGGCCGGCCGTTCTCGTCGAGCGTTGCCCAGTTCAACTGGTGGACGTACTGGTTCGCGTGCAGGAAACCGCCGTCGCGACGGTCGAGGACGTAGAAGTAGCCGTTCCGGTTGGCCTGGACGAGGGCGGGGATGGTCTGTTCGTTGACCTGGACGTCGACCAGCCAGACCTCCGAGTTGCCGTCGTAGTCCCAGACGTCGTGAGGCGTGAACTGGAAGTACCACTTGCGCTCACCGGTCTTGATGTCCACTGCGAGCACGCTGTCGCTGTAGAGGTTGTCGCCCGCGCGCGTATCGCCGCTCCAGTCGGGCGACGGATTGCCGGTCGTCCAGAACAGCGTCTTCGTGGCCGGGTCGTAGCTGCCAGTGGCCCACGTAGCCGCGCCACCCGTCTTGTAGGACTCGCCGGCCCAGGTCTCGACCCCGGCCTCACCTTCGTCCGGCACCGTGAAGTGACGCCAGAGCCGCTCGCCGGTCTCGATGTCGTAGCCGTCGAAGAACCCGCGGACGCCGTACTCGCCGCCCGCGATGCCGATGGCGGCCACGCCCTCCGCGATCAATGGCGCGGAGGTGATGGAGAAGCCTCTGGCGTAGGGTGCCACCTCCGTATCCCACACGAGTTCGCCGGTCTTGCGGTTGAACGCCAGCAGATGGGCGTCGAGAGTGCCCATGAGGACCAGGTCGCCGGCGATGCCGACGCCGCGGTTGACCGGTCCGCAGCAGATGATCAGGTTGGAAGGGTTCTGGTGGTCGTAGCGCCACAGCAGACTGCCGTCCGCGGCGTCGTAGGCGAGCAGACGGTTCATCGAAGAAGTCAGGTAGAGCACGCCGTCGTAGACCACGGGCGAGGACTCGAGCTGGCCCGCAATGCCGGTCTGCGCGATCCAGGCGATGCGCAGCTTCGAGGCACTTTCCGGTGTCAGTTCGGTGATCGGAGAGTGGCGCCAGCTAGCGTAGTTGCCGCCGTAGTGGAGCCAGGATTCGCGCGTCGGCGCCGCCTCGAGCAGCGACTGGTCGACCGGTCCGGCGCCGTCGCCGACCGCAGTCGCCGCCGGCCAGTGGTGCTGGGGCGCCGCAGCGACGCCCTCCTCCTGGGCTGCGAGCGGAATGGACAGAAGCAGCAGGGTGAGAACGCCGGTCGTGGCCTGGAGGGCCGACTTCCTGGCGGCATTGCGGGTGGCTGGCATGGACAATCTCCTGAGACGTTCAGGTGTCGCGGGACTCCCTGGACGAGGCTGTTCGTGCGGGCGGCGATGATACCGTGCGGCCCGCCTGGGCGCACCGCAAGCCCACCACGGAGACAGTGAGGAGAAGCCCGAGATGACGGACGACGACGGCGGCACGCAGTCACTCTACGGCCGGCTCGACCCGGAACAGGTCGGCGCCTTCGCTCTGAAGGTGTGGCAGTTCAAGCAGGGCGAGCTCGTTTCCCTGATGATCCATCTCGGCGACCGGCTGGGTATCTACCGCACCCTGCAGGGCCTCGGCCCCGTGAGCCCGGCGGAGCTGGCCGAAGTCAGCGGACTGAAGGAGCGCTGGTTGCGCGAGTGGTTGCACGGCCAGGCGGCCGCGGGGCTGCTCGAGTACCACGGCGCCGAGAACGGCGGCGAGCCGCGCTTCGAACTCGATGGCATCGCCGCCGCGGTGCTCGCGGACGAGGAGAACTCCGTGGCCTTCGCCGGCGGCGCGTTCGGCTATCCGCCGGACCACGACGTGATCGACGGCCTGGCGGAGGCGTTCAAGACCGGGATCGGCCTTTCCTATCAGCAGCTCGGTCCCTGCGCAGCCCACCGCACGGAGCGGATGCTGGGTCCCTGGACCCGGCAGGCGCTGGTGCCGCGGATCATCCCGGCGCTCGACGGTGTCGAAGAACGCCTGCGGAGCGGGATCGATGTGATCGATGTCGGCTGCGGTGGCGGTGTGGCGTTGCTCTCCCTCGCGCGCGCCTTCCCGGAATCCCGCTTTACCGGCTACGACCCGTCCGAGCACGCGATCGACATCGCCCGCGAACGTACTCTGGAAGCCGGTGCCACGAACGTCGACTGGCGGATTGCAAGGGGCGAGGATCTGCCTCAGGAGCCCAGCTTCGACCTGGTTGTCACCTTCGACTGCGTCCATGACATGACCAGGCCGGACCTGGTGATCGCCGCCATTCGGGGCGCCATCCGGGATGAAGGCACCTGGCTGATCAAGGACATCCGCAGCAGCCCGCGGTTCGAGGACAACCGGCGCAATCCCGTGCTCGCGCTGCTCTACGGCTTCTCGGTCTCCGCCTGCATGTCGTCGGCCCTGTCCGAGCCGGACGGCATGGGCCTGGGAACGCTGGGGTTCAACCCGGTCGTGGCGGAGCGGATGGTGCGGGAAGCCGGATTCACGCGCTTCCGGATGCACGACTTCGACGACCCGGCGAACCTGTACTACGAAGTCCGGCCCTGAACGTCGCTGGCGCCCTCAGCGCCAGCGAAAGTCGATCCGGTCGATCTTCACGCCGTTCGGCGGCAGTGCTGTCCCGGGGGCGAAGGGAACCTCCAGGACGAGGGGCGCCCCCGGAGACCACGCGGCGGCCGGCAAGGTATGCGTCTGCCAGCCGGCCTGGTCGCTGCCGGCGCCGGCGGCGAAGGCCAGGCGACCGATCTCGCGGCTGCCGGACCGGGCGATCAGAGTCAACGGCGCCGGACGGTTCAGCACCGGCCGGACCGTCAGCGTGAGGGTCGCCTGGCTGCCGCCGGGGATGATCGGCGCTTCGGCGCGCGTGCCCTCGGGGAACACCCAGGCTTCCGGGTACCGCGTACGCTCCATCGTCCAGCGTTCCGGGTCCAGGTTGCCGCCTGTCCTGTCGACCGCGGCGCTCTCGACTTCCAGGCGCCGCGTTGGTAGCGATTCGGCGAGGATCGGGAGGGCGGCAAGTGCAAGTACGGGGAGGGCGGCAAGTGCCGCCGCGAGCGGCCTGTAGCGCAGGCGCGGCACGACGAGAGCTAGGCAGACGGCCGCGATGGGGAAGATCCAGGTCGCGCTTCGGGGCCGCGTGGCGGAGGGGAGAAAGCGCGCGAAGTCGATCCCGGTACGAGCTTCCAGGTGGTAGATCAGGTGGTGGCGGCCGTCGGCCAGATTGTAGGTCCAGCCTGGCTCGACCACGAAGATCACCGCCAGCGCTCCGCTGAGCAGAGCCAGGACCAGTGCCAGAGCCGAAAGCCCTGGCGGCGGGCCGCCCGCGGCGGTCCCCGACAGCGACGCTGCCGAAACACCGTCGAATCGACGCTCGAACAGAGGTGTAAGCAACAGGGCGAGAAAGGGCAGGACCACAAGGCCGTAGCGGAACGGCGGCGACCAGCCGCCGTACCACTCCAAGCGCGTGGCGACCAGCAGAAGAGTCGGGGCGGCGATCAGCGCGACTTCGAAGAGGAGTCGGCGGTTGCGCTGCCAGGCAGCCACGGTGGCGGGAAACAGGAGTAGCCAGATCGGTGAGCAGGCGACCAGGCCGTAGGCTAGATCGAAGAACATGCCATTCAGGGCGAGCGCCATCGCGACAGCGGATTCCCGGTAGAACTCCAGTTCGCTCCACGAGTGCATGCCGAGTACGGTGCCGAATCGCGCTCGGTTCAGCAGCAACACCAGGACGCCGGCCGGCACGAGTGTCGATGCCAGCCAGACCGCGCCGCGCCGGCGCCGCGCCGGGTCGAGGCGCAGTAGGCAGATCAGGGCGAGTGCCGCACTGACCAGGCCGAGGCGGGACTTGAGCGCCGGCAAGAGTGCCAGAGCCAGAACGAGAAGAAGCCAGGCGACTCGGTCGTCGCCGCGCGCTTCCGGTGTCGGACCGTCTCGTTCGCCGGTGAGTCGGTTGATCCACCTCAGAGCCGCGACCGCCGGGAGGACGGCCGCGACCTCAGCCCAGATCTGCTGGCTGTAGATCAGGAAGGGGGCGGTGAAGCCGAACGCCAGGTAGACGATCAGCCGCGCCCGAGCGTCCGGGCTGAAGGCGGTCAGATCGAGCAGGAGCCAGGCGCCGAGGGCGGCCAGAGCGGCGATCACGACCATCGCGCCGGCCCGACCGCCAACGCGATAGGCCGGCGCCATGACCGTCTGCAGGAGGGCGCCGTGTCGCGAATAGACGGCGCCGTCGGACTCCTCCGGGTCTCCCGGCTGCGGCTCGACCGCGCGGGGCATGAAGTCGAGCGAGTCCTGGTCGCGGTAGTTGTTCGCCAGATCGAGATCGAAGTCGTGGGCGATGCTGTGGGTCACCAGGAGGAACCAGGGCTCATCGCCGTCCGGCGCCCGCTCGTGGATCGACCAGGGAATCAGAGCGAGGTAGAAGGCGAAGGGCAGCAGCAGAAAGACGAGGGGCGGCCGCTTCGAGGCGGTGGAGTGCTCGAGAAGAGGTGCCAGCGCCAGGACGCGGCAGGCGATGTAGAGCAGAGCCAGGGCGACGGCGCCGCCCATTGCCAGCGGCCGCCACCCGGCGACGCCCAGGAGGGGTGCGCCGAGCGTGACCGCGGCGAGGACGACGGCCGCCCCCAGCGCCCACGCATCGATTCCGCGGCCGGCCATTTCGGCCGCAGTGTAGCGGCGGTCTCCCCTACTCGGACCCGTTGAGCGCGTCCAGCACCCTGGGCGGCGTCATCGGTAGCTCCGTCGGTCGCGCGCCGCAGGCGTCTGCGATCGCGTTGGCGATGGCGGCCGCGGTGGGCACGACCGGCGGCTCCCCGACGCCGCGGGCGCCGAAGGGCCCGTGGTCCGACGGTACCTCGACCAGGACTGTCTCGAGCTCGGCCGGACTCTGGGCGGAGTGGGGCAGGGCGTAGTCGTTCAGTGTTGCCGTCAGGAGCTGGCCGTCCTCGCTGTACGCCATTTCCTCGTAGAGCGCCCAGCCGATGCCCTGCAGGGCCCCGCCCATCATCTGGCCCTCGACCGCGGCCGGGTTGATCGCCCGCCCGCAGTCCTGGATGACGACGACCCGGTCGACGTCGACCCGTCCGGTCTCCCGGTCCACGCTCACCTCCGCGAGCTGGGCGCAAAAGCCCGGCGCCTGGCTGGTCTGGGCGTGCCGGCCGTGGCCGAAGACGGGCGCCTGTCGGCCGCCGAAACGCATGGTCCGCTGGGCGATCTTCTTGAGTGGAATCGCCTTGTCGGGCGAGCCCTTGACCTGGACGGCGCCGTCTACGATCTCGAGGTCCTCGGGGTCCGCTTCAAACGTCTGGGCCGCGAGCTCCAGCGTCTGACGGCGCGCCTCTTGGGCCGCCTGGATGACCGGCGGGCCGACCGTATAGATCGTCTTGCTGCCGCCCGAGGCCCCGGCGTACGGCCCCGACGATGTGTCGCCCGTCGCGATCGTGACCTTGTCCGGGTCGAGTCCGAACGCCTCGGCCGCCATGAGCGCCATGCTCGTGTTCGTGCCGTTGATGTCGGCAGTGCTGATATGGACCTTGAGCGTGCCGTCCGTCTGCAGCGCGCAGGCGGCGGAAGCCGGCTCCGTGCCTCCGGGCCAGGCGCCGAGCGCGATGCCGACGCCCCGTCCGTCCGCGCGTGCCTGCTCGCGGTTCTGCCAGGCCGGATGATCGCGAAGAGCTTCCAGCACCTGTCGTTGACCCATCCCGGCCCAGGGCATTCCGGACGCCATCGGGTTGCCCTTCTCCGAGGCGTTCTTCAGCCTGAACTCGACCGGGTCCAGGTCGAGTTCGCGAGCGAGCTGGTCGAGGACCGTCTCGACGACGAACGCCGCCTGGGGAGCGAGCGGCGCGCGATAGGCGCCGACCGACGGCTTGTTCGTCGTGACCTCGAAACCGCCCACGGCCTGGTTGGGTGTCTGGTAGGAGCTTCCCAGCAGGGTTCCGGCAAGGGCGGTCATCGACGAGGGGAAACAGCCGCAGTCGATCGCCAGATCGGCCTCGAGTGCGGTGAGTTCTCCGTTCCGCTTCGCTCCTGCCCGAATCGTGATCCGGGTCGAAGGCGCCGGAGTCGCCGCCAGCATCTCCTCGGTCCGCGTCATCACCAGGCGGACGGGTCGCTGGTGCTGGACCGCGGCGAGCGCGAGGAGGGGCTCGTACAACACGAACTTGGCGCCGAACCCGCCGCCGACCGGAGTGCCGATGACCCTGACCTGGTCCTGCTGCATGCCGAGCACGCCGGCGATCGCATCGCGAATGAAGAAGGGCGCCTGGGTCGAGCTGTAGACGGTCATCCCGTTCCCCATCGGGTCCGGATCGATCAGGGAGGCGTGAGGCTCGATGTAGGACTGGTGGACGGACGCGGTGCGAAAGATCCGTTCGACGACCGCGTCCGCTTCGGCGTATCCGCGTTCGAGGTCGCCGCGCTCGAAGCGCATCCTGTTCGTCACGTTGGGTGACGAGGCGACCGCCTCATCTCCCTCCGACACGTCGCCGGCTCCATGCGCGGCTGCCTCCTCCGACTGGCCGGGAAGGCCGTCGGGCCAGACCGCTGGAGCGTCGAGCGCCTCCGCTTGTTCGATCGTCACGACGGCATCGAGCGGCTGGTAGTCGACCGCGACGGCATCCGCGGCGTCCGCGGCCACCGCCTCGTTCTGGGCGAGAACGAGCGCGACCGGGTGGCCGACGAAGATCGCCCGCTCGCGCGCCAGAAGGAGGGTCGCCCGGTTGCTCGGCGGCAGCGCGGGAAGGTCGGCGGCGGTGATGACTGCGGCCACCCCCGGCATCGCCTCGGCGGCGGCGGTGTCGATGCTCAGCACTTCGGCGTGGGCATGAGGGCTTGTGACAAGGCGGGCGTGGAGGAGCCCGGGCCGGTCGAGGTCGCCGCAGAAACGGAGCGAGCCCTTGACCTTGGGCGCGCCCTCGAGGAGCTTGGTGGGGGTGCCGATCGCTGTCATGTTGAGTCTCCGACAGATCGCGCGCCAGTCGTCTCGCGCGCGAATGGGATTCCGAGTTGCGGTGAGCGATTGTACGGAACCGGGGTCCGAGGGGAAGAGGAGGCCGTGACTCGAATGAAAAGAGCCCCGAGGGCGAATGCGCCTCGGGGCTCGTGGCCGATGAGATGGCGTGGGATTGCTTCCCGGAGGAAGTGGTCCTACACCGAGGTGTGTTCCTAGGGAGCCGCCACCTCCATCAAGCCGTTACCGCAGTACTCCACTGGACCACCTCCTTTCCGGGCTCATCCACAATGCGGCGGGTCCCACCCCGCCCGGTCGCAGGATCGCCCCGACTGACCCCGGGACCGCCGCCAACGCCTCGCAGCGCGGGCGGAACGACTACGAAGGGATAGTTATGGATCGGTCGGCTCCTTGTCAAACTCCGTGTTCTCAGGAGGTTAGTGCAACAGTCAGGCACCGGTCTCCGCCGGTGGCGAGTCGCTTCCGGCGGTCGCGGCCTGTGGTCGCCGCGGCCGTCGCCGCCGTCGCCGCCGCCTCGTGGGGCGTGGCGCTCCATTGCCGCTCGCCGTAGCTGCTTCATTCACCTTGCCGTGGCCGCCGGCCGCATCCTCCGCCGAGGGGGTATCGATGCCGGGCACCTTGATGGCCGCCGTCGCCGCCGTCCCGCTCGCCTTCTCGGGACTCGGTTTCTTCTTCTTGGCCTGCCTCGGTTTCCTGGTCTGCTTGGGCGCCTTGGTCTTCTTGCTCTCTCTGGCGTGCTCGGACGGCTTGGCCTTCTTGCCCTTCTTGGCCTGCTCGGTCGGTTTGGCGGCGCCGTCTTCCTTCGGAGTCTCCTCCTTGGCCTTCGCTCTGGCCTTGCGTGCGGCGGCGGACCGGCGCCTGCGTCCGCCCCGGCGCCGGCGCCGCTTCGGTGTGCTGTCGACCTCACTCTCGCCGGCTGCCGCGTCGGCTTGGGCGGGTTCGGCGTCGGTGTCGCCGATCGACGGAGTGGCGAGCATCTCCTGCTCCAGTCTCTTCTCCTTCGCCTCTTCCTTCTCCCTCCTCTTCACTTCGGCGAGGTCACGCGCGATCCAACTGATCTCAGGCTCGCGGCCGTCCATGTGCGGTTGCCCGGAGATCTCGATCTCGATATCGAACTCCCTGGCCAGGTGGACGAGCGCCTCCCGATGCTGGTTCTGGAGGAAGTCGGCGAGTTCGGG
Organism: Acidobacteriota bacterium; assembly: GCA_026707545.1. Taxonomy (NCBI): domain Bacteria; kingdom Pseudomonadati; phylum Acidobacteriota; species Acidobacteriota bacterium. The sequence continues at coordinate 1,815,906 of JAPOWR010000001.1, read as the reverse complement.
TTGCAGGGCGATCTGCACGCCCCGCATGTAGCCGCCGGCGCCATGGGACTCGATGTTGCGGAGGAGGCGCAGGGCGAGGAGGTCCGGACTGGCGACACGCCCGGTCCCGGCGCAGTTGGGGCAGTCGCCATGGGTGCGCAACTGGAGTGCCTGGTGAATCCGTTGGCGATTGATCTCGAGCAGTCCATTGGCGCTGATCCGGCTGACCGTGAAGCGCGCCTTGTCCGCTTTCATCGCGTCCTTCATCGCCTTCTCGACCTTGCGGCGGTTGCGGGGGCTGCGCATGTCGATGAAATCGACCACGATCAGACCACCGATGTCGCGCAGCCGGAGTTGCCGGCCAACCTCCGCGGCGGCCTCGACGTTCGTGCTCGTCGCGGTCTCTTCCTGGCTCGAGGCCTTCTTCGAGCGCCCCGAGTTCACGTCGATCGCGGTCAGGGCTTCCGTCGGGTCGATCACGATCGAGCCGCCCGACGGCAGGTCGGCGCGCCGCTCGAAGATGTTCTCGATCTGGGGTTCGAGTTCGTAGACCGAGAACAACGGCCGGCGACCGGTGTAGCGGTTGAGGGAGGTCTTGCTGCGCGGCATGAAGGCGCGCATGTACTGCTCGGCGCGACCGTGCGCGGTGTCCTCGTCGACCCAGACCTCCTGGATCGAGCTGTCCAGGTAGTCGCGAAGGCCCTGGAGCACGATGTCCTGGTCGCTGTACAGCAGTTTCGTGCCCTTCGAGTCGCGGGCATCGCGGGAGATGCGCTTCCACAAGCGGAGCAGGGCGTTCATGTCGCGGCTGAGCGCCGTTTTCGTCTGGCCGAGCGCGTTGGTACGCACGATCACGCCGCCGCCGTCGGGGACGGGCAGTGCCTCGGCCATCGCCTTCAGCTTGAGGCGGACCTCCTCGGTGTCGACCTTGCGGGAAACGCCGCAGGTCTTGTCGAAGGGCGTGAGCACGAGGTAGCGCCCCGCCAGACTCAGGTTGGTGGTCAGGGCGGCGCCCTTGTTTCCCTCGGGCTCGCGGGTGACCTGAACCACGATCGGGCGGCCGCGGACGAGGACCTCCTCGATCTTCGGTCGTTTCGACTTGGGGGCCGCCTGGTAGTAGGCGTCGGGAACTACGTCCTGGATGGCCAGGAAGCCGTGCTTGGGGGCGCCGTAGTCGATGAAGGCGGCGTTCAGGCTCGGCTCAATGTTCGCGATCTTGCCGTAGTAGATGTTGCCGCGGGTGAGCCCACGCTCGGCGATGTCGACCTTGAGGTCTTCGAGGACCGAGTCGTTGGCGATGGCGATGCGGAGCTCGCTCGAACTCTGCGCGTTGATGAGCATTCGTCGGGTCACAAAGTCTCCGGGTGACGGCGAATCCGCCGTCGGTTGAATCGGGTGGGACGTTTCCGGTTGCACGGGCGCCAAGCCACGGCGGGATTCCGTGAACGGAATCCGCTGGGCGGCTGCCCCGCGTTCGCTGCAGTTCCACCTGCGCGAGAAGCTTGAAGAACCGGATCGTCATTCCGGGCGGCGTGGGTATAGCCTTCGGTGCACCGAACGTCGCCGCCGAGGCGCCAAGCATAGCAGTTTCTTGGTTTTGCGACCGAAAGCGGCAGGTCGGCGGTGATGAGAGCGCTACACGGGGACATCCGCGGACTGAGGGCGGCGCAACGCGGCGCGCTCGAGCGCACCTACCGCCGCAAAGTCGGTCCGGACCAGGTCGTGTCGACCGAACTGGCGCGTCATCTGTGTGCGCTCTCGCGTGAGATCGGGCGCCAGGTCGGGGTCCTGCTCACCCGCGGGGGCGCGGTTAGCAAGGTGATCGTCGGCGACGCCAGGCAGCTCGAGATTCCGGATATCGGGCGTCTGAGAGGCGGTCCCGGACGCTTCCGGCGGCTGCGTCTGGTCCACACTCACCTGCGTGGCGAGGGGCTGACCACCGACGACCTGAACGATCTGGCGCTGCTGCGGCTCGACATGGTGGCCGTCGTGCAGGCCCTTGAGGACGGCTCGGCCGGCGGGATCGAAGTCGCGTACCTGGCTCCGGACACGGCGGCAGACGGCGCAGCGGGGACCAGCCCATTCCTGCGCGTGGAAGCGCCGCAGGTCTACGAACTGGAACTCGACTTCGGGGCTACCATCCGGGCCGTCGAGCGGGAAATGGGCCGCTACCGTGGCGGTCGCGAAGCGACGCGGGAGCGGGCGCTGGTGATTGGCGTGCGGCCGGAGGACGATCACTTCGCCGAGACGGTCGAACTGGTCCGTTCGGCGGGCGTCGAGGTCGCTGGGACGCTCAGGCAGCGCCGGTCGCGGGTTCATCCGAGGACGGTCGTGGGGCGGGGAAAGCTGACCGACATCGTCCTGCAGAGCATGCGCGCCGGGGCGGAGGTGGCGATCTTCGACATCGACCTGAAGCCGGCCCAGGCTCGGGCCTTCGAGGACGCGACCGGCCTCAAGGCGATCGACCGCACCCAACTCATCCTCGACGTGTTCGCGCAGCGGGCGCGTTCGCGCGACGGCAAGCTCCAGGTCGAGCTGGCGCAGTTGCGCTACTCGCTGCCGCGGTTGACCGAGAAGGACGCGGGCCTGTCGCGACTGACCGGAGGCATCGGCGGCCGGGGCCCCGGCGAGACGGTCCTCGAGGTGGGCCGGCGGCGGATCCGCGACCGGATCCGCAACCTGGAGCGGCAGGTCGAGAAGCTGTCCAGGCAACGGGACGTGGCCCGCAGTCGACGCCGCGACCGCCGGGTGCCCGTTCTCTCCCTGATCGGCTACACGAACGCGGGCAAGAGCACGCTGCTCAATGCGTTGACGCGAAGTGAGGTCGAGACCGCCGGCAAGCTCTTCGTCACTCTCGACCCGACGAGTCGGCGGATCCGCTTTCCGCGTGAGGGCGAAGTCGTCATCACCGATACGGTCGGCTTCATCGCGGAGCTGCCGCCCGATCTCGTGCGGGCGTTCCGCGCCACGCTGGAGGAACTCGGGGACGCGGATCTGCTGCTCCATGTCGTCGACGCCGCCGATCGGGGATGGCGGACGAAGGTCGAGACGGTGGAACGGCTGATCGAGGAGCTCTCGCTCAACTCGAAGCCGCTCCTCGTCGTGCTGAACAAGTGCGACCTGGTGACGGACGAGCACGCGCGACAGATGGCCGGCCAGCTCGAGGCGGTCGCGGTCAGCGCGCGCACGCGGGCCGGCTTCGGCCGACTCATCGACCGTGCCGAGGAGGCGATGGGGCGGGCCGCGCCGCTCCTGCCGGGGGCCCGGCTGGGCCGCGGATCGGCCGCCGCGCGCTGATACGATCGAACACGCCATGAAGTGTTGTCCGGGGCTTCGGAGGATCGGTTGGGGAGCGCTCGCGATGCTCCTCCTGGCCGGCACCGCGGCTTTGCTTGCGCATTCCCTTGCGGCGCCGGCGACGGCCTCCGACTCGCCGTCGGGCCGCCCCGACTTCGAGGGTTGGTACGAAGGGGCCGCCGGGCTGGCTGAGGCGCTCGAGGTCCAGCAGCGTGACCGCCTGCCGCTGTTCCTGTACATCTACACCGACTGGTGCCCCTACTGCCGTCAGTTCGAGCGTGAGCTGCTGACCGACCATGAGGTCGACGGCTACCTGGACGCGATGCTCGCGGTGCGGATGAACCCCGAGTCCGGGGGGCAGGAGAGCCAGTTGGCCCGGAGGTTCGGCGTGCGCGGTTATCCGACCCTCGTCATGTACAGCGCCGACGGCAAGACGGCCTCGTACGTCGAACGGATGGAGATGGTCGAGGGCGAACCTCGCCTGATGACCGGCAGGGCCTTCCTGCGCGTGCTGGACGAGGCGGCCAACAGGTAGGTCCGATAGCGGTCGCTGCGGGCGGACTCCTAGAATGGTCGCCATGGACGAGCGCCGCGAACGCCGGCCGCCCAGGGCCATCGTCTACTACGACGGCGACTGCGCGCTCTGCAACTGGTCGGTGGCGCGATGTCTGTTGCGCGGCGTACCGTCCGGCGTCCGGTTCGCGCCCCAGGACGGCGAGTCGTTCGAGCGGCTGACCGCCGTCCGGCCCGATCTTGCCGATCTGGACAGCATGGTGCTTGAGATTCTGCCGGCAACGCACGCGGGCGCTACTCCAGCTTCGCCCTTGCCGGGTGAGATCAGGGTCCGCAGCGCAGCGGTGCTGTGGTTGGCGGAGCGGTTGGACGGCCCGGAACGCTGGCTCGCCCTGCTCGCGCGGGTCGTGCCGAGAGCCGTGCTCGACTGGGGCTACCGGATCCTGGCGCGAAACCGCGAACAGGTGGGCCGCCGGCTGGCGGAGTGTCCCGTACCGACGCCGGAGCAGCGGCGCTACTTCCTCGCGTGAGCACGGCCCGGGGAGTGCCTCCGAGCCTGACGGGCAGCCTTCCCCGCGACATCAGCGTCGCGGCGCACGAGATCGGCCCGCTGGAAGAGCTGATCGAGGAAGCTCGACAGCTCGGCTTCAGCCTGCCCGGTGCCCTCGAAAGCGCCATCGACAAGCGGCGGCGGGAGTACCTTGCCGGCCGGATTAGTGCCGCGTATGCGCTGAGGCAGCTACTGGGGGCCGATGCGTCGGAGGGCGAGATCGGCGGCGACGATGACGATGTTCCCCGGTGGCCGCAGGGCGTGGTCGGCTCGATCTCCCACGGTGCCGGCTTCGGCTTCGCCGCGGTTGCGGCGGCTGACCGGTACCGGGGGCTCGGCGTCGATGTGGAACGCGTCGTTTCCGCACGGCAGGCAGGGCGGCTCGGTGCACGGGTGCTTACCGAACGCGAGATGAGTCTCCGTCAGGGAGGCGCCGGCGGCCTGACCGAAGCGGAGATGTTCACCCTCGTCTTCTCGGCCAAGGAAGGTGTGTACAAGGCCCTGTTTCCCCGCTACCGGCTGGTTCTCGGCTTCTCGGATGTCGAGCTGGAACGCCGCGACGGCGAGGAGGCCGGCCGGTACGGTCGGCTCAGGCTTCGAGCCCGGCTCGAGCCGGACGTGACGGACGTGGCCGTGCCGCTGATGGGCTGGTACGCCTTTTCGGACAGAGACGCCGACACGAGCTTTGCGAACCCGCCTCGCGTGTGGACACTGGTCGTGGCGGAGCGTGACGGCCAGAAGCATGTGCCGTAGAAGCGCGACGAAGTGCGCCCCGCGGTGTTCAACCGTCGCTGTCGACCGGCATGTCCAGCCAGGAACCGTCGTCGCCGCCGCGGTGGATCGTCACGGTCGGCGCGTCGCCGCCTTCCGGGTCCGGGTAGAGCGCGTGGTTGGCGGCGTCGGCGCCGGCGATCGTCAGCCGCAGGCGGTGGCCTTCGTCGATCGTGATCGCCGTTCCCATCAGGTCGATCAGGAGTTCCGCCGGGCCGTCGGGTAGCGGCTCGACATCCTCCTGGTTGCCGCGATGGAAGGGCAGGCCGAAGTCGTTCCACGGCGCCTCGGCGACAGCCCGATAGGAGGCGCGGAGCGCTCCTTCGGTGACGTAGTGCGACCGGCCGTCCGCGTCGATCTCCTCGAGGTAGACGAAGAAGTCACCGTCGTCGTGGGTCGAGGTGACGGAAAGGCGAAGGACCGGGTAGCCCGTGATCGTCATCGCCTCGGCCATCGGTTCCGTCGTGTAGGTGAGGGCCTTGCCGTTCTCGGCTGAGCGCTCGTCGAAGAAAGTGGTGCCCGCGCGGTCCTGGCGGCGGGAGCCGTGGCCGTTCATCCACCGCGAGAAGGAGCCCATGGCCGAGGTGTAGTCGACCGTGTACTCGTCGTGGCCGGGGTCGCCGGCGCTGTCGCTGAGCGCGCCGTCGCTGGCGAGCTGGAAGCGTCGCGTGGCGAGTCCCTCCGGCGGCCAGACGTCGGTCCCGATCCAGGTAGAGGGATCTTCGGACCGCTCCTCGTCCAGGCTGAGATCGACCGCCGGATCCTCTGGCAGGGTGTGGTTGCCCTCCATCACGTAGTAGTGGACCGGCGGCTCGTCCATCACCCCGGTATCGATCCCCTTGAGCCAGTGGTCGTACCAGCGCAGGAACTCGGCCTTGTGGACGTCGCCGCCGTAGCCGCCGCTGTGAATCCAGGGGCCGATGACCATCTTCTGGGGCGCGGCCTCCAGGCTGGCGTAGAGCATCGGTTGCTGGGAGGTGTAGATGTCGTACCAGCCGACCAGGTGGTAGATCGCGATGCCCGACGCGTCGATCGCTTCCAGGTCGTCGATCGTCGCGATGCTGTTCCAGTCGGCGCGGGCGGTTTCCGTCTCGTAGACCCAGTCGCGGAACGCGGCGGTCTCGGTGCCGACCAGGTCCTGCGCCCACAGGTTGGCTGCGTGTTCCTCGACCGCGGCGTCGCGGAGCGCGCCGCCCGGGTCCTCGTCGACCGGGGCGGCCGCCGTCGAAAGATCGGCGGCCCTGGTGCCGGCGCCCCAGGTGTCGATGAACTCGTTCTTGTAAGTGCCGCCGCGGAAGACGAAGTCGTAGGCCCTGGGGCCCGCCATCTCCGGGAAGATCGCCTTGAGCGCGGGCGGCGCCTGGGTCGCGGCCTGGTACTGGGTCATGCCGGGATAGGAGCGCCCCTGCATGCCCACGTTGCCGTCCGACCACGGCTGAGCGGCGATCCACTCGACGATGTGGTACGAGTCGGCGGTTTCCTCGATCGAGAAGGCGCCGTTGTGGACGCCGAACGAGGCGCCCGTGCCGCGGGCGTCGGCGACCGCGACGCTGTAGCCGCGGTGCAGGACGTGCTGGAGCAGCGGATCCCGTTCAGCCTGCGCGAGGATCCTCGTGGCCCCCTCGTCGTCCTCGACCTGGAAGGCGCGCGTGTAGCGCGTGTAGTGGAGGATCGTCGGCAGAGGCTCCGACGCCTCGACGCCTTCGCTTGTCGGGATGAAGTAGTCGACCGAGACGCGCACGCCGTCAGGCATCGGCACGTAGACGGAGTAGCGGTTCGCGCCGTCGTAGGCTGGCTCCCGCTTGTAGGTCCCGAACTTGCTCGGCTGGCCGGCACCCGATGCCGGTGGATCGGCGCTGCCTGGCGTGCATCCCAGCGTGGCGGCGATCGCGGCGACTCCGGCAAGCGCCACGACGACATGGACGATGCTCGTTGGGGTTCTCATCTGGTTGCTCCCGAGGCCCTGCGGCCCTTCCGGATCTGGTGGGTCCGTCTCCCGTCACGTGGGCGAGCGGTAGGCGATCAACTCGAGCGGCAGGGTCCCCCGGCCGCCCAGTGCGAACACGATGTACTGGCGGCCGCCGTGGAGGAAGGTGATCGGGCTGCCGTCGGAGTGGGCGGGCAACTCGATTTCTCCGATCAGATCACCTGTCGCCTTGTCGAAGGCCCGCAGCATCGGCGTCTCGACACGCCAGTCATCACGCCCGGAGCCCTCGGCGGCGGCCTCGTCCTCGAGGCCGGCGAAGGCCAGCGACCTGCCGGACGTCACGATCACCAGGGACTTCGTCGCCAGGATGTGGGCGCGGACACCGCCCCCGAGGGGCGGCAGGTCGAGTTCCGCGAGCAGCGGATGCCGAACCGGTCCGTACCCCAGCGGTGCGGTCCAGGCAATCTCGCCGCGGTTCATGTCGTAGGCGGTGACTCGCGAGTAGGGCGGCTTGAACAGGGGAAGATCGTCCGGACCGCGAACGTCGCGGAGGATCCGCCCGACGTAGTCGAACGACGAGCGGCTCGCGTCCGGCCTGCTCAGCACGTTGACCACGGGCCAGGTGAACGAAGGCACGTAGAGCATGCCCGTTTCCGGGTCGAAGGCGCCGCCGGGCCAGCTAGCTCCGCCGCCCCAGCCGGGCATGAGCCAGGTTCCGCGTTCCGTCGGGGGCGTGAACAGGGGACCGTACTGGTACCGGGACACGATCTTCGGCGCTTCGACGCGCAGCTCGGGCGTGAAGTCCGCCAGGTCGTCGAACGTGATGCCCTGGCGCTCGAACGGCGGCGGTCTGGTCGGGAAGGGTTGGGTCGGCGACGTCCGTTCGCCGACGATGCCGGTTTGCGGCACCTCGCGCTCCACGATCGGCCACACCTCTTTGCCGGTGCGCGCGTCGAAGACGTAGACGAAACCCTGCTTGGAGAGCTGCATCGCGGCGTGGATCGTCCGGCCCTCGACTTCGATGTCGCCGAGGATCGGGGAGGTGGGCAGGTCGTAGTCCCACAGGCCGTGGTGGACAGTCTGGAAGTGCCACCGCCGCTCGCCCGTCCTGCAGTCGACGGCGACCAGGGACTCGGCGTACAGGTTGTCGCCCAGGCGGTGCCCGCCGTACCAGTCGTTGGTCGGCGTGCTGAAGGGCAGATAGGCCAGGCCGGACTCCTCGTCAACGCTCATCATCGGCCACACGTTCGTGTTGCCGCTGTACTGCCACGAACCGTCCTCCCACGTTTCCTGCCCGAACTCGCCCTCCTGCGGAATCGAGTGGAAGGTCCAAAGCAGTTCGCCGGTGCGCACGTCGAATCCGCGGACGTCGCCCGGCGGAAACTCCGGGTTCCTGGGTCCGTCGGAAATCGACGAGCCGCCGATCACGACGTCACGACAGATCGAGACCGGAGAACTGGAGCCGTAGACCCGTCGGGGTACCGGGCGCCGCAGCCCCAGGGTCAGGTCGACCTGGCCGCCGTCGCCGAAGGACTCGATGGGCTCGCCGCTCAGGATGTCGACCGCGCGGAGCACGGCGTCCGCTGCCGCGTAGAGGAGGCGGCCACCCGTGTCCGGCAGATCGGGGTCCTTCCAGTAGGCGGCGCCCCGATGGATGAAGCCGATGTTGGCGGCCGGGCCCTGGGAGTAGACCTCGGGATCGTAGGTCCACAGGCTCTGGCCGCGCTCGATGTCGATGGCCGCGATCTGCCCGAAGCCGGTCGTGACGTAGAGCTTCTCGCCGACCTTGATCGGAATCGCCTCGTGCCGGCGCGGCCTCATCCGCGGCGATTGAAGCTCCTCGTTCTCCTCCATCAGCTCGTTGTCCGGCGACAGCCACCGCCACGCGATCTCCAGCTCGCCGAAGTTGTGCCGATCGATCTGCCCCAGCGGCGCGTATCGCTGGCTCGCGTTGTTGCCCGTGACGACGGGCCAGTCCGTGTCCCCGGGTTCCTGGCCCCACCCGGCAACCGGGAGCACCATGGTCAGCCCGAGGGGCAGCAACCTCAGAGTCCGGTGGCTGGGCATCGAAGAACAGTAGCAGCGAGATCCGGGCTCGGTTCGCCCACGGCGTCCAGCCAGCGCAGGGCCGCTGGGACCCTTACCCCCTGTGGCCCGGAGCGGGCGGGTGAGTCCGAAGCCGAGTCGCTAGCCGCTCAGACGGTCGCCGGCGGCCGCCGTCTCCCGCAGCAGCGGTGCGGCCTGCCACTGATCGGCGTCGAAACGGGCGGCGTAGTCGTCGAGGATGTCGACGATGCGGTCGAGGCCGAACTCATCGGCCCAGAACATCGGACCGCCGCGGTAGACGGGCCAGCCGTAGCCGTTGATCCAGATGACGTCGATGTCGCTGGCGCGCAGCGCGATGCCTTCTTCGAGGATCTTCGCTCCCTCGTTGACGGAGGAAAGCAGGCAGCGGTTCAGGATCTCCTCGTCGCCGATGTCGCGCTGCTCGATCCCGAGCCGGCCCGCCAGGTCGCGGGCGAGGTCCATCACCTCCGGGTCCGGCGCGGCGGCCCGTGTCGCCTGGTCGTAGACGTAGTAGCCGCGCCCCGTCTTCTGGCCGCGGCGGTCGCGTTCGCAGAGCATCTCGCGCAGGGTGCTGGACGAGGAGGTCTCCGCGTTCCAGCCGACGTCCAGGCCGGCCAGGTCGCTCATCCGGAAGGGGCCCATCGGCATGCCGAAGTCGTAGAGCACCCGGTCGATGTCCCAGGGCAGCGCGCCCTCGAGCACCAGCCGGTCGGCCTGCAGGCGACGCTGGAAGAGCATCCGGTTGCCGACGAAGCCGTGGCAGACGCCGACCAGGGCCGGCACCTTGCCGATGGCGCGGGAGATCGACATCGCCGTGGCGACCGCGTCGGCCGCGGACTTCTCGCCCCGCACGACCTCGACCAGCTTCATGATGTTCGCCGGGCTGAAGAAGTGCATGCCGACGACGTCCTCCGGCCGGTCGGTGACAGCGCCGATCTCGTTGACGTCCAGGTAGGAGGTGTTTGTCGCGAGCAGCGCGCCGGGCCTCGCGATCCGATCGAGCTGGCCGAAGACATGCTTCTTCAGTTCCATGTCCTCGAACACCGCTTCGATCACGAGGTCGCACTCGGCGAGCGCGTCCTGGTCCGTGCCGCCGTCGAGCAAGCCCATCCGCTCCTCGACCTGGTCGATCGTGAAGCGTCCTCGCGCGGCGCTGCGCTCGTAGTTGCTCCGCACGGTGGTCAGGCCGCGGTCGAGAGCGTCGCGGTCCTGCTCGACGATCGAGACCGGGAACCCGGCGTTGGCGAACGCCATCGAGATGCCGCCGCCCATCGTACCGGCGCCGAGCACGCCGACCTTGGCGATCTCGCGCACTGGGGTTTCGGCCGGGACGTCGGGGATCTTGCGCGCGGCGCGCTCGGCGAAGAAGTAGTAGCGCTGGGCCCGCGACTGCGGGTCGGCATGGAGCGTCCGCGACAGCGCCGCCTCGCGCTTGAGTCCCTCGTCGAATGGCAGTGCGGCCGCTGCCTCGACGCACTGAATGCAGACTTCGGGGGCGTTGAAGCCCCGGGTTCGGCGTGCGATCCGGCGACGGAACTCGTCGAAGATCCCCGGGTTCTCCCGGACGGCGTCGCGGTGACTCTCGATGTCTCTCACCCGGGGCAGGCCCCGTCCCTCCGCGACGGCGCGCAGGGCGAAGCGGAACGCGGCGGCGGCGAGGCCGTCTTCCCCCTCTCTGCCCGCTACTGCGTCGATCAGTCCCAGGTCAAGGGCCTCGGCGGCGGTGATGTGCTCGCCGCTGGTGATCATCTCGAGTGCCCGTGGCACGCCGACGAGGCGGGGCAGACGCTGGGTGCCGCCGCCGCCCGGCAGGATGCCGAGCCTCACCTCGGGCAGGCCCAGCCGCGCGTTGCGGTCGGCGACCCGGAAGTGGCACGCCATCGCCATCTCGAGCCCGCCGCCCAGCGCGGTGCCGTGAATCGCCGCGACGAACGGCTTGGGCGACTTCTCGATCATCCGCCGGACCTCGTTCGTGTCCGGGGGCAGGCGCGGCTTGCCGAACTCGCGGATGTCTGCGCCGGCGATGAAGGTGCGGCCGCGGCAGACCAGGACGGCCGCCTGCATCTCGGCGTCGTCGGCTACTGCTGGCACGGCCGCCGCGAGCCCCTCGCGTACGTGCTGGCTCAGCGCGTTGACCGGCGGGTTGTCGATCCAGATCGCGCCGATGACTCCAACTCCCGGCTCCTCGTGGCGTTCGATGGCTACGGACTGGCTGAGCTGCATGGCGGTGGTCTCCCCTGGAATTGGCGCCGGGAGGATACCGGGCCGTTCGTATACTGGTGATTCCGTCGACCGGGAGGTTGAGATGATGCCGAGAAATGACTTCGCCCGTGCTCCGATGCCGACGTTCCTGATCCTGCTTCTGGTCGCAACGACCGCTGGAGCGGAGGAGTGGTCCGCCCCACGGACCGCCGACGGCCACCCCGACTTCCAGGGAATCTGGGCCAACAACAGCGCCACGCCGCTCGAGCGGCCGAAGGCCTTCGGCGACAAGGCGACCTTGACGGACGAGGAACTCGCCGATCTCAAGCGCAGGCTGGACGAGATCCGGGAGGGTTCCCAGGCCGGCGATCTTCTCGGCGACTACCTGATCCAGCGGGTCCTCGAGGATCCCGAGTTCCGTGGTTTCGACCAGGTCACCGGAAACTACAACTCGTTCTGGCTCGTCGACCGGGAACTGAACAACCGCACTTCGCTCGTGATCGACCCGCCGAACGGTCGCATTCCGGCCCTGACGGAGCCGGCGATGGAGCGCATGCGGGCGGCGGTGGCCTACGGTGACGAGGTTCCGGATGGCCCCGAGGACATGACCCTAGGCGTGCGCTGCATCACCTTCGGCGTGCCGAACACCCTGGCCGGGTACAACAGCTACTTCCAGTTCTTTCAGACCGCCGACCACGTCGCGATCCTGCAGGAGCTGATCCACGACGTGCGGATCATCCCGCTCGAGGATCCGGCAGCGCTCCCCGACGACCTGCGCCTCTGGCACGGCAACTCGCGCGGCTGGTTCGAGGGCGACTCGCTGGTGGTCGAGACGACGAACTACTCCGCCGCCGGCGGAGCCAGCGGCAGGGCGACGGACGGTCTGAAGGTGGTCGAGCGCTTCACGCGCACGGGCCCGGACACGATGGAGTGGGAGATCACATACGAAGATCAGGCGACCTGGGTCCGCCCCTGGACGATGATGATCGATCTCGCCCGCACGGAGGAGCCGATCTTCGAGTACGCCTGCCACGAGGGCAACTACGGCCTGACGAACATCCTCTCCGGCGCCCGGGCCCAGGAGCGGGAAGCCGCGGTGACTGGCGGCGGCCAGTAGGGGCCAAGGCCCGAGCCTGCCGCCGGGTGCCGGCAACTGCTACTCGATCGCCCCGAGGGGTACCGCACTCCGCAGCTTGAGTCCCCTCCGGGTCACTCGGACCTCCGGCACGATAGCGGCGCCCGGTGGTTGGTTGCTGTAGTAGGTGAGGACATACTGGTGCCGCAGATCGTCCTGGATCCGACGGAAGACGGTCGCAAGCTGCTCCGGCCAGGGCACGCTTCCGGTTGAACGTCCGACCGGCAAAAGGCGCCCACCGGTCTGCTCGCTGATCCGCAGGAGACGCTGCCGGGCCCTCCGATGTTCTCGTAGCCTGGCGGTAGTGGAGTAGGACCTGTTTCGTGATCTGTCTGATCTGCTGACGAGGACCCAGGCTTGCAGCGGCTCCAGTTGGATGAAGTAGACCGGCACACCGAGACGCTTCGCGAAGTCGGCGGCCTGATTCGGTTCGGACCGGCTGTGTTCGTCGAGACCGTCCGAAATCACGACGAGCGCGCGGCGCCCAGGCTCGTCGCGGTACTGCAACAGGGAGAAGAGGATCGCATCGTTGAGCGCCGTACCGCCCTTCGGATCGAGGTAGTGCAATCGGCTGGTGAGGAGCTCCTTGTGCCCGCTCGGAGGCTGTAGCACGGCTACAGCGTCGTTGAAGTGAACGAGAAAGGCGCGATCGCTTGTCGCCAGAGCGGCTTCAAGGAAGCTGGCGGAGACCTCGATCAGACTCCCCCGGATGAGCCGTGTGCTGCTTGAGGAGTCGATTGCGAGCCCGAGGACGAGCGGGACATCGGTGGACTGGTGAAGACCTTCCACCGGGCGCCGCTCGCCCTTCTCGCGGACCTGGAAGTCCTCGGGCCGCAGATTGCTCGCCGGGTTTCCGTTGCGGTCGGTCACGAGCACCTGAAGCTGAACCAGTTGAACATCGATTTCCCCCCGATGTTCGGCGCCCTGCAGGAGCTCCGCGTCCTCCCACTCGCGGCCGTCGGCGAGCCTCGCCACGACGCGGACGAAGCCGTTCGCAGGCACCCACTCCATCAGGCTCTCGACGGCGATCGTGCGCGGCGCGCCGGTAGCCGTTTCCTCGCCGAAGTCACGCAGGGCTTCGACCAGGCGTTCCCCGCGGTAGAACTCGACCCGTTCCAGAGTCGCGGATCGCGGCACCGATACGGCGGCTTCGACCCGGGCCGTCGCGTACTCGCTCGCCTGCTCGCGGCGGATCTCCAGGATGCGCACGGCAAAGGGTACGTCGAGCCGGTTGAGGACGATCCGGTCGCTGCCCAGGTGTTTCCCCTGTTCGTCGAAGCCTCGAACTTCGAGTGCCTGCTCGCGGGGCGGATCGGCGAGTTCGATGTGCGTCGTGAAGGGCTTCTCCGTGACTCGCTGTACGCGGTCGCCGTCCAGGGAGAACTCGACTGCGGTGATCAACGGATGGATGATCAGAGTCTGGACTTCCACCCGACCGCTGAGCCGTTCGCGGTGCTCGCGGTCGGGTGGAATGATGCGGATGGCATCCTGGGCAGAGAGCGCCGGAGCCTGCGCAAGGATGGCCGCTGCCGCGACGCCGACCCGGAGTGATGGTAAGGCTCTCACCTGCTTGTCCTCTTCGGGCTATTCGATCCCTGCGAGCGGCACCGCGCTCCGCAACGTGAGGCCGCGCCGGGTGATTCGGACCCTGGGAACCGACGCCGAGTCCGACGATGCGTCGCTGTACCAGGTCAGGACATGCTGGTGTCGCAAGTCCTCCTCGATCCGGTCAAAGGCCGCCCGGAGTTCAGCGGTCCAGGCAGCCGTGTCGGGCGAGAGTTCGATCGTGAACAGCCGTCCGCCGGTTCTCCGGCTGATCCGCCGGAGCCGCGGCCGGGCGATGCCGATGGCGGCAAGGCTTCCGCTCTCGAACCGTAGACCGCTCGGGTCGAGCTGGATGAAGTAGATCGGCAGGCCGAGGCGCTCGGCGAACTCGGTGGCCTGTTCCCGGCGGGAGCGGCTGTGCTTGTCGATGCCGTCGGTGATCACGACCAGGGCGCGCCGCCCCGGCTCGTTCCGGTACTGCAGGAGGGAGAACAGGAGGCCGTCGTTGAGTGCCGTGCCTCCGAACGGAATCAGACGATCCAGCCGGGCGGACAGTAGCGACTTGTCTCCGGTCAATGGTTGCAGCAGGCGCACCATGGAGTCGAAGTCGACGAGAAAGGTGCGGTCGTCGGAGGCCAGCGTACGGTCGAGGAATCGGCCGGCGACGTACCTGAGTTCCAGCCAGATCGGTTCCATGCTGGTCGAGGAGTCGATCGCGAGACCCAGAACGAGCGGCACGTCCCGGGACGTGTGCAGCTCCTCGGCGCGGCGGCGCTTGCCGTTCTCCCGGATCTCGAAGTCTTCCGCCGCCAGGTCGCTGACCGGATTGCCGTCGCGGTCGGCGACCAGCACCTGGAGTTGGACCAGCCGGATATCGATCTCGCTCTGGTACTCGGAACCCTCGACGAGCGCGGCGTCCTCCAGCGAGCGGCCGTCCGCGAGCGTCGCCGAGACGCGGACGAAGTCGCTGGCTTCGACCCCCGGGATCATCGCGGCCGCCGGGATCGTGCGTGCGGTCCCGGGTTCGGCGGTGCCGCCGAAGTCGTTCACGGTCGCGACCAGATCCTCGCTGCGGTAAAAGTCGACCCGCTCGAGCGTGGAGGACCGGGGCACCGAGACCCTGGCTTCGACCCGCACGGCTTCGGCTCCGTTCGCCGCCGCGCCGGAGAGGTCCGTGATGCGGACGGCGAAGGGCGCGTCGAGCCGGTTGAGCACGATCAGGTCGGCGCCCGCGTACGCGCCCTGGAAACCGTAGGCCCGGACCTCTAGCGTCTGCTCCCGCGGCGGGCTGGCGAGTTCGAGATGGGTGTTGAACGGGTGCTTGCGGACCTGTCGGATGTGGCGGCCGTCCAGGAAGAAGTCGACGGCGCTGACCACCGGGTCGACGGCCAGGGTCTGTATCTCGACACTGCCGCTGAGCAACTCGCGGTAGCGGCGTTCCGGCGGCACGATGCGGATGACGGCCTGTCGGTCGTGACGGTGAACGCCGCCGCCGGCCGGAAACCCGGGTGGCGGTTCGCCACCATCGTGTTCGTACACCGTGCGGACCCTGAGACTGGGATATCGGGCATTCTGAATGTCCGTCATCCGCAGCAGTTGGTCGCCGCTCCGGTAGAAGGTCTCGACCACGAGCCAGCCGGCGACGAACAGCTCGGTCCGGAATGTACCGTCGGCCAGCAGCACCTGACTCTGGTTGCCCGCCGGATCGGTGTGCAGTCGCCCGTCCAGGTTGAAGGCGGTTTCCTCGTTGCTGGAGTTCCTGAGCAGCAACTGCTCGCCGTCGGCGCGAATCTCCACCGCGCTCAGGCGGTCCGCCGCACTGGTCGCCAGTTCCACCATGATGGGCGGGATGACCTTCCGGCTGCGCCACATGCTCTCGTTCTTGAGGACCGCATCCTCGCTGAGCGAGTCATTGCGTATCCACGGCCCCAGGAGGTGGGCCAGCCCGGGGTCGACTTCCGGTTCGGAGCCGTCCTGGACGACCTGGCTGACGGCAGGTGCGTCCTGGGCGGCGACCGGGACGACGGCGGTCGGCAATAGCGTCCAGGCAATGACCGCACGGACCATCGTCCGCCCGAGACTCGCCAGGACCGGCGCTGCGGTTTCCGTACGCATCTCTCGGGCAGGTCTACTCGATGCCTTCCAGTGGCACCGCGCTCCGCAGCCTGAGGCCGCGCCGGGTCACCCTGATCTCGGGTTCGACGGCGGTGCCCAGTGGCCGATCGCTGTAATACGTCAGAACTTGCTGATGCCGCAGGTCCTCTTCGATCTGGTCAAACGCCTGTTCGATCCGCTCGACCCAGGGCGGATCGTCGTCGAGGAGTCGGACGGGAAAGACACGCCCGCCGGTCTGCCGGCTGATCCGCCTGAGCCGGCCGCTCGCCTCCCGTTCCACCCTCCTTGCCCCCCACGCGAACGGGTCATGAACGGTGTACGTCTCTTCGGATTGGGCCAGCTCGATGAAGTAGATCGGGAGCCCCAGGCGCTGCGCGTAGTCGGCGGACTGTCCGGGTCGCGTGCGGCTGTGGATGTCGAGGCCGTCCGTGATCACGACGAGCGCGCGGCGGCCGGGTTCGCGACCGTACTGCAGGAGCGAGAACAGGAGCCCGTCGTTCACGGCGGTGCCGCCCCACGGGGTCAGTCGACCCAGAGCGCGGGACAGAAGTTCCTTTTCTTGGCTGAGTGGCTGGAGGAGCCTCACCACGTCGTCGAAGTCCACGATGAATGCCCGGTCTTCCGGCGCCAGGATGGCCTCGAGGAAGTTCGCGGCAATGGCGTGTAGCTCTCGCCAGATCGGCAGCACGCTGTCCGACGAATCGATTGCCAGACCTAGCACCAGCGGGACGTCGCGGGCAGTGTGCACTGTCTCCACAGGGCGCGGTTGGCCGTTCTCGCGGACCTCGAAGTCGCTGGGTGCCAGGCCGCTGACCGGATTGCCCCGGCGATCTGTCACCAGGACCTGGATCTGGGTCAGTTGAACGTCGATCTCACTCTGGTAGTCGGCGCCCTGGAGGAGTTCCGCGTCCTCCCGTTCGCGACCGTCGGCCAGCCGTGCGTTGACGCGGACGAAGTCGTTGGCGTCAATGTCGGCGATCAGCGCCCCGATGTGGGCCGTACCCGTGGCGCGGAGCGCTGCCTGTTCAGCGAAGTCATCCAATGTGGAGACGAGTTCGTCACTGCGGTAGAAGTCGATCCGCTCCAACACCGCGTCGCGCGGCAGCGAGACAGCTGCCTCGACCCGGATCGGGGCGTTCTCGCCGGAATGGGCGGGGCGAATCTTCGTGATTCGGGCGCTAAACGGCCTGTGGAGCCGGTTCAGGACGACCGTGTCGCTTGCGATGAACTCGCCGACGGGCCCCCAGGCTCGGACTTCAAGTCTCTGCTCGCGGGGCGGATTGGCCAGTTTGAGATGCGTCGCGAAGGGCCGCTTCTTCACCTGCCCGACAGGCTGTCCGTCGACGAAGAAGTCAACCGTTGCGATCTGCGGATCGATGACGAGAGTCTGGACTTCGAGCCTGCCGCTCAGCAGTTCGCCGTATCGGCCCAGGGGCGGGACGATCCGCAAGGCCACCGGCCTGGCGAGGGGCTGCGGCCTGCGGATGTCGGCAGGATTCGATCCGAAGACGCGCTCCGGACGCTCGTACACGGTGCGGAACTTCACGCCTGCCGTCGTGCGGCCCCGAAACTCGGCCATTCGCACCAGTCGGTCGCCGTCGCGGCGGAGCGTCTCGACCCGCCGCCACTCCGAGTCTGAGGTTTCGATCTCGGGCGACTCGTCGAGGTCGAGGATGCGGCCCTCGATCTTCTTGGGATGACTGTGGTACTTCCCGACGTCGAGCGGATACCAACGGAGGGAGCCCCGGCCGTCGAGGATCGCGAGCGACCCATCCTTGACCCGGATCAGGAAGGTGTCGAACCGATCGGCAGCGTCCTCGGCCAACCTCCGCAGGAGCCGCGCGGCGTAGTTGTTCCCGGGGTACAGACTCGCGGTCTTTTGAACCGGATCCTCGCTGAGTCCTTCGTTCCGTATCCAGGGGCCCAGCAGAGGGGTCAATGAAACGCCGTCGTGCGTCTCTTCGCCGTAGGGGGAGGCCTCGTTGCTGGCCGGTGCGGGTTGCGGCCACGCGGGGTGGATGGCTTGCAGCCAGATCGCCAACGCGAGCACGACGAGTTTCGTCGTCCGGATTGCGTTCGTCCAGGCTGGAGGCGAAGGTGTTGCTTGCATCTCTGCTGGGAGGCCTAGTCGATGCCTTCGAGCGGCACCGCGCTCCTCAGCCTGAGCCTGCGCCGGACCAATCGGACTTCGGGTTCGGCTCTCACACCCAGGGGCCGGTCACTGTAGTACGTCAGCACATACTGGTTGCGCAGGTCCTCTTCGATTCGGTCGAAGACCGCTTCGATTCGCTCGGCCCACGGCGGATCGTCGGACGTAAGCGGGACGTGGAAGAGACGCCCCCCCGTCTCCCGGCTGATCCGCTCGAGTCGCTTCCGTGCCTTCTTCCGCCGCAACGCCCCCGACACATCGGTCACACCCCAGCCGTCCTTCGTTTCGGTCCCGGCAAGGGTCGGATCGAGTTCGATGAAGTAGATCGGCAGGCCGAGTCGCGCCGCGTAGTCCGCGGACTGTTCGGGGCGTGAGCGGCTGTGCTCGTCCGCGCCGTCCGTTACGACGACCAGGGCGCGGCGGCCGGGTTCACGCCCGTATTGCAGGAGCGAGAACAGGATCCCGTCGTTGATCGCGGTGCCGCCGAAGGGGATGAGTCGATCGATGCTCAGGATGAGCCGTGCCTTGTCGTTCGTGAGTGGCTGGCGCAGGCTCACGGTGTCGTCGAAGTCGACCAGAAAAGCCCGGTCTTCCGCCGCCAGCGTCACGTCGAGGAAGTTCGCCGCGACCTCCCTCACCTCGCTCCAGGCTCGGAGCATGCTGTCGGAGGAATCGATCGCCAGTCCCAGGACCAGGGGGACGTCGCGGGCGCTCAGAAGCGCCTCCGGCCGGTACCGCCTGCCACCCTCCCGGATCTCGAAATCACCGGGCGCCAGGCCGCTTACGGGGTTGCCCTTGCGGTCCGTCACCAGCAACTGGAGCTGCACCAGTTGGACGTCGATCTCGCTCCGGTAGTCGGCGCCCTGAAGGATCTCCGCGTCTTCCATCGAGCGGCCGTCGGCGAGAGTCGCCTTGACGCGGACGAAGCCGTCGGCGGGCCCGTACTCCATTTCGGCCTCCACGATGACCGTGCGCGCGAGGCCGGCGGCAGCCTGGTCGCCGAAGTCGCGTACGGTCCTCACCCGCTCCTGACCGCGGTGGAAGTCGACCCGCTGGAGGGTAGCGGTGCGCGGCACCGAGATCGCGGCTTCGACCCGGGCAGAGTCGAAGCTGTCGGTTGGGTTGCCACGAATCCGTGTGATGCGCACACCGAAAGGCGTGTTCATCTGGTTCAATGTCATCCGGTCGCTGCCGGCGAAAACACCCATGGTGTTCCAGGCCCGGACCTCGAGCGTCTGCTCGCGAGGCGGAACGGCCAGTTGGAGGCGGGTAGAAAACGGAGGCTTCCTGGTTCGCCCGGCGAGTCGTCCGTCCACGAAGAACTCGACCGCCACGATCAGTGGATCGATGATCAACGTCTGGACTTCGACCTTGCCGCCAAGCAGTTCACTGCGTCCTCGTTGAGGTGGCACGAGGCGGATGGCCGCGCCCTCCGTGACGGCGCCCTCCCCTGGCAGAGGGTCCGTACTGAGCAGTCTGCCCGGCCGCTCGTAGACCGTGCGGAAGTCCGCGCTGCGACGCCGGCGATCCCGGAGCTCGTTGATCAGCACCAGCCGGTCTCCGTCACGGTAGAACGTCTCGATCCTCTGCCAGTCGGCGCCGATCGTCTCGATGGTGACCGAGTCGACGCTTCGAACGACCCGTCCGCTGACGCCCCTGCCCTGGAACCGTCCATCCAGGGGGTAGCGCGCGACGTCGCCCCGATCGTCGAGTAGAACGAGGCTGTTCTCCATGATCCGGACCGAAACGGTGTCGAGCTGAGCGGCGGCCTGCTCGGCGAGCTTCAGCATGAGCACGGCGGTGGCATCCGGTCCCGGCCACGTCCTCTCGGTCTGGAGAAGGGGATCTTCGCTGAGCGCCTCGTTCCGCATCCAGGGCCCCAGGAGAGGGGCCAGCGGCACGTCCTCCCCGGCAGAGTGGGCGGAGGTTGAAGTGTTGGTGTTCGCCGGGACCTCCTGGGCATGGCCGGGAACGAGGGCCGGCAGCGACAGCATCAGGACAAACGCGACACGAGCCATCGCGTGGATGGCTTCGGCCCGGACTGGTACGACGACTGCCACTTGTGATCTCGCGCTCGTGAACTACTCGATCGCCCGGAGAGGCACCGCGCTCCGGAGCGTGAGTCCGCGTTCGGTTACCCGGATCTCGGGCTCGGCGTGAGCGCCGGATGGCTGGTCGGTGTAGTAGGTGAGGACGTGCTGGTGCCGCAGGTCCTCTTCAATCTGGTCGAACGCCCGGTCCACTCGCGCCGTCCATGACACGTCGTGCGCGACGAGGTCGATGTGGAAGTGGCGCCCGCCGGTGTGCCGGCTGACTCGTCTGAGCCGTCTGCGCGCCTGCTCGCGCAGCAGCGTCGTGTCGGGCGTTCTGCTGGCGAGGTCGCCGTTTCCGATCACGGGCTTGACCGACCGGTCGAGCTCGATGAAGTAGATCGGGATCCCCAGGCGCTCGGCGAAGTCGGGGGCCTGCTGCCAGGGCGAGCGGCTGTCCAGGTCGACGCCGTCGGTGACCACGACCAGAGCCCGGCGCCCCGGCTCACGGCGGAACTGGAGCAGCGAGAACAGAAGCCCGTCGTTCAGGGCCGTGCCGCCGCCCGGGACCAGCAGTCCGAGGCGCGCTTCCAACCGTCGCTTGTCTGCGGTTGGCTGTTGGAGGAGACGGACCGTATCGTCGAAGTCGACCAGGAAGGCGGAGTCCTCGGGCGCCAGGGCGCCTGCGAGGAAACTCCTGGCCACGTGCCGCAGATGACCCCATGCGGGCCGCATGCTCTCCGACGAGTCGATCGCGAGACCCAGAAGCAGGCGGACGTCGTCTGCGGTGTGAAGCCGTTCCGGTTTGATTCGCCTGCTGCCTTCCCGGATGTCGAAGTTTTCCGGCTTCAGTGCACTCACGGGGTTGCCTTCGCGGTCCGTGACGAGCACCTGGATCTGAACCAGGTGAACATCGATCTCGGCCCGGTAGGCGCCCTCCTGGAGGAGTTCGGCGTCCTCCAGCTCCCGGCCGTCGGTGAGCTTCGCCTTGACGCGAACGAAGTCATCCGGTTCGGGGTCTTCGATCAAAGCCTCGACGTGGATCGTCTGCGGGGGCCGCGTTTGTGTGGCTTCGCCGAAGTCCTCCAGGGCGGCGACGAGGCTCTCGCTACGGTAGAACTCGACCCGTTCGAGGTGTGCTGACCAGGGCGGTGAGACAGTTGCGCCGACTACGACGGCCGGGGCGCCGCCTTCCGGTTCACTACGGATGTTCGCGATGTGGATCGCGGCAGGCCCATCGACGCGGTTCAGGATGAGCCTGTCGGTTCCCTGGAGGTCGCCGTCGGCGTCATACGCGAAGACCTCCAGCATCTGCTCGCGTGGCGGGTCGTCGAGTTCGATGTGCGTCCGATGGCGTGGCTGCCTGATCCGCTTCGGGGGATGATCGTCGAGACGGTACTCGACGGCGGTGACGACCGGATCGATGACCAGCGTCTGGAACCCGACCCTGCCGCTGAGCAGTTCGCGGTAGCCGCGTTCCGGCGGCACGATCAGGATCGTCGACGGCCGGGCAAAGCCACCCACCGTGTCGACGAACGGATGCTCCGATGCCGAGCCGACTGCCGGGCGATCGTAGACCATGCGGAACCTCACACCGACATTGGCCAGTCCGCGGCTTCGCAAGTGAGTCGAGCGCACGAGTTGGTCCTGCTCGCGGACGAACGTGTCGACTCCGAGCCACTCGTTGGCGACGATTTCGATGGAGAGCGTGTCGCCGGACCCGAGGGCCCGACCCTGGTTCTGGCGGTCGAGGGACTGCCACGAGCCGTCGAGTGGGAAGGCGAGGGTCTCGCCCTGGTCGTCGAGGATGAGAAGCGAGTCGTCCTCGATTCCCACCAGGATGGACGCGCGTCGAGCAGCGTAGTCTCTTGCCTGCTCCTGCAGGGTCGACGAGATCCACCGTCCCTCCCGTGCCGCCTGCTGAGCCCTGAGAATCGGATCCTCGCTGAGTTCTGCGTTCAGGATCCAGGGGCCGAGCACGGCGGCGGGAAGAGTGGCGCTCTCAGCCGGAAGGTCGCTGGTGGCGGCGATCTCCTGACTGTGCGCCGGCTCGGGGCTCGGAAGTTGTGGCGCTACCAGAAGGACAGCCGCCGCGATCGCCCTCCCGCAGCCAGTCCTAAAGCGAGCCGCGCCGGTCACTAGCGTCGCTCCGCGTTCGCTCTACTCGATCGCTTCGAGCGGCAGAGCGCTGCGCACCTTGAGGCCTCTCCGGGTCATTCGGACTTCCGGCTCGACGGCGGTGCCGAACGGGCGTTCGCTGTAGTACGTCAGCACGTACTGGCTCCGGAGCTCCTCCTCGATGTGGTCGAAGACGTTGGCCATCTGGTCGATCGACTCGATCTGGAACAGGCGCCCGCCGGTAGGCCCCGTGATCAGCCGCATGCTGTTGCGCAGGTTGGCGTCCTCCATCGTGGTCGGACCGAATCCGAGCGAGCGCATGGCGACGACGTAGACGGGCACACCCAGGCGCTTGCCGAAGTCGATCGCCCGGGTCGGATCCGACCGGCTGTTCGAGTCGAAGCCGTCGGTGACGACGACCAGGGCGCGGCGGCCGGGTGCCTCGCCGTACTGAAGCAGAGAGAACAGGATCGCGTCGTAGAGGGCGGTGTTGCCCTGGGGGAAGAGACGCTCCAGGCCGCGCGCCAGTAGCGGCTTGCTGCCGGTGAGCGGTTGCACCAGGCGCAGCGTTGAGTCGAAGTCGACCAGGAAGGCCTGGTCGCGCCAGGTCAGGGCACCCTCCAGGAACGCCTGGGCGATTGCGTTCGTGCGGCGCCATATCGGCTCCATGCTCCCGGACGAGTCGATCGCGAGGCCCAGTGACAGGGGCACGTCGTTCGAGACGTAGAGGGTCTCGACCTGGCGTCGCTCACGGTTCTCGCGAACCTCGAAGTCCTCCGGCTTGAGATCGCGGATCGGGCGGCCGCTCCGGTCGACGACAAGGACCTGTAGCTGGACGAGCTGGACGTCGATCTCGTCGCTGAACTCGGCGCCCTGGAGTAACTCGACGTCCTCGAGTTCCCGGCCGTCCCCCAGGCGAGCGACGACCCGGACGAAGTCCTGTGGCGAGGCGCCGGAGGTCGGCACGTCGGCGGCAACGCTCCACACGCCGCTCGGGCCCGCTTCACCCTCGAAGTCGTTGTAGGCGGCGACGAGCCGTTCCGTGCGGTAGAACTCGACGCGCTCGAGGGTCTCGGAGCGGGGGACGGCGACGCCCGCCTCGACCCGGACGGTCGGTTCGCCGCCTGTCTCGCCGGGCGTGATCCCGGCGATACGGACCGCGAACGGGGGATCGAGTCGGTTCAGAACGATCTTGTCCGCGCCGGCGTAGGCGCCCCGTGCGGTGGTTGCCCTGACCTCGATCGCCTGCTCACGGGGCGGATCGGCGAGCTCGATGCGTGCCTCGAAGGGTGGCGTCGTCACGCGGGTGGCCGGCTCGCCGTCCAGCAGGAACTCGACGACCGCGATCTGCGGGTCGATCGTGAGGGTCTGGATCAGCACCTGACCGGTGATCAGTTCGCGGTAGCCGCGCTCGGGCGGCAGGATGCGGATCGTCGCGGGACGGGCGCTCCGGTCGCCGTCTGCGCGATCGGGGCGGCGGCGCGCATTCCCGCCTCGGACCGGTGGCAGGAAGTCTGCCTTGTTGAAGCCGTCCTCGTCTGGCCCCGCCCCTAGGTCGCGGGCGCCCGTCGCGGGCGTTGAAACCGCGACCGCCGGAGCGTCGCCGGAGCGTTCGAAGACCGTCCGGAACGACAGGTCGGCGTACCGCCCGCCCTGGAGGTCGGTGACGAGCACGAGGTGCTCTCCCTCCAGATAGAAGGTCTCGATCCGTTGCCGTCCCTGGGAGGAGGTTTCGATTTCGAGCGAGTCGCCGACGAGGCGCGCGCGGCTGCGACCGCCGAAGCCGTCCGCAACGTCGCGCCCGTCGAGGAAGAGGATCCGGTCTTCGCGCTTCGCGTTCCGGACCAGGACCTGAGGGTCGTCGATCCGGATCAGCAGCACGTCGAGCCGCTCCGCAAGGTGGCGCGCCATCTCCCGCATCCCCGCCGGGCCGTCCTGCGTACCCCCGGGCTGTGTGCCGGCGCGCCCGCTCCCGAATCCGCCACGGCCGCCGTATCCCCCGCGCCCGGAAGGGCCCTGGCCGCCGCGGCCGAAGCCCCCCGTGCGTCCGCTGCCGGGGTTTGCGCCAGGCGATCGGCCCGGCCCGCCGCCGAAGGTCTGCCCGTAGGTCTCCTCCAGCTTCTCGATCGGGTCTTCGCTCAGGCGCTCGTCGCGAATCCAGATGCCCGGGATGGCGGCGATCGGGTCGGCCGGAGCCGTCGCGGTCGGCTCGTCCGGGTTGGCCGGCTCCTGAGCGCGCGCTGGCGCCGCGGCCGATGCGCAGAGAAGAAGGCCGAAGAGGCCCGCGGCGAGCGAGGCGCCGTCGAACCGTCCCGGGCCTGACCGGCGGCCCCGGGTGTGTTCCGTCCTGGTCATGGTGACAACCTTCCTGAATGCAGGATACAGGCCAACTTCGTGGGTTCGCTACGTCGCCAGCAGGTCCCGCACGCCCTTCGCAGCACAGATCGCGCCGAGCGCGAGGATCACCGGTCCGGTGACGCGCCGGAACTGCCCGTCATCGAATCGGTCGAGGAGGCGCGTGCCGATCCGCGCGCCAGCCACGGCGAGGATCATGCCTCCAGCGATCAGCCAAGGGGAAAGCCGGCTGTCAGGTGACTCCGGCAGCACCGCTCGTGACACCCACACGTAGTAGCCGATCTTTAGGAGATGCCCGACCGTCTGGGTAAACGCCTTCGTGGCGACGATCGTCCGGCGGTCGACCCTGGTCTCGAGGTAGAAGACATCGAGTAGCGGTCCGGAAGCCCCTGCCAGGAGCTGAGCGCCGGTCACGGTCAGGCCGCAGAGTGCGGCCGTACGCCGGTTGCGCACGTCGAGCCCTCGCAGCACCGGCAGGAGCCGGGCCAGCCATGGGAAGCTGCCGACCAGGATCAGTACCAGGGCCGGGTCGGGCACGAAGGCGATCGCTACGAACAGCAGCACCGCGAGGGAGGCGCCGGCCGCATACCACGGCAGCACAGACCACAGCATGCGGTCACGGAGGAACAGGAACCTGGCGCCGTTCGATGTCGCCTGCACGGCGCCGTGGAGGATCATCGCTCCGCTGACCGGCAGGACGCTCGCCAGCACGGCCATCAGGATCAGTCCGCCGGCCATGCCTAGCACGCCGGAGATGACGGCGGTCAGGAGGACCGTGAACAGGATGGCCGCGGCGATCACGACCGCTACTGCAGCGCCTCCAGCGGCAGCACACTCTTCACGGTGAGACCTCTGCGTGTCGTCCGAACCTCCGGCTCCAGGTCCGCTCCGGACGGTCGGTCGCTGTAGTAGGTGAGCACAACCTGGTGCCAGAGGTCCGCCCTGATCCGGTCGAAGACGGCTTGCATCTCTCTCGCCAGTACCTTTCGGGACTGGCCCGGGTGGATTCGGAACAGACGGCCGCCGGTTTGCCGGCTGAGTCTCTTGACCAGAGTGCTCCTGGGATCGCTCCAGCCGAGTGCGATGAAGTAGATCGGAACACCCATGCGCTCCGCGAAGTCCGCGACCTGCGCGCGCTTCGTGCGGCTGTGGAGATCGTCGCCGTCGGTCACGACGACCAGGGCCCGGCGGCCCGGTTCGGCTCGGAACTGGAGCAGGGAGAACAGGATGCCGTCGTTGAGCGCGGTGCCGCCCTGGGCGAGCAGCCGGTGGAGTCTGGCGCGCAGCAGCGGCTGGCTCCCTGTGAGCGCCTGGAGTGGGCGGACCGTGTCGTCGAAGTCGACCAGGAAGGCACGATCTTCCTCGGCAAGGGCGCCCTCGAGGAAGGCGCGGACGACCGTGTGCAACTGCTGCCAGACCAGGTACATGCTCTCCGACGAGTCGATGGCGACGCCGAGCACGAGGGGGACGTCGTCGGACGCGTGGAGGTTCTCCGGCGAGCGCCACGCCCGGTTCTCGCGAATCTCGAAGTCGTCAGCGGTCAAGTTGCCTACCGGGTTTCCTCTTCGGTCGACGACTAGGATCTGGAGCTGCACGAGCTGCACGTCGATCTCGCTGCGGTGTTCGGCGCCCTCCAGGAGTTCGGCGTCTTCCATTTGCCGGCCGTCGGCGAGTTGCGCGGTGACCCGAACGAAGTCACCAGGCGAGATGCCTTCGATCTGCGTGTCCACAGGGATGACGCGCGCCTCGCCTCGATTCGCGCCGGGATCCAGATCGTCGAGCGTGGCGACCGGATGATCGCTGCGATAGAAGGTCACGCGTGTGAGCGTTGCCGTGCGGGGCACCGAGATGTTGGCTGTGACGCGGAGCGCCGGAGGCTCGGCTGAGGCAGTCGACCGAATTCCGGCGATGCGGACTTCGAAGGGCGAGTCGGGTCGGTTCAGAACGAACTGATCGGTGCCGGCGAGCACTCCCGCGCTGTCGTAGGCCCGTACTTCCAGCGTTTGCGGGCGCGGTGGATCGTCCAGGCGAATGCGGGCGGAAAAGGGAGGCTTCCCGGACTTCTTCACGCGCGCTCCGTCAAGACGGAACTCGACCGACCGGACGAGTGGATCGATGATCAGGGTCCGGACCTGGACCGGACCGGCGAGCAACTCCCGGTAGCCGCGGCGCGGCGGCACGATGCGGATCGCCGCCGGCTCCAGGAAAGAGGGACTCCGCCGGGCGGTGGCCGAGGGCCAGGGAGGCGGTCTGCCGTCGGCGTGGTCGTACACCGTACGGAACAGCAGGTCGGGGCTCGAGAAGTTCTGGGTCTCTGTCAGCTGGACCAACCGGTCGCCCTGACGGTAGAACGTCTCGGTCCAGAGCCAGGCCCAGGGGTCATCACCCCTGGTGACGATCTCCAGCGAATCCTCGGCCAGGAAGGCGTTGCTGGCGTTGCCGGCGCGGTCGTAGCGGGCGAGTCCGTCGGTCGGGAGACGGAGATTCTCACCCCTGGCGTTCCTGACCAGCACGTCCGGCCCCGGGAACTCGATCAGGAGACGGTGGCGGCTGCCGGTCAGGTCATCGGCCAACCGCCGCAGGGCGGGTGAGGCGAATTGACCGGCGACCCTCGCGGCGGGGTCTTCGCTCAGATCCTCGTTCCGCACCCAGGAGCCCTCCAGAGCAGCAGAGAGGCGAGCGGCCTCGGTCCGATGAGTGGCGCGCGCCGGCTCCGTCTGGGCGTGGGAGGGTGGTGCGGCCGCGGCTCCCAGAGCGAGGCTGGAGAAGAGAGCTGCCAGCGCGGCCGACCTGCGGAGGTCAAGCGGAGTCCGGGCCTGGATGATCATGGCTCTGAGGGAAGGCCGTCGCTTTCCGGGGACGCCAGCGTCCCCATGTGGTTCCGGCGGGCTGTATTCTCATACACCTTCCATGAAGACATACATCCTGCGGCGGCTGCTGGCGATGGTGCCAACCCTCTTCTTCGCCAGTCTGATCGTCTTCGTGTCGATGCGGGTGATCCCCGGCGACGTGATCGACCTGATGCTGGCGCAGAACGACGTCTCGACCAGCCTGGACCGGGAAACGCTGGAGGCGGCGATGGGCCTCGACCAGCCGATGGTCTCCCAGTACGTGCGCTGGGCGGGCAACGCGCTGAGCGGCGACCTGGGTCAGTCTCTCTGGCGGAGCACCCCGGTGCTTGAGCAGATTCTGGAACGGCTGCCTGTCACGTTCGAGCTGGGATTGCTGGCGCTGGTCATCGCGCTGTCCGTCGCGGTGCCGGTCGGCATCCTCTCGGCGACGCGTCAGGACTCGGCCGTCGACTACGCGGCGCGATCGTTTTCCCTCCTGATGCTGGCGATTCCCGGCTTCTGGCTCGGCACCCTGGTCATGGTGTTCCCGTCGGTCTGGTGGCGCTGGGCGCCGGAACTCGAGTACACGCCGTTCCTCGTCGATCCGATCGCGAACCTCACGCACCTCATCGTCCCGGCGATCCTGCTCGGCCTTTCCCTGTCCGCGGTGACGATGCGGATGACCCGGACGATGATGCTGGAGGTGATGCGCCAGGACTACGTGCGCACGGCCCGCGCCAAGGGGCTTCGCGAGCGGGTGGTCGTCGTCCGGCACGCGTTGAAGAACGGTCTGATCCCGGTCGTCACCCTGATCGGACTGCAGGCGCCGCTGCTGATCGGCGGCGCCGTCGTGATGGAGCAGATCTTCGTCATTCCGGGCATGGGACTGTTGCTGCTCGAGGGCGTCTACGAGCGGGACTACCCGGTGATCTCCGGCGTCTTCCTGGTCGTCGGCGTCGCGGTTCTGCTGATCAACCTGCTCGTCGACCTGAGCTACGGCTGGCTCGACCCCAAGGTGCGCTACGGATGAGCATGTCGTGACCACCGTCGCCGCAGCCGCTCCGGACGCCCTGCCGGTCCGCGACCAACCGCGCTGGTGGCGCTTCACGGTCCGCCTATTCCGGACCAAGCCGCTGGGTGCCGCGGGCGCGGTGGTCTTCGCGATCTTCCTGTTCTCCGGCATCTTCGCCGGCGTGCTCGCTCCGTATGGCATCAACGAAACCGACCTGGCGCATCGCCTCGAGCCGCCGTCGCGCCAGTTCCTGCTCGGCACGGACCACCTGGGCCGCGACCTGTTCTCGAGGGTCCTGATGGGCGCCCGCCTGTCGATGATCGTGGGTTTCTGCGCGGCTGCCCTGGCGACGGTCGTGTCGATCCTGATCGGCGTCCTCTCGGGCTACCTCGGCGGCTGGTTCGACATGCTCACGCAGCGCCTGGTCGACGCCTGGATGACCTTCCCCGACCTGGTGCTCCTGATCGTCATCGTGTCGGTGGTGGGACCGGGGATCACCCAGATCGTGATCATCCTGGGTCTGCTCTACGGCATCGCCGGCTCCCGCATCGTGCGCGGCGCGGTGACCTCGGTGCGTGAGCACGTCTACACCCACGCCGCGCAGTCGGTCGGCGCCGGCACATTCCATATTCTGCGCCGGCACATCCTGCCCAACGTGATGCCGGTCGTCATCGTCCTGTTCACGACCCGCGTCGGAGCCGTCATCCTGTCGGAGGCGGCGCTTTCGTTTCTGGGCCTCGGCGTGCCGCCGCCGGCGCCGACGTGGGGCGGCATGCTCTCCGGCGACGGCCGCACCTACCTGTACCTGGGTCCGTGGCTGGCGCTGGCGCCTGGCATCTGCCTGACCGTCGTCGTCTACGCCGCGAACGTCTTCGGCGACGCGCTGCGGGACCTTCTCGACCCACGGATGAGAGGCACATGAGAGACCTGGCTGAACGACGCCGCAGCGGCGTAGCGCTCACGGTAGTTCTGACCCTCGTTGTTGGCGCGTGCGGTGACGCGCCTCCGGCTCGCTCCCCGTCGTCGGCCGGCGGCACGGACATGGGCGCGGACCTGTCCTTTGAGCCCGGCCCGGTGCCGGTGGAGCCGCCCCGCTATGGCGGCGAGCTGAACGTCGGCACGGTCTACGTCACCCTGTCGGCGCTGTCCTGGGACACGACGGACTGGAACTGGAAGCAGAACCACGACACGGGGATGCTCTACGAGCAGCTCTTCGTCGCCGATCTCGATCAGGCCGCGGTCCGGGGCGGCGATCAGCGCTTCGTCTCCGAGGCGTACATGTCCCCCGAGACGATCCGCGGCGAGGTGGCCGCGAGCTGGGAATGGGAAGACCCGCTGACCCTGGTCATCGAGGTCCGGCGCGGCATGATGTTCCCGGCCAAGCCCGGGGTGATGGGGGCGCGGGAACTCGACGCCCACGACGTCGTGTTCAGCTACGAGCGCCTGCGCGACAGCCCGAAGGCGATCCCGACCTACTTCGACCACATCGACCGCGTCGTGGCCAGGGACGACCACACGGTCGTCTTCGAGTTCGGGGAGTTCAACGCCGAGTGGGACTACCGGTTCGGCTACGGCTACTTCTCGGGCATCGGGCCGCGGGAACTGGGCAAAGTCGACGCCAAGGACTGGCGGAACGTCACCGGCACCGGTCCGTTCTCGCTGGAGCGGTTCATCCCGGGCAATTCGCAGACCTACGCCCGCAGGCCGGACTACTGGGACCGGACCACGGTCGGCAGCCAGACCTACGAGATCCCCTTCATCGACAAGCTCACTTACCGCACGATCAAGGACGAGGCGACCTACCTGACCGCCATACGCACGGGCAAGCTGGACATCCTCGAGTACATCCGCTGGATCGCCGTCGACCACCTGAAGAAGACGACCCCCGAGCTGCGCTGGTCGCGCTGGCTGTCGACGGGCGGCACCTTCATGGTCATGCGGGTCGACCAGGAGCCGTTCGACGATGTGAGAGTGCGGCGGGCGATCAACCTCGCGGTGAACCAGCGGGAGATCGTCGAGCTGTTCTTCGGCGGCAACGCGGAGCTGTTCGCCTACCCTCAGCATCCCTCGTGGGAGGGGTACTTCGAGCCGCTCGAGGCGATGCCGCCGTCGGTGCAGGAACTGTTCGAGTACAAGCCCGAGAAGGCGCGCCGCCTGCTGGCCGAGGCGGGTTACCCCGACGGCTTCACCTTCAGGATGCAGGTGTCGGCCAACAACGCGATGCGGATGGAGCTGGCGCCGCTGCTCGCAAGCTACCTGGACCGCATCGGCGTGACGATCGAGATCGAGGTCGTGGAGTACGCGGCCTACCTGTCGATGATGACCACCCGCACCCACGGTCCCGGCTACCTGATGGCCAGCGGCCACGTGAACCCGACGACCACGCTCCGCAAGAACTTCGTTACCGGCCAGACCTGGAATCCGTCGATGTGGTCGGACCCGGGACTCGACCGTCGCATCCACGAGATGTTCCTGACCCGGGACGAGGCCGAGCGGCAGCGGATCGTCAAGCAAATCACGAAGGAGATGCTGGACGAGGCGCCCTACCTCTGGCTGCCCGTGCCGTACATCTACACGGCCTGGTGGCCGTGGGTGAAGAACTACGGCGGCGAGCTGCGGGCCGGGGCGGTTCGTCCGGGTCCGATCTACGCGCGGCTCTGGATCGACCAGGAGATGAAGCGGGAGATGGGCTTTTGAGCGGAGGGGCCGCGCCGGAGCCGCTGTTACGGGTCCAGGATCTCGACGTCTCCTTCCGCTCCGGCTTCGGTGAGCGACCGCCGGTTCGCGCGGTGAACTCGGTTTCCTTCGAGGTCGCGCCCGGCGAAACACTGGCGATCGTGGGGGAAAGCGGCTCCGGGAAGAGCGTCACCGCGCTCTCGATCCTGCGTCTGATCCCGGATCCGGGGAGGATCGAGAAGGGGAGCATCCTGTTCGAGGGCCGCGACCTGCTGGCTCTCGATGAGGCCGGCATCCGGGCGGTTCGGGGCAACCGGATCGCGATGATCTTCCAGGAGCCGATGTCCTCGCTCAATCCCGTGCTCACGATCGGCGGCCAGGTTGCCGAGCCGTTGCGCCTGCACCGCAGGCTCAAACGGCGCGAGGCTCTCGAGCAGGCCGTGGACCTGCTCAGGTCGGTCGCGATTCCGGACGCGGAGAAGCGGCTTGGCGACTACCCGCACCAGTTCTCGGGCGGCATGCGCCAGCGAGTGATGATCGCGATGGCCCTGGCGTGCCACCCGCGCCTCCTGATCGCCGACGAACCGACCACGGCGCTCG
This sequence comes from Acidobacteriota bacterium, assembly GCA_026707545.1. Taxonomy (NCBI): domain Bacteria; kingdom Pseudomonadati; phylum Acidobacteriota; species Acidobacteriota bacterium. The sequence continues at coordinate 1,784,034 of JAPOWR010000001.1, read as the reverse complement.
ACGTCACGGTTCAGGCGCAGATCCTCGAGTTGCTCAAGGAACGCACCCGGGAGACGGACTCGGCGCTCATCCTGATCACGCACGATCTCGGCGTGGTCGCCCGCTACGCCGACCGGGTGGCGGTCATGTACGGCGGCCGGATCGTCGAGAGCGGGCCGGCCGCGGCGCTCTACGCGGATCCGCGGCATCCCTACACTCAGGGACTCCTGCGCTCGGTGCCCAGGCTCGAGGGCGACACCGGCGGCCGTCTCGAGTCGATCGAAGGCCAGCCGCCGGACCTTTCGGCGCTGCCCGCGGGCTGCGCCTTCGAGCCTCGCTGCCCCAACGCTCATGAGCGCTGCCTGGAGGCGCCGCCGCCGCTCGTCGCGCATGGTGCTGCCCGGGCCTGGGCCTGCTACCGAGCCGAAGAGGAGCCAGCGGCCTGATCGGCGCCGGAAGCGCATGATCACGACGGATGTTGCCGTGGATGCATCGGCTTCGCGGTCATCTCCCGGGAGCGAGGTGTTGCTTCGGGTCGAGGGCCTGAAGGTCCACTTTCCGGTCACGGAGGGAGTGCTCATGCGACGACGCGTCGGCTCCGTCAAGGCGGTCGACGGGGTGTCGTTCGAACTCCGGCGCGGCGAGACGTTCGGCCTGGTGGGGGAGAGCGGCTGCGGCAAGTCGACCACCGCCCTCGCGATCCTCCGCATGCTCGAACCGACCGCCGGCCGGATCGTGTTCGGCGGTGAGGACGTGACCGCCCACAGCCAGAAGCAGTTGCGAGGAGTCCGGCGGCGAATGCAGATGGTGTTCCAGGATCCGTTCGGCTCGCTCAACCCGCGCATGCGGGTGGGAGAGATCGTTGGCGAGCCGCTCAAGGTCCACGGCCTGGCCGGCGACCGCCGGCGCTACGGCGCGCGCGTGGCGGAGCTGCTCGACATCGTGGGCCTGCTGCCGGCGATGGCGAACCGTTACCCGCACCAGTTCTCGGGCGGCCAGCGCCAGCGCATCGGCATCGCCCGCGCGCTGGCGCTCGAGCCCGATCTCGTGATCTGCGACGAAGCGGTGTCGGCGCTCGACGTCTCGATCCAGGCGCAGGTGCTCAATCTCCTGATGGACCTGCAGGAACAGCTCCGCCTGACCTACCTGTTCATCGCCCACGACCTGTCGGTCGTGCGCCACATCAGCGACCGGATCGGGGTGATGTACCTGGGGCGGATCGTTGAGATCACGGCTCGGGACGAACTGTTCGAGCGGCCCCGGCACCCGTACACGGAGGCGCTGCTGGCGTCCGTGCCGACGCCGGACCCCGTGATCGAGGCGGCCCGGCCGCATCGATTGATCGCCGGTGAGGTCCCGAGCGTCCGCGAGCCGCCTCCGGGCTGCGCCTTCCACCCGCGTTGTCCGAAGGTGCTCGACCACTGCGACCGTGTGGAGCCCCTCCTCGAAGCGGTCGGCGCGGCGCGGGTCGCCTGCCACCTGTACACGGATGCGTCGCCGGCCGCCGACGGCACGGGTTGAGCTGGGGAACCTGGCGACTTGACGATTCCGCGCGAATCTCGACGGAAGTTCTACGGCTGGCCGATGGTCGCCGTGGGTTTCCTGATCTACGGCCTCGGAATCGCTCCGGCCTACTACGGCCACGGCATCTTTGCGCCGGCTCTGGTCGACGATCTGGGTTTGACCCGCCAGCAGATCGGCCAGATGTTCGGGGCGTTCACGTTCACGTACGGCCTGGTCAGTTTGCTCGCGGCGGCGGCCATCCGTCGTTGGGGCGTCCGGGCCACGGTCACGGCGGGCGCGCTCTGCGCCGCCAGCGGCTTCTGGGTGGTGAGCGAAGCCTCGAGCGCGACCGAGCTCTACCTCGGCTACTCGCTCGTCGGCGGTATCGGGATCGGTCTCTCGACGCTGCTGCCGGCCCAGACGATCCCGATCTTCTGGTTCCGCAAGTACCGGGCGCGGGCGACGGCGATCATCCTGTCGGGCGCCGCGATCGTCGGCTTTCTATGGCAGCCGGCGGCCGGGCTCGTGGTCGAGTCGTGGGACTGGCGCGTCGGCTGGCAGATCGTCACAGCGATCTCCCTGCTTGTCGCGGCGATCGCCGTTCTCTTCGTCCGGAATCAGCCGAGCGACATCGGCCAGCGTCGTGACGGACTGCCGCCGGACGATCCTGAAGGCCTGGACGCTGGCGAGACGGGTCATCGGATAGAGGCACCGCTGGCGGCGGGCGACTCCGAAACGGCCGGCGCGTCGGCAGCGAAGGGCGCCCTTTTATGGGCTCTGCGCACTCCCCAGTTCTGGATCGCCACCTTCGCGACGGCGGCGAACACCGTGCCGTGGCGAGTCGTGTCCGCCCACGGCGCCCTTCATCTGCAAGACCTCGGCTTCACGACGTTCGCCGCGTCGGCCATCCTGGGCGTACGGGTCGGCGCCAGCCTGTTCGGTCGGCTGACCGGCTCGCTGGGCGACTTCATGTCGCCGATGCGCGTCCTCGCGCTGGCTCTGCTGGTCAACGCGGTCGCGCTGTCGGTCTTCGTGTCGGCGAACTCGGCGGTCGTGGCGTATCCTTGCGTCTTCGCGATCGGCGTGGCCTACGGCACTGCCTACACGAGCGAAGTGGTCGTGTTCGGCTTGTTCTTCGGGCGGGCGGCGTTCGTCGGCACGACCGGCATCCGGATCGCCCTGATCGGTGTCATCGGCGCGCTTGGACCCGTCCTGGCCGGCGGTGCGGCGGATCGAACGGGCTCCTATGCCGGCACGCTCTGGACACTCGCTGCCCTCGCGGTCCTTGGCGCGGCGGCGATCTGGTTCTGCCGGCCGCCGGACCGGTCCTCGTCGACGCGTGACCAGCAGGCCGCCGAGTAAACTCAGGCTACGCCACGAAGGAGAGACTCGCATGTGCAAGCGGAAGGCGCCGATCGCAGTGTTCGCCATCGTCGTGCTGGCTGGCACGCCCCTCGTCGCGCAGCAGGACTCGCCGGAGCTGGAGCGGACGGCCTGGGGAGCGCCCGACCTTCGCGGGGTCTGGGACTTCCGGACGATCACGCCGCTCGAGCGGCCGGAGGAGCTCGGCGAGCAGGCGCGCTTCGGCAGCGCGGAGGCCGCGGCCGAGTTCGAGCAGCGGACGCTGGCAAGGCGGAACAAGGACCGGCGGACGAGCGACGGCCTTTCGGCGCAGGCCGACGTCGCGAACGCCTACAACCAGTTCTGGTGGGACTACGGGGACAAGCTGACCGAGGATCGGCGGACGTCCCTCATCGTCGACCCGCCCGACGGCCGGATTCCCGAGCTGACCGACGCGGCGAAGCAACGGGTCGCGGAGCGCCTTGCGGCGCGTCGCCGGCCGGCCCACGGCCCCGAGGACCGGGGCGTAGCCGAACGCTGCATCCTGGGCTTCAACGCCGGACCGCCGATGAGTCCGAGCGCCTACAACAACAACGTCCAGATCTTCCAGACCGAGGACACGGTCGTGCTCCTGGTCGAGATGGTCCACGACTCGCGGGTCGTGCCGCTCGACGGCCGGCCGACCCTGGCGGAGGACGTGCGGCAGTGGCGGGGTGACTCGCGGGGGCACTGGGAGGGCGACACGCTGGTCGTCGTGACGACGAACTTCACCGACCAGACGAGTTTCCGGGGTTCGGGCCCGAGCATGCGCCTGACCGAGAGGTTTACGCGGGTGGGGGAGGACCGGCTCGTCTACGAGTACACGATCGACGACCCGGAGTCCTTCGCGGGTCCGTGGACGGCGGTCATTCCGATGAGCAGGAATCCACTGCCCATGTTCGAGTACGCCTGCCACGAGGGGAACTACGGCATGCTGAACCTGCTGCGCGGCGCCCGGGCGGAGGACGCGGAAGCCGAGGCCGCCGCCAGGGCGGAGACATCGGGCGGCTGACCTCGGCCGTCGATCCGCGCGCGTTGCCTTGACGATCGCCACTGTCGGCCTGCTCCATCCAGGGGCGATGGGCGTCACCGTCGGCGCGGCGGTGCGGGAGCCGGTCCGGGTCGTGTGGGCGTCCGAGGGACGCAGCCGCGACACCCGTGCCCGGGCCGCAGACGGGGGCTTCGACGATCTGAAGACGCTCGCCGCGGTGACCGCGGCGGCCGACGCCGTGCTCTCGGTCTGCCCTCCTCACGGCGCCCTGGCCCTTGCCGAGGCTGTCGCAGCGACCGGATTCGATGGCCTCTATCTCGATGCGAACGCGGTGTCGCCCGCCACGGCGCTCGAGATCGCGGGAGCCGCGGCGGCGGGCGGAACGCGGTTCGTGGACGGCGGCATCGTCGGGCCGCCGGCGGTCCGGCGGGGAACCACGCGGCTCTACGTCTCTGGAGACGCCGCGGCGGAACTGGTGGCTCTGTTCGAGGACTCGGCCCTCGAGGCGATCGATCTCGACGCAGATGTCGGCGCCGCCTCGGCGCTCAAGATGTGCTACGCCGGCTTCACCAAGGGCAGCGCGGCCTTGCTGCTCTCGCTGCGGGCCGCCGCCAGGGCTTACGGGGTGGAAGATGGCCTCCTCGGGGAGTGGAGCCGATCCCAGCCGGGATTGGAGAAGCGAAGCGTGCGTGCCGCGGCCACGGCGGCTCCGAAGGCATGGCGCTTCGCCGGCGAGATGGAGGAGATCGCCTCGACCCTCGAGGCGGCGGGGCTGCCGGATGGGTTCCACCGCGCCGCGGCGGAGGCCTACGTCCGGCTCGCCGGTTTCCGTGGTGAGCCGGAGGGTGTGCCGGTCGACGAGGTGGTCGCGGCCTTGCTTGACGATGACCGGGTGGCTGGCCAGAGAGACTAGGCGCCTTCGTCGCGCACCTGGGACCGGAACCGGGACGGAGGAGAGCCGAATCTCTTCTGGAACAACCTTCGGAACGTTCGTTCGGACCCGAAGCCGACGGCCTCGGCCACTCGCCCAATCGGTTCGTTGTGGTCCCGGAGGAGGACGACGGCTCGCTCCAGGCGGCGACCGACCAGCCAATCGTGGAACGACTGGCCGGTGGCTTTGCGAAAGAACCTGCCGAACCCTCCGACGCTCATGGCCGCGACGGGCGCCAACGCGTGCAGGTCCAGAGGTTCGGCGAGATGGTGATCGACGTGCTCTCGAACCCTCCGCAGCCTCGCGTAGTAGTCGAACGGGTCGTTGGCTGCCGTGAGCCGGCGAGGCGCTTGGCGATCTTCGTGCGCGCCGCCATCTCGGGTGCCAGGCTCTTCCGCCTGTGGCTCCTGAGGCGACTCTTCCATCTCCGCGAACCCGAAGCCGTAGCACTCGATCCTGCCGCCAGGAGTCGTTGGCACTCGCGACGACCACCCAGGCGCCCATTCGACGAACGTGTGGAACTCGTCGTTTTCGCCGCAGGGGTCGACGCCTCGGGGCAGCGCCCCCACGAAGTCCTTGTCGAAGGGGCAACCCGCGCGCTCGGCCGGCAATCGGTCCGTCTCCACTGAGCACACCCATGCCTTCACGCCGGCCCTCAGGAGTTCCGCGGCGTGGTCGGCCGGGTCGCGGCCCGAGAGAGGGAACAGGGGGTGAAGGCCGAGGCGGCTGAGAAGAGCCGTCCGGCGCTTCATGGCCCGGCCCGGGAAGAGTTCGCTGAACGCGAGGAACTTCTCGTTGTTGCCCTGGCACAGGCGGAGCAGGCCCTCCTCGATGGCGGCCTCGTGGTCGTTCTCGGCGGCTGCCCAGTCGAACTCGATGACGTGAAGCGGGAGGCCGACCGCGGCCGCCTGCCGCTCGACCATGTATCGGCGGACTCCATGCATGGCGACCCGGCCGTTGTGCCGGTTGATCTGGGTCACAAGCCCGCGAACGTCCCACTTCGGGTCGTTCCGAAGCGTGCGCAGGACCCACGCCGAGTCCTTGCCGCCGCTCCACCAGAGCCACACGGGTTGAACGTGTGGAGTCGATGACATGGGGTGTGGGGTCTCGGTCTCGACGGGCGGTCGTGGAACGGGCGGACGATATCAGCGTCACGCAACCGCAAACGGGATGACGAGGCTGGCGGTGATCACGAAGTCTGGCGGTCCGGAAGGCTTCCTGTTCGGTTTGTCCGATTCGGGTCGGCTGTTGTCCGGTTTCTGTTTCGCCGGAGCATGTCCACAGGCTCCGAAGGCTGGCTATCGTGATTGCTGTCTGAGGCGCCGGAGCATCATGAACGAGACAGCAACGAGAGTCCGGTCATGAGAATGCCGTCCTTGGCGGCCCGCTACCGGCACCCGTAGGGCAAAGCTGCAACAAGCCACTAGAGGAGGTGCTATGCGAGTGTTCTTCAAGAGATCCACGCCGATGCGTGACGTGATCCTGTCCATGCTGTTCTTCGGGCTCTTGGTGCCCACGCAGTTTGCCGCCGCGGAGTGCAACCGCGTCTGCGACGGCGGGTGCACGGCAAGTTCAATGGACACGGGACTTCAACGGCAAGCTTGAGATATGAGTAACCAGTGCGGGCGGCAGGGCTGCCGGTTCAGAGAGTGGTTCGCCGCGCTGACTGCGTCTATTGCATCCTGCCTGATCCCCTTCCTTTGGTTAGCGGCTCCTGCGCTGGCGCAAATGCAATTGAAGGTCGTTGAGGTTGGTGACAGGAAGTTGGATCTGGAGTCGGTGACGTTCCAGGCACTCGACCCGATCACCCGAGACAGCGTCGCTTCTTGGGAACTCCCCTACGACGTGGCGTTGGAGGGGTTCCGAGTCGATGTTCCCGCTTCTGAGGTAGGCGTGGTCGTTCGGGCGGTAGCTCCGGGGGCCTGGTCGCCGTCGGTGTATGTGCCGCCGGAGGGTGCGCTGGAGCCGCTGTTCCTGGTTCCAGAGCGCAGAGTCGTCCTGCGGGTTCGCAGCTCTCACCGAGCATTGGAGCGTCTCGCTCACGAGGACCTCTATGTCCTTGGCCGGGTGTGGGCGCCAGGAAAGCGACTGCCGCCTGGTCTTTACCGTGGCCCTTGCGATGGCGAGTGGGCGGACAGAGAAAGAGAGTTTATCGTCACATGCCCGTTTGCCGCGGGTGAGACGACGCGCCTTCGCGTCTGGATGGGGCTGTTCCAGGCATGGAGAACGACGCTCACGGACAGCTCCGAGGATCTGAGCTTCGAGTTGAACGAACCGAGGACCGGCGCGACGGTGAGCGGGCGGCTGTCTGGCTCTCCTGCCGCTGTCTACCTGGTCGGCGATGACGGGCGCATCCCCGTCACAACGTGGGCCGACGCGACAGGTTCGTTCAAGCTGGAGGGACTGTCTCCTGGGCGATTCTCGTTGAGGCTGGTCGACTCGCCCTTGGATCGGTGGCCGGTCCGCATTGAGTCTCTGGACGATTGGATTGACGTGGGCGATCTGCAGAGCGCGGCGTCGAACCTTCTAACGGTCGAGCTTAGGGGCGCTCAGGGAGCCTCGCTGACTGGTCTCGCCGTGACCGCTACGGCTGTTGAGCTGGACAACGAGGATCAGGTCGTGAGTTACGGATCAGAACCGATCGCGGGGGCACCCTCCGAAGGCGGTCTCTTCACTTGGGATGGGCTGCCGCAAGGGCACTACGAGCTTGAAGTCTCTAGCCAACAGGGAGACCGGTATCACCAGGAGTCAATCCGATTCCTGGGCACGGATTACACCGTCTTGGAGCTTGCGTTGCTCCCTGTCAAAGGGATCCTGCGCCGTGGCGGCGATGTGGTGGAAGGAGCCATGCTGTGGTTCGGGGGCATGTGGGGCGTCCAACGGGTTGCCATGCGGAGTCGGGAGGGGGGCGTGTTCCGGGGACTCTTGCCGCGAGAAGGCGAGTGGTACACGGAGCTCACCGCTGCGCCGGAGTGCGACCCTTGCGAGGGGTCTTGGGAAGGGGGCTGGGAGGGCCATAATCCGGAAACTGTCGAGCACGTTGGGTTCATCGAGGCCGAAGCGGATGACGACGGCGTCGCTCGTATCGAGATCGATCTGGCTGCAGGTCGCGTGAACGGGCGCGTCGTTGCCTTTGAGGAAGACGTACTCCGTGGCGTCAAGGGCGCCCGGGTCAAGATCGAGCGCGCGCAGAAGACGTTCACCAAGGGTTCTCTCAGCATTGGGCCTTGGGTGACGCGATCTGAGGGGGCCTCCGGTGGCTTCACGGTCGTGGGGTTGCCAGCCGGCAGATTCTTGGCGTCTGCCGAGCTATTGGACGGCGGGGGAGTAATGCTCGCGTCCGGCCACATCCAGTTCCGTGTTGACGACGGCCTCTCGCCTCCCGAACTGGAACTGCGGTTGCAACAGAAGCAACAGATCAGGGTCGCGGTCCGTTCAGATGGCGCTCCGGTGAGCAGGGCGGCCGCATGGGTGCGATCCGGATCGGCCGTAGATGGGAAATCCCCCATGTCGTTGGACGGACAGGGAGTGTTCTGGCTTCCGGCTCCGGTTTCTGATGTGGACGTCTTCGTATGGGCAAAGGAGTTCGGCGCTGCAGGTGTGCGGCAGAAAACGACACCTGACGGCGCGATTGCCGTGGAGTTGGCGCGGTACAGGGGTGATCTCCGCCTTCCGAGACGATTGGGGGGGCGACTCGTTACCGAGTCGGGGGCAGCCATCGGTTTGGACGAGCTCAGGACCCTCGCTCGCCATGCTGTGCTGGATGACGGGGACGAGGTTGTCGTCCGCGACCTGTCTCCTGGATCGTATCTGTGGTGCCCGTCTTACGACGAGGCGTGTGTCCCGGCCACCGTGGTTCCGTGGACCGAGAATCAAGTAGGCCAGTAAAGGAGATCGTGATGCGGAAGAGACTCGTGGCCGGTTCGGTGCTGGCTCTCGGATTGTGCGTTGCCGCGTATGCTGACGGGGAATCCGACAAGCCGGGTTACTTGGGGTTCGGGTTCGAGGTCGATCCGAACTCGGGGCTGCTGACAGTCCTCTACGTGGTGCCGGGAACTCCTGCGGAGACGGCCGGCATCAGAGAGAGTGATGTTCTGAAGATGGTCTCGGGGGCGGAGGTGCGATTCGCGTCGCATCGCGAGGCCCTGGACAGCCTGGGGAGCAAGGTCAGGGAAGGTGTTCCTGTCGAGTTTGCCTTCCAGCGCGGCGGACGACTCCGCTCCATGGTTGTGGTGCCGACCGAACCCCCGCTCGGTCTGGCCGCAAGGAACGAAGCACTGCTGCGCTGTTCCGATTCTGCGCTGCCGGATCGCAGACGCGACCTGCCACCCTGAGTCGTGCGATTGTGCTTGTGACAACCGTTGTGTCTCTGTTGCCCGCGGCAATCACTCAGGCGCGGCGCTCAAGACCGGCTCTCAAGCGCTTCTGGACATCCGGGGGGTTGGTCTTGGTGTGGCTCTTCGGTGCCGCCGCGGTAAGCGGCCAGACGCCGGACCGGGCCTTCGTGGAGTCGGTCGATGTCGAGGTGATCGAGGTCGACGTCGTCGTGACGGACCGCAAGGGTCGACCGGTGCGCGGGCTCGGCCGGGACGACTTCGAGCTCTACGCCGACGGCGAGCGAGTCGAGATCAGCAACTTCGCGGAGTTCGAGTCGATTCTGGGCGCGAAGCCGGCCGGGGTCACGCGGTCCGGGAGTCACGGCGCGTCCTCGGCCGGTGCCGCAAGCAATTTGACGGTGGTGCTCTACCTCGACGACGCGAACCTCCACGGTCCGCATCGGACGCGGGCGCTGAGACGGCTTGCCGAGGCGGTAACGCCTTGGCGAGACTGGGGTGCCCGCTACATGCTGGCGACGTTCCGCGACCGTCTGGAGATCGTGACGCCGCCGACGCCGGATCTGGACCGGGTTCTGGAGGCGGCGGCGCTTCGGCGCCGGGCCACGACCCGCGGTCTGGCTCAGCACGTGGCGAGGCAAAGGGCCATCCTGGAGATCGTCGAGACGGATCCGGCATGCGATGGGCCTTACATGGCGATCGCGCGCCGGCACGCAGCGGAGGAAGCGAACCGCGTCGCCGCCGCGGTGGCCGGACTCGCCGACCTGGTGAGCGTACTCGGGGGCGTTCCGGGCAAGAAGGCGGTCCTCTACGTGAGCGACAGTCTGCCTCGGCAACCGGGAGAGGCGGTGTGGAGCTATCTGGCGCATCAGCACTGCGCGAACGACCGCCGGGCGACCTCGCGACTCATGTCGGAGCTTGCCGGTTCCGACGAAAGCAGGCGTTTCGATCTGCTGACGCGCCACGCCAACGCGAACCGGGTCACGTTCTACGCCGTGGACGCTGCCGGTGTACGCGCCGGGTTGGCAGCCGACGCGTCGCTGCCTCTGGGCATGTCGTCTTCCCTGTTCGAGAACGACTCCGTACATCGGCTGAGCTCTCAGAGCGGCATGCACGCGATCGCCGCCGAGACCGGAGGCAAGCTGCTGGCGAACTCGAACGATCTGGTCGAGCTGCTGCTAGAGGCGTCGGAGCAGCTAGAGGCGGCCTACTCGCTCGGCTTCATGCCGGCAAAGCGGCGTCCCGGCAAGGTGCGGAAGCTCCGAGTCGAACTCGCTCCGCACGCGGCGGCGGGCAGGAGAGTCCAGCACCGGGAGAGCTACCGGGACAAGCCCCTGTCGGAGCGGCTGGCGGACCGGCTGCTTGCCACGACGTACCTGGGCGATCTCGACAATCCACTCTCGATCAAGGTCGGCTTTGACCCGCCGAACAAGACCGGCCGGAAGCGCTTCAAGCTCGGCGTCAACGTGGTCGTGCCTGAGGAGTCCGTGCTACTGCTGCCGGGACCGGGCCGGAAGCGGGCGGAACTCCGGCTCTGGCTCCTCGCTCTGGACCGCAAGAACGGCGTTCGCACGGCCGCGAGGGAGAAAGTCGTCACCCTGGGCCGCCGCGGAGTGACCGCCAAGGCCGGCGTCTATTGGTTCAACATCTCCATGAAGCTCGCCCGCAGCGAGTACGACGTCGCGGTCGGCGTTCGAGACGAGATCAGTGGCGAGATGTCTCTCCTCCGATTGCCGGTGGACGTGGCGCCGTCGCCCAAGAAGGCGCGACAGAAGCGCTCCCGCGACCGGAGTGCCGCGACGGCGGGGAGTTGAAGGGGGCGGCCTGGGGGCACCCGCACCAAGAAGAGAGGGCGGCCCCGGAGGGCCGCCCTCAGGTCCTTGCCGGTAGCCGGCTCGCCTACATCATGCCGCCCATGCCGCCCATGTCGGGGGCGGGCGGGGCGTCCGGCTTCTCTTCCTTGATCTCGGAGACGAGAGCCTCCGTGGTCAGCATCAGGCCGGCGATCGACGCGGCGTTCTGCAGCGCCGTCGTGGTGACCTTGGCCGGGTCGATGACCCCAGCGGCGAGCAGGTCCTCCATGCCGTTCGTCGCGGCGTTGTAGCCGGTCGAGCCGGTCTCCGCCTTCGCGTCGCGGACGATGACCGAACCCTCGACGCCGGCGTTCTCGGCGATCTGCCGGGTCGGCTCCTCGAGCGCGCGCTCGACGATGTCGACGCCGACGCCCAGGTCGCCGTCCTCGGAGAGTCCGGCGACGGCGTCGATTGCCCGCAGCAGGGCCACGCCGCCACCCGGGACGACGCCTTCCTCGACGGCCGCCTTGGTCGCGTGCATCGCGTCCTCGACCCGAGCCTTCTTCTCCTTCATCTCGGTCTCGGTCGCGGCGCCCACCCGGATCACGGCGACACCGCCGACCAGCTTCGCCAGCCGCTCCTGGAGCTTCTCGCGGTCGTAGTCGGAAGTTGTCTCCTCGATCTGGTTGCGGATCTGCTTGACCCGACCGGCGATCGCGGCCTGGCGACCGGTGTCGCCGGACTCGGTGACGATCGTCGTGTCGTCCTTGGAGAGGACGACCTTCTTCGCCTCGCCGAGGTCCTGCCACTGGACGTTCTCGAGCTTGATGCCGAGGTCCTCGGTGATCACCCGGCCGCCTGTGAGGATCGCGATGTCCTCGAGCATCGCCTTGCGGCGATCGCCGAAGCCCGGTGCCTTGACCGCGGCCGCCTGCAGCGTGCCGCGCAACTTGTTGACGACCAGGGTGGCCAGCGCCTCGCCCTCGACGTCCTCGGCGACGATCAGCATCGGCTTGCCCTGCTTGGCGACCTGCTCGAGGACCGGAAGCAGGTCCTTCATCGAGCTGATCTTCTTCTCGTGCAGGAGCACGACGCAGTTCTCGAGCACGCACTCCATGCGGTCCGCGTCGCTGACGAAGTAGGGCGACAGGTAACCGCGGTCGAACTGCATGCCTTCGACGACCTCGAGCTCGGTCGCCAGGCCCTTGGCCTCCTCGACCGTGATCACGCCGTCCTTGCCGACCTTGTCCATCGCCTCGGCGATGATCTGGCCGATCTCGGCGTCGTTGTTCGCGGAAATCGTGCCGACGTTGGCGATCTCCTCGCTGTCCTTCACGTCCTTGGCAAGGGCGTGAATGGCGTCGACGGCGGCGCCCACCGCGAGCTCGATTCCGCGCTTCAGCTCCATCGGATTGGCGCCGGCCGTCACGTTCTTCGCGCCTTCGCGCAGGATCGCCTGCGCCAGGACCGTTGCGGTCGTCGTGCCGTCACCGGCCACGTCGGAGGTCTTCGAAGCCACCTCGCGCACCATCTGCGCGCCCATGTTCTCGAGGCCGTCCTTCAGTTCGATCTCCTTGGCGACCGTGACGCCGTCCTTGGTGATCGTGGGGGAGCCGAACGACTTCTCGAGGACGACGTTGCGGCCCTTGGGGCCGAGCGTCACCTTGACCGCGTCGGCGAGCTTGTTGACTCCGCGCAGGACCGCGCCGCGCGCGTCCTCGGAGTAGACGATCTGCTTTGCCATGTGTCTGCTCTCCAGTTCCGGCCTATCCCACGACCGCGAGGATCTCGTCCTCGCGCAGGATGACCATGTCTTCGTCGTCGATCTTGATGTCGCTGCCGGAGTACTTTCCGATCAGTACGCGGTCACCAACGCTGACGTCGAGCGCGGAACGCTCGCCGTTCTCCTGCATCTTGCCTGGGCCGACGGCGACGACCTCGGCCTCCTGCGGCTTCTCCTTCGCAGCGTCCGGGATGATGATGCCTCCCCGGACCTGCTCCTCCTCTTCGAGCCTCTTGACGAGCACCCGGTCATGAAGCGGACGTACACTCACCAGCGATCTCCTCCTGTTGGATTGGTGTCGGTGGATGTGGGTCTTCGTGGTCGGGACGGAGGGCCTGTTAGCACTCGGCCCGAGCGAGTGCTAACAATAGAAACATGGCGGCCCGAATGTCAACAGTCCAGGACACTCGCCGTGCGGCCGGCCCGCGGCGCAGGCGGTAGAGTCTGCCGGTCCCGCTGACACGGTCTCCGGTGCGGGGACCGGAAAGGAGACTCGCCTGTGATCTGGCCTGAACGAAGAAACGGCTGCGCGGCGGCGGTGCGGATCGGTCTGCTAGCCGTGCTGGCGGCGGCGCTCGCCTGGCCGGCCGACGGTGCGGCCCAGAGCGCACCGACGGCAGCCGCGGTGCCGGTCGATGAGTTCGAACTCGACAACGGAATGCGCTTCCTGCTGGTGAGCCGCCCGGAGCTGACGACCGTGGCCGCTGCGTGGGTGGCTCATGTCGGTTCCGCCGACGAGCGGCCGGGGATCACCGGCCTGGCCCACTTTTTCGAGCACATGATGTTCAAGGGCACCCACACGATCGGCACGAAGGACATCGAGCGCGACCTCGAGATCATCGCGGAGCAGGAGGCGGTCCAGGAGAAGATCCGCGCCGAACTGCGTGAACAGCGGCGGCGGTACCGGCTGGGCGAGATCGACGATCCGTACGATCCCGCTCACCGCACCGACACCCTGAACGCGCTGCGCGCCGAGTTCCAGGAGCTCGTGGAGGAGCAGCGGGAGCTCATGGTCAAGGACGAACTGGACAAGGTCTACACCGACGGCGGCGGCACGAGCTTGAACGCCTTCACCAGCAACGACTTTACGGTCTACATCAACCAGTTGCCGGCGAACCGGCTGGAACTCTGGTTCTGGCTCGAGTCGGATCGCCTGCTGAATCCGGTGTTCCGCGAGTTCTACGCCGAGCGGGACGTGGTGTACGAAGAGCGGCGTCTGCGCACCGAGTCGACGCCGACCGGACGCTACGACGAGCAGGCGGACGCCATGTTCTGGCAGTCCCATCCGTACAGTTGGCCGGTCATCGGTTGGGCCTCCGACCTGGAGGTGATCAGCAAGTCCCAGGCCGACGAGTTCTTCGCCACCTACTACGCACCGAACAACCTGAGCGCCGTGCTGGTCGGCAACTTCGATCCGGCCGAGGTGCGGGAACTGGCGGAGCGCTACTTCGGCCGCCTCGCGCCGGCCGAGCGGCAGGCGCCCGATGTCGTCACTCTCGAGGCCGAGCAACTGGCCGAGAAGCGGATGACGGCCGAGTGCGACTGCCAGCCCCAGCTCCAGGTGCGCTACCACGCGGTGCCGTTCGGTCACGGTGACGGTTATGCGCTCGATGTCGTCGCGGGCGTGCTGAACGGCCGCACCGGCCGTCTCTACGAGCAGATCGTGGAGGGCGCGGAGCTGGCGTCCAGTGCGGCTGCCTTCTACGAGGCGAGGAAGTACGCCGGCGTCTTCAACCTGCGCGCGGAGACAAAGGGCGACGCGACCCCCGAACAACTCCTGGCCGCCTGGGACGGGATCGTCGCGGAACTGATCGCCGAGCCGGTCCCGGAGGACGAGCTGGCCAAGGTCAAGAACCGCGTGTCGGCCGACACCTACCGGCAGCTCAGGGATCCGTTCTTCCTGATGATCCAGTTGGCGATCATGGACGCGCTCGGCGACTGGCGCTACCTGAACACCGTCGCGGAGCGGACCAACGAAGTGACGGCCGAGGACGTGCAGCGGGTGGCGGCGAAGTACTTCGAGCCAGCAAACCGTCTGGTCAGCCTGTACTACCGCAAGGAGGGAACCGAAGCGACGGAGACCCCGTCCGAGCTCGAAGCCCTGCCGCCGGAGATGCGGACGGCTCTCATGTCCCAGGCCGAGGCGATCGCCCAGATCGAGGATCCGGCCCAACTCGAGATGGTCCTCCAGCAGATGGAGGCCCAGTCGGCTCAGGTGCCGGAAGAGATGCGCCCGGCGCTCGACTGGATGCGCGGCGTGATCGAGGGGCGGCTGGCCGAGCTGCAGGAACAGGCTGAGTTTGTGGAAGAAGATGGCGAAGGAGGTGAGCAGTGAGCGGACGCGTGCTTGTGAGGTTTGCGGTTCCCGTCCTTCTCTGCCTCGGCCTGGCGCCGTCGGTCGGCGCCCAGGGCAGCGCCGAGATCGTCGCGCACCCGAGTGAACTGACGTACGGTCCACTCGACTTCGAGCTGCCTGACGCGGACGGTTTCCGCCGCGAACTGGCGGGGGGCGTTCCCACTTACCTCGTGCCGGACCGTTCGCTGCCACTGGTCGACGTCACGGTGCGGTTTCGCATCGGCTCCTGGCTGGAGCCCGCCGAGCAGACCGGGCTGGCCTCCCTGACCGGCGAACTGATGCGGACGGGCGGCGCCGGCGAACTGGAGGCGAAGGCCTTCGACGAGGCGGTGGAGGCGGTTGCCGGCAACTTCTCTGCCTTCATCGGCAGCACCAGCGCCGGGATGTCGATGAACTGCCTGTCGACCGTGCTCGACGAGTGCCTCGACCTCTTCTTCTCGATGCTCACCGAGCCCCGCTTCGACGGCGACCGGCTGGACCTGGCGAAGGAGAACGAGCTGGAGAGCCTCAAGCAGCGCAACGACGATCCGGTCGATGTCGCCGGCCGCGAAGGCCAGTGGCTGCTCTACGGGCGGGACCACGTGGAATCGCGGTTCGTCACCGCGGCGTCGCTGGACGCGGTAGCTCGCGATGACCTGGTGGCGTTTCACCGGCGCTACGTGCATCCCGGCCACATGGTCGTGGCGGCCGCTGGGGACTTCGACAGCGACGAACTCGCGGCCAAGCTCTCGGCGCTGCTCGACCGCTTCGAGACAGAGGGCCGCGACCAGGCGCCTTGGCCGCCCCAGGCGGCGGCGTACGATCCCGCGCCCGGCGTCTACGTGGCGCAGCAGGACATTCCGCAGGGGCGCGTGCACATCGGCCACCGCACCTTCCAGCGCGAGGACTGGGGCCATCCTGACCACTTCGCGCTGTCGATGATGGACGGGGTGCTCGGCAACGGCGGCTTCACCACCCGGCTGATGAAGCGGATCCGCTCCGACGAGGGGCTGGCCTACGGCGCCTACTCCAACTTCCGCATCGGCAGCTACTGGCCGAGCAACCTGAGCATCACCTTCCAGTCGAAGAGCGAGACGGTCGCCTTCGCGGCGAAGATCGCGCTGGAGGAGGTCGACCGGATACGAACGGAACTCGTCCCCGAGGACGAGCTCCAGACGGTCAAGGCGGCGGCGATCGAGACCTTCCCGAGCAACTTCGAGTCGGCCGTGGCCATCGCTTCCATCTTCGCGCAGGACGAGTTCCTGGGCCGCCCTCACGACTACTGGCGGACCTACCGGGCGAACGTCGAGGCGGTGACGCCGGAGGAGGTAAAGCGCGTGGCCGAACGGCATCTCCTGCCCGACAGGCTCGTCATGCTGATCGTCGGCAACTGGGAGGAGATCGAGCCGGGCGACGCCGACGGCCGCGCCACGATGGCCGAGGTGGCAGGGAAGATCGGCGGCGGGGTCACCATGCTGCCGGAGCGGGATCCGGTGAGTCTGGAAACGGTGGGCCAGTGAAGCCTGGCGCAGCGGCCGGGGCGGCCTGACCCCGATGCTGGCCTCGCTCGAGCGGTTCCTGGAAGTCGTCGTCGGCTACGCCTGGGGCATGCCCCTGGTCGTCCTGTTGATCGGGTCCGGCGCTTTCTTCTGCCTCTACGTCCGCCTGCGGCCGCTGCTCCACATGGGACACGCCACTGCGGTGACGCTCGGGAAGTACGACTCGCCGGACGATCCGGGGCACATCAGCCACTTCCAGGCCCTGTCGACGGCGCTGGCGGCCACGATCGGGGTCGGCAACATCGGCGGCGTCGCGATCGCGGTCACCCAGGGCGGCGCCGGAGCCGTGTTCTGGATGTGGGTGGCGGCCGTCGTCGGCATGGGCACCAAGTTCTTCTCCTGCACGCTGTCCCAGATCTACCGCGGCCGGGACGAACGGGGCGCGCTCCTCGGCGGCACGATGTACACGATCGAACTCGGCCTGGGGAAGAAGTTCCGGCCGCTGGCGATCATGTTCTGCACCTTCGGCCTCTTCGGCTGCCTGCCGATGTTCCAGAGCAACCAGGTGGCGGAACTCCTGAACGCCCAGTTCGGACTCGATCCGATCCTGACCGGAGTGGGCTGCGTGGCCCTGGTCGCGCTGGTCGCCTTTGGCGGCGTCGAACGGATCGGTGCCGTGACGGGGCGGTTCGTGCCGGTCATGTGCGTCCTGTATCTGGGCATGGCACTCTGCGTTCTGTTCGTGCGCTCGGACATCGCGGTGGAGGTGTTCGGTCGGATCTTCCGCGAGGCCTTCACCGGCACCGCCGCGGCGGGAGGCGCGATGGGCATCGGCTTCCAGCAGGCGATGATGATCGGCGTTCGCCGCGCCGCGTTCTCGAACGAGGCGGGTCTCGGCACCGCGCCGCTCGCGCACGGCGCGGCGAGGACGAACGAACCGGTGCGCGAGGGCCTGGTGGCGATGCTCGGCCCCTTCATCGACACGATCGTCGTCTGCTCCCTCACCGCCTTCGTCATCCTTTCGAGCGGCCTCGAAACGGTCGGCGACATCACCGGTGTGTCCCTGACCGCGGACGCGGTCGAGAGCGCCCTGGGTGCGCCGGGTCGCGCCCTGCTGGTGCTGATCGTGATGATGTTCGCGATCTCCACGATGGTCAGCTACTCGTACTACGGCAAGCGCTGTTTCGCCTACCTGTTCGGCGCGAAGCGGGACGGGCTCTACACCTGGTTCTACCTCCTGGGCATCTTCGTCGGCGCCTGGTGGAGCGCCAGCATGGTGATCAACATGATCGACACCGCCCTGGCCATGATGGCGGTGCCGAACCTGATCGCGACGCTGCTCCTGGCGCCCAAGGTGAAGGCGGCGGCGACCGGCTACTTCAACCGGCTGCGGGCGGAGCGGAGAGGTTTGTCGTAGGGGTAGCCTGCTTACCTGGGGAAGTAGCGCACGCCCGGCAGACCCTCGAAGTCCGCGTCCTGGGTCCAGAGTTCCGCCTCCCCGGACCAGGCGGTCGCGAGGATCGAGGCGTCGGCCATCGGTAGCGAGTGCTTGAGGGACAACTGGGCTGCGTGGAGGGCGAGTTCGGGGGACAAGGCCACGACCCGGCCTCGCTGCATGATCGCAACGGCTTCACGGGCCTCGGCTTCTGAGCGCTGTCTGCACGTGATCCTGAACACCTCGTAGAGGCAGATGGTCGGGACGAGAAGTCTCCTTGTATCGAGAATGGGCTCCTCAAACAGGTCCGCGCGTTCAGAATCCGCCAGGTACTCGAGCCACCCCGACGAGTCGACGACGTTCACAGTTCTCGATCCGGTTCACGCTCGACGGTGGTGTCGATTCCCCTGAGGAACCCTCGATACTCCTCCATCGGCCTGACCGGGATGAGACTGATCGTCTCGCCGACGCGAATCGCCTGGATCTTCTGGCCTGGCTTGAGCCGCAAAGCGGTGCGGATCTCAAGCGGGATGACGACCTGGTACTTGGGGGACAGTGTGACGGGTTTGGGAGAGAAGGTGATCTTGTCCATGGTTGTACAACCGTAACATGATCGAACGCTACTCCGTATGACGGTGCGTGGCGGGATCGGAAGAACGTATGACCGGCGGGAACGTCTCATGGTCGCGGCTCAGAGCTGCAGTAGAGTGCCGACGGCATGAAGAGGGCGGCCGGCGCGCTTGCAGTTTGTCTGGCGCTGGTCATCGTTCCGGCGCAGGCGATGGACCCGTGTGAGGTCGATCTCGCGTCAGCGCCAGAGAAACGTCTCAGCAGCGGTCCTCTGACATGGGACTTGCCGGCGGCCGGGAAGTGGCGTGTGTCGAGACGTGCCGCCGGCGGCCGCATCCGGGAGGGCTGCGGTCTCGGCGTGATCGAAGCGCCTCTGAGCGCGGTGCGGGATGTCATCGACGCGGCTGCCGACTTCGACCAGTTCATGCCGCGCGTCCTCGAGTCCGATGTCGAGCCGGTCTCGCCGGGCGTCTACCTGAACCGGCAGATCCTGGACATGCCCTTCCCGGTGGAGGATCGGCGCTACACGGTCCGCGTGGAAACCGGTGCCGTCGAGACGGGAGCCGGTAGGGGCTGGCTGGCACGCTGGACCTACGTCGAGGGATCCGGGAACGTGCGGGAAAGCAGGGGCTCCTGGACCTTGATTCCGCTTGACGCCGAACGGACGGTTGTCGTGTACAGACTGCTGACCGACCCCGGCGGACGTCTTCCGGCGTGGATCGTCGACTACACGGCGCCCCGCGCGCTGCGGCGGGTGCTGGCGTCGGTACGGGAGAGGGTGCTCGGCCGGAAGTAGGTCGGTTCCCTCAGCGCTCGCCGAGAACGATCACCACGTTCTGGCCGCCGAAGCCGAAGGCGTTGACGAGCGCCACGCGGGTGGGGTGAGCCCGGGCCCGGTTCGGGACGTAGTCGAGGTCGCAGTCCGGGTCCGGCCGGTCGAGGTTGATCGTCGGCGGGATCGTCCCCTCCTCGATCGTCTTGACCGCCGCCAGGGCCGACACCGCTCCGGCCGCGCCGAGCATGTGGCCGACCTGCGACTTGGTGGCGGTGACGGCGACTTCCGATGCCCGCTCCCCGAGCGCCTTCTTGATCGCCAGCGTCTCCGCCACGTCGCCGAGCGGCGTCGCGGTGCCGTGGGCGAAGACGGCGTCGACCTCGCCGGGGTCGGTGCGGCTCGATTCGAGGGCCCTGCACATCGCGGCCGCCGCTCCGGACCCGTCGGGACGAGGGGCGGTCAGATGGTGGGCGTCGGCGGTGACGGCGCCACCCCGGACTTCGGCGTAGACCCTGGCGCCTCGTTGCTCCGCGTGGCGCTCGGTTTCGACGACGAAGGCGACACCGCCCTCGCCGAACACGAAACCGTCACGATCGGCGTCGAACGGCCGGCTTGCTGCCTTCGGGTCGTCGTTGCGGGTCGAGAGGGCCTGCAGGCGCGAGAAGGTGGCGATGATCAGCGGTGTGATGCCCGCCTCGGTGCCACCGGCGATGACGGCGTCGACTTCGCCGGAGCGCAGGAGCCGGTAGGCCTCGAGCAGCGCGTAGTTGCCGCTGGCGCAGGCGAGGGTCGAGGTCGTGGTCGGCCCGGTCAGCCCGAGCTCGATCGAGATCAGGCAGGACACGGCGTTCGGCATGACGTCCGTCACCAGGAAGGGATTCGCCTGCTGCGGCCCCCGCGCGACCAGCCGACGAGTGCCGGTTTCCATGCTTCCCAAGCCTCCGCCGCCGGTGTTGAAGGTGATGCCGTAGCGGTGCGCCGTGGCGGGTTCGATGGCGAGTTCCGCGTCGGCGACGGCCTGCTTGGCGGAAGCCACGGCGAAGTGGGTAGCGCGCGCGAGGCGTCGAGCCGCCTTGCCCTCCAGCCACTCCCTGGGCTCGAAGTCGCGCACCTCGCAGGCGATCTTCACCTTGAAGCCGTCCGTGTCGAACGCCGTGATCGGTCCGGCGCCCGAGTCGCCGGCCTTCATTCGGCGCCAGAACGTGCCGACGTCGTTGCCGACCGGGGTCACGGCGCCGAGTCCGGTGATCACGATCCGGCCGTTGTCCGTCGCGGGCATCGCGCGAGGATAGCGCCCCTGCGCTACGCTCGCCGTTCGCCGTTTTCAGGTGTCCCTGATCAGGGAGTCGAGTATGAGTCGAGAGCCAGTACCACGGTTCGCAGCGGCCGTCGTGGCGCTACTTTCCGCGATGGCCCCTGCCGTGTACGGACAGTCCGGGGAGGACTTCGTCCCCGTCACCGACGCGATGCTGGAGAATCCCGACCCCGGGGACTGGCTGATGTGGCGCCGCACCCAGAACGGCTGGGCCTACAGCCCTCTCGACCAGATCGACCGGGAGAACGTTGCCGAACTCACGCTGGCCTGGTCGCGCGGACTGGAGGAAGGCAGCCAGCAGGGGACGCCGCTCGTCTACGACGGCGTCATGTACTACCCGAATCCGAGCAGCGTCACGCAGGCGATCGACGCCGTGACCGGAGATCTTCTCTGGGAGTACAAGCGGCCGATTCCGAGGGACATCGCGACCTACGTCGGCGGCTTGGAAACGGTCAACCGGAGCATCGCGATCTACGGCGGTCTGATCATCGACACCGCGAATGACGGCTACGTCTACGCGCTGGACGCGGTGACCGGGGAGCTGGTCTGGGAGACGCAGATCGTCGACTACGAGACGGAACCGGCCAGGCACTCGACCGGACCGATCATCGCCGCGGGCCGCGTGATCTCAGGCCGGAGCTGCCGGCCGCACCGGGGGCCCGAGGCCTGCTTCATCGCGGCGCACGACGCGGCGACGGGAGAAGAACTCTGGCGCCGGCCGCTGATCCCGGGGCCGGGCGAGCCCGGCAATGAGACCTGGGGCGACCTGGCGTTCGAGAACCGGCACCACGTCGGCTCCTGGATGGCGCCGAGCTACGACCCCGAGCTCGAATTGCTGATCGCCGGCACGTCCGTCACGTCGCCGGCGCCGAAGTTCCTGCTTGGCGGCCACGAGAAGACGCACCTGTACCACAACTCGACCCTGGCACTCGAGATAGCGACGGGTGAGGTGCGCTGGTACTACCAGCACCTGAACGACCACTGGGACCTGGACCATCCCTTCGAGCGGCTGCTGGTCGAGACGGCCGTCGCGCCCGACGCGGAGGCCGTCGCATGGCGCAATCCCGGGATCGAGGCAGGGGAGATGCGCAAGGTAGTCACCGGCGTCCCGGGCAAGACGGGCCTTGTCTACACCCTCGACCGCGAAACGGGAGAGTTCCTGTGGGCGCGGCCGACAGTGCCCCAAAACGTGATCGAGCGGATCGACGGCGAGACCGGCCTCGTGATCGAGAACTCGGAAGTGGTGTTCACCGAGCTGGAGCAGGAACGTCTGATCTGTCCGTCGCTCCTCGGCGGCAAGGACTGGGAGGCCGGCGCCTACAGTCCGCTGACGAATGCGATGTACTACCCGCTCCGGAATCTCTGCTCCCAGATGACGACGCGCATAGGTCGGGGCGCGATGCACTACGCGCTCGTCAACGACACCCAGTTCGCGCCCGGGAAGGAAACGCTCGGCACCGTCTACGCGATCTCCGCCGAGACCGGTGAGACGCTCTGGCTCCACGAACGCCTGCCGGTAACGATGTCGCTCGTCTCAACCGGGGGAGGCCTCGTCTTCGGCGGCGACGTCGGCGGCCGCTTCTGGGCGCTGGACCAGGAAACCGGCGACGTGCTCTGGGAGATCAACCTCGGCTCCTCGGTCACCGGTTTCCCTGTCAGCTACGAAGTCGACGGCCGCCAGTACGTGGCCGTGGGCACCGGTGCGGAGGGCGGTACGACCTCGACCTTCCGGCGGCTGACGGCGGAGCTCCGTCCGAGTTCGAACAACACGCTGTTCGTGTTCGCGCTGCCCTGAGGGACCCGGATGAAGCGGGGCTCCCATGGGGAATCTGCGCCTGAAGTTACGTTGCACAGTCATGCATTGTTGTGCTATGCATACGGCCACGTCGCGTTCCGGTCGACGTTGGAGGGGGAAGATGGACATCAGCAAGGACCTCGTAGCCGCTTCCGCGGCGCCACTCGTGCTGGCGATCCTGGTCGAGGGCGACAGCTACGGCTACGCGATCATCAAGCGGGTCGGCGAGCTGTCGGACGGTCAACTCCGATGGACGGACGGCATGCTCTATCCCGTCCTGCATCGACTTGAGCGGCTGGGCTATGTCGAGGCGCGCTGGATGAAGGCGGAGACGGGCCGGCGGCGCCGGTACTACCGAATCACGAAGGCGGGTAGGGCGCGCCTGAAGACGCAGCGCCGGCAGTGGCAGGCGGTGGACCGCACGCTGCGGGGGATCTGGAGGGTGTCCCTGCCGGCGGACCGGACCTGGCAGGCGAGGCCGGACTGGGCACTCGCACCGGCATGGTGACGCACGACGAAACCCTCGAAGCGCAGATCAGCCAGTGGCGCAACTGGCTGAGACGTCGCCCGGCGATCGACGAGGCCGACGTGGAGGAGCTCGAGGGCCACCTGCGCGACGTGGTGGCGGCACTCCGCGAACGGGGGCTCGCCGCCGACGAGGCGTTCCTGGTGGCGGTCAAGCGGATGGGCAATCTCGACGCGGTCTCGCGCGAGTTCGCGCGCGAGCACTCCGAGCGGCTGTGGAAGCAGCTCGTGATGCCGGCTGTCGCGGATGGTGCCGCGGCGCGGGCGGCGTCACGCGAGACCTGGGTCGTGCTGGCGCTGGCGTTCGCCGCGGCGGTGGCGATCAAGTTGCCTGAACTGTTCGGCTATCCACAGATCGGATCGGGAGAGGGCTTCTTCGACAACCGCCTTCTCTACTTCCCGAACGTCAGTTTCTTCGTTCTCCCGTTCCTGGCGGGCTACTTCGCGTGGAAGCGCCGGTTGAACCGCGCAGGCTGCGTCCGCCTGGCGCTGGCGTTCGCCGTTGGCGGGGTGGCCATCAACTCCTTCCCGTCCGTGCCGCCCGGCCACACGCTGACGCTCGCGGCGCTGCACCTGCCGATCGCGCTGTGGCTCGCCGTGGGCGTTGCCTACACCGGCGGACGCTGGCGCGAGGGCAGTGGCCGGATGGACTTCGTGCGCTTCTCGGGCGAGCTGTTCATCTACTACGTTCTCATCGCGCTCGGCGGCGGCGTCCTCATGGCCTTCACCAGCCTCGCTTTCGACGCGATTGGCGCGGACGTCAACGAGCTGGTGCTGCAGTGGCTGTTCCCATGTGGCGCGATGGGTGCCGTCATCGTCGCCGCGTGGCTCGTGGAGGCCAAGCAGAGCGTGGTCGAGAACATGGCGCCGGTGCTGACAAGGCTGTTCACGCCCCTGTTCGCGGCGGTGCTGCTCGCCTTCCTCGCCACCATGGTGTGGACGGGCAGGGGCGTCGACGTGGAGCGGGAGGTGCTCATTGCCTTCGACCTCCTCCTGGCGCTCGTTCTCGGTCTCCTGCTCTATGCGGTCTCCGCCCGCGACCCGCAGGCTCCACGGGGACTGTTCGACGGTGTTCAGCTACTACTCATCGTCTGCGCTCTGGTCGTCGACATCGTCGCGCTCGCCGCCATCGCCGGGCGGATCTCCGAGTTCGGCCTCAGTCCGAACAAGGTGGCGGCACTGGGCGAGAACCTCGTTCTGCTGGTCAACCTGTCCTGGTCGGCCTGGTTGTACGGGCGCTTCCTGGCCGGCCGCGGTCCGTTTTCCGCCCTCGTGCGCTGGCAGACGGCCTATCTGCCCGTCTACGCCGCGTGGGCGGCCTTCGTCGTGCTCGTCTTTCCGCCCCTGTTCGGCTTCAAGTGAGGGAGAGAGTTGTCATGAAGAGATGGATGGAACGCGTCCCCGGTCCACTCAGGATGCCCCTGATCTGGGCGGCCGCCGGAGCGCTCGTCGGTGCACTCATCGAGATCACCGACAACGTCGCGCCCGGCGCGCTTGCGATCGCGCCGTTGGTCGACATCTGGCCGCCGGTACTCGCGATCCTGGGTCTTCTCGGCGGCGGTGTCTTTTCCGTCGTGCTCTGGTTGTCGCGGATGCGGAGCGGTTGATCTCAGGGGCTGGGCCGCGCTGCTAGGCTCGTTTCGTTCACGAACAGCGAGTCTCAGGAGGTCGAGCATGAAGACCCGAGCCCCTTCCCTGTGTGCAGCGATCAGCCTGCTGCTCGTGCCGAGCCTCGCGGCCGAGGACATTCCACGCACGCCGAGCGGGCGCCCGGACTTCTCCGGCAACTACGACCTCTCCTTCCTGACGCCGCTGGAGCGTGATCCCCGGTTCGGCGACCGGGAGTACTTCACCGAAGAGGAGGCGAAAGCGATCGCCGACGGAATGGTTGCGGCCAACGCCCGCGATCAGGAAGTCCGTGACCCGAACCGAGGCGTGATCGCGGGCCGCTCGGAGGAGGGATACCGGGGCGTCGGCGCCTACAACGCCTTCTGGCTCGATCGGGGCACGGCTGCCTTCAAGGTCGACGGCAAGTACCGGACCTCGGTCATCACGGATCCGCCGAACGGCCGGTTGCCGCCGCGAACCGAGGCGGGTAAGGCGCGCTTCGACAAGCTGCCACCCTTCGGCTATGAGAACACGGGCACGGCCTGGTGGCTGGAGAACGGGGACGACCCCTACGACGGGCCGGAATCGCTCACCCTCGGCAACCGCTGCGTCTTCCACCAGGGATCGACGATGCCGATCGGCCCGAGGGCCTACAACAACCTGAAGACGATCGTCCAGACCGACAGCCACGTCGTCATCCTGATCGAGTGGATGCATTGGGCCCGGATCGTGCGCCTCGGGGCTGAACCCATTCCGGAGGACTACCGCTCCTACGCGGGCGACTCGATCGGCCGGTGGGATGGGGACACTCTGGTGATCGAGACGAGGAACCATCTGGGCGACTGGGGTTTCCACCGGGAAGGGATGCACGTCATCGAGCGCCTCCGCTTCCAGGACAAGGACTCCTTGTTCTACGAGTACACGGTGAACGACCCGGAGTTCACCGCCCCCTACAGCGGGTCGCTGCCCTGGCCGCGCACCGACGATCGCCTGTACGAGTTCGCGTGCCAGGAGGGGAACTACTCGATGGGCAACACGCTCCGCGGCGCGCGGTACCTGGAGCAGCAGTACGTCGAAAAGCACGGGCGGCAGTAGTCGGCGGCCTTACGGGGAGGCTGTGCGGGCCGACCGCTCCGGGGTTGACCCCATTCGCCTAAGGTGACAGGGTTCGCCTTCATTCCGTTCGGACAACCCGGCGTCTGCCGAAGAGGAGTATGGCCAACGTCATGAGACTCGGAACTAGCGTGTTTTGTCGATCTACCGTGGCTGCGGTCGCGGTTCTCGCCGTGGCGGTGGCGCCGCTTGCGGCCCAGGACTTCGAGCCGGAGCGGCTGTCGGACGGTCATCCGGATCTGAACGGCATCTGGCAGGCCCTGAACGAGGCGAACTACGATCTCGAGCTGCACATGGCGCGCGCCGCGATGCAGCTGCGCGAGGGTCCGCACGGTCCGCTGCCCGCGGCCGAGGTCCTCAACTTCGGCGCGGTCGGTTCGGTGCCGCCGGGCATGGGCGTGATCAAGGGCGGCGGGAAGATCCCGTACACGGATGAGGCACTCGCCAGGAAGAACGACAACATGGCGAACTGGTCCACCCGTGACCAGGAGGTCTTCTGCTACCTGCCTGGCGTGCCGCGGGCGACCTACATGCCGCAGCCATTCCAGATCTTCCACAGCGAGAACGCGGTCTTCATCGCCTACCAGTACGCCGGAGCGGTTCGTGACATCTACATGGAGGAGCTGAAGCCCTCGCAGGTCGACAGCTGGATGGGGACGTCCTATGGCCGCTGGGAGGGCGACACACTGGTCGTGGACGTCAGCGGGCTCCTGGCGAAGGACTGCGCGGAGCGCGAGGGCGACATGCCCGGCTGCGGCGGCTGGCTCGACCGTTCGGGCAACCACTACAGCAACCAGTTGCACGTGGAGGAGCGCTACACGCTGGCCGGCCCGAACCACATGCACTACGAGGCGACGCTCACGGACCCGATGACCTACACGGAGCCGTGGACGATCGAGATGCCCCTCTACCGGCGGATGGAGCCGAACGCGCGTCTGATGGACTTCCGTTGCGTGGAGTTCGTCGAGGAGTTGATGTACGGCGAGTACCGGCGGAACCCGCTGCCGCGGATGAAACTGGTCGACTAGGGCCCCAGGAAGGTTCCGGTGGGCCCTCCAGGGCCCGCCGGACGGTACCCGAAGCGAGATCCACCATGCGTGAACCAGGACTGAAGGCATCTCTGACCGTTGTCGCTCTGGTCGTAGTGGCAGCTCCCGTGATGGCGGCCGGTGACGGGGACGTTCCCCGCACCGCTTCGGGCCGCCCCGATTTCTCGGGTCACTACGATGTCGCCACCCTGACTCCGCTCGCGCGGCCACAGGCGTTCGGCGACAAGCTGTTCATGAGCCGCGAAGAGGCCGAGAGCAGGGTGAAGCAGGCCGCCTTGTTCCGCGCTGCGACGTCTCAGGCCAGCGATCCGGACCGGGAAGCGCCTCCAGACGGCGGTGACGGTTCGCCTGGTGCGGCCGGTAACGTCGGCGGCTACAACTCGTTCTGGATCGACAACGGCACGGACGTGTTCGAGGTGGACGGCAAGTTCCGAACCTCGATCATCACGCACCCGAAGAACGGGCGCCATCCGCCGGTGACGGAGGCTGCGCGGGAGCGCTTCGCGGCGCGCCGAGGCTTCTTCCGGGCCAACACGGGGGAGGCGTGGTGGCTGGAGCGCGACGGGGTTGGACCTTACGACGATCCGGAGCTCCGGCCGCTTGCGGAGCGCTGCCTGCTCGGTTTCAGCTCCACCGCCGGACCGCCGATGCTGCCGGCGCTCTACAACAACCTGAAGCGGATCGTGCAGACCGAGGATCACCTGATGATCCTGGTCGAGATGGTCCACGATGCTCGCATCGTGCGAATCGGCGGAGAGCATCTGCCGGAGACGGAGCGGCGGTGGTTGGGCGACTCGATCGGCTGGTGGGACGGTGACACCCTCGTCATCGACACGAAGAACTTCGGCGATCGCGTCGCACTGCGCTCGGCGACCAGGGACCTGCACACCATCGAGCGCTTCTCGCCGATCGACGAGGACCACGTGCTGTACCAGTTCACGGTCGAGGATCCGAACACCTGGACCGAGTCGTGGAGCGGAGAGTACGTCTGGCCGCGTACCGACACACTCCTCTACGAGTACGCCTGCCACGAGGGCAACTACGCGCTGGGCAACATCATGCGCGGCGCCCGCCTGCTGGAGCAGGAGGCGATGGCCAAGGCCGCCCACTCGAGCGGCTCCGGAGAGTAGGTAGACCCCGCCGACCCTGCTAGGGTTGGCGAACAGATCGAGAACCTACGGACACACCCACTGACATCAACCTAGGAGTGAGAGACGTCCATGAGTAAGCGAGCCATGATCATCACGGGAGTCGGCTTTGTCGTCGCGGCAATCGCGGTGACGGTGCCCTTGGTAGCTCACCACGCTTTCGGCGCCGAGTTCGATCCCAACCGTCCCCTGCTGCTGAAGGGCCCGGTCGTCAAGGTCGAGTGGGTCAATCCGCACACCTGGATTCACATGGAGCACACCGAGGATGACGGCACGAAGCACGTCTGGATGGTCGAGGGCGGCACGCCCAACACCCTGCTGCGGCGCGGCCTCTCCCGTGACGACCTCCTGCCGGGCACCGTCATCATCGTCGACGGCTACCAGAGCAAGGATCGCTCACGGCGCGCGAATGGCCGTGACGTCACCTTCGAGGACGGCAGCAAGATCTTCATGGGCTCCTCGGGCACCGGCGCGCCGCGCGACGGCCGCGACCCGACCGAGCCGCCTCGGTAAACGGACTGGGTGCGCCGGCGTTCTCGCCGGCAACCCGGCGCGCGAAGCGCCGGCTTCTGGAGTCGTGAGCAGGATGCTCGCTTCGCCCGGAGCCGGTTCTGCGCTCCGTCAGCCTTCCCGACGCCTCAGGCGCGCCGCGTGGCGCCTGAGGCGTTTTGCCGCTGGGGCGAGGGAAGAAGCGGCGGAGAACAGGCCGCCCAGCAGCAGGACGATCACGACGAGGTCCCACAAGGGCCGCCGGTGGTAGAAGCCGGGAAAGTCCAGGCGATGGAGTCCGCGGTAGAGCCAGCGGTCGATCCGGCTCTGCCGCTGTTCGCGGTGGACGATTCGGCCGAGTGACGGACTGAGATAGAGCCAGGTGGCGACCGGGTCGTCGAAGCGCAGTCGCAGTACGGGCAGCGGCAGGCGGCGATGGCGGCGGTCGTCGTAGTAGGCGTCGTAGTCGTCGAGCTCGACCGCGTCGACGACGTTC
Organism: Acidobacteriota bacterium; assembly: GCA_026707545.1. Classification (NCBI taxonomy): domain Bacteria; kingdom Pseudomonadati; phylum Acidobacteriota; species Acidobacteriota bacterium. Next base: position 1,755,188 of record JAPOWR010000001.1, on the reverse strand, counting down.
GACGCAGGCATCGCAGCTGTCGCCGCGGCAAGAAGTTCGGGACGGCTGAAACGACGGCGCGCACCGCCATTCAGCGTGACGAGGCGGTGCTCGAAGGGTTGCACCACCGCCTGGAACGACAGGGGACCGGCGTTGTAGGTGCCACCGCCGTAACCCCTGCCGTCGCCCGACAATGGCGGACGGTAGGCGAGCATCAGCGGTTCACCCGCGAACTGGAGAAACTCGACTTCGCGCGGCCGGAAGCCGGTCGAAACCGACTCCAGGGCGGTCCGGATCGAGGCCAGATCCGGTTGATTGACGGCGCTCGTTTCGCCCGCGACCGCGGAGTGCTGCGCCGCACTCGTCGTGCGCCCCGCCTGCCAGCGAAAAGGATCCATCGACAGCGCACCGCTCAGGACCCAGGTGAAGGCGGCGGTGCCGAAGACCAGCCCGCTGTAGTGATGCCAGCGCATGATGCCCGTGTACGGCGAGCGTTTCCGCCGGGTCAGGCGGATCACGCCGACGGCGAGGCCGGAGAGGGTCAGCACGCAGCCGGCGGCGGACGTCCAGACGATCAACTGGTACCAGACCGTCGAGTGTGAACGGAGCGGCGTGAAGTAGAGCCAGTGGAGCACGGCGCCGGCGGTGCCCCAGAAACGGGAGACGGGAGTCGTTTCCATGACCACTTCGGCGGTGCGATCGGAGACGTAGAGCACGTCGCCGCCGGCATGGATGCGGTGGACGGGAAACAGGGGCCTGACCTGCAGGGTCCATTGGTCGGGGCGGATCAGAAGCCGGTCGTAGCGAGGTGGGGGTAGGGCACCGCCGGCAACCGGCAGGCGCGCGAACTGCGCGGCGATCGCGGTTGCCTGTTCCTCGGAAAGCTGGAGCATCTGGCTGCCGGTGTCCGCGTAGACGGCGGTCCAGCCGGCGGACGTGCGAAGCCGGTAGATCGGTCGTGCGCCGGCCATGCCGAGCCGAAGCTGGAGGATCTCCGCCGCGCCCGTGTCCAGGCCGGCCGCGTCCGCCGCGCGCCCTGGATCGACCGCCACGGCCTCGAGGTCGAGCGGCGGCAGGCGGTTCAGTCGATCACCGGGCTCGAGCGCGGGCATCCGCGCGTACATCATGACCAGCGCCGAGGCGAACCACACCACGAACAGCAGGTTGCCGGCGATGCCGAGCCAGCGGTGGAGGAGGACGAGCGCGCGCCGCAACGCGGTCGGACCTACTGACGGAACTGGTTTGGATCGTTGGCCCAGTACTGGGCGTGGCAACCGGCGCAGGCGAAGTAGATTTGCTCGCCGATGTCGAAGATGCCCTGGACGTCCTGGGCATTGGCGGCCTGCATCGCCGCGTCGCCTGCGTCGATCAGGTCCCGGCACCAGGCGACCCAGTCCTCGTCGTCCAGCCTGCGCCGGTCCATCATCAGCAGGTTGCCCGACTCGGCGATCGTGACCGCGGCGTTGCGGACGAGGGTCCATTCCTCGTCCGTCTGCGGCTGGATCTCGATCGTCTCCTCCGGAGTGATGATCGTGCCGGCCGACGCCCAGATGTGGTCGGCCGCCGGCTCCATGACCGAGGCCATCAGCAGCCGCGTGCCTGCGACCTCACGAAACGGCGGTCCCGTCTCCCCGCTGCCGCAGGCTCCAAGCGACAGGGCCGTGGCGGCGACGGCGGACAGCGTGAACAGCTTCCGGACGACGGTCATGACGGTGGCGGAGTGTAACGGAGTCGTTGTCCCCGGCGGCTCAGTCAACGCACGTCTTCCAGACGTCTCCGTACGCTGTGAGCAGCACCGCTGTCGGTGCGGCCCAATGAGTGCCGACGACCGTGATTCCGGTGTCGCTGAAGCGCTCGCAGAAGCCGCGGCGGGCCGCGACCGCGGCGTCACGGTCGACGTCGGCAATCGAGCACCACTCGGGGTGGGCGCACTGACACGGATGGTGCATCACGTCGCCCGAGATGACTCCTTCCTCGCTGCCGGAGGAGACGGCGATGCTGCAGTGACCCGGGGTGTGGCCGGGAGTGGGGAAGAACTGGAGTTCGGGGTTGATCTCGTGGTCACAGTCGACGAGGTCGACGAGGCCCGCCTCGAACACTGGCGCCACGGAGTCGCCGAAGACGTCGCCCCAGTTGACCTCGCCCTCGTCGCGCCAGTACTCGAACTCGGGCCGCGCCATGACATAGCGGGCGTTGGGGAACGTGGGCACCCACTCGCCGTCGACCTTCATCGTGTTCCAGCCGACGTGGTCGATGTGGAGATGAGTACAGACGACGAGGTCGACCTGCTCGCGCGGGAAGCCGGCGTCGCGGATCTCCTGGAGGAACGGTCCGTCGAGTTCGTTCCAGGCCGGCAGGGCGCGCTTCTTGTCGTTGCCGACGCAGGTGTCGACGACGATCTTGAGTCCCCGCGACTCGACCAGGAACGCCTGGATGATCATCTTGAGCCGCTCGCCGTTCGGCGTCACGAAGTGCGGCTCGAGCCAGTCCAGGTCCGGTGCGAGGTTCTCGGGCGTGGCGTCCGGCAGGAGGAACGACGCCGGAACCGGGTAGTCGATCTCGATGATCGGGGTGATCGAGACGTCGCCGATCTTGATGCCCATGCGTTGTTCTCTCCCTGACCCTCAACGGGTGAGCCAGGCGAACTTCTGCGGCTTCCGCGAGGCCTTGGGATCGATCAGCACGTTGACCAGCGCGGGCCGGTCCGAGGCGAGCGCCCTGTCCAGCGTCGGGCCGAGATCCGCCACTTTCTCGACCAGGTAGCCCTTGCCCCCGAAGGCTTCGATCACGCGCTCGTAGCGGGCGCCCAGGGTATAGGTGGACGTCGGCAGAGGCTTGCCCGGGATGTACTCGCTGACGCCGCCGCCGATGCCGTTGTTGTTGATGACGACGAAGGTGATCGGCATGTCGTAGCGGCAGGCCACCTCGACCTCCATGCCGGAGAAGCCGAACGCGGAGTCGCCCTGAACGCAGATCGTGCGCCGGTCCGGATGGACCGCGGCGGCCGCGATCGCGAGTCCCGTGCCGACGCCCATCGTGCCGAACGTGCCGGCGTCGAGCCGCTTGCGCGGCTCCATGTTCGGCAGCACGGTGCGCGAGATGTCCATCGTGTTCGCGCCTTCGGCGACCAGCATGTCCTGCGGCTCCAGCCGATCGGCGATCTCGCGCAGGGCGCGGTAGTAGCCCATCGGCTCGCTGTCGTCCTCGAGCATCGCCTGCACCGCGGCCTGGTTCTGGGACCCGCTCTCGCGCAGGCTGGCCAGCCATTCGTTGTCGGCGGAGAGGGCGAAGGGAGCGGCGTCGAGGGCCTCGTTGAGCTGCGCGGTCACCGCCCGCGCGTCGCCGACCATGCCGACCTCGGTCGGCACATTGGTGCCGATCTCCTCCGCGTTGAGGTCGATCTGGAGCACGCGGACGCCCTTCTTGAAGCGCGGCGGCAGGCCGAAGTGGAGGATCCAGTTGAGCCGGGCGCCGATCAGCAGGATGACGTCGGCGTTCTGGAGCGCGAAGGAGCGCGCCGGTGAGATCAGGTGGGGATCGTCGTCCGAGACGACGCCCTTGCCCATCGGCGTCGGCAGCACGGGGAGGTTCGTGCGCTGGACGAACCGCCGTACTTCCTGCTCCGCGTGGGCGTAGGCCGCGCCCTTGCCGACGATGACCAGCGGGTTCTTCGCCTCGCGCAGCACCGCCACCGCGCGTTCGACTTCCCGCGGATCGGCGAGTGAGGTCGGCGGCTCCGGGCAGCGTGGGGGTTGCTCGACGTCTTCCTCGTCGATCTGGGCGGTCAGGACGTCGTTCGTGAGGTTCAGGTAGGAGGCGCCGGGCCGGCCGTAGATCGACGTGCGGACCGCCTGCTCCACGTAGAACGGCGCCCGGTGAGCGGCATCGATCTCCGCCGAGTACTTCGAGAACGGACGTGCCGCCTCCACCTGGGGGCATTCCTGGAAGGCGCCCTGGCCGTTCTGGTAGCGGTCGTTGGCGCCGCCGAGCAGCACCATCGGCCAGCAGTTCTTCTCCGCGTTGGCGAGACCGGCGATGCCGTGCACCATGCCCGGACCCGACACGGCGAGGCAGGCCCCGGGCCGCCCCGTCAGGTAGCCGACCGCGCCGGCCGCGTAGCTGGCGGCCTGCTCGTTGCGGAAGCCGTAGTACTGGATTCCCGCCTGCTGGGCGGCGTGGGCGATCCCGTAGACGGGGAAGCCGACGATGCCGAACATGTAGTCGACGCCCTGCTGCTTCAGGCTTTGGGCGATCAGGGCGGCGCCGGTGGTCGTTGTCATTTCGTAGCGGTCTCCTGGCCGTCGGCTCCGGGCTTGGGCACTGCGCCCAGCACACCGTCCGCGCGCAGCCGGTCGATTTCAGATTGGGAGAGGTTCAGTTCGCTGGCCAGGACGCTGTCCGTGTGGCGGCCCAGAAGCGGCGCCGCCTCGATCTCGACCTGGCTGTCGCTGAGGTTCATCGGGGAGCCGAGGACCCGGACGGGCCCCCTGATCTCGTGCTCGACCGTGCGGACGAAGCCGCGTTCGACCAGGTGCGGGTCGGAGAACAGGTCGAGCGTGTCGAGCACCGCGCTCGCCGGCACTCCGGCCGCGCCCAGGATCGCCATGGCCTCGTGCTTCGTGTGTCGGCCCGTCCACTCGGCGATCGCTTCGAACAGTTCGTCGCTGTGCTCGTGCCGCAGCTCGGCCGTGGCGTAGCGGTCGTTCTCGGCCATGTCAGGGCGATCGATCGCCTTGCAGAGCGCCAGCCACATCCGGTCGTTGACCACCAGCATGTAGACGTAGTCGTTGGCGCCGAACGGCTTGCACGGGTAGAGGTTCATCATCGCTCCGCGACCGGAGCCGGTGCGCGGGGCGGCCTTCTCGCCGAAGTCGCCGCCCATCGCGATCGCCGTGCGCATGAACCAGGTCACGCCCTCCTGCATCGACAGCTCGACCAGTTGACCCTTGCCGGTCCGCAACTTGCTGGCGTGAGCCGCGCACAGCGCCAGCGCCATCAGCACCCCGGTGCCGCAGTCCCCGATCGTCGTGCCGGGTCGAAGCGGCGGCCCGTCGGTCTCGCCGGTGATCGACATCGAGCCGCCGGCGGCCTGGGCCACCGGGTCGAAGCACTTGTAATCGCTGTAGGGGCCGCTGTTGCCGAAGCCCTTGATCCGGCCGTAGATCAGTTCCGGGTGGACTTGGCGCACCGAGTCGTAGTCGAGGCGCAGTTTCTCAACCACGCCGGGACCGAAGTTCTCGATCAGGACATCGAACCGCGGGGCCAGCTTCAGCAGCAGGTCGCGTCCTTCGTCGGCGGCGAGATTGATCGCGATGCTGCGTTTGTTGCTGTTCCAGTTTAGGAAGTACTCGGAGTCGTCCGTGCTGCGTCCACCGGCCAGACCACGCCCCGGATCTCCCGTGCCGGGGCGCTCCACCTTGACCACATCGGCGCCCAGCCAGGCCAGGGCCTGGGTACAGGACGTACCGGCTTCATACTGCGTCAGATCGAGAATGCGCAGACCGTCGAGTGCTGGCATGGCTGGCCTCCTGGCTGTGCGTTGAGCGCGCAACGATACCCCGGGAGGGCGGAACGAAGCGGACGATAGGCTCCGGCCGCAGCGCAGAGCCCGGGCCATGATCGACGCCGACGTCCACATCCCGAATCCCCGCCTTCGTGATCTCTACCCCCTGCTGCCGGGGCACTGGGTCGAGCACTTCGACAACACGATGGACAAGGGCGCCTCACAGGAGTACTACCCACCGCGGTCACCCGTCGCCGGGCGGCGCGGTGGGCTTACCGAACTCCGCGAGGCCGTCTTTGAAGAGGGCGGCGCGGAGGTGGCGATCTCGAGTTGCCTCTACGCGGTCGACAGCATTCACAACCCGGATGTAGCAACGGTGCTGGCGACCGCGACGAACGACTGGCAGGCGGCGGAGTGGCTGGAGCGCGAACCCCGACTGAGGGGCTCCGTCGTGGTGCCCATCGGGCTGCCGGCCGCCGCGGTCGAAGAAGTCGAGCGCTGCGCCGGCAGGCCGGGCTTCGTCCAGGTCCTGATTCCGGTGCGGACCGAGCATCCGCTCGGAAGCCGCCACTACCACGCCCTGTGGAAGGCGATCGAGCAGAGTGGTCTGCTCGCGGCGATCCACTTTGGCGGTGCGCCCGTCATGCCGCCGACGCCGACCGGCTGGCCGTCGTTCTTCCTGGAGGAGTACACGGCGATGGCGCAGGTGTTCGCGACCCAGCTCACCAGCATGATCGTCGAAGGCGTGTTCGACGCCTGTCCGGCTCTGCGGGTCGTGTTTCTGGAGTCCGGTTTCACCTGGATCCCGTCCCACCTCTGGCGCATGGACAAGGAGTGGCGGAATCTGCGGCGGCTGGTGCCCTGGGTGCGTCGTCCGCCTTCCGACTACTTCCGCGAGCACGTCCGGGTCGGCATCCAGCCGCTCGATGCGCCGCCCGACCCGGCGCACCTGTGTGAGATCGTCGATCAGTTGGGATCGGACGACGTGCTCCTCTACGCCAGCGACTATCCCCACGTCCACGCCTGCGACGCCGGGGATCTGCTGCTGCGCCTGCTGCCGGAGTCACTTGGGCGTAAGATCAGGTCCGAGAACGCGCGCAGCTTCTATCGCATGTCCGAAGGAGGGTAGCCATGACCGTCACCCTGCTCGATCCGTCGACCGAACCCTCGGTGCTGAAGGCCGGGGCGGAACCCGAACGGCCGCCGATCATCGACTGCGACTTCCACAACGAGCTGGACTCGATCAAGGATCTGTATCCGTATCTCTCCAATCGCTGGCGCGACCACCTCGAGACGTTCGGTATCCGCCATCCGAACAGCGGCTACTACCCGCGCTTCATGGACCACCGGGAGGAAGCGCGGCCGCCTTCGGGGCGCACGCCCGGTTCGGAAGTCGGCTTCGCGGCGGAGGACTTTCTCGATCCCTACAACGTGGAGTACGCCATCCTGAATCCGCTGTCTCCGGTGAGTTCGGCGCTCGACCTGGACCTCGGCGCGGCTCTCGCCACTGCGGCCAACGACTGGCAGATCGCCGAGTGGCTCGATCCGGAGCCGCGGTTGCGGGCCTCAGCCGTCGTCACACCGCAGGATCCGGTTGCCGCGGCCGCGGAGATCAGGCGCTGCGGCGCCGACGGGCGCTTCGCCCAGGTGCTGTTCATGGGCCGGATGCAGGAACCGATGGGCCGTCGGAGGTACTGGCCGATCTACGAGGCCTGCGTCGAGACGGGGATGCACGTTGCGTCCCACGCCTTCGGCGCCTACGGCCATCCGATCACCGGCGGCGGCCACGCCTCCTACTACATCGAGGATCACACGAGCCCGCCTCAGGCCGTCCAGGCGAACATCACGAGCATGGTCACGGAAGGCGTGTTCGACCGCTTCCCGAGCCTGCGGATGATCTCGGTCGAGAACGGCTTCGCCTGGCTGCCGCCGCTGATGTGGCGCCTCGACGCCGCCTGGAGCCTGCTGCGCGACGAGGCTCCGCACCTCGAGCGGCTGCCGTCCGAGGTGATCGCCGAGCACGTCTACGTGACGACCCAGCCGATCGAGGAACCGCCGAGGCGTCAGGACTTCCTGGCCCTGATGGAGCACTTCGGCGACCTTCGGAGCCACATCCTGCTGGCCAGCGACTATCCGCACTGGGACGGCGACAACCCCGACGTGGTCCTGCCCTCCGGGCTCGACGAGGAACTCGTCAAGGGCATCCAGTGCGAGAACGCCCGGGCCCTCTACGGGCTGTAGGAACGCCGCCTCGGGTCGTGTCGGCGCCGGCGGCTCCCGCATGAGGTACGTCGTCGCCGAGGCGTCCGAGATCGAATCGGGCGGCCGAAAGATCGTCACCGTCGCCGGCCGTTCGATCGGCGTGTTCAACCTCGACGGCGAGTTCTTCGCGCTCCGCAACCGTTGCCCGCACCAGGGCGGGAAGCTCTGCGAGGGCAAGCTCTGGGGCGTGATCCGCTCCGACCGGCCCGGCGACTTCGAGTATCGCCCCAGCCGGGAGATCCTCTGCTGCCCCTGGCACGGCTGGGAGTTCCACGTCCGCACCGGCCAGTCCTGGTGCGCACCCGAGCGGCTCAGAGTACGCCGCTACGAGGTCGAGACCGTCGCCGGCGAGGAGATCGCCGAGGCCGCCGATACCGAGGCTGCACCGGCAGACGACCCCGAGGCTCCAGCGCCGGGCATGGTCAAGGGTCCGTACACGGCCGAGACCTACCCGGTGACGCGCGAGGGTGAGTACCTGGTCATCGAGATTCCGGGTTCGCACGCAGCGGATGAAACGGACAAAGTCCAACGGGTGAAACGGACAGAGTCCAGCGGGTGAAACGGCCCGCGTCTTCGCTGGCGGGCGTGCTTGTCCGACCTCTACGTCTGCGGCCGAATTTCGAACGCCACGGCTTCGCGGTCGTTACGCACCAGCAGGATTCCCTCGGCGATTGCCGGATTGTTCCAGGTGCGGCCCGAGACGGCTGGCAGCGCGGCGACTTCCTGGTGGCTTTCCGGTGTCGCGCGCACGAGGACGAGTTGACCCCGCTCGGTCGTGATCAGCAGGTGGCCTGAGGCGAGAAGAAGCTGGCCATGGCCGTAGCGGCCACCCTTCCACATGCGGTCGCCTGTTTCGGCGTCGACGCAGGCCAGGATGCCGTTGTCCAGGCCGTAGACGTAGCCGTCGTGGAACACGGAGGTCGAGAAGGTGTTCTTCATCCGGTTGTTGAACCAGATCTCCTTGACCGACGCGGTGTTCGCTTCGGGGGCCGCGTCGACTTCGAGCACCGCAGCGCCGTGGCCGTAGCCGGACGACACGAAGATGCGGTTGGGCGCCACCTGGAGCGGCTGCGCGGCGTTGATGCCGTTCATCGTTGCCCAAGGTGTGCTCCAGTACGTCTCGCTGCCGTCAGTGGCTAGCCCGACGACCTGATCGGCGCCGATCAGGACGATCTGGGAAAGGTCGTCCAGCGTGAAGACCGTTGGCGCGGTGTAGGCGCCCTGGGCGTCGAGAGCTCGCCAGCGAATCGCGCCGGTCTCCAGCTCGTAGGCGATCACGGCTCCGTTCGGGCCACCGGGCGCTGTGAGGACCACTCCGCCCAGAATCGCCGGTGACGCCGCCATGCCCCAGGTCAGGTTCGCCGCGCCTGAGTCCTCGAGGATGTTCGTACGCCAGATCGAAGCGCCGGTCGCTGCGTCGAGCGCCTGCAGTTCGCCGGTGGCGCCAAGCGCTACCAGGGTGTCCCCGTACAGAGCCGGCGTGGCGCGGGGGCCGTCACCGCCCATGCTCTCCTCGAAACGCGCGTTCCAGCTCGTGTTCCAGCGTTCGATCCCGGTCAGCAGGTCATAGGCGGCGACCACTTCCTGTTCCCGCCGCTGCTCGATCGTGTAAGCGAGGCCGTCGCCGACGACGAAGGATGCGTAGCCGCCGCCGACCGGGATGCGCCAGAGCTCCGGCGGGCCTTCGTTCGGCCAGTCCGTGTTGATCGGCTCGGAGTAGCGGCCGTCCATGTGGAGGCCGCGGTAGTAGGGCCAGGAGCTCGGCGACGGCACCGCGGGGTCCAAGCCGGATTCAGGCGTCTCGGTCTGTTCGGCTTCGAGAACGGCTTCGTCGTCGGGTTCATCGGCCGCCATCTCGAGCGGTGCGGTACTGACAGCGGGCGCTGCGTCCGCGCGCTGTTCCCGGTGCGTCTCGATCGCTCGATAGTGGCGGTCCTCGTCGTGAAAGTCGAGCTGCGGCATCAGACCACCCGTGATCTGGAGGTGCATCCCCGTCGTCAGGTTCAGCACCAGCGCCACACCGGCGAGCGCGGCGACGGAGATACCGGTCCACTTCAGGAAGGCGAGGAAGCGGCTTCGTTTCCTGGTTTTGGTCATTGCAGGCATCCTATTCCCTGGCGGTACGGAGGTCGCTGTTACTCTGCCGTCCCTCTGTGAAGGCCCCCACGGTCCATCTCCGCTTCTTGCCCGCGGCTCTGCCGGAAGCGGCCGAGAGCCTCCGTTCCGAAGTTCGGGAGCTACTCGAAGAGACGCGCGCCGAGGGCGTGTGGTTACCGGACGGACTCTCCTGGTGGGGCCGCAACCCGGCGCTCAGCCGTGCGCTGGGGGCCGCCGGGTTTGTCGGCATGACCTGGCCGCGGGAGTACGGCGGCTCTGAGCGGAGCTACCTGGAGCGCTACGTCGTGACCGAGGAGCTGCTGGCAGCCTGTGCGCCGACCGCTTTTCACTGGTTCGCCGACCGCCAGATCGGCCCGAGCATCCTGCGCTACGGCACCGAGGAGCAGAAGCAGCGTTTCCTGCCGCCGATCGCCCGCGGTGAGCTCTCCTTCGCGGTCGGCATGAGCGAGCCCGACTCCGGTTCCGATCTGGCCTCGATCCGCACCCGGGCCGAGCGCACAGACGGCGGTTGGCGTCTCAACGGCTCGAAGATCTGGACCTCCTACGCGCACGAGGCCGAGTACTGCGTCGCCCTGGTGCGCACGGAACCGAAGTCGGACAAGCGCCACGCCGGCATGAGCCAGGTCATCATCGACCTGAAGAACTCGGACGGGATCACGGTGCGGCCGATCATCGACCTCCCGGGCCGCCACGACTTCAACGAGGTCTTCTTCGAGGACGCCTTCGTGCCGGACGACTGCCTGCTCGGCAATCCCGGGGACGGCTGGACGCAGGTCACGTCGGAGCTGGCCTACGAACGGAGCGGTCCGGAGCGCTTCCTGACGAACTTCCATCTGCTGCGCGCATTGGTCGACGCGCTGGATGGGAGCGCGTCGCCGGCGGCGCGGCGCGAGGTCGGGCTGCTCGTCAGCCGGCTCTGGGCGCTGCGCGCCGCCTCGGTTTCGGTTGCCGCGGCGCTCGAGGCCGGCGAGACGCCCAACGTGGAGTCGGCCCTGGTCAAGGACCTGGGCACCAACTTCCAGCAGGAAGTGCCGGAGATCGTCCGCCGTGTCGTGGCCGATGAAGAGGTGTCCAACCAGGCGGTCCTCGACATCCTGCGTCAGGTCATCCTGGCCGCGCCCTCGTACACGATCCAGGGCGGCGCGACGGAGATCCTCCGCGGCATCGTCGCGCGGGGACTGAGGCTGCGATGAGCGAACCCGGGCGGCGCGATCCGCGCCGATCCGCGAACCAGTCCGAGCGCCCGTCCTCGGGCGCTCGGATGGCGATGAGGCAGCTCCTTCTGGACACGGCGGTGCGCCTGTTCGAGGCGGCGTCGGAGGACACAGTCTTCGAAGCGGTCGAGGAAGGCCGTTTCCCGGGGGACCACTGGCGGGCGATCGAGGAGAACGGCCTGGTCGACATGCTCCTGGCCGAGGAGGACGGTGGCGCCGGAGTCGACTTCGGCGACGCGATGGCGGTGGCGCGGACGGCCGGCGGCTTTGCGTTGCCGTTGCCCCTTGTCGAAACGATGATCGGCCGATGGTTGCTCTTGGGCTCCGGCCTCGAGGCGCCCATGGGTCCACTGGGAGTGGTGACGGCGGCGGGCCGACTCGAGGTGCCTTGGCCGAACGACGTCTCAGCGCTGGTCGTCTCGGACGCTACGGGCGGCGTCGGCTGGGTCGCCGGCGGCGAAGTCGAGTTCGAGCGCGGCACGAACAGCGCCGGCGAACCGGTGGGGCGGTTGCGAGAGCCCCCGCCGATCCCGCCGCAACAGTCGGGAGGCTTGGCCTCGAAACAGTCTCTCTCCACCCTGATGGCCGTCGCCCGCAGCGCGATGATCGCGGGCGCCATGGAGCGCATTCTCGATCTGACGATCGAGCACGTTCAGGGGCGGGTCCAGTTCGGGCGGCCGCTGGCCCGCTTCCAGGCGGTGCAGCAGCTCGTAGCCGTGATGGCGAGCCACACCGCCGTGGTCGGCGTCGCGGCGGATACCGCGGTCACAGCTGTCGAGACGGTGCTCGACCGAGACGGCGGTGACGCCACGTTCATGGCGGCCTGCGCCAAGGCGCGCGCCAGCGAAGCCTGCTACGAAGTCACGCGGATCGCCCATCAACTCCACGGCGCGATCGGCTACACGCGCGAGCACGACCTGCACCGTTTCACGCGCCGGCTCTGGGCCTGGCGGGACGCCGACGGGGACGAGGGCTACTGGCAGCAGCGGGTCGGCGAAATGGCGATTCGCTCCGGTGGGGCCGGCCTGTGGCCGCTGCTCGTCGAGGCGCGGCGCGCGGTCCTGGAGCGATAGGCTCCGGCTTTCTCCGAGCCTGGCCTGTCGATGTCGCTGACCTTCGAGCACGTCCACATCATCTGCGAGGACCCGCACGCTTCCGCGCGCTGGTATCGGGACATGCTCGGCGCCACGATCGCGGGCGAGCACGAAGTTCGCGGCGCACCGCAGATCCGGGTCGAGGTCGGTGGCGTGCTGGTGCTTCTGCGCGGCAGGCGGCCCGGCGAGACCCCGGTGTCGACTCGGCCGATGCGGGAGTACGAGGGCTACTCCAGCCACGACGAGTGGGGCACGGACCACTTCGGCTTTACCTACCGTGGCGACCTGCTGGCGTACTGCGAGGAACTGCGCGGCAGGGGCGCGGAGTTCTCAGTCGAACCCTGGGAGTTCGCACCCGGCGTGTTGCTCTGCTATCTCGCGGCGCCCGACAACGTGAGCATCGAACTGGTACAGGTGAAGTAGAGACAGGGAGAAGAGGATGGACGGGGCGAACGGAAACGGGCCGTACGTTGGAAAGCGGCTGAGCAGCGGGAGCTTCGTCGTCGACGACGCCGTGCTCGCGGACTACTACGGCGGCCTGGAACTCGAACCGCCGAGCAGCGGCCTGTTGCCGTCCACGATCGCTAGTGGCCCGGACGGCGACTACTTTCGCGAGATCGCGTTCGCCAACCAGACCGGGCATCTCTGGATGCGCGAGGAATGGGCGCTTTCGGCGCCGATGAAGGCGGGCACCGTCTACACCGTCGATGGCGACATCTGCGACATCTACGATCGGCGCAACCGCGTCGTCGTCGACTACCGGGTCCGACTCAGCGACGGCGACGGCCGGCAGGTCCTGGAGACCCACCACCACCAGAGCTTCCTGCGCGATCAGGAGTACGTTGGCGACGTCGACCTGCGCGATCCGCGGAAGAAGCCGGGTGCACGCCGCTTCGACGTGCCGGAGGGTGAACGGTTCGGAGGCCTGGAGCGCACGATCTCACTCGAGATGTGCGGCCAGTTCTTTCACGGCAACGCGAACTACCACACCGACAGGGAAGCGTCCCGTGAACTCGGCTTCCAGGACGTCGTGGTCGGCGGCCGGATGACGATGGGCTACGTTGGCCACATTCTCGAAGAGCGTTTCGGCGAGGCATGGTGGCGGAGCGGCTCCTTCGACCTCAAGTTCACGAACCCGGTCTGGCCCGGGGACACGATCAGCGTCAACGGTGTCGTGACCGGTCCGGATCCGGACGATCCCGAACGCACCGCGGCCTTCGTCTGGATCGCCAAGGCGGACGGCACGGTGGCGCTCATCGCCCGTGCCGGCGTTGCGGCCTGATCTTCGACACCCCTCCCTGGAGAAGCACCACATGATGCCCCGACCCTTCGCTCTCGCCCAGCTGCTCCTCGCGGTTGTCGCGGCTCCGCTTGCCGCCAACGACACCGGCCGCGACTGCCGCGGCCTGGTCGCCCTGACCGACCTCGACCACGCGATCGAGCCCGGGATGCGGGTCGCGGCGTCGGAACGGGCGCCAGCCCACTGCCGTGTGCGCGGTGTCGTCAACCGGGCGATCCGCTTCGAGGTCACGCTGCCGGACGACTGGAACGGCCGGATGATGTTCAGCACGGTCGGCGGCGCCGCGGGGTTCATCGGCGACACGACGAGCCTGCTGGGCCGCGGTTTCGCGATGGCTTCGACCGACACCGGCCACGAGGGTCAGGACCGCGACTACGTGCGGCAGCCCGAGGCCCTGCTCGACTACGCCTACCGCGGCGTCCACCTGGCGACCGCGGCCGCCAAGCGGGTGATCCAGCGCTACTACGGCCGCGAGATCGACTACTCCTACGTCAAGGGCTGCTCGAACGGCGGGCGTGCGGCGATGCTCGAGGCGACCCGCTTTCCCGACGACTACGACGGCGTCCTGGCCGGAGCGCCGGCCTTCCGTTTCCAGGAGTTCGTGCCCTGGATGATCGGCGGAGCGCGCCTGCAGGCGAAGCATCCCCTGACCCCGGAGTCGTTCCAGTTGCTCGGCAAGGCGTCCCGCGAGGCGTGCGACGCGCTGGACGGAGTCGAGGACGGCGTGATCGACGATCCGATGAAGTGCACCGCGGACGTCTTCGATCTGAACGCCCTGCAGTGCCCCCCCGACTCGACCGAGAACTGCCTCACCGCGGGCCAGCTCCAGACCGCCCGCTACATGTACGGAGACGTTGTCGACGCGGACGGCAACGTCCTTTCGCCGGGGGTGCCGCCGGGCGCCGAGGACGCCGGCGACTGGGCGACGTGGATGCTGCCGACCGCCCGGCGGGGGGCACCGGACCAGTCGCTGATCGACGGCATGGACGTGCTGCTTGAGGCCCTGATGCGCTTCGAGCCGGACTTCGACGTCGATGCGTTCGACCCGGTCGCCGACCGTGATCTGCTCGCAGCCGCCACCGCGCCGCTCGACGTGCTGACGGCGGACCTCTCGGCGTTCCGGGCCCGTGGCGGCAAGCTGCTCATGTACCAGGGCTGGAACGATTATCCGCTCCGCCCGCAACGGGCGATGGACTACCTGCACGAGGTGGAGAAGGAGAGCGGCGGGGCCGATGAGGCGGCGGACTTCTTCCGCCTGTTCATGGTGCCCGGCATGATCCACTGCTCCCGCGGCCCCGGCGCCTGGGTCGCCGACTACGTCGACCCTCTTGTGGCTTGGACTGAGAAGGGGATTGCGCCCGAGCGGATCGAGGCAAGCCGTCCGGGACCGGAGCCTACGTTCACGCGGCCGCTCTGCGCGTGGCCGGAGACGGCGAAGTACAGCGGCGAGGGCGACGTGAACGACGCGGCGAATTGGAGCTGCAGGTAGCCGAGGTGGGGGCACAAGGCAAGAGGAGCTCGACATGAAGAGCCGCCAGTGGACTGCTGCTGCACTCGCGCTCGCCGTCGCCATGGTTGGTTGCGGCCCGGATCCCGAGGCCGGTGGGGATTCGGCGCCCGCGCCGCCTCCGCCCAACGTCATCGTCATCCTCGCCGACGACCTCGGCTACGGCGACATCGGCGCCAACGGATCGACGGTCATCTCGACTCCGCACATCGACGAACTGGCGGCGAACGGGGTCCGGCTGACCGACGGCTACGTTTCGGCGGCGGTCTGCAGTCCGATGCGGGCGGGTCTCTACACGGGCCGCTACCAGAACCGGTTCGGCTACGAGTACAACCCGACGGCGAACTACGAGCGGAACGCCGACGCCGAGCTCGGATTGCCGGAGGACGAAACGACGCTCGGCGACATGATGCGCGAGGCCGGTTACGCGACCGGCCTGGTAGGGAAGTGGCACCTGGGCTTCCGCGAGCAATACCACCCGCTGAAGCGGGGTTTCGACGAGTTCTTCGGCCATCTGGGCGGCGGCACGAGCTACCTCGACCCCAACGACCCGGACGGCCATAGCTGGCCGCGGAGGCAGCCCGCCGCGACCGAGCCGAACGAGATCACTCCGGCGCCGGTCACCGGCGACCGCGGCGACGGCCCGCGCGCGATCCTGGATGGCTACGAGGTCGTGGAAGTCGACGAGTACCTGACCGACGTGTTCGCCGACCGCGCGGTCTCATTCATCGAGCGTAACGCCGGCGAGCCCTTCTTCCTGATGCTGGCGCCGAACGCGCCTCACACGCCGATTCAGGCCACGAGCAGGTACGTGGACCGGTACGCGCACATAGAGGAAGAAGGGGCCCGGATCTACGCGGCCATGGTCTCGTCCATCGACGACATGGTGGGTCGCGTCACCGCGACGCTCAGGGAGCGGGGACTGGAAGAGAACACGCTCGTCGTCTTCATCTCCGACAACGGCTGCATCAACTACATGCCGGCCGTCATCTGCACGAACTCGCCGCTTTCCGGAGGCAAGCGCTATCACCTGGACGGCGGCATCCGGGTGCCTTACCTGGTCAAGTGGCCGGCGGGTCTGCCCCAGGGCGAGGTCTACAGCCGGCCCGCGAGCGTCCTCGACCTGTACGCGACGTTCGCCGCGGCGGCTGGGTCGGACGCGGGTACCGATGACAGCGTGAACCTCCTGCCGTACCTGCGCGGCGAGATCGAGGGACCGCCGCATGAGTACCTGTTCTGGCGGTCCCTGCCCAACGCGGCGGTCCGCTCGGGCAAGTGGAAGCTGTGGCGGGTCGACCTGACCGACCAGGATCCGGCCTCCGTGCTGAGCCGCGGCGGCCGCCTTCTGCCCGAAGAGGACTACCCGCCGGTGTCGGTCCACGGCCAGTTGACGGTGCTCCACGACCTCGAGGCGGACGTCGGCGAGCGGGTGAACGTGGCCGATCAGAACCCCGAGGTGGTCAAACGCCTCGAAGCGGCACTTGCGGCCTGGGAGGCGGACCTCGCGGAGCCGATGTGGATCAGCAAGCGCTCGACACTCGCTGAACTGCACGGTCAGGCGATTCAGCTCTACTTCTGAAGAGAGGCCACGAATGAGCGCAGCGATTCCCGCACTCCACCCGCCCGAACTCTCGCCGGAGCAGGAACGGCGGTTCTACCGCGACGGCTTCATCGTGCTGAAGAACGCGGTGGAGCCGGAGTTGACCTACGGGGCGAAGCGGCGGATCAACGTCATCGCGGGGCGTTCCGGCCGGTTGTTCGACTACTACGGCGAGCTATCCGGGTCGCCGGAGTTTCCGGCGCTCGTCAACGAGTCCTGCTTGGGCGAAATCCTGCGCAACACGATGGGACCGTACGATCCGCCGCAGCGGGCGATGCCGATGGTGCTCTATCCGAGCGACCCGTCACCCGAGATCGGCCACCACGGTCTGCCGGACAACCAGCTTCCGAACTACGGCTTCTTCCCCCATCTCGACGGGCTGTGGACCGGCGCGATCCCGAACTCGCAGGGCGAGGTCGACGACTGGAGCGCGCCGCGCACCGAGCACTTCGGCGCCGGCGACGCGACGGTCATCGGCCGCAACATGACGCCGCTGTTCCAGGATCCGGATTGCCGCCTGTCGATCGGCAGCTTCACCGCCTTCGTCGGCGTGGCGCTGAACGACCAGACCGAGTTCGGGCGGGGCAACCTGGCGGTGCTACGCGGCGCCCACCATGCGGTTCAGGCGTTCTTCCGCTGGCAGCGGGAGCAGGGCGGCCCGATCGGTCCGGAAGGTCCGGGTTGGCCCCGGCTGGTGCCGATGGGCGAGGACGGAGTGGGCATGAACTACCTGCCCCAGGCCGTGCGTGACCAGTACAGCGAAGGCGCCGAGTACACGCCGGACGGGGCGATGTGGCCGCAGCCGACACCGGTGCTGCTCGACGAGGGCGACGCCGTCCTCACCGTCCACGCGATACCCCACTGCGGCACCCGGAACTACGAGGGCTCCGAGCCCCGGATGAATGTCTACTTCCGGCTGCGGCGGGAGCGGCCCGGCGGGGCCCGCGTGCTGGGCGACAGTGATCACCCCGACCGCGGTTGGAAAGGGAACTTCCTCGACTATCCGCAAGGGTACGACCCGTGGCAGGTGGCGATCGACGCACTCTGCGACCACTGGAGCGAGTGGGACGGGATGGCGGATATCGTCGCCGGCGAGCTCGCCGCCAAATCACAGACCTGAGACCTGTTACTAGAGGACCGAGCATGCATGACATCGCCATTCGAAACGGCCGGATCATCGACGGCACCGGCGCCCCGGAGTTCCAGGGCGACATCGCCATCGACGGTGCTGTGATCACCAGGGTCAACGGGGGCGTGGGCAAGGCGCGCCGGGAGATCGACGCCGAGGGCAAGCTGGTCGTCCCGGGCTGGATCGACATCCACACCCACTTCGATGCCCAGGTGTCCTGGGACCCCTACCTGACGCCGTCCTGCTGGAACGGCGTGACGACGATCGTCATGGGCAACTGCGGCGTGGGCTTCGCGCCGGTCAAGCCGAAGGATCGCGACTGGCTGCTCGACCTGATGGACGCGGTCGAGGACATCCCGGCGATCGCGATGTCGGCGGGCATGGAGTGGAAGTGGGAGACCTTCCCCGAGTACCTCGACGCAATCGACGGCAAGCCGCGGATCATGGACGTGATCACCCAGGTGCCGCACTGCGCGCTTCGCACCTACGTCATGGGGGAGCGCGGCGCCGAGGACATCCAGCCGACGGACGACGAACTGGCCGAGATGGAGCGTCTCGTGCGCGAGAGCATCCGGGCGGGCGCTTTCGGCGTCTCGTCGAACCGGCTGCTGGCGCATCGCACGAAGGAAGGGGAGATGATCCCGGGCACCTTCGCCCGCTATCCGGAGCTCGAGGCGATCGCCAACGGCATGAGCGAGGCCGGCGGCGGCGTGTTCCAGTTCGTTGGCCCATTCGAGCGTGAGTGGTTGCTCGGCCTCGGCCGCAAGAACGGGATCACGGTGACCTATCTCTCGGGCGAGGCGGCGCAGGAAGGACTGACCGCGCTCGAGGAGCGTCGCTACAAGGGGATCCGGGTCTTCCCGCAGATCCGCGGCCGCGGCACGACGGTGCTGATGAACCTGGAGGGGTCGCTTCATCCGTACGTCCTGAACTACGCCTACCGCGAACTGGTCGGCCATCTGCCGAGGCCGGAGCGGCTCGAGCGGATGCGTGACCCGGAGGTGCGCGCCAAGATCCTCGCCAGCGATTGGGACATGACGAACGACGCCCGGCGCAACAGCCCGGAGGACGTGGACCACCCGTTCCTTGTCGACGCGACGCCGGGCAGCCTTCTGCCGGGACTGCTGGAATTGATGCACTCCCAGCCGGAGGCGGTGTACGTCCTCGGCGATCCGCCGAACTACGAGCCGGATCAGGAGGCCAGTGTCGCGGCCCATGCCAGGCGCAAGGGCCTCACGGGGCCGGAGGCGTTCTACGACCTTCTGACCGAAGGCGATGGCAGTACGTTGCTGCTGTTCTACCTGGACGGCTACTCGAAGCGGAACTTCGACTACATGGCTGGCCTGATGCGGCACCCGCTGACGTGCAATGGGTTGAGCGACGCGGGCGCGCACGTGGGCGCGGTCAGCGACGCCCACATGCCGAGCTGGAACCTTGCCTTCTGGGGACGCGACCGCACCCGTGGCGAACGGGTCGAGCTCGAGACGATCGTCCACAAGCAGACCGGCGCCAACGCGGCCCTCTACGGCCTGTCCGACCGGGGCGTCCTCAAGCCGGGCAAGCGCGCCGACATCAGCGTGATCGACTTCGACCGCCTCTCGTCCGAGGCTCCGTACCTCGTCTACGACCTGCCCGAGAACGCCAAGCGCTACATGCAACGCCCGCAGGGCTACGACGCGACGATCTGCGCCGGTGAAGTCGTGCTGGAGAACGACGAGGTGACCGGCGCCCTGCCGGGTCGGCTCGTGCGAAGTCGGCCGGCCGCGTAGATGCGTCGCGGGGTTGGATCGCTACACCCGCCTGGGCCGGACCCGCTGGGGAGGGTCCCAGGGGCCGCTCGCGCTCCCTGAGTAGAGGAGAGGTTGGCGCTCGCTGCGGTCGGCTGCGCTCCGGTTGGTCGTCGGACGTTGAGGTGGTGCCGGCCGTCGCTTGCCGACAGCCTCCCTGGAACCCTCCCCAGCGGACCCGACCCAGGCTGGACGTCGTCGCAGATTCCAGCTACGGCTTGGGCGTGAACTTCTCTCCGGCCTCTATGGCGACGGGCAGTCGATTTCGTGGCGTCGCTAGTGGACAAGTGGCGAACTCGGTGAAGACACAGGGTGGGTTGTAGGCCTTGTTGAAGTCCAGGGTTGTGTTGCCGTCGGGGCCGGGCAGGGCTGCGGCCAGGTAGCGACCAGCGGGGTAGGTCGTGTCTCCGGTCGTGTCGTCGGCGAAGACGATCATGAACTCGTCGTCTGATCGGTAAGCCTCCAGCGACAGCGATTGCCCTTGGACCTCGAACTCCAGAGTGCCGGGGACGGTCGGTTCCCAGCCGAGTCCTTCGACCACGGTTGGCACCCGGATGGTCCGAGGTTCGGGGTAGGGCTGGAAGCGGGCCTCTAGGCGCCAACTCGGGTCGGCGGTATAGGAGTCGATGCCCGCGAATGCCGTCACGGCGGGATGGTCGTAGTCCCGCAACCGCACCCCCAGTCGGTCCATCCGGCGGATCACAGACCAGGCAAGGGAGCCGGACGTGAGGAGAGTGGCCTCTTTCTCACGATCGTCGACGAGGAGGATCTCGGTGACGGGCGTTTCACCGTGGAACACCTCGGCTCCAACCGCTGCCCGGAAGTTGACTGTGCCGTTCTCCACCACGAAATCGCCGAGCTTCGGAGGCGCTGAGCCTTCGGGCGCGACGAGGTCGTTGCCGGCCGCGGCGCCGAAGCCGTTGGCGCCTTCCTTCAGCCAGTAGAGACCCGCCAGGTTGAGCCAACCGTCTGGGCCCTTGAGGTCCCCCACCCGTTTGGCACGCCATTCGGCCAGGGCGCGCTTGTATACCGCAGGCTCTGACTCCTCGCCCGTCGCCGGCTGAGCGAGGATGACCGCGGCCACCAGCAGCGCCCGGATCCGATGCTCGGTTCCTGTCACTGCCTGAGATCCTAGGACCCCGCGCGGACGTAGCCTAGGAAAGTACGGTTCATTGAACTGCGATGACCGCGGAGCGCGTCGTCAACCCGTGATGCGCACGTTCAGCGACTGGACCGACTGTTAGACTGCCGCTCGTATCGCTGTAGCCAGATTCAGGTCTTCAGCCCGGGAGTTGGAGATTGCGTGACCCACGACCCAGTCGGTGTTGTCGCCCGCGGGCGATTGATGCGGCTGCGGTGTGCGTGGCCCTCTTCATGGCCTTCGCCGGGGCCGTTGCCGCGGTCGGGCCTCCCGCGACGCCCGCGGCGGCTGCGACCTACGACGCCGACGCGCCGCACCGCGCGCTCATCTCGCGGCACTGTCTCGGTTGCCACAACAACCGGCTGAAGACCGCCGGACTCGAGCTCGACGCTCTGGTCGAACAGCACGAGAATCTCGACCGCGCGACCTGGGAGAAGGTGGCTCGCAAGCTGCGCGCGCGCCAGATGCCGCCGCCGGGACGGCGCCGTCCGGACGAGAGCGCGTACCGTGAGGCGCTGTCCTCGCTCGAGGGCGAGCTTGACCGGATCGCCGCCGACCAGCCCGATCCGGGCCGCACGGAGACCTTCCGTCGGCTGAACCGCACCGAGTACCACAACGCTGTGCGCGATCTGCTGGCGCTGGAGGTCGACGTCGCCTCGCTGCTGCCGGCGGACTCGGCGAGCTTCGGATTCGACAACGTGACGGTCGGCGACCTCTCGCCGACCCTGCTGGAGCGCTACGTCGGCGCGGCGGAGAAGATCAGCCGGCTGGCGGTCGGCCGCTCATACGCCGAACCGGTCGGCATCACGTTCCGCACGGAGCCCGACGAGACCCAGGAGAAGCACGTCGAAGGCCTGCCGGTCGGCACCCGCGGCGGCATTCTCGCGACCTGGAACTTCCCCGCGGACGGTATCTACGAGTTCTCGATCCGTCTCGCCCGTGACCGCAACGAGCACGTCGAGGGCCTGAGCGAGGCGCACGAGCTGGAACTCCTGATCGATCGAGAGCACATCGAGTCCTTCTCCGTCGCTCCGCCGGACCTGATGAGCGACGTGGCGCTCAACTACCAGCCGTCGCAGGACGACGTCGACGATCACCTGGTCGTGCGTG
The DNA here is from genome assembly GCA_026707545.1 of Acidobacteriota bacterium. Classification (NCBI taxonomy): domain Bacteria; kingdom Pseudomonadati; phylum Acidobacteriota; species Acidobacteriota bacterium. The sequence continues at coordinate 1,733,444 of JAPOWR010000001.1, read as the reverse complement.
TGCCGGTTACCGCTGGACCGCACGATGTCGGCGTCACCTTCCCGGCCCGGCCCTGGGTGCTGCTCGAGACGGCGCGGCAGCCCTACGAGTCGCACTTCAACTACTACCGCCACCCCCGGGTGCAGCCGGCCATCTTCTCCGTCTCGATCGTCGGGCCGTACCTGCCGCTCGGCGCCGGTGACACGCCGAGCCGGCAGCGGATCTTCGTTTGCCAGCCTGAGACGGTCGCCGAGGAGGACCCCTGCGCGCGGGAGATCCTCGCGAACGTGATGCGCCGCGCCTACCGGCGGCCGGTGACCGGCGAGGACGTCGGCGGGCCCTTCGCGCTCTACGAGCAGGCCAGGGCCGAGCACGGGTTCGAAGCAGGCGTCGAGATGGGTTTGGCGGCGGTGCTGGTCAGCCCGGAGTTCCTGTTCCGCATCGAGCGGGATCCGGCCGGCGTGGAGCCCGGGGCGCCGTACCGCGTCAGCGACGTGGAGCTCGCGTCGCGGCTCGCCTTCTTCCTGTGGAGCAGCATCCCGGACGACGAGCTCCTGGAGCTCGCGTCGGCCGGCCGACTGAGCGAGCCGGACGTGCTCGAACACCAGGTCGAGCGGATGCTCGCCGACCCGCGGGCGGAGAACCTGGTCACGAACTTCGCTGCCCAGTGGCTTCATCTGCGCAATCTGGACGGAGTCACCCCCGACAAGCGCCTGTTCCCGGACTTCGACGACAACCTGCGGCGGGCCATGCGCCGCGAGACGGAACTGTTCGTCGGCAGCATCCTGCGTGAGGACCGTAGCGCCCTCGACCTGGTGCGGGCGGACTACACGTTCCTCAACGAGCGGCTGGCCAAGCACTACGGCATTCCGCACGTCTATGGCAGCCGCTTCAGGCGGGTGGACCTCGGCGACGGCAGCGTGCGCGGCGGCCTGCTGCGCCACGGCAGCATCCTGACCGTGACCTCGTTCGCCACGCGCACGTCGCCAGTGGTGCGGGGCAACTGGGTGCTGGGCAACCTGCTGGGCGTGCCGCCGCCTCCGCCACCGCCCGACGTGCCGGACCTGCCGGAAGCGAAGATCATCGCCAAGGAACTGCCGATGCGCGAGCGGCTGTCGGCCCATCGCGACAACCCGGCCTGCGCGGGCTGCCACCGGCTGATGGATCCCGTCGGCTTCGCGCTCGAGAACTACGACGCGATCGGCCGCTGGCGGACAGTGGACGCGGGCTTCCCGATCGACGCTTCGGGCGAGCTGTGGGACGGTACCGCCCTGGGCGGTGTTGTGGAACTCGAGGCCGCGATGCTGGCGCGGCCCGAACTGTTCCTGACCACCTTGACCGAGAAGCTCCTGGTGTTCGGCACCGGCCGCGGCGTGACCGCGACCGACGCCCCCGCTGTGCGCGCGATCCTGCGCCGCGCGGAGGCCGACGACTACCGCCTTTCGTCCCTGATTCAGGCGGTCGTCGCCAGCGATCCCTTCTTGAAGAGAAGGGCCTCCCCCGTGCCGGGGAGCCCCTTGTGATGAGGAGAGCATCGTCATGATCCTGACCAAGAAAGCGCTACCGCGCCGGACCTTCCTGCGCGGGATGGGCGCGGCGATCGCGCTGCCCCTGCTCGACGCGATGGTGCCGTCGATGACCGCCTGGGCCAAGACGGCGGCCAAGCCGGTGCGGCGGCTGGGCTTCGTCTACATCCCGATGGGCTCCGACATCACCCGCTGGCGCCCGGCCGGCGGCGGCGGGGCCCTCGGTGAACTGTCGCCGTCGCTCAGTCCGCTGGAGGGCTTCAGGAAGCAGATCTCGGTGATCAGCAACCTGGAACTGAAGAACGCCTATCCGGGGACGCACGCGACCTCGAACGCGGCGTTTCTCTCCGCGGCGAAGGCGAAGTGGACCGAGAGCACGGACTACTACCTCGGCACGACGGTCGATCAGATCGCCGCTCAGCAGATGGGCCAGGAGACCCAGTTGCCGTCGCTCGAACTGGCGATGGACCTGATGGACATGGTCGGCCAGTGCGACAACGGCTACGCCTGCGTGTACCAGAACAACCTCTCCTGGTCGTCGCCGACGACGCCGCTGCCCGCCGAGGCCCATCCCCGGATCGTGTTCGAGCGGCTGTTCGGCGAGGGCGGCACGGCGGACGAGCGGCGCGAGGGGCTCCAGCGCAAGGCCAGCCTGCTCGACTGGGTTCACGAGGACATCACCCGGCTCCAGGGCATGCTGGGCCCCGGCGACCGGGTCAAGGTCAGCGAGTACCTCGACTCGGTGCGCGAAGTCGAGCGGCGCATCCAGAAGGCGGAAGCCCAGTCCGACGAAGGCGCTCTGCCAGATGTCGATCGCCCCGTCGGCGTGCCCGCCGCGTACGCCGACCACGCCCGGCTGATGTTCGATCTCCAGGTGCTGGCGCTGCAGGCCGACGTGACCCGCGTCATCACCTTCCAGCTCGCCCGCGAGTCGAGCAACCGGACCTACCCTGAGATCGGCGTGCCGGATCCGCACCATCCGACCTCCCACCACGGCAACGATCCCGAGAAGGTGGCGAAGCTGGCGAAGATCAACCAGTTCCACGTCTCGTTGTTCTCCTACTTCCTGGAGAAGCTCGCGGCGGTGCCGGAGGGCGACGGCAACCTGCTCGACAACTCGCTCTACCTCTACGGCAGCGGCATGGGCAACCCGAACGTCCACGACCACGTGAACCTGCCGATCGTCGTCGCCGGCGGCGGGGGAGGCACCGTTCGCGGCGGTCAGCACATCGTCTACGATCAGCCGGCGCCGATGGCGAACCTGCACCTGACGCTGCTCGACAGCGTCGGCGTGCGGCTCGACTCCTTCGCGGACAGCACCGGCCGGATCGACACGTTGGCCGAGCCGGTCCACCTGGCGGGCTGAGGACGAGAGATTGCGTAGCTTCGCCCTCGCGTTCCTTCTTGCGGTCCCGGCAACCGCCACCACCAACGCCCCCCTGGCCGACGCCGCCGAGCATCTCGACACCGCCACCATCGAGCGCCTCTTCGCGGCCTCGCCGTCCGCCGACGCCATCAACGCCGCCCAGGTCGACGGCATGACCGCCCTCCATTGGGCCGTCTACCACGACCTGCCCGACCTGACCCAGCGCCTGCTCGCCGCCGGTGCCGACGCCTCCGCCGCGAACCGCTACGGCGTCGTCCCGCTGTCCCTGGCCTGCGCCAACGGCAACGTCGAGATCGTCGAAGCGCTCCTGGCTACGGGCGCCGATCCCAACGCCGTGCTCGCGGGCGGCGAGACGGTGTTCATGACCGCGGCGCGGACTGGCAAGATCGAGGTCGTCGAAGCGCTCTACGAGGCCGGCGCCGACGTCCACTTCCGCGAACCGAGCCGGGGCCAGACGGCGCTCATGTGGGCGGCCGCCGAGGGCAACCTGAAAGTCGTCGAACTGCTGCTCGAGGTGGGCGCCGATCCGAACGCGACGCTCGACTCCGGCTTCACGCCGCTTCTGTTCGCGGTCCGCGAAGGCCGGATCGAGGTGACCGAGGCCCTGCTGCGCGCCGGCGTCGATGTGAACGCGCCGACGCCGGCCAAGGCGGTGAAGCGGGACCGTCCGCTGCCGGGCGGCCGCTCGGTACGACCTGGATCGACGCCGCTGCTGGTCGCGGTCACCAACGGCCACTTCGAACTGGCGGCCCGGCTTCTCGACGCGGGCGCCGACCCGAACGCGGCCCATTCCGGGTACACGGCGCTCCACATGCTGGCGCGTGTGCGCAAGCCCGGGGCCGGCGACAACAACCCGCGGCCGGACGGCTCGGGATCGATGGACGGCCTGGACTTCGTCCGCGACATGGTGGAGCACGGCGCCGATCTCGAGGCCCGGATGACGACCCGGGCCCGCCTGAACAACACGAGCCTGAACGAGCTGGGGGCGACGCCGTTCGTCCTGGCGGCGCTGGTGGCCGACGCGAACCTGATGCGGGTGCTCGCCGACCTGGGCGCCGATCCGCTGACGCGGACGGACGACGGCTCGACGGCGCTGATGGCCGCCGCCGGCCTCGGCACCCGCTCGCCCGGCGAGGACGCCGGCACCGAAGAGGAGGTGCTCGAGGCGGTCCGGACGGCGCTGGACATGGGCGCCGACATCGACGCGATCAACGCCAGCGGCGAAACGCCGATGCACGGCGCCGCCTACAAGAACCTGCCGCGGGTCGTCCACCTGCTGGCCGACAGCGGCGCCGACATCGAGGTCTGGAACCAGCGCAACAAGTACGGCTGGACGCCGCTGACGATCGCGCGCGGCTATCGCTTCGGCAACTTCAAGCCGTCACCGGTCACCGTCGCGGCAATCGAGACGATCATGCTTGGCGAAGGGGTGCGGCCGCCGACCGAAGAGGAGGAAGACGCCAAGGCGGTCGACATCTACGCGAAGCCGGCGCCTAAGCCGCCGGAGTCGACGCCGAAGAAGGACGAAGCGAAGAAGCCTCCGGCGAACTGAGCGGTCCCGGATGCAACTGGCTGCCCACTGGGTGCGCCGGCGTCCCCGCCGGCTTCTGAGGAAAGCGCGCCGCGAAGCGGCGACCACAATGCGACTGATGGCGTTCTCGCTTGCCTCCGCTGCGGTTCTGGCCGCCGCGTCGATCCTCCCGGCCCAGGAGGCTCCGCGGCCGGTTCGCAACGACATCGCCCGGGCCGGCAAGGAGTTCCTCGTCCTCCGCCACCAGAAGCTGCAGAAGGGCGCCCACCAGCGCTTCTTCGAGTTGAGCCGCGACGGCGTCTGGCCGATCTTCGAGAAGATCGGCAGCCGGGTCGTGGGACAGTGGCAGGTAGTCCATCCGGATGGCGGCGGCAGCGCCGAGTTCGATGAGGGCTACCGCCTTGCCCGCTATCGCAGCTACAACCACTGGGCGGCCACGCGGGCCGCCGATCGGCTGGGCGGAAACGGCGAGGACTGGCAGGCCTTCCGCGAGGCGCTTGCCGCCAGACGCCAGTTGGAGCTGGGGTCGGACGGTCCGATCTATCTCGCAGGGAACATGGCGCCCGGCGGGCCGTACTACATGCCCGGCCTCGACGAGGAGTACGAAGTTGCCGAGCCCGAAGGTGAGGCGGATGCCCGCGCCGAACTCCCGGTGCGGAGCGCCCGAGCCCGCCGGGGCGAGGAGATCATCACGCTGCGTTACTTCCGCATCCGCAAGGGAACCTTCGAGGAGTTCGGTCGGCTGAGCCGCGAAGGCGTCTGGCCGTACTTCGAGAAGAATGGCGCGCGGATCGTGGGGCAATGGCGCCGGGTCTATCCGACGCCGGAGGAGCTCGATCGTAGGGGAACCGAAGTCGGTGCAACGGAGAGCCCCGACTTCGACGAGGTCTACATGATGGCTCGCTACGCCAGCTACGAGCACTGGCAGGCGACACGGCCCGCCGTCATGGCGCGTCTAGGCGGCAACGGCCCGGACTACGAGGCATGCGTCGAGGCGCTCGAGCGCCGGCGCGATCTCACGCTCGACACCTCGGTGCGCTTCCTGCGCGGTCACTTCTACGGCAGCCCGCCAGTCTACTTGCCGCCGCTTGACGAAACGTACCGCCGCGTCCGGTAGCGAGGCGAATCCGGGTCAAGAGCAAGAATCGAGGTGCAATGCTGCGCCGGTCATACGAGGATTCTCTGCGCGGCACGTAACTGCGGTCGCTACTCGGTGACGGAGTACCGGAGGGAGGATGCGGATGGCCGAATCAGTAGAGAACCGAACCCCGATGACAGGCGGCCGCCGTTCCCGGGCGAACGAACGGCCTCTCGCTGAACGCCATGCGGAGGTCGTGGCGGCGGCCTGCCGCGCGATCGAGGCTGCGGTGGAGCCCCCGGACCTCGACGCGCTGGCGCGGGCGGCCGGCATGAGCCGGTTCCATTTCCATCGGGTCTTCAGGAGAGTCACTGGCGTGACGCCAAGGGCATACGTCGCCGGCCATCGGGGCGATCGGGTCCGCGATGCGCTGCGGACCTCCCGAACCGTGACCGATGCGATCTACGACGCCGGCTTCAACTCGAGCGGCCGGTTCTACGCGGCGTCGTCCGAACTGCTCGGCATGGCGCCCTCGACGTTCCGGCGTGGCGGCGGCGGAGAGACGATCCGGTTCGCGGTGGGCGAGTGCTCCCTGGGCTCAATTCTCGTGGCGGCGACGGAGAAAGGAATCTGCACCATCCTGCTCGGCGACGAGCCTGGAAGGCTGGTGCGGGAGCTGGAGGACCGCTTCCCGAAGGCGGAACTTGCCGGGGGCGAGCCGAAGTTCGAGTCGACGGTGGCGCAGGTCGTCGGTCTGGTCGAAGCGCCGGCCCTCGGCCACGACCTGCCCCTCGACATCCGCGGGACGGCGTTCCAGCAGCGGGTCTGGCAGGCGCTCCGGGAGATCCCAGCCGGCGAGACCGTCAGCTATGGCCGGGTCGCTGCTGCGATCGGATCGCCGAAGGCTTCCCGGGCGGTCGCGAGTGCATGCGCCGTCAACCCGCTTGCCGTGGCGATTCCGTGCCACCGGGTGGTTCGCAGCGACGGCGCGGTCGGCGGCTACCGCTGGGGAGTGGAGCGCAAGCAGGCCCTGCTTGCCCGCGAGGCCTCATCTCGGTCGCCGGGGAAGGCCGGGCGCTAGAGTCCGATTCGCTGGACGTGCTCGTGCACCGAATCAGATCGACTCTCGTCATCCTGCCGCTCTTGTTAGCGGTGACGGCGGCCACGGCCGCGGATCGTCCGAACGTCATCTTCATCCTCGCCGACGACCTGGGATACGGAGACCTCGGCTCGTATGGACAGCAGGTGATTCGGACGCCCAGCCTGGACCGCATGGCCGCCGAAGGGATCCGTTTCACGCACTTCTACGCGGGAGCGACCGTGTGCGCGCCGTCCCGCAGCGTCCTGATGACCGGCCAGCACACGGGCCATACCCATGTCCGCGGCAACGCGAGGGGAACCGCCCAGTCGCTGCGCGAAGAGGACGCCACCGTTGCGGAGGTGCTCCAGTCCGCCGGCTACGCGACCGGCCTGTTCGGCAAATGGGGCCTCGGCGAAGTCGGCATGGAGGGCCATCCGCTCAGTCAGGGCTTCGACGAGTTCTTCGGCTACCTCAACCAGGTGCACGCCCACAACTACTACCCTGAGTTCCTCTGGCGGGGTCTGGAGAAGGTGCCGCTTCGGAACAAAGTCGAGAGGACGCCGCGTCCGTATGGCGGTTTTGAGGGCGGCTGGGCGACGGAGCGCGGCGAGTACTCCCACGACCTGATCATGCGCGAGGGGCTGGCATGGGTGGAGGAACAGAAGGATGCACCCTTCTTCCTCTACCTCGCCCTGACGATTCCACACGCCAACAACGAAGCCACGCGGGCCGTCGGCGACGGGGCGGAGGTGCCGGAGTACGGCGTCTACGAGGCAGAGGACTGGCCTGACCCCGACAAGGGCCAGGCGGCCATGATCACCGGCATGGACCGGGATGTGGGCACGCTGCTCAGGCGGCTCCGGGAGCTGGGGATCGCCGAGAAGACGCTCGTCATGTTCTCGTCGGACAACGGACCGCACAACGAGTCGAACCACGACCTGCTCCGGTTCAACCCGTCCGGCAACCTGCGGGGCATCAAGCGGGACCTCTACGACGGCGGCATCCGTGTGCCTTTCCTGGCCTGGTGGCCGGGGACGATTCAGCCGGGCCAGGTTTCTGAGCACATCGGTTACTTCGGCGATCTGATGGCCACGGTCGCTGAACTCGTGGACGTCGAGCCGCCGTCAGAGGTCGACTCGATCAGCTTCGTGCCGACGTTGCGGGGACGCGCCGGCGAGCAGCGGGCACACGACTACCTGTACTGGGAGTTCTATGAAGCCGGATCGTCCCAAGCGGTTCGGATGGGGCAGTGGAAGGGCGTCCGCAAGCCGATGCTGACCGGCCGCCTCGAGCTCTACGACGTCCTGCGGGACGAGGGCGAACGGTACGACGTGGCGCGGAACCACCCGGAGGTGGTTAGGGAGATCGAGGGGATCATGGAAGAGGCCCACGTGCCTCATCCGAACTGGACGCCGCCGGGCAGATAGCGGGCTGTTAGGGTGCCCCGCGTGAAATCCACGCTGTACACCCCAATCGTCGCCGCCTGCCTCCTCCTGGCGGCGCCCGCTGCGCTGAGCGCCCAGGAGAGGAAGCCCGTGGACGTCTCGACACTCGGACCGCAAGTGGGGGAGCGGGTCCCCGACTTCGCCCTTCCCGACCAGCATGGACGGATCCGGACGCTCGACTCGATCATGGGCGAGAAGGGGGCGATGATCCTCTTCCACCGCTCGGCCGACTGGTGACCGTACTGCAAGGCGCAGCTCGTGGAGCTGCAGGAACGGTTCGAGGAGTTGCAGGCAGAAGGACTGGGCGTCGCCGCCATCAGCTACGACTCGGAGGAGGTGCTGGCCGCCTTCGCGGAGCGCCACGGCATCCGGGACGTGCCGCTGCTGTCCGATGGCGACTCCGCGGCGATTCGGGCGTTCGGCATCTACAACCACGTTGCGGAGGAAGGCCTCGGTCCAAACGCTGAAGACCCGGGTGTGAAGGCCGACGTGCTGCGGTACGTCGCGGTCTTCGGGGCTCTGCCGATCGCCGTCGGCACACCGTTTCCCGGGACGTTCGTCGTCGACCGGCAGGGTCGGGTGACGGCGCGTTTCTTCGAGGAGTTCTATCGCGAGCGGAACACCGCCGCGAACATCATGCTGAAGCTCGGCACGCCGATCTCCGGCATCGCGGGCTCCAGCGGCGAGACGGCCCATCTCGAGATCAGCGCCACGCAGAGCGATCCCGCCATCACGGTCGGCAGCCGCTTCCACCTGGCGCTCGACATCACGCCCAAGCCCGGCATGCACGTCTACGCGCCGGGGGCCGGCGATGGCGGGTATCGGGTCATCGGCTTGACCCTGGAACTGCCGAGTTTCTTACGCCTTCTCCCGACGGAGTATCCGGAGTCGGAGATCTACTACTTCGAGCCGCTCGACGAGCGGGTGCCCGTCTACAAGGTGCCGTTCCGGCTGGTGCAGGAACTGGTCGTCGAGGGCGACCGCGAGTCCTCGGCGAAACTCGCCGAGATCGACGCGTTGACCCTCACCGGGCGCCTGGACTACCAGGCATGCGACGACAAGATCTGCTACGACCCGGCATCCGTGCCGCTGACCTGGACGCTGACCGTTTCGCCACTCGACCGGCAGCGGGCCCTCGCGGCTGGTCAGTAGAGTCCCGATGGGGCTATGTTGTTAGAGTAGTTGGTCTTACAGGCGGGCGACTTGACTGGGAGGTCGACCCTGGTGCCCTGACCGCCGGTGCGTGTCACTCCGAAGAGGAACACTGGCCCCATGATCTCGAAGCCGGATCGACCTCCACTGAGTCCGAACGATGAACTGCCGCCCTTCCCCGAGGGCTGGTACTTCGTAGCCAGCCGCGACTCGATTCAGCGAGAGAAGCTGATCGAGAAGACCTGGATGGGGGAGGAGATCGTCGCCTGGTGCGACGATCAGGGCCGGATCTGCGTGGCCGATGCCTTCTGCCCGCATCTGGGGTCACACATGGGACCGACGGTCGGCGGCGTCGTGCGTGACGGTTGTCTCGTCTGTCCGTTCCACGGTTTCACCTTCGACTCGACCGGCCGATGCGTCGCCACTCCGAACGCCCCGGCGCCGAGCGCCGCGAAGCTGAAGGTCTACCAGACCAGAGAGGTCCTGGGCATGGTCTTCGCCTGGTGGGGATACGCGGGCAGGTCGGCGCACTGGCATCTGCCCGAAGACCCGCCCGCTGGGCCGAAGTGGAGCGAACTGCGGTCCTGCGTCCTGCGCTTCCGGGGTCATCCCCAGGAAACAACGGAGAACTCCGTGGACATTGAACATCTGGGCTACACGCACGGCTACAGCGATGTGCGCTCGGTCGGCCCGACGTTGGTCCAGGGCGCCTACCTGAAGAGTTGCTTCGACTTCAAAGCGGTGCGAAGGATCGTGGGCCTCGTGGATGTGGTGTCGGAAGCCTCGGCGGTGACCCATGTCCATGGGCTGGGCTACTCCTTCGTCGAGTTCCACGAGAAGACGATCGGCATGGATTCGAGACTGTGGGTGCTCGCGACGCCCGTTGACGGCACGGTTGTGGAGGTGACCCTGGTCAGCCAGTTGCGGGAGATTCGGAAGCCGGGGCGGTTTTTCGTGGGCTTCGGCTTCTTGCCCGTGAGCCTGCGCCACCGGCTGATGAATCGCATCGTCCTGCGCGAGGAGAGGCGGTTCGTCCTGCAGGACATCGTGATCTGGGAGAGGAAGCGGTACCAAGCTCCGCCCCGGCTAAGCCGGGCCGACGGCCCTGTCGGCAAGTACCGCCAGTACTCCCGGCAGTTCTATCCGGAACTCGAATCCCACGGCAGGCCGGCCCTGAGCGTCGTCTGAGGCGCCGAAAGCGCCTCAGTAGTCAGGCTCTCGCCTTCCGGAACCTCCAGCCATGGAGGATCCGCCCATAGTGGTTGAAGGCCCGCCGGGCGCCTGGATCGTCGAACGGATAGTCCGCTCCGAGTTGCCTGGCCGCCGCCAGACCCGTGACGAAGCAGGTCTCCTGGCTGTTGACCAGGGTGTGCGCGCCGCAGTGCCACGCCCGTCTCCTGCCCTGAATGAACTGGAACAGGGGGACGAGGAGGGCGATGTGACGCACGTCGTGAACGACGTGCTGGAACCACTGCCGGTGAACGATCTTGCTCTCGTCGATCTTGCTGATCGGGTTGTAGGTCACCAGGCAGGGCTTGTCCGACCCGTGGGCCCACGGCTGCTGGTTGTGCATGATGTAGGTGATCTCGTAGTTGTCCGGCCGGACGCCGTACTGCTCGATGTGGTTGCTCCGCGTCTCGAGCGGCCTGACCTCGTTGTCGGGAAGAACCGAGGAGTCGCTGTGGACGATCGTGTGGTTGTGCAACTCGCTCTCGTAGCGAATGGACGACAGGAGGTAGCGCTCCACCATCGTCGGGCGGTCGAGCATCATCAGCGTCTGGTTCGCGTTGCAGGCGAAGATGACGTCGTCGAACGTCTCCCGGACACCGTCCTGGTCCTCGACGACAACGCCGTTCGACTGCCGGTACACCTTGCGCACCGGACGTCCGAGGCAGACCCGGTCCCGGAAGCCGGCCGACAGCGCCTCGTAGATCCGCCGGGTCCCCTGGTCCCAGGTCCTCATGGGCGTGGCGCGCTCGATGTCGAAGAACTCGAGATAGCGGGCGAACAGCGCGGCCGGCATGTCGAACACGTTCGTCGCCATCAGGAAGTTGACGAACATCGGCTTCAGGACCTTGTACCGGAAGTCGCCGGACAGACCGTACAGATTCAGCACCGTGCCCATGCTGATGTAGTTGTAAGGGTTGAGGGCGTTCAGCACTCTGGACCGCGCTCTGGTCAGAAAGGCGAGTCGCTTGATTCTCTTCAGGACGCGCTGGAACTTCTCGATCTCGTCCTGAAGGTCCCGTCGTATGTCCGAATCGAAGTCGTGGGCATAGACGCCGTCGCCATACCGGACGCTGTAGCTGAAACGGGTTTCGAGCAGTTCGATGCCGAACTGCTCGAGAAGCAGTACGACGTGGTCGTAGACCGAAGGAATGCACGCCGTGACGGAGATGTCGAACGGGATGGAGCTGCCGTCGTCCTGCGGCATGTCGGCGGTCACCGCGTTACCGCCGAGCCGGTCCTGCGCCTCGTACAGGAGGAAGTCGAAGCGGTCGGGACTCTGGCTGAGAGCCCAGGCCGCGCCGAGGCCGGACATGCCTCCGCCGACGATGGCAATGCGTCGCGCCACGGGTCTCCTAAGCCTGCGCGGCTGCCGCCGGGCGAGACGAGGGCGTCAGGCGGGTAGTTCCCGAAGTTGTTCGACGATCCGGAACTTCAGCTTCGCGCGAGGCTTCATGTTGGGGATGGGACTGAACTGAAGCCGGTAGTCCTTGGGAACGACTTCGAATCTGAAGTGCCGGGCGATCATCAGGACGTTGACAGCCAGTTGCAGCTCCGTCTGCCGGAAGCCGAGACACCTATGGGTGCCCAGGCCGTAGGGCGCGTAACCGGGGCTGCGGTGCTCCGCCCGATCCGGCAGGTAGCGGTCGATGTCGAAGGAGTGAGGATCCGGGAAGACCTCCTCCATGTAGTGCGGCGCGGTGGAAGCGATGAAGAGCCTTGAACCGACCGGGATCTCGTAGCCTTCGATCACGCACGCGTTCATCACGTTCCGGATCGCCATGGGGACGACCGGGTACATCCTGAGCGTTTCCATGAGGAACCGGTGCGTGACGTCAATCGTGGAGGGGTTGATCGCCTGACCGTCCGGATCGCCGTTCTCGAAGAGTGCGTCGGCTTCGGCGCGGATCTGCTCCCGAAGGTCCGGCTGCGTCGCCATGCCGTAGAGCGCGAAGCTGATCGCGTCGCCCACGTAGACGCTGGCAACCAGCGCCGCGGAGAGCTGGAAGCGCAACATGGTCTCCGGCACGAATTGTGGGTCGCTCGCGTGGAGCCCGAGCCAGTCGTCCGCCAGATCTCGCGGCTGGTCGATCCGCTGGGCCGGAGTATGTGAAGTCTGGATGCGTTCCAGGAGCCTGTCGACGGTCCTGGCCTTGCGCTTCATGCCGGGCGTCTTCATCATCATCTTGGGCAGGGCCCGCATGATGTGAACGGCCAGGGCGCGCTCCTTGTAGGAGACGAGGTCGTCGATGAGGTCCTGCGAATCCACTCCGACGAAGAGGGGGGAGAGGTGTGCGTTGATCAGGAGACGGCACGACCGGGCCGGTATGAGATCACCAACCTCCCAGTTCGCAAGATACGTTCGGATATAGCCGTAGAGTTGATCGAGTTGTCCGGCGAGCCTGCCGCGGGAGAATCCGGGCGACATGGCCTTGCGGAGTCGGAAATGATCCGCGCCGTCCAGGGAAGGCAGGACACCGGACGCGCCGTAGATCTTCTCGAAGTCGTTGAAGTAGTCCTTCGTTCTCAGGTACGTGCGCCCGCGCTTGTTGACCCACTGATTCACCTCGGTTCCCGCCAGGCAGATCATGCGCTCGCCGATGGGTGGGCGGAGCTCGAAGACAGGCCCGAACTCCTGGGCAAGACTGGCGAAGAGGGCGGGAACGTTGCCGTTGCGGGCGTACGGGTTGCGCAGCAGCTTCCGGAATGGGATGCTCGGCATCTTCTTCGTCAGAGCGGAGTGCCGGCGGATTGGCTCCGCGATGTTCTGGGCGACCGCTTCGGCAATGGAACGCCCGATCAGGTCCATCTTGCAGACCAGCTCGATCCGGTCCTCGACCTCTTCGTCGATCTGGAAGATGAAGCGCAGAACGTCGCAGGCGTTGACGATGGAGAGAACGATGATGTCTCGCGGATCGGGGATTTCGTCGTTGAAGATGACGTCGGCGATCCGGTCCCGAATGAACTGGCTCACCGTGCCTTCTTCGGATTGGCCGTGCGCGTCCGCCTGCCAGCCGGTTCGCGGAAGGGTCCAGAAGTCGCCGTCGTGGTGCTGGAGGATGTTCCGCTCCACCAGGCGGTCGAGGGTGAGGTCGATAACGGCTTCGGCCTGTGGCGCGAGCCGTTCGATCCAGTAGCGGGCCGTCCGCTGGTCCGGCGCCTGGGCCAGCTCCCCGAGAATCGGATCGAGAGCCGGGTCCCCGGTCTCCGTCGCGTCGACGAGATAGAGAGCTTCCGGGTCCGTGTCGATGCGCGACTGCAGGGAGAGCTCGGCAAGGACGGCGCCGGCAACGGCGCAGTGCAAGTGCCATCCGGGGACCTGATGGAAGTAGCCGTTCTCCTCGTTGAGGAGCATCAGGATCAACTCGTCCGTGAGAGTCAGCCCCTGGCTCGCCGAAGTTACGGGGGTGGGAGTCATGAGTGCATCTTACCGGGCCTTGATTCTCAGGTCCGAAGGGGTTTGCGGGCCAGGAAACAGTACAGCGGCGTGAAGACGCCGGTCTTGCCGCCCGCGACGTAAGCCTCCGCGGTTCGATCAAGGAGCCGAACCACCTCCGCCGAGCCGTTCGGAAGGAGCCGCAGTACCTCGGCCAACTTCGACCCCGCGATGAACGCCTTGCGGCCCCAGGGAAGCCTGCGCACCGCGTTCCCCAACGTCCCGTGGCGACTCTCCATGGGCTGATACCAGGGCGTGGAGGGTCCTTCCCGGACGTCCCAATCGCTCCCCTCGATGACCTGGAATCCCGCCCTTTCGAGAGCGTCATTCACTTCCCCGAACGTGGCGATATCGTGGAGCGCAATACCTTGCATGAGGTTCCGCTTGATGGTCCGGTGCCGGCCGTTCCGCGGATCGAACCGGTCCGTGAGGCACATTTCCTGACCCCAGAACATGGCGCCCGGCTTCAGCACGCGGAATATCTCCGCGAAAGCGCGTTGCTTGTTCTGCGCGTGGCACGTTGACTCTATGGCGTAACCCCCGTCGAAGCTGTCGGCCTCGATGGCGCTCATGTCCTCGAAGCTGCACTTCCTGAAGTCGGCCATTTGCTCCAGCCCCGCCTCGGCGTTCAACCTCTTCGCTTCCGCCAGCTGGATCTCATTGATGTTGATTCCCACGACCCTGACGCCTGCTTCACGGACGACGCGGCGCATGGGGCCGCCGATTCCGCAACCGACGTCGACCACCTTCATGCCCTGTTGCAACTCCAACCTGGAGATCATGGCCCGCTGGTGCCGGACCTTGGACTCCTCCAGGCTTTCGTCAGGCGTGAGGGGCGCAAAGTGCAGGGATTCGCCCCAGCCAAACACCATGAAGCCATTGCAAAGCTCGTAGTAGTCCCTTACCGTTTCCGTGTGGTCGTAGGCGCCCGCGCCCGGAGTCTCCGGTGCAGCGCGGTCAAGCCAGCCGTTGAAGCGACGGACCCGATGCGCGACGCCCAATCCCGCGTGCGCATCTCTCAGCGCTTTCGACAGTCTTCCCAGTCGCATTAGCGCGCGTTCATCGGCTATCGCGTTGCCGCAGCCGGCCGCCCTGTCCGGCGCCCGCAAGTGAAGGATGCCGCGTCGGCGCGAAGCGCGGATGCAACGTACATAGCGCCGGAACGACCATCATGAGGATGGCCGTGAGAAAGAGAATGCCGCAACCGAGGGACGCGGCAAACGGAATCAGGAACTGGGCCTGAATGGCGCGCTCCAGGATCAGCGGCGTGAAGCCCAGGAACGTGGTCAGGGAAGTGAGCATGATCGGACGAAAGCGCCCCTTGGCGCCTTCGATTATCGCGGTTCTCAGCGGGTTGCCTTCCCGGAGTTTCTGATCGATGAAGTCGATCATGACCAGGGAATCATTCACGACGACCCCGCTTAGACCGAAGATCCCCATGAAAGACACGGCGCTCAGGGCTACTCCCAGGATCCAGTGGCCCAGGATCACGCCGATGAACCCGAAGGGGATCACGGCCATGATGATGAACGGCCTGGTGTATGAACGGAGGGGAATGGCGAGGAGCGCGAAGATCATGATCAGGGCGACCGCGAACCCCCGGTACAGCGCGTCGATCGACTCCAGTTGTTGCTGCTGTTCGCCTCCGAACGTGTAGGTCAGGTCCGGATGCGCCGCGGTCAGGTCCGCGAGGATCGAGTTGGCCAGGATCTCGTTGGCTTCGTTGCCGGAGATCACCGAGGCGTCCACGTCGGCGGTGACGGTGACGACGCGCTGGCCGTCCCGGCGCCGGAGGGCCGACGGCGAGACGCCCATGCCCAGCGAGGCCACACTCATGATCGGCACCTCGTCCCCGCCCGGCGTCCGGAGCAGGTAGCCCTCGATATCGGTCAGCGAACTTCGCTGTTCCGTGGGCAGCCGGACAAGAACTTGTACCTCTTCCCGACCGCGCTGCACCCGGACGGCCTCCGCGCCGAAGAACGCGGCTCTCGCCTGTCCGGCCAACTCCTGCACGGTGAGACCGAGGGTCCGCCCTTCGGGCCGTAACTCCAGCCGAACTTCCGGGATGCCCGGGGCGTGATCCGACCGTATGTCGTAGACACCTCCCACGCCGCGGAGTCCGTCGACCACCGAGTCGGCGATCCGGGCGAGGCGCTCCGGGTCCGGATGGGACAGTACGGCCTCGACCGGGTTCCCCAGGGTGAAGATCTCGCCGCTGAAGGTGAGGCCGCGCACGTGGGGCAGCACACCCACCTCTTCCCGCCACGCCTGCACGACGTCTCCGGTGGAGATCCGTCTCTGCTGCGCGCCGAGGAGTTTGAACTCGATGGTGGCGATGTTGGCCTGTGGATTGACGGTGGGCTGCGGGTTCAGTCCGCCCTCGACTCTCGATCCCATTCCGACGGTCACCGTGACGCCAGTCAGCAGCGGTGGCGCGTCCCCAGGCCGGCTGCTCGAAAGTCGTTCGATGGCCCGGCGGCCCGCGGCCTCCAGCTCCCGCGCCACTTCGTACGTTCTCGGAGCGGTGGTCCCATCGGGCATCTCCAGCCCGACCGTCGCGAAATCACCCTCCACGTCGTCGGCCAGCGTGGTGGGGACGATCCCCGCGGGCACCAGGGAGATGCTCAGCACGAGCATTCCAACGGCCCCCGACATCGTCACCCCGGGCCGGTTCGTGGCAAACCGCAGGGCCCGGTCCAGGGGCCCCTGCACGAACCGCTGCAACTGGACGTCGACGCGACTCTGGAGTCCCGAGAAGAAGCGGTCGAAGGCATTGCCCGGCACCCACTCCGGACCAGGCAGGTGGGACAGGTGGTTAGGCAGGACGAACAGCGATTCCACCAGCGAAATCAGCAGCATGGCGATGATGATGATCGGCAGGGCCTGCCATACGTCACCGATGCCCCCCGGGATGAACAGCAACGGAACGAAGGCCACCGCCGAAGTCAGGACCGCGAACGTCAACGGCGCCTTGATCCGCCGGACCCCGCGTATGGCGGCCGCCAGCCCGGGGGTTCCCCGATTGCGTTCGGACTGAATGTGCTCGGCCACCACGATGGCGTCGTCTACGACGATCCCGATGGCGAGGACGAAGGAGAAGAGGCTGATCGTATTGATCGCCACGTCGAGCGCCATCATGACGGCGAGGGCGCCGACACCCGAAACGACGAGGCCCACGGCAACCCATAGGGCAAGCCGAACCTGGAGAAACAGGCTAAGTGCGACCATCACCAGCAACAGACCCAGAATTCCATTCTTCAGAAGAAGATCGGCGCGTTCCTCGTAGGCTTGGGATTCGTCGTTCCAGATGGTGATTCCCACACCTTCCGGCAAAGCCGGGATCACCTCGTTCGCCAGGTGCTCGCGGACCGTCGTGGCCACATCCATCACCTGCTCGCCACCAGCCCGATAAACCTCCACGAAGGCGGCGGGCCGGTTCTGGTAGCGGACAATCAGGTCTGCCTCTTCGAACCCGTCGCGGACCTCGGCGATGTCGCCGAGGCGCACGAGCGTGCCGTCGCGGCCGCTGAGAAGGACGATCTCCTCGAAGTCCTGCTGGTTGTAGTTCTGCCCGAGGGTCCGCACTCGAACCTGGGATTCCCGGGTATTGATGCTGCCGGCCGACAGGTCGAGCGAACTGCGGCGGATCGCGCCGGCAACGTCGGTCAGCGTCAGTCCCAGCGCACTCAGCCGGTGAAGCGGCACCTCGATGGAGATCTCGTAGTCCCGGACCCCGCTGACCTCGACCTGGGAGACGGAGGGCAGGGTCGTCAGGTCGTCCTCTACCCGATGCGCCAGTTCCTTCAGCGAGCGCTCGGAGATGTCGCCGTGGACGATGAGCCGAATCATGCTGAAGCGGTTGTCCATCTCCCGGAAAGTGGGTCGTTCGGCGCCGGCCGGGAAGGAATGGATGCGATTGACGGCGGACTCCATATCGTCCAGGGCCCGATTCATGTCCGTACCGGAGTCCATCTGGACCCGCACGGAGGCGATGCCCGGAGCCGCCAGGGACTTGACCGCCTTCACGTCATCGAGCCCGCTGACCTGGTCCTCGATCTTGACGACGATCGACTCCTCGATCTCCTCCGGCGTCGCGCCGGGATAGGCCATCGAGATTTCGACGTGGTAGAAGGGCGTGATAGGCCAGGCTTCCCGCTCGAGACCGGTCAGGGCCACGAGTCCGGCCGCAACGATGCCCATCATCAGGAGATTGGCCGCGATGCCATTGCTCGCCATGTAGGCGAGGGGACCGGGCCGTTCGCCGTGGCTGCCGTCGTTGGAAGTCACTGTGTTGGGCTAGTTTACCGCGACGACGGCGGCTCGGCCGCCGCTAGCGGAGCGTGGCGGTCCAGAACGTCATCATGTCCTCGTGGAACGCCCGCGCCTGGTCGCCGGCGGTGCCGATTCGGGCACCCCTGCGGCCGTAGGGCGACTTCACCTGGTAGATCATCGCGTCGCGTTCGGTGAAGCCCGGGTCGGCCTTGCCGGTCACCGGATGCACGAGGGCGCCGTCTTCGCGGACATAGATCGTCGGAGCCCCCGGACTTACGGATGCGTCGGGAACCAGTTCGACCGGCGTGTCGCGGTCGAAGCTGTGGTGCGTGTCGGGGAAGAGCCGGAAGCTGGCGTCGCATCCGCAGAGGGTCATCGCGTGCATGTGGGCCTGGACCTGGAGCGGCAGGCACCACTCGTCCAGATCGCCGATGACGGAGCGCACGACGGTACGGCCGACGTCCGGTCTCAGGAACTGGAAGCCCGACCACGGGTAGGCGGCGTAGACGGCGGCGAGTACGGAAGTCCGTTCCGGGTCGACCAGGGGCGCCAGGCAGGCCGCGGACAGCACCGCCGATCCGCCGCGGCTATGACCCTGGGCGCCGATCCGCGCGGCGTCGATGTCGTCTCGCCGGGCCAGCACCGCGGCGGCCGCGAGCACGTCCCACGCGCTGGCGGCGAACGAGTACTGCGCCTGGTTGGCGACGGTGGACGTCACGCCGCGCGTGCCGAAGGGGTCGATCACACAGCAGGCGCTACCCGCTTCCGTCAGCAGGTCCGCCTTGGCGACGTGCGACGGCGCGACCCCCAGGCTTCCCGGGACGACGATCACGACAGGCCACGGCCCCGTTCCGGGCGGCAGGAACAGACTGCCGAGGATCTCCGTCGCCGGCATGGCGTCCGGCTCGGAGATCGCCTGGTGGAAACCCGTGGGATCGGCGGTGGGGATGGGGAGCGTCTCGCCGGCGATGCCGTTCCCGAGAACCACCGGTCCGTCCATCAGGCTGACCGTCGCGCTGCTGCTTGTTGGCACTTGACACACCTCCTTTGCCACCCTGGCTGCTGAGGCCAGCGAGCTTACGTGCTGGCCTGGAGCAGGGCGCTCGGCGTCTTGTTGCAACGGCGTTGTAAGATCGCAGCACCCAACAGGGAGACAGGCTACGCACCAGGGAAGACCAGCGCTGATTGCGTCGGTGGCGCTGCTGATCTCGGGCTTCGTTCCGGGCGGCGTAGGCGCCGCGTCATTCGAGGCGGATGTCGAGCCGCTGTTCGAGGCGTCGTGCCTGACGTGCCACGTCGGGACGGAGATGACGCCGCTCGACCTGACCCTCCTCGGTCACGACTTGGCGGACCGGGAGACGTTTCGACTGTGGGAGCGCATCTTCGATCGGGTCAGCGGCGGCGAGATGCCGCCCGCCGGTGCTCGAAGGCCGGCTCAGCGCCTCGTCGACTCCGCGCTTGACGCCCTGAAAGGTGCCCTGCTCGAAGCGAACCGGGCCGAGCGCGCCGGGCAGCGGACGCCGCTCCGCCGTCTCACCAGGCTGGAGTACGAGTACACGATGCAGGACCTGCTCGGGATCGATCCCGACGTTGCCGCGAGCCTGGCCAACGACCTGCCGGAGGAGACCGATACCGGCGGTTTCGATGTCGTGGCCGAGAACCAGGGCATCTCGCCGCTCCACGTGCGCAGCTATCTGACGGCCGCGGCCGGCGCCCTCGACGAGGCGCTCAGGGCCGGCCCGCGGCCCGAGACGCGAACGGTCGAGATCGACTACCGGAAGTCGCCCTACCTGAAACGGAACTCGGTCGGCGAGTACCTGGGCGCCGGCATCGTCAAGATCGTCGACGACGCGGCGGTCATGTTCTTCGAGGGAGGCTCGACCTACACCTTCCACAGCATGACCGAGGGCTTCCTCGTCGACATGCCGGGCCGCTACCGGGTGACGATCGACGCGTACCCCTACCAGGCGACATCGCCGATCACGTTGACCCTCTTCCACGGCAACCAGCAGGGAGTGGCGACCGCCGCGCTGAACAGCCTGATCGGCTCGTTCGACCTGGTGGAACCCGAAGGCCGGGTCGTCGAAGTCACTCCCTACCTTCGGCCGCGCGACCTGGTCGCTCCTTCGCTGGCCGATGCCTACCGGCCGCCGGACGACAAGGTGTCGTACTTCGCGCCGGAGCGAAACGTCCGGGACTACCCGTGGGAGGGCATCGCCTTCCGGACGATGACGATCGAGGGACCGCTCTTCGACGACTGGCCACCGCGCAGTGCGCGGGAACTGCTCCCCGGGATCGAGTTCGACGACGCGGGCGAACCCGTGCTCACAGAGGATCCCTGGGATCACGTCGTCGATGTCGTGGCGGGCTTCGGGCCGCGCGCGTTCCGGCGACCGCTCACGGAGGGCGAGCTCGAAACCTATGTGGCGCTGGCGAAGCCCGCCCTCGAAGACGGACTGCCGTTCATCGAGGCGGTCCGCGAGCCGCTGCGCGCCATGCTGATCGCTCCGGCATTCGTCTACCACGTCGGGAGCCACGGAGAGCTGGACGACTTCCAGGTCGCGACGCGGCTCTCCTATCTGCTCTGGCGTTCGATGCCGGACCGGGAGCTCTTCGATCTGGCGGCCGCCGGCAGGCTGTCGGATGACGATGTGCTGGCAAGCCAGGTCGACCGGATGCTCGACGATCCGAAGAGCGAACGCTTCATCGACGACTTCGCCGGCCAGGCGTTCCGGCTCTACGAGATGAACGCGACGACGCCCGACAAGGCGCTTTATCCCGAGTACGACAGCCGGCTGGGACAGGCGATGACCCGCGAGACGCAGCTCTTCCTGGCCGAACTCCTCGCGGAAGACCTGAGCGTCGGCAACCTGATCGACTCCGACTTCACCTTCCTCAACCGCCGCCTCGCCGAGCATTACGGTTTCGAAGGCGTCACCGGCCAGCAGATGCGCAAGGTGGCCATCCCCGACGACAGTCCCCGTGGCGGCTTGCTGACCCAGGCGAGCATTCACAAGATCACCGCCAACGGCACGACGACCTCGCCGGTGCCGCGCGGCAACTTCGTGCTCGCGAATCTGCTCGGTCAGCCGGCGCCGCCGCCTCCCGCGGGTATCGAGGGCCTGGAGCCGGACACGCGTGGCGCGACGACGATCCGCGAGCAACTCGACAGGCACCGCACGGACACGGTCTGCAACAGTTGCCATCGCAACATCGACCCGCCGGGCTTCGCGCTCGAGTCCTTCGACCCGATCGGCGGCTTCCGCGAGGCGTACCGCATTCCGGGCGAGGAGGGCGCCGGCGGCTATCGCAAGGGGCTTCCGGTGGACGTCACCGGCGTCACCCCGCAGGGGCAGGTCTTCGTCGGTATCGAGGAGTACAAGAAGCTGCTCTACGGCAACGAGCTCGACCAGGTGGCGCGCCACATCGCCTCCCAGTTGATCGCCTTCGCCACGGGCGCCCCGGTCGAGTTCGCGGACCGGGAAGCGGTGGAGGACATCCTCAGCGAGCTCGCCGATGACGGTTATCCCCTGCGCAGCATGATCCGGGAGGTCGTGAAGAGCGATCTCTTCGCCAACCTGTAGGTACCCGACATGGTCAGATCCATCGACAGACGCACCTTCCTTCGCGCTTCGGGCGTGGCGCTGGCCCTGCCGCTGCTCGAGACGATGCAGCCGTCGCTGCTTCGGGCCGCGACCGGCGAGGCGCCGAGGCGGATGGTCAACATCTGCAACACGCTGGGGATCTACCCGGAAGCGTGGCTGCCGAAGCAAACGGGTGCCGCTTACGAGACGACCGAGTACCTGCGGATCATCGACAGGCACCGTGAGCACTACTCGCTCTTCTCGAACTACTCTCACGAGGATCAGACCGGCCGCCAGCCCCACAACTCCGAGGTCACATTCCTCACGGCGGCCCGCGGCCCCGGGCGGGACGGCTTCAAGAACACGATCTCGATCGACCAGGCGGCGGCCAACCACCTCGGCTACGTGACGCGTTTCCCGTCCGTCACCCTGGGGACCGCGAGCGGGCAGAGCCAGTCCTACACGGCGAACGGCGTGATGATTCCGGCGGAGATCAGCCCGGCCAGGCTGTTCAAGAAGATGTTCCTCGCCGGCGAGCCGGAGGAGGTCGAGCGCGAGTCGCGCAATCTGGCGAGCGGCGGCAGCATTCTCGATCGCGTCAAGGCCGAGGCCTCGGCGCTCCGCCGGCGCGTCAGTTCAGCCGACCAGGTGCGGCTCGACGCCTACTACGCCGCGGTGCGCACGGCGGAGCAGGAACTGAACGAGGCCGGCGCCTGGCTCAAGCGGCCGAAGCCGGTGGTCGCCCTTGACCAGCCCACGGACATCCCGGACAAGGCGGACCTGATCGGCCGCATCCGGCTGCTCTTCAACATGGTTCCCCTGATCCTGGAGACGGACTCGTCTCGCGTGATCAGCATCATGATCCAGGATCACGGCGTCGCGCCTCAGGTCCAGGGTGTTTCCGGTTCCCATCACAACCTGTCTCACCACGGTCAGGACGAAGCGAAGATCGACCAGCTCAAGAAGATCGAGGCCCAGATCATCGGTCAGTTGGACGGTCTGCTGACGGAGCTCCGGGAACGCGGCGACAGCCACGGCCCACTGCTCGATTCGACCACCGTCCTGTTCGGCTCCAATCTCGGCAACGCGAACTCGCACGAGCCGAAGCACCTGCCGATCCTGGTCGCCGGCGGCGGCCTCAGTCACGGCAAGCACCACCGGCACGAGGGCGAGCACGACGCGCCGCTCAGCAATCTGTTCGTGACCCTGCTCCAGGCGATGGGCGTGGAGACGGACCGGTTCGGCCAGAGCACCGGCTCGTTGACCTGGTCGTAGGACAGGCGGATTCTGCCGGGCGGATCGATTGGAGGAGCAGCAGGCGCTTCGTGGCGTCCGCGTTCTTGAACTGGCCGACGGCGTCGCCGCGGCCTACTGTGCGCGGCAGTTCGCGCTCTGGGGCGCCGATGTCGTCGTGCTGGAGCGCGAAGGCGGCTCGCGGTTGCGACGGATGGGGCCGCATGGCGGGGAAGGGGCCGCCAGGGAGTCGCTTCTCTGGCAGTTCGTCGCCGCGAACAAGCGGGCGATGTCGCTGTCCTCCGCGTGTCCCGATACGGACGCGCTGCTCGATCTGCTGCGGCTCGCCGATGTCCTCGTAACCGACTGGGCCGACGCCGACCTGGAACGCTGGGGCCTTACGCTGGACGGTCTGCGGAAGCGCCTGCCGGGACTGGTTCTCGTGTCCGTTTCGCCGTTCGGCCTGGACGGTCCCTACGCCGGCCTCGTCGGCTCGGAGCTGGTGGTTCAGGCGCTGTCGGGCTACGCCTTCCTCAACGGCGACAGGGGGCGCGCCCCGCTCAAGGCGCCTGGGCACATCCTGGGCTACGCCTGTGGCGTCAGCGCCTTCGTTGCCGCGCTTGCCGTGCTCGTCTCGCGACTCGAGAGCGGACGAGGCCGGTTCATCGAGGTTTCGGCCTTCGACGTGATCGCGGGCATCCTGCCGCTGCTGCCGATCGAGTACGGCGGCGCGCCTCCCCAACGGGAGGGCGGCTCGACGACCGGTGTGCGGGTCCATTGCTGCCGTGACGGCTGGGTGACCTTCATGCCCCCGCTGGAGGAACAGGTCGCCGACTACGGCGCGGTACTCGGCGTCGAGGACGGGGAGTGGCCTCCGATCGAGGACGGTGAGGAACCGCCCGCGTGGCGGCGCAGGCTGATCCCGTTGCTGGCCGACAAGGTGCGGGACAAGTCGGCGGACGAGGTGTTCCACGGCCTGCTGAGGCGGCGCGTCGTCTGCGGCAAGGTGCTGTCGCCGGCCGACCTGCTGGACGACGAGCATCTGGCCGCTCGCGGCTTCTTCCGCACGCTCCGCCATCCGCGGCTCGGCGAGCTGCCGTTTGCGGGTCCCGCGGCGACGCACGGGCGCACAGGCCCCGCTCCGCCGGCCCCAGCCCCCGGCGCCGAGGAGCAGATCGATCCGTCGCGGCTCGATTGGAGCCCGGCCGGGAGGACCATCGCGGACTCCGGGAAGGTCGAATCCCTGCCGCTCGAGGGCGTGGAGATCGTCGACATGACCCAGGCGTGGATCGGTCCCTACGCCGCCATGCTGCTGGCCGATCTCGGCGCCGACGTGATCAAGGTCGAATCGCACCAGCGCCCCGACGTCTGGCGGCGGTGGCTCGCGAATCCGAAGCCGGCGGGGAACGTGCTCGGCGGCCACATCAACACGAGCCCCTACTACAACAGCGTCAATCGCAACCGGCGGTCCCTTTGCCTGGATCTCAAGACCGGGGAGGGCCGGGACCTGCTCGGGCGTCTGATTGCCGATGCGGATGTCCTGATGGAGAACTTCACGCCCCGGGTCATGGAACGGTTCGGCTTCGACTGGCCGGCCGTGGAGAAGCTGAATCCCAGCCTGGTGATGACCTCCTGGTCAGGCTTCGGCAAGACCGGGCCGCTGAGCGACTACAAGGCGAACGGGACCTCGATCGAGGCGCTTGCCGGCTGGGACTGGCTGCACCGGTATCCTGGCGGGGAGCCGATGGTCATGGGCTTCTACCAGGCCGACGCGATCACGGGACTGCAGATGGCCGCGACCACGCTCGTCGCTCTCTTCCACAGCCGGCGCACCGGTCAAGGACAGGCGATCGACGGCAGCATGATGGAGGCGGCTGCCGGCTACCTGGGCGAGGTGCTTCTCGACGCTGCGTTCGGCGGCGAGCGGACCGCGACGGGCAATGGCGACTTCGATTTCGCTCCGCACGGCGTCTATCCATGCGCGGGAGAGGATCGCTGGATCGCGCTGGCGGTCGACTCGGACGAGATGTGGGAACGGCTCGTAGCCGTCTCAGGTTCCGAGAGCCTTGCGGATTCGGTCCTTTGCCTCCAGCGCGACCGGATCGCCAACGCGGAGAAGCTCGACGAGGCGTTGGCCGCGTGGACGCGCTCCCAGACAGCCGAGCACCTGATGGCCCGCTTGCAGGCCGCCGGCATCGCCGCCGCCGTCGTGCGCACGACCTCCGAACTCATGGCGTGTCCTCATCTGGAACAGCGGCGCTGGTTCCGCAGGATCGAGCACGCGGACGTGGGCAGTCACCGCTATGCCGGCCATCCCTGGCGGATGGACGGCCTGCCGGAACGCTCCGACCTGCCTTCGCCGCGGCTCGGCGAGCACAGTCGCGAGCTGCTGCGGGAGCGCCTCGGTCTCTCCGATGCTGAAATCGACGATCTCTTCGACCGCGGCGTCACCGGAGCCGTACTGAGCTAGCAGCCCATGCTGAGTCGCCACGAGGAGATCGCGCGAAGATCTCGAAGAGGTCACACAACCGTCATACACACCCGTTAACTTGCTGGTTTGAACGCCGTAACATCTACGCGGCTCGCAGGGTGTCGACGCGCGGCTCTGCCGTTCGCCTTGGCGGCGGTCGCGTCGTTGGCGTCAGCTCCAACGGCGCAGGCCCAACGGCTTCTGACGCTGCTTTCGGGCGTCGGAGAAGCGGCATCGGTGGGCGGCCCGGGTCCTTCGATCGGGCCGGTTCCGACAGCCGTGCAGGTGGACCTGGAGTTACTGCGCGCCGCGCCGGTGCGGCTGGAAGTGCCGACGCCCGACGGCAGCGTCCTGTCGGCGGAACAAAGCGTGTTCGAGGACCGTGGTGGCGGTGACCTGATGTGGTCCGGCGGTCAGCCTGAGGCGGGTTACGACACGGTTGTGCTGACGGTTGAGGGCGGCCGTCTCGTGGGCCGATTCGGGGCGGCGGGCGGCGGCGTGTACCAGATCCACGCGGAGCGGGACGGCCGGGGCGGCATGGCGCCGATCGTCGGGCCGGGCCTGGACGCGCCCGAGCCGTGGTGCGCGGTCGAGGCGGGTGCGGAGGACAGCCAGGGCATTCATGCCCAGGGCCTGACAGGAGCCTATGCGGCGGATCTACACCAGCGCGTGAGCAATCCGCAGAGCCACGACAGGCTGGACATTCTGGTGGCGTACACGGCCACGGCGGCCGCGAACTGGACGGGCCGCGGCGGGGCGCAGGCAGCGATTCGCCACGCCGGCGACTACCTGAAGATGGTGTTTCGGAACAACGATCTGCCGGTCGAGCCGCACATCGTGCACATCGCGCAGGCGTCGACCGCTCTGGACCGGGCGGGCAGAGACCTGGGCTGGCACGAGCGCCAGACGCGCGACCATCCCCTGTGGGTACGGATTGACCGCGACGGGGAACTACTGCGCCTGCGCCACGAGCACCGGGCCGACCTGGTGCATCTCTTCACGGGCGAGAGCCCGCTTCTGCTCTGGCCCGCCTGCGGCTCGGCCAGACTGCTTCGGAAGGGCGAAGACGCACAGGGTTTCTCGCACAAGGCCTACGGCTGGACCACGAACCACTCGCTCTGCGGGGACTACGCCGTCGTGTTCGCGCACGAGATCGGCCACGGGCTGGGCGCTCATCATGATCCGCCCAACGCCGGGTCACCACCTACGCGGTTCAGACCTTACGCCCTCGGTTACGCCAACTTTGACGTGATGCCGAGCGTGGGCACGGCGATGAGCTACCGGGGCCAGGTCGAGCCGTTCTTCTCCACGGCGCGGATCCGGCCATACGGCGCTGTGGTCGGGATCGCCGGCGAGCAGGACCAGGAGCGGTTGCTGCAGGAGACCCTCCACATCGGCGTGCGCTACAGCGACTACCTGATGTCGCTAGAGGGCCTTCCAGCGGCGCCGAGCCGTTTGAGAGCCTGGTTCGACGGTGCGTCCGTCCGCCTCGCCTGGCGCGACAACGCGCCGGACGCGGACGGCTACGAGTTGGGGTACAGGGTACTGAGGGACGACCAGTGGAGCGCCGAGTCGCTCGTGACGCTCGAAGACCGCACTGAGGCGACTCTGCCGATGGAGTGGACTGAACCGGGAGGGCTCTACGAGTTCTGGGTCAGGGCGGCGAAGGGCGAAAGGCGGTCTCTACGCAGCGGCATCGCGACGCTGGCCGTCCCCGCCGAGCCGATCGAAGCGCCATCGGACGTTTTCGTGACGGTCGCGCCCCCCGAGCTGGGATGGGTCGAGGTCCACTGGACCGACAACTCGGACAGCGAAGCGGGGTTCGACGTGCAGCTGCTGCGGGACGGCGAGGTGGTCGATCGGAACCAGGCGGCGGCGGACAGCGCGCGTTCCGAGTTTCACAGTCGCCGCGGGGCGCTTCAAGGTGGCGCCGAGTACGAAGCGCGTGTGTTCGCCTACAACTCGTCGGGCTACTCCGAGAGCAGCGAGACGGCGACTTTCCGCTGGACGATCCCGGACGCGCCCCAACCAGTCACCGACCTGGTCGTGTCCGCCACCGGACCGACGACGGCACGCGTGACCTGGGTGGACAACTCGGAGAGTGACTTCTACTTCGTCGCTGCGAGGCTCCCAGGCTGGCACGATGGCTTCTATGTCAGGGACGGTGTCGGGCGGGCCGACCTGGAGAGCCTTGCCCGCGGCGGCCGCTACACCTTCGAAGTGCATCCTTCCGGCTTCAGTTCCGCTGGTGCTCTGGCGTCCCGTTTCCCTTTGACGCTGGGCCAGCGCGGCACGGGCCCGCGGGCACCCTCGGAATTGTCCTGGGCGATGACTGACGACGGGCGGGTCCGTGTGAGCTGGAAGGACAACTCGAGCGACGAACTGGGCTTCGAAGTCCAGTCCTCCACAGCGGGTAGCGACTCCTGGAAGAGGTTGAGCACCGTCCCTCCGGACACCGAATCGGTCGTCGTCTCCCACTCGTTGCTGGTGCGCAACCTCCGAGTCTTCGCCTACAACGAGCGTGGGTTTTCGGCAAGTGCTCCCCAGGTGCCCGGAGTGCCGAACGTAGTGTGGATGACGGCCACCGCCGGCGACGGGGAGGTCTGTTTGTTCTGGACGGTGAGTCCCGAGGAGTGGGCGACCAGGATGCAGGTGCGCTGGAAGCCCACGGCCGCGCTTCCGTTCGATGACACTGTCGACACCTGGACGGATCTTCCGGCCCTGGGCCATAAGCACGGCATGGAGTACATCGTGCCGGGCCTTGAGAACGGCACGGAGTACACGTTCGCGGTGCGCGCCGCGACGGCGTTGGGCGCGGGTCCGGCGAAGACCCTGACGGCGACTCCGCTTGCCCTACGAAAGGCCTCCTTCCGGCTCGACATCCCCTGCGGCGAGGAGTTGTGCCGGACGGTTACCGGCGCGCCCGTGTCGTTCGTGGACACGAGCGGCGGCACCGTGACGGAGAGGCGCTGGAGTTTTGGCGACGGCGCCGGGTCTGACCAGCGATCTCCGACGCACGCCTGGTCTTCGCCCGGTTACTACGACGTGACGCTGACGGTCAGCGACGGATCGAGTTCGGGCTCGGTGACGCGCACGGTGCTGGTGGAGGCGGCGGTACGCGCCGGCTCCTGCCAGGCCGATCCGGAGACGCTGTGCCTGCAGGACTCGCGCTTCGAGGTGAAGCTGGACTGGTGGAGCGCGGCCGGCCAGCCGGGTGCCGGCCGCGTCGTTCAGGCGGGCACCAACGTAGCGGGGCTGTTCCGGTTCTCCGACTCCGAGGACTGGGAGGTGCTGATCAAGGTGCTGGACGGCTGTGCGATTAACGAGCGGATATGGGTGATGGGGGCTTCGACGACCGGCCTGGGGTACCGCGTACGGTTCACCGACACGGTAACCGGCGAGTCGCGGTCGTACGCACGCGAGCCCGGCGGCCTGGCGCCGGTGATCGTGGATCGGGAGGCGTTCTCCGGGGGCTGCGGCGCCGTCACGGCGGCCGGTGCGCCGTCCGTCGGGAATCTCGTGCGCGAAGGAACGTCCGGCCCGTCCGCGCAGGAGCCGGAAGCCTCCATGCCCGCGGTCGTTGCTTCGGAGCAGGTAACGGGCTGGTGCGAAGCTGACCCGATCAGGTTGTGTCTGCACAACCGTCGTTTTGAAGTACAAGCCGGCCTGATCGTGGACGGAGAGTACAAGGAGGGCAGGGTCGCCCGGGCGGGAACGGACGAGTTCGGGATCTTCTACCTGTCCGACCCCGAGAACTGGGAGGTGCTCGTCAAGGTGCTGGACGGCTGTGCGATCAACGGGCACTACTGGGTCCTCGCTGCCGCGGCAAGCGATCAGTGGCTTTCCCTGGCCGTGGTGAACAGGGTGGGAGGGCTGGTCGGGGTCAAGGGCTACGCGGCGCGGAGCCGGCCGATCGTGGACACGGAGGCCTTTCCCGGGCCCTGCGCTGCTGGCAGTTCGCCGCGTGTTGAGAACTTGACCGCCACCGCCGGCGATGCGGAAGTCAGTTTGACCTGGCTTGCCCCCTACGTTGAAACGGTGACCGGGATGCAGGCGCGCTGGAAGGCCTCAGCCGATCTGCCGTTCGACGACGCGGTTGACGCCTGGACGGAACTGCCGGCCGCGGCTCGGGAGTACACGGTGAGGGGTCTCAGGAACGATACGGAGTACATGTTCGCCGTGCGCGCCCTGACGGCGTTCGGCGCTGGCCCGGACGCCATCGTGACGGCAACGCCGCGCTACGTGCCCCCCAGGGCGTCCTTTGTCGTCAACGTCGAGTGCGTCGATGATCCCTGCCGTGTACGAACCGGAGAGGAGATCAGGTTCACGGATACCAGCACTGGCGACGTGAAGGAGTGGCACTGGAGTTTCGGTGACGGCCCCACGTCGGATCTGAAGTCGCCGACGCACGCGTGGTCCTCGCCGGGGCTCTACGACGTCACGTTGACCGTCAGCGACGGTTCGACCTCGGACTCGGCGACTCGGGCGTTTCTAGTGGAGACACCGCCACGCGTGCCCCTCAAGGCTTCCTTCCGGCTCGACATTCCGTGCGAGGAAGACCTCTGCCGGACATTCACGGACGCGCCGGTGTCGTTCGTGGATACGAGCGGCGGCAATGTGACGGAGTGGCGCTGGAGCTTCGGCGACGGCGCCACGTCGAATCTGCGATCGCCTACGCACGCGTGGTCTACACCGGGGTTCTACGACGTGACGCTAACGGTCGGCGACGGTTCGGCTTCGGACTCGGCGACGCGGACAGTGCTGGTCGAGGCGGTGGTGCCTGCCGGTTCCTGCCGCTTCGATTCGGAAACGCTCTGCCTTCAGGACTCGCGCTTCGAGGTGAGGGCGAACTGGTGGAGCGGGGACGGCGAGTCCGGACCCGGGCGGGTGGTCTACGCGGGCACCAACGACTCGGGCCTGTTCCGTTTCTTCGATCCCCTGAACTGGGAGATCCTGATCAAGGTACTGGACGGCTGCGGCATCAACAGGCGCATGTGGGTACTGGGCGCTGCAACGACCGATCTGGGGTACGGGATCGTTGTCACCGACACGGTCACCGGCGAGTCGCGGTCGTACGAGAACGAGCCGGGCCGGCCGGCGCCGGCGATCATTGACACTGACGCCTTCTCAAGGCCGTGCGACGGCGGCGAAGGCCACTGAAGGTGTGACGCCCGTGAGATCAGCTAGCTACGGCCGGTAGCTGGGACCCGTCGCCGGCCCGAGCAACTCCGCCGCCACCACGCGCCGCGCCTCGCGGATGAAGTCCACTAGCAGCGGCCGCGTGTCGCGTGGGTCGATGATCTCCTCGACGCCGAAGGCGTGGGCGTTGCGGAAGGGGGACGAGATGGCAAACAGCCGCGCTTCGATCTCGGCCCGCTTCGCCTCCGGGTCCTCGGCTGCCTCGATCTCGCGCTTGTAGGCGATCGCGGTGCCGCCCTGGATGTGCATCGAGCCACCATGCGCCGAGGGCCAGGCGTAGCGGCGGTAGAAGCCCTGGCCGCGCCAGTGCAGGCCGCCGGCGACCCCGTAGAGCTGGCGAACGACGAAGCAGATGTACGGCGTCCGGCTGGAGTTGAGTGCCGTCACGACGCGGGCGCCGGCCCTAACGATGCCGAGACGTTCCTGCGCGGGTCCGACCGAGAACCCGGGCTCGTCGGCGAAGTAGACGAGCGGCAGGTGGAAGGTCTCGCAGAGTTCCAGCAGCCGGAGCATCTTCTCGCCGGCCGCGATGTCCATCGAACCGCCGTTGAAGCGCGGATCGTTGCTCATGACCCCGCAGGGGATGCCGTCGACGCGGGCCAGGCCGGTGATGCGAGCCTGGCCGTACAGCGGCCCGATCTCGAAGAAACTGCCCTCGTCGACGACGGCCTCGATGATCGCGTGCGGATCGTATGTCCGGCGCCGGTCCTGCGGCACGACGGACAGCAGCGACTCGGCGCGCCGGTCCGGATCGTCGTCCGGCGTCCGTTCCGGGGGCGCCTCCCAGACGCTTGAGGGCAGGTACGAGAGGAACCGGCGCACCTGGGCGAGCGCGCCGGCCTCGTCCTCGGCGAGGTTCATGACGACGCCGTTCCTGATCTGGGTGCGCTCGTCGCCCAGTTCTTCCTTCGTGATGCGTTGGCCGGTCGCCTGCTCGACCACCTTCGGCCCGCCGACGAACACCTGGCTCGTGCCCTTGACCATGACGCTGAAGTGGCAGAGGCACGCCTGCACGGCAGGCAGACCGGCGACCGAGCCCAGGACGGCCGACACCACCGGAACGGCCTGCAGGAGATGGGTCGACACGTCGGTTCCGGCGCCGCCGGGCAGGTAGGTCCTGCCGATCTGTTCGAAGGTCTTGACGCTGCCGCCGGTCGCGTCCAGAAGGCGGACGAACGGGAGCCGACTGCGCAGCGCGAACTGCTCGGCGAAGCGGCTCTTGTTGCCGATGTTCGCGTCCGAGGCGCCGCCGCGGATCGTGAAGTCGCCGCCCGAGAAGGCGACCTTGCGGCCGTCAACGTGCACCGTGCCGACGACCATGTTGGAGGGCTTGAGCGCGGCCACCGTACCCTCTTCCCAGGTCGCCGTACCGGCCAGCGCGCCGATCTCGTGGAAGGTCCCCGGATCCGCGAGCAGGTCAACGCGCTCCCGCACCGTCAGCTTGCCGCGCCCGTGCTGGAAGGCCACGCTGTCGGCGCCGCCCATCTGCTCGGCCATGCGGCGCTGCCGTTCGATCTCCTTGACGTCGTCGTTCCAGGTCATCGGTTGCTCCGGTACGGATGGGCGGGATTCTCTCATTCTGTGGTGTCTGTCGGTACGTCTAACGTGAGTGTTGATTTTTCAGCACCCGTCGACTATGGTGTCTTCAGGACGTCGAAATGGAGTCTTCAAGACAGTGCCTCGGATGGGCGACGCGATGGTGAACGAGCTGCCCCAACTCAGCAGACGAGAGCGTGAGGTGATGGACATCGTCCATGAGTCCGGAGCCGCCACCGCGGTGCAGATCCGCGAACGCATGGCCGAACCGCCCACCTACTCGGCTGTGCGTTCGGTGCTGCGTATCCTCGTCAACAAGGGGCACCTGGTGAGTGAGCAGGACGGCGCCCGCTACCTGTACTCGCCCACGGTCCCGGCTGCTCGCGCGCGACGGTCGGCGATGCGGCACGTCTTGAGGACGTTCTTCGGTGGCTCGGTGGAGGGTGCGGTCGCTACGCTCCTGGAGCTTGAGGACGCAAAGCTCAGCCCGGAAGAGCGAGCGCGCATCGAGTTGCTCATCGACTGGGCGTCGAGAGAGGGCCGGTGAGCGATTTCTTCATGACGGCGGAGTTTTCGGGTCTGGCGGATCTCGTCGTCCGGGCTACGGTCTTGCTGCTTGTGGCTCTGGCTCTTCAGTGGCTGACTCACAAGGGACCGGCACTGACGCGCCATAACTTGTGGACGCTCACATTCGCGCTCCTGCTGATACTGCCCGCCCTTAGACTGTTCGGCCCTTCCTGGGATGTGGCCGTCCTTCCCCAGGCTGGCGGACCGGCCGACGCGGCCGCGGCTGTCACAGAGCTTGTGCCCCCGGTCCGTGTAGCTCCCGCGGCCAGGGGGACGGCGGAACCCCGCTCTTCCGGGAACTTGACCCGGTTGGCCTTCCTAGTCTGGGTGACCGGCTGTGGAGTGGCACTCGTCTCCGTTGGTGTGGCAGCCCTGCGGTTCCACAGGCTGGCTCGTGTCGCGCTGCCCGTAGAGAATGAAGCCTGGCTCCGGCAGTTGGAGGCGCTACGGAAGCAACTGGCCATCCGCGCGGAAGTGAGGCTCGTTCAAGGCAAGGAAGTCGTGACTCCGATGACGGGAGGTGTATGGAAGCCGGTCATCCTGCTCCCGGTTTCGGCTGCGAGCTGGTCTGAAGAGCGGTGCCGCATCGTCCTTGCTCACGAGCTGGTCCACGTTCGCAGGCGTGACGCTCTCCGGCAGCTCGCGGGCCGTGCTGTCCTGGCCTTCTACTGGTTCCACCCCTTGAGTTGGGTGGCGTCGGGTCTGGCTGCTGCGAGACGCGAGGAAGCCTGCGACGAGAAAGTCCTGTCGTTCGGGGTGCGGCCGTCGGAGTATGCAGGGCACCTTCTCTCGCTCGCTGAGGGCAGGGCTCCAGTTCGGGCGGTCCTGTCACTGCCGATGGCACAGCAGTCGCGGCTGGAGAGGAGAATCAGGGTCGTTCTCAATCCCCGTCGAGCGGGCTCCGGCGCCGCGCTGGCTACTGCGGTTACCGCCTTGGCCGCCGGCGTCACTACCGGAGTCTTCGCTTCGGTCGTCGACCCGATCCGCCACGAGATCGCGCCGTACACAGGGTCGATGGTCGCCGACGCATCAGATCCAGAGGACCGAAAGGTCGGAGACGACCAGGAAGACTGTTCGTCCGCTTCGGATGCGGACCGACCTTGTGGTCGGCTCTTCGTCGCGCCCGTGTTCGACAGCGACATCGACCGGCAGATCGCAGAACTGAAGGCCGTGAAGGCAGGGCTTGGGACTTCGAGCCGGTAGATTTGTGTCTGCCCCGCCGCCAACTCTCGCAGAGGCTCTTGTAGACCAGCGACAAGTGGGCCTTGTCAGCCTCGACGGTAGCGGCGCGATCGTCGCGTCGAATGCCCGCGGGCGCGAGATCCTTCGCGAGCAGGAGGGGGACCTCTTTGAGCGCGACGGGAAGCTGCGAGCTCAGCGACCGGCGGATTCCGAAGCTCTGGAGCGCCTTGTGGTACCGGCGGTCGGCGGCGAGATGGAGTCCGGGGCCGGTGGGTTTGCGACGGTCCGCGCCTGGCCGAACAGGCGTCCGTTGACCGTCTACGTCAATCAAGCCAACGCCAGTGACACGGGCGTCGCTGCCATTGTCGTGATGCTGGACCCCTGGCGCCGGATTCGGCCAAGACCGGAGCAAGTCGCGAAGTCACTCGGGTTGACGCCCGCCGAGAGTCGCGTCGCGGTGTCCCTTGCGGAGGGACTGACGATACGTGAGATCGCGGACAGCACGAACCGGCGCGTGGTCTCCGTCCGTTCGCTCGTTCAGCAGGCTCTCTCGCGGACCTGGACTTCAAGGCAGGCGGACCTGGTCAGACTGGTGTTGTCCAGTTCCCACTTGCCGATTGCGCAGTCGGACGACGTCAGGCGTTGATCTCCACTTCTGTGGCACGCCCGCGTTCGACCCGTACGATACGCGAGCCACTACCCCAGTGCAGTGTGTAGCTCCCGCTTGGGAGGTTCGAGATGGTCTCGCCGACCTGGAAGGTCCGCGCTCCGCCGAACCAGAGACGGAGAGAGCCGAGGTTCCAATCGCCGGGACCGGTGATCTCGATCGGTGCGCCTGGCGCGACGCCCGTGAGGACAAGCGTCGCCGTTGACTCGAAGGGATCCAGCACTACTCCTTCGTCAAGAGCCTGACGTAGATCCCGCCAATCGCTCAAGACCCAATGCCCGCTGGCACGGCAGGCGACCTGTAGTCGGCGCGAGAGCGGCGGCGAGAGCTTCTGTCTTGCCATGCCGCCAGTGATCTGCAGAACGTGAGACACGCCCGTATCGGCCTTGACGAAACAAAGGCCGCTGCCGCCTCCTTCAATGTAGATGGCGACTTCGTCGTTCGGCGGATCGTTGACAAGGACCAGGTCCACCGCCTCCCTGCGGCCAGTCCGCAACTCGACGTCAACGAGGTGGGAGCGCAGATCACGCAGCCGGGCGCGCAACTGGTACGTGCCCGGAACCAGACCCGTGATCTGGAAGCGCCCGACTTCGTCGGCGACCACGGCTCGCCGGCTGGGAAAGACGTCCACGGTCGCGTGCGTAGCCGGCGCTCCACCCGCTTCAGTTACGATCCCGACCAGGGAGACGCCGCCGTAGTCGAGATCCAGCACCACGTCGCCCCCCGCGCCATCCGGGACTTCAACTTCCCTGACATCCTGTTGTCCGCCCGATAGAGGCATCCAGATCACTTCCCAGTTGCCGGGAAGCACCGCCTCGATCCGGTAGCGGCCCTCGCCGTTCAGCATGGCCTGCCTTTCCTGCGGCCGGTTCGATACGACCTGCGTCCTCGGCAAGGGGCCTCCGCGAGTGATGAGGCCGCCTTCAGGCAGAGCTGCCCGCCCCTTCTGCTGCCAGAGCAACATGCCGTCTCCCGCCTGGTCGCCGAGCGTCACTCGGCCTGTAACGGTGACCGTGCTCCGGTCGCAACGAATCGAAACACCGCCGGTTTCGTCCTGCTCGTCCCATTCGCACACAGGCACGCCGTCCTCAAGGACCTGAAGCGCAAAGGCACCGTTCGGCACCCTCTCGACCAAGGCCTCGCCGTCGACGAGAGCGACTCGAATGAACTGCCTCGGATTCCCCACGAGCCCCGTGTCGACGACGACCTCACCCCGGTCTACGTCGGTTCGAACGCGGACGCGGCGTCCCCGTGAGAGTTCCACAGTTCCCGCGTCGACCCATTCAACCGCTTGCGCCTCTACTTCGAACTCCATGGGCGCGAACCCCTCTGCCTCCACCCGGAGCGTGGAGACGCCGCCGTCGAGACCGAACAGTTCGAAGTAGCCCTCAGCGTTCGTGGTCACGCGGTCGACGTTGCCAAGCGCCCACGCCATCAGCGGTCCCATCTCGGACGAGCGCACGCGGGAGATCGATGCCCCTGCCACAGGTACGAAGTCCGGGCTGAGGACGTAGCCCGAAACCCAGGCCGAGGCCGAGGCAGCAACGACTCCCAGATCCCGAACCTCTCCGGATGACCCGTTGACGCTGAGGCGCCTCGATCCGGCGTTACCGGCGGACAACTCCAACGAGTACGCGCCGGCGGGCAGATCGATGGAGAATGAGCCATCCGGCGCCAGCGGTCGATGGCTGCTCATGTTGTCGGTTTCGCGCCGAGCCACGAACCGGCCACCGGCCGCGGGCGTGAGCCCGTCGGCGGCCACGTAGGTGCCCTCGACGGTGAACGCCGGTTCGAGTTCAACGACGAAGGGCTCCTCGCCCGTTTGCCCCGCACCGTCGGGCAACTCCACGCTGGCCGAAATGTAACCCTTGGCCTTGACCAGCAGGCTCCGCCCGAGGACTAGGCTCACTAGAACCGCGCCATCTTCGCCGGCGGCCGCCCACTCGCCTCCTGCCGGCTGGACGGAGGCATTGTGGACGGGCAACCGGCTGTCCCGGTTGACGATCTCCAGCCACACATGCTCGGGCGAAGCAAGCACAATCGAGCCAAGGTCGACCGAGTGGTCGAGATCCAACTGCCTGGAGTAGGCGAGGTTTCCGCCATCGGTGCGCAGGAGTGCGGTCCCCGGCGAGAACCCTGTAAGGCGGAAGCGGCCGTCGGCTCCCGTCTTTCCCGTATGGCGCTGCATCAGGCCGCCGCCGTTCGGAATCCAGGAGAGGCCGAGCAACCGTGCTTCCGCTACCGGGTCGCCTGCGACGTTGACAGCCACACCGGTCACTGCGTAGCCCGGGCCTAGTTCGACGACGGCCGGCACGTCCTCGAGTCTCTGGAAGGCCGCCGCGGTGCGTGCGGGGCTGCCGACGACCACTAGCGAGCGTTCGGATTCCGCTATCGCCAGGTTGCCTTCGCCAGCGTCGTCCGTGAATTCGAAGGCGAGGAGCTCGGGCGCGCGCCTGTCGGCGAATCGGCCAGGCTGCACCAGAGAGAGACGCGCACCGGCAAGCGGCGCTCGGTCAGCAGTCACCTGTACGGAGACACCGGCTGCGGGCAGCAACACCAGTTCAACCGTGTCCTCCTCCAGGGATACGTCTCGCGGGCGGGAAAGTCGTCCTTCGGCGCGAGCCTGCAACCTCCACTGCTCGGCGCCGCGGGGCAGGCTTAGCAGACCGGAGTCGGTTGCCCAGGTCGGCAACAGGCTGATCGGCGTTTCGCGCCACATCTCGGCCGGCGCCCCGATGATCTCGACTCCGTCAGGCAGACCGGTGCCGCCGTCTGGCGGATCGTTGTCCGTTCCGGGGGACGTCACCCGAATCGACAGCCGGGCGCTTCCGGAGGGGTTGGTCTTGCAAGCGCCGGCGGCATCCTCACCGGGAGCGACGCGGTGCGGAGGGCAGGCCTCGTTCCACGCCCAGCAATGCGTGGGGCTCCGTTCTCCGGCAAGCAGGTTCGGGTTGCTCCAGATCTGGGTCGATCGGCTGCCCGGGATCGGTTCCAGGGGATACGCGCGCCGATCCCCGTCGATGCAGAGAATCTGCATCCGGCCATCGCCGATTGCCGACCCGTCCTCAGCGTGTATCGGTCCCAGGCTTGCACCGACCGCCAGGATCACGGCCGCTGTGCGTACAGGTACCAACTCAGCTTTCAGGAGGTCCGATTAGAGCTTCGAACACGTCTGCCGGCCGCGCCAGCGCGCCCGCGAACCCCGTCAGGAGGACGATGGCCCTATCTCCGCGTAGATCGGCCCGTAGCCGCGTATCGGCGAACCTCGATTCGACGGCACAGGGAAGCGTGGTCACGGCGGTCAACTCGTCGGCACGCGCCTGGACGAGATCCCAGCACACCCTGCCGAGTGGAGGATTCGTGGCGCTATAGGTTGCGACCGGTTGCGAGTCGGGGCCGGACTCCGGGGATTCCAGAACGATGCTTCCCGGCCCGCCGGGCACGTGGCGAACGAAGAAGTAGATGTTGCCCGACCCGTCCGCCAGGAGTTCGTCGATCACTCGGCGGCGCGCCAACCACCCTATTCTGAATGCAGCCTTCCCGAGCATGGACCGCTTTCCCTCTTCCAACCCGCAGCCCGCGTCGGCACCGAAGGTGTCCGCGCCCAGGCTCTCCAGGAGTTGGCCCGACCGGTCGTAGACGAACACGCCTGGTTCGAGTCCGGGCACCACAAGGACCCGCTCATCGGAGATGAGGCGAATCACGGACACGCCAACATGCCAGCATCGCCCCATGGCTTCTCCGTCGTCCCGGGTGGGCAGGAGCCTCTGCGGCTCGGAATCCCCATCCTTGAACAGCCAAGCGGTGTGATCCTCCCAACCGCCGTTTTCGTCGCGGCTGAGGCCAACCACGGCTGTCCGATCACCACGTCGGTCCACATCGCCGACGATCTCGATGGCTTTCAGAGTGTCGAGGTCGCCTTCCCCCTTCAGATAGACGCCGAAGACGCCGCCGGCAAACGCCACGCTTCCTGAACTGCTACCGCCGACGCGGCTATAGCTCTCAAAGCCGCGGTGATAGCCGCCGGCACCCGTCAGGGAGGCTTCGAGTACGCCTGCCTGGTCCCCGATGCGCCATAGGTAGACGCCGCCCCCCTCGACGCCGAGCAGCAACCGACCTTCGTCCAGCCAACGAAGGTCCGCCGTAAGCGCCAGAGCCTCGGGTAGAACGATCGGCCTCAGGCGCTCAAACATTGGGCCCTGACCTCCCGCCACTGCCGGGAAGCACACAATGAACGCCCAGGCACCCGACAAAGCAACCGTCTTCAGCGGCCGACTCCGGTGGAGACGGCACACCTTGCCGTGGCGCAATGTCACGGAGCGGGAGCTGGTTGCAGGACCGGGGCTGTGGCAGAGCGCCGCGCAGGAAGAACCGGCGGACGCTGCCTCGGATCGAGGGCATCAGACAAACCTGGATCTTCCGAACAGCCGCGCTCCATTCGCAGGAACTCCACAATCGAGTTCCCGGTCGGGGACGCCTCGCCGCGATCCAGCCAACCATCCGCATCGTACGACTCTGGCGAGAGCGCAGCGAGCTCAGTTCCAAGCGGGGACGCTGCACCACCGACGTCCTCGAGCTTGTACACCACGATCGAGCCGACGCAGATCGAGCAGCCGTCACCCGTCCCGGCGCAGGTCAGGTAGTCGTCCGACCAACTGGAGTTCGCGTAGTCGAAGCAATCGTCAATCGGATCTCCGGCGGCGGGTGTCACCGCGAGAATGCTTGAAACGAGATACGCGCCAAGCGCGCCACGAACCCATCCGGCCTTCGTCATCCAGAATCCTCCCTGTTGCTTGGATTACCCCAACCGCGGTGTGCTGACCGCATGCAGCTTGGAAGTTACTTGCGCCCCTGGCGAACCGCCAACCTTCATTTACAGGGGGTCATTTGCTTGTTGCGCCTCCCTGCTCGGGGCGCAACACTGGCTTTCATTCTCCGATACGCAATGGCCAGACAGCGTTGCTGCGGGAGTGACTACGTTGCTTGCCACTACGGCCTAGTCCTCGGGGGACACACCCGGGCTGGGCCCTTCTCAACAAGGGGAAGAAGATGAGGAAGTTCGCGTTGATGACGGCTAGTGCCGGTCTACTCCTGGCTCTCGGATGTGCTGGTGGTGATCTGCAACAGCCGGAACAGATCGAAGAGCTCGCCGCGGCTATGGCCGAGGAATCAAGAGACGTAAAAACAGTTGCGGTTTCGATTACCTCCTTGGGCCTTACGAGCAACAAGGGCGAGAACACCAAGGAAGTCTACGTTCTCGCGCTCTATACGGACGGAAGCGAAGCCGCAGGCGCTAGGACTGGCTACCGACCATCACTGGGTCCAGTACAGGACCTTGGCTCGTTCTCACTCGCGGCGTCTCCCATTTACCGTAACATAACGGTGGACAATCCCGTGTCTCTGAGTGGCAGCGGACTAGTTCTTTATCCAAACCTGAATCCGAACGGCTACTTGATGGTTCATGTCTTCGTGATCGAGAGCGACGACGGCGCGAGGAGTATTGGGAACGTAATGCAGGAGATATCGGGCAAGGTGTTGGAGGGGGATCTCGCATCCACCGTTGCCACGGGGAAGGAGGCGTTTGGCGTAGTTACGCAAGCTACAAACCTCTTGTCGTTGATTCTGGAAGCCAACAGGGACGATGCGTTGCTGGAGCATACGCACGCCGGCTTCCATTTCAATGGTTATGGTACGGACGAGGGAAGCGTGTTCGAAGTTGAGAACGAGAAGATAGGATTCGAGCTTAGTGTCGTTGTGGACGACGGTTCCATTTGCGTCGGCGATGAGAGGGAGAGGAATTGTGGTAGTCACGAAGATTGCCCTGAAGGTCCATCCACGCGGGGACTGGTGCCTGAACCAGTAGACCAGGGTGCCGGACCGGGGCCCGAGGGACGAGATTGCCGGCTTGGCGACGAGGCTTGATGGCGCGGCTCGAAGTGAGGACGTATGAGAGCGGAGGACGGCGGTCGAGGGATCACTGAGAAGTACCGACCGGTGACGTCGGTGGCTTGGCAGCCTTCAGGAGGAGGTGCGGGGAGGGGGACCGCGAGCGAGTCCGGCTGGTAGCCTGCCCTCACCATGACGGGGAACGTCGTTGTTCCGGTTCTCGCACTGCCGGCGATCGCCCTTCTCGGGGCTTGTGGTTCTGAGACGGAGTTGGTAGAGCCCGCCGACTTGGCGATCGTCGGCGCCCAGCTCATCGACGGCACGGGTGGCGACGCCGTCGTCGACGCGGTCATCCTGATCGACGACGGACGCGTGCGGGCGGCCGGTCCGAGCGACGCCGTCGAGGTGCCGGGCGGCACGGAAGTCGTCGATGCAGCCGGCAAGACGGTGATCCCCGGCTTCGTCGACCTGCACGCACACTACGGCGGTCCTGTGGAGGCCACGGAGCAGGCGCTCCGGTCGCAGCTTTACTACGGCGTCACCACCACCCGCAGTATCGGCTCGGACAGCCCGGAGAAGGTGGCCCTGATGCTGGAGGCGAACGCCGGACGGCCGGACCTGCCGCGGGCGTTCACTGCCGGCCTGGGCTTCTCCTACCCGGGCGGCTTCAACTCGGGCTTCACGAACACGCCGACGACGGAGGAAGAGGCG
Source organism: Acidobacteriota bacterium (assembly GCA_026707545.1). Classification (NCBI taxonomy): domain Bacteria; kingdom Pseudomonadati; phylum Acidobacteriota; species Acidobacteriota bacterium. The sequence goes on along the minus strand of JAPOWR010000001.1, from coordinate 1,692,295 downwards.
CGCGCGATGGTTCGCGAGCAGGCGGCGCTCGGTGTTCACTTCACGAAGATGTGGATCAACGAGGTCGCGGAACCCGGCCTGAAGGTCCCGCCGGAGATCCGGGCCGCGATCGTCGACGAGTCCTACCGGAACGGGCTCATCCCGGTTGCCCACATCAACGAGGAGGCGGACGGGGTCCAACTCCTCGAGGTCGGCCTGAACGAGTTCATGCACACCACGGTGCGGACGTTCGGGCCGGGCGGCGGTGTGCCGATGGAGGATCCGGTGCCCAGTCAGGCGTTCCTCGACCTGTGCCTGGAGAAGGACTGCGGCTTCGCGCCCACCCTGTCGATCGTCCAGAACGCCTGGCACTTCGCCGAGCATCCGGAGTTGCTGGATGATCCGGAACTGCGCGCGGTGATGAACCCGCGTGTACTTGAGCGGTGGAGCGACGCGGAAACCCGCGAGGCCGTTCTCGCGGCGGATGGCTTCGAGGGGCGCAAGACCTCCTTCCGGCACATGCAGGACTTCGTCAAGACGCTCCACGACCACGGCATCCAGGTGGCGCTCGGTACCGACAGCGGCACGCCCAACGTGCCGATGGGGTGGGGCACACACCACGAACTCGAGCTGTACGTGGAGGCGGGTCTCACGCCGATGGAGACCCTCGTCGCCGCCACGGCGACCGGCGCCGGCCGGATGCCCCCGGTGGGCGAGGCGGACTTCGGGACGCTCACGGTCGGCATGAGCGCGGACCTGATCGTGCTGAACGCCGATCCGCTAGTCGACATCCGCAACACGCTGCAGATCGACAGCGTGATGCTGCGCGGCGAGTGGGTGTACCGCGAAACCGCGCGACGTTCAGTACCGTAGTCCTGCACAAGGGCCCTCGCCCAGAAGGATTGAGACCAAGCGAGGTACGACGATGCCGAGGCCAATGATCGGAGTCCTTGTCAGTCCGGTGATGGCGTTGATGCTCGCGTGTGGAGCAGGTAGCGAGCAGGAGGGCGGCGAGCCAGTGTCCGCTGCTTCCAGCGAGGATCTGAGCTGGGCGGCCCCGAACCCCGACGCGCCCGGCCCGGGAGACCTTGCCCCCGCCCTTGCCATCGAAGAGACGCTGAATGGTCCCGCCGAGGGAGATGCTGAGTGGGTGGCACTGAAGGGTAAGGCGACCGTTCTGGAGTTCTGGGCCACCTGGTGCGCGCCCTGTGTCGACGTGATCCCGCGCCTGAATGAGCTGGCCGAAGAACTGCCTGCGGAGGACATTCGCTTCGTTTCCATAACGGACGAGGAAGCAGGGACTGTCAGGCCGTTCCTAGAGTCGATCCCAATCTCCGGCGTGGTCGGCCTTGATCTCGACAGATCCGTCTTCCAGGACTATGGAGTTCTGTCGATACCGACGACGTTTCTCGTGGACAACGAAGGGATGGTTCAGGCAGTCACCCGGGCGCATGACCTGACCAGGGAGGATCTGCTCGACCTGATCGCGGGCCGTCGCCCTGATGTTCCTGAGTTGGAGGACCTCGACGCGATGCTCGAGCTAAGGGCGCTCGATGAGCTGACCGCTCGCGCCGACAGCGACCATGTTGTCGTGAGGGGCTCGAGAGGCGAGCTTCGCATGCTCTTCGCACCGACGGAGACGGCGGAGTACGCAATGAGTCGAAGTCCGGATGAGGTCCGGATGGTCGCGGCCGATCCGGCCCTGATCCTCCGCGCTGCCTACGGTGTTCGACCGGGCCGGTTCGTGATGGAAGCAGAGCTGCCTGAACAGAAGTACGACGTCGCGGTGATGACCGGCGGAAGACCCGAGCTCGTAGAACCGATGTTTCGCCAGATTGTCTCGGCGGGTCTGGGAATCGACGCCGTTTGGGAAGAGCGAGTAGTGGATGCGTACGTAGTCGGCCAGAAGGGTGAGCCAAAGCTCAAGCCCCTTCCCGATTCCGCACGGTACGGCTATTCGGTGTCCTCGGACTCGCTTGGGGCCACAGACCTGGATGGTCTCGTGGACCAGGTCGCCCGTCTGTTGGAGCGCCCAACCGTAAATGAGACGGGCATCGCGGGTCGCTACCAGATCTTGGTGAAGTTCGATGCGCCTGAACCGGAGGCCATCTTCAGGGCGATCGAGGACACATTGGGGCTGACGGTGGTTGAGGAGAAACGGACGGTCGAGATGCTGGTGGTTCGGGAGCGCGCTCCGGGAGAGCCGGGGTAGGCGCGGGCAGGCTGGTAGCCTGCCCGCACCATGAGTAGACCCGCCGCGCTTCCGGTGCCGGCAGCGCTGGTCTGCTGCTCGCTGGCGCTCCTCTACCGGTTCTCGTCCGGCGTCGCCGTAGCCCAGGAGGAGCCGAGCAGGCCGACCCGGACGGCGGTCGTCACGGCGGTGTCGGAGCCGATCCTCCTCGACGGCGTCCTGGACGAACCGGCGTGGCAGTCGTCGGCCCGGATCGGCAACCTGGTGCAACGCATTCCGACGGAGGGCGCCGTGCCTAGCGAGCGTACGGAGGTCACCCTGCTGCGCGACGCCGATCACCTCTACATCGGCGTGATGTGCCACGACTCCGAGCCGGGCCGAATCCTCGCGTCGCAGATGGCCCGCGACGCATCCCTCAGGCCCGACGACTACGTCGAGCTGTTGCTCGACACGTTCCGCGATCAGAGCAACGCCTACTACTTCTCGACGAACCCGAACGGCGCCCTGGTCGACGGCCTCGTGTTCGCGAACGGCGAGACGAACGAGGACTGGGACGCCATCTGGAACGTCGCGACGCAGCGCTCGGATCAGGGCTGGAGCGCGGAGTTCGCCATCCCCTTCAAGAGCCTGAACTTCCCGCCGGACGGCACGGTCTGGGGGTTCAACTTCAGCCGGAACATCCAGCGGAAGTTCGAGGAGGCGCGCTGGGCGGGCGCCCGTTTCGACGCGCAGTTCTTCCAGGTCTCGGAGGCGGGCGAGATCTCCGGCCTCGGGGGCCTGGAGCAGGGCCTCAGCCTGGACATCCGGCCGTTCGTCGCGGGGCGCTGGGACTACAGCGCCGGCAGCGGCGAAGACAGCCTGCGCGGCAAGCCCGGCCTCGACCTCTTCTACAACGTGACGCCCAACCTGAAGTTGACGGCCACCTTCAACACCGACTTCGGCGAGACCGAAGTCGACGCGCGCCAGATCAACCTGACCCGTTTCTCGATCTTCTTTCCCGAGAAGCGGTCCTTCTTCCTGCAGGATGCCGGCGTCTTCAACTTCGCGACCACCGGCGTCAGCCAGCCGGGAGGCATTCCCAGCACGGGAGCGGAAATCTTCCCCTTCTTCAGCCGCCGCATCGGACTGCTGAGAGGCCGGGAGGTGCCGCTCGACTACGGTCTGAAGCTGACCGGCAGGGTGGGCCGGACCGAAGTCGGCGTGCTCAACGTCGGCACCCGCGACACCTCCTTCGTAGATGACCAGAGCCTGTTCGTCGGACGGGTTCGGCAGAACTTCTGGCAGCAGTCGTACGTCGGCGCGCTCGTTACGAGCGGCAACCAGGCCGTCGCGACGGACGCCACCACGATGGGTGTCGATCTTCGCCTGGCCACCTCCGACATCCTGGGCAGCGGCCGGAACTTCGTCTTCAACGCCTGGGGACTCGAGAGCGACAACGAGGGAGTGTCGGAGAACGATGCGTCATTCGGCTTCGCGGCCGCGTTCCCGAACGACCGGTACGACGCCCAGGTGCAGTGGCGCGAGATCCAGGAGAACTTCGATCCCGCGCTCGGATTCGTTCAACGCCGCAACGTGCGGATGCTGCGGCTCGGCGCCAGCTTCAACCCGCGGCCGAAGAACCAGTGGCTGGGCATCCAGCAGATGTACCACGACATCTTCTACACGGAGTTCACCCGGCTCGACAACGGCCTGGTCGAGAGCCGGGACTTCTACTTCACGATCGTCGACTGGCACTTCCAGTCGGGCGACTCGCTGCACAGCCTGTTCGACGTGAACCCGACCTACGAACGGCTGTTCGAGCCCTTCGAGATCTCCCCCGGCGTGGTTCTGCCGCCGGGAGAGTACGACTTCACCCCGCTCCGGATCTTCTTCACCTCGGCGCAGAAGCGCAGGCTCCAGGGGAGCTTCGGGGTCACCTTCGGCAGCTTCTGGTCGGGAGACGCGGAGACCTACAGCGCGAGCCTCCGGTACTCCGCGCCGCCACGGCTGACGATCCGCGTCGAGGCGAGGCAGACCTTCGCGCGGCTGCCGCAGGGCGACTTCGTCGCCAGGATCCACCGGGCGGAGTTCAACTACGCCGTCTCGCCCAGGCTGTCCTTCGCGAACGTGCTGCAGTTCGACAACCGTTCGGGCAACCTCGGCTTCCAGGGCCGGGTGCGCTGGACCCTCGAGCCGGGCAACGACCTGTTCTTCATCTTCGGTCAGGGCTGGGTGCAGGAGGTGGGCGAGCGCGGCTCTGACTTCCGCCAGCAGGACTCGAGGCTGGCGGTGAAGGCGCAGTACACCTTCCGCCTGTGACAGCATGCCGACATGAGCATTCTGACGATCGTCACTCTGGCCGGTCTGGCTCTCCTCGCCGTCATCTTCGGCGCGTCGCTGATCGGGACCTTCAACAAGCTCGTCACGCTGAAGAATCGCTACCAGAACGCCTTCGCGCAGATCGAGGTCCAGCTCAAGCGGCGCTACGACCTGATCCCGAACATGGTCGAGGTGGCGAAGGGCTACATGAGCCACGAGCGGGAGACACTCGAGGCGGTGATCCAGGCCAGGAACATGGCGGCCGGAGGCCTGGAGCAGGCGGCCGCGAACCCAGGCGACGCCGCGGCGATCCAGGGCCTGGCTTCGGCAGAGGGCGTTCTCACCGGCACGCTCGGCCGCCTGTTCGCGCTGGCTGAGGCCTACCCGGATCTGAAGGCGAACCAGAACATGATGCAGGTCAGCGAGGAACTGCGCTCGACCGAGAACAAGGTCGCCTTCGCGCGCCAGGCGTTCAACGACGCGGTGACCACGTACAACACGTTCAAGCAGAGGTTCCCGGCCGTGATGGTCGCCGGGATGTTCGGCCACGGCCAGGACGCGACGCTGCTCGAGTTCGACAGCGAGGCGATCGCCGAAGCGCCGAGCATCTCGTTCGAGTAGTAGTTCGGTTCGCCGGGCGACTGCGCGATGGCCACGGACTTCTTTCAGCAGCAGGACGCGGCCCGGCGGAGCACCGGGCGTCTGGTGGTGCTCTTCGGGCTGGCGGTCCTGGCAATTGTGGCGTCGATCTGGGTGCTGCTCGCCGCGGTCATGGGCTATCTCGGTCGGGATCCCGAAACCAACGCGATCGATTGGACCGCGCTGGGCGACGATCCCAGCCTGCTGATCGTGGCCTTCGTCGGTGCTCTGGCGGTCATCGGCGGCGGAAGCCTGTACAAGATCGCGCAGTTGCGCGGCGGCGGCCGCGTGGTCGCCGAACAACTAGGCGGTCGGCTCGTGAACGGCGATACGTCGGACCCGGTGGAGCGCAGGCTGCTCAACGTCGTCGAGGAGATGGCGATCGCTTCGGGCACGTCGACGCCGCCGGTCTACATGATGGACGCAGAGACGGGCATCAACGCGTTCGCGGCCGGCTTCGTGCCGCAGGACGCCGTCATCGGCGTCACCCGCGGAGCCGCCACCACGCTCGACCGCGACGAACTCCAGGGCGTGATCGCGCATGAGTTCAGCCACATCCTCAATGGGGACATGCGCCTCAACATTCGCCTGATGGGGCTGCTGCACGGCATCTTCGTAATCGGGATGATCGGCTACTTCATTCTGAGAATGTCCTTCTACACGGGCGGTGGGCGATCGAGAGACAGCAAGGGTGCGCTGCCGATCCTCGCGCTCGGCGCGGGCCTCGCGTTCGTCGGCTTCGCCGGCACGTTCTTCGGCAACCTGATCAAGGCGGCGGTGAGCCGGCAGAGGGAGTTCCTGGCGGAGTCCTCGGCCGTGCAGTTCACGCGCCAGCCGGAGGGCATCGCCGGGGCGCTCAAGAAGATCGGCGGCTTCGTGACCGGTTCGCAGGTGGAAAACCCGAACGCGCCCCAGGCCAGTCACATGTTCTTCGGTCGCGCGACCTCTGGGTTCAGCGCGATGTTCTCGACCCATCCGCCGCTGAGGGAGCGCATCAAGCGCATCGACCCGTCCTGGGACGGCGGGTTTCCGAAGTTGGCGCCGCAGGTCGTTGACGCTTTGGAGGCGGCCACGGCGCCGGCGATTGCGGGGTTTGTGGAGGCGGAGGCCGAGGGGTCGACTGGTTCGGACATTGCGGGGGCTGTTGACCACGTCGGCCAGCCGACCTCCGCGCACATCGCGTTCGCGGGAGCGTTGGTCGACCGGCTGCCCGACGGTCTGGTCGCCGCCGCGCACGAGCCCTACGGCGCCCGCGCGCTGGTCTACGCGCTCCTCCTCGACCGCGACGAAGGGCCGAGGCGGTTGCAGCTTGCCCACCTCGAAGCAGCGGCCGATGACGGTGTCTACGAGGAGACGGTCAAGCTCGCCCGACTGGTTGAGCAGCTCGACCCGACCATGCGCCTGCCTCTGCTCGAAATTGCTCTCCCGGCGCTCTGCGCCCTGACCCCGTGGCAGTACGAGCTGTTCCGCAAGAACCTGGTCGAACTGGTCGAAGCGGACGAGACCCTGGACCTCTTCGAGTGGTCGCTCCAGCGGATCCTGCTCCGGGACATGCAGGGTCGCTTCGGCAGGTCGGGTCCGGAGCGGGTGCGGCACCGTTCCCTGAGGGCGGTGCAGTCCCCATTGGCGGTGCTGTTGTCAGTGCTGGCCTACGTGGGGAACCGCGACCCTCACGCGGCCGCGCACGCATTCGGACGGGCATGGCAGGTGCTCACCCTTCCGGAGACGCGTCTTCGCGGGCACGAGGAGTGCGGTTTCGCCGAACTCGATGCGGCCCTGGCGGAACTAGACCGCGCCGCGCCCATGGTGAAGAAAAGCGTGCTCGAAGCGGCGGTCGCCTGCATCACCGCCGATCGGCAGGTCACCGTCGAGGAAGCGGAGTTGCTGCGCGCCGTGTCGGCGTCGATCAGTTGCCCGATGCCGCCGATTCTGATGGGTGATGACGGCGTGTAGCGGCTGCTAGGCCTCCCGGATCCACCTGATCAGCTCCCGCGGGCTGGGCCGGCTGCCCTGACTGAGGATGCCGACCTTGTAGATCCTGCCCGCTACCCAGGCGGAGCCCCAGACGGTCAGCGCCATCAGCACGATCGACACGGCGACCATCCAGGCGGGTACGTCCCCCATGACGGCTCGGGGGTACATCATGATCGGGCTGAAGAAGGGGAACAGGGCCACCCAGTTCATCCACTGCATGCTGTTTCCCTGGAACGTCATCATCTGAAGCATGAACGGAATGATGATCAGGAAGATGAGGGGCGCCTGGGTTTGTCCCGCTTCCTGCAGGTTCCTGCACATGGCGCCGACCGCGGCGAACAGGCTCGAGTAGAGGAAGTAGCCGAGCAGGAAGAAGACGACAAGCAGCAGGACGGCGCCGGGGCCCGGCAGGTACTGCCGGAACTGAGCCAGCTCTTCAAAATCCGAGGCGGCAGCGATCAAGGTCGGCAAGGCAAGGCTGGCCAACAGAGCCACGCAGCCGATCCAGATCGCCACCTGGGTGAGCCCGACGGCTCCGACCCCCACGATCTTGCCCAGCATGAGCTGCCAGGGTCGCAGCGACGAGATCACCAGTTCGACGACCCGGCTCTGCTTCTCTTCGAGGACCGACTGCAGCGTCTGGGCGCCGTAGGCGAGCATCATGATGTAGAGGATGATGCCGCCCGCGATGCCGGTGATCATCCCGGTGATCCGTTCGGCCTCGGCTTCCTCCGCTTCCTCCTCGTCGAGGCCCACCGGTTCGTACTCCAGCGAGCCGCCCTCGAAGAGCCGCCGCACCGATTCGCCGTCCTCGAGCTGACCGAGACGCAGGTCGACGATCTCCTCGACGATGGCCGCGCGCATCAACTGGCTGCGCACTCCGCCCGGCGGTTCCTTCGACCGGTAGGCGAAGACGGCTTCGCTGGCCGTCGTGTCGTCGAGAACGATGTATGCCTCGAGTTCCTCGTCCAGCACCTGCTGGTCGAGCTCTTCGGTGCCGGTCCCGAGCGCCGCGAGTTCCACGTCGTAGCCCGCCCGATCCAGGGCTTGCTGGACGCGTTCGCCGAGTTGTCCATTCAAGTCGATCAGGGCGATCTGCCGCTCCGACTGCTCTGAGAGGACCGCCACGAAACCGACCACCGCCATGATGCCGATGATGAGCAGCGGCATGCCCAGGGTCGAGAGGATGAACGCCCTCGTCTTGACGCGTTCCACGTACTCGCGGCGGATCACCGACCAGACCTGCTTCATGACGCACCTCCCGTCTGTGAAGGGGCATCGTCTTCGGCTGGTTCACCGGCGTGTCGGACGAAGATCTCGTGCAGCCGCGGTTCGAGTAACTCGAACCTGCGCAGGCTGACTCCTTCCGCCACGACCTGGGCCAGAATCTCGTCTGGGAGCACACCGTCTTGCGGCGTCAGGTGGAGCGCGTCGCCGGCCTCTTCGACGTCCGAGACGCCGGGCCAGGTGGCGACCGGGGGAGCTTCGCCTTCGAACTCCACTGCCACGACGCCCGAGCGCTCGCGCCGCTTCAGCTCCTTCAGGTCGTCGTCGAGCACCTTGCGGGCCCGCGAGATGAGGCAGACCCGCTCGCAGAGCCGCTCCGCCTGCTCCATGAGGTGGGTCGAGAAGAGGATCGTCTTGCCGCGCTCCTTCTCCTCGAGGACGATCTCCTCCAGCACGTCCTGGTTGATCGGATCGAGGCCGCTGAAGGGCTCGTCCAAGATCAGCAGCTCCGGATCGTGGAGCACGGTGGAGATGAACTGCACCTTCTGTTGCATCCCCTTCGACAGAGCCTGGACCTTCTTGGACGCCCATTCGCTGAGCCCCAGACGCTCGAGCCATTCCTCGGCGCGGGTGCGGGCGAGGGACCGCGCGACCCCGCGGATCTCGCCGAAGAAGACGAGCTGGTCGAGGACCTTCATCTTCTCGTAGACGCCGCGCTCCTCGGGCAGGTAGCCGACGCGGCTGCGCCGGGTGAAGTCGGGGGCGCCGCCGAAGAGCTCCACGGCACCGCTGTCGGGGAGGAGGATGCCCATCATCATGCGGATGGTGGTCGTCTTGCCCGAGCCGTTGGGCCCGAGCAGGCCGTAGATGGTGCCGGGCTCGATCGCAAGGTCGAAGTCATCGACCGCCGTGTGGGTGCCGAACGTCTTGCGGACGCCGGAGAGGCGTACAACGGTTCCGTTCTGAGTCATCTGGGCCTACTCCGTTCGTGGGGGCGGAGAGAGGATAGTGCATCGCGCCTGCCCGATAGAGTCGGGCGCCTTCCCCACAGCCTGCGCATGACAGAACGGAGGACCCGATGAACAGATCACGGCGGAAACTGGTGACGACGGCGAGCCTCGGCGCCATCGCCCTGGCCCTCGCGACGATGGCGGCGCCAGCCCCTGCCGAGGAGATTCGGCCGGGCGTGTACCGAACTCCGGACGATCGCTTCGAGAACCTGCCTGGGTTCGACTTCGAGCCGCACTACCTGGAGATCGATGGTTACCGCGTCCACTACCTGGACGAGGGGCCGGCCGACGGCGAAGTGATTCTTCTGATCCACGGCGAGCCGACTTGGGCGTACCTGTTCCGGAAGATGATCCCCGTCCTCGTCGAAGCGGGCCATCGCTGCATCGTGCCCGACCTGATCGGCTTCGGGCGCTCGGACAAGCCGGCGAGCATGGACACCCACACGTACAAGTTCCACGTCGACGCGATGACCAAGCTGGTCGAGGCGCTCGATCTGCAGCAGGCGACCTTCTTCGGCCAGGACTGGGGAAGCCTGATCGGCCTTCGGGTCGTGGCCGAGAACGAGGAGCGCTTCGCGCGGGTCGTCCTCTCAAACGCCGGTCTGCCGGTCGGCAGGGCGGCCGGCCCGGAGGACTTCCCGGAGAACAGCGCCTTCATTCGCTGGAAGCGCCGGAACCAGGCGATGATCGACGCTGGCGACATTCCGACGGGCCGCTTGCTCGCGACCAACACGGGCGACCCGTCGATCGCGGCCGCCTACGACGCGCCGTTCCCCGAGCCTGCCTACAAGGCCGGGGCGCTGATCATGCCGCAGCGGGTGCCGGTCTTTGCCGACGATCCGGCCAACGAGGCCAACCGCAAGGCCTGGGAGGTGTTCGAGAGCTGGGAGAAGCCCTTCCTGACGGCCTACGGCGACAGCGACCCGATCACGCGCGGCGGCGAGGTTCCCTTCCAGAGGCGGGTGCCCGGCGCCCAGGGCCAGCCGCATGTCAAGGTCGAAGGCGCGGGCCACTTCATCCAGGAGACGCACGGCGAGGAGCTGGCGGGAATCATCAACGAGTTCATCGCCGCGAATCCGCTGGAGTAGCGACGGCCCAGGTCGGCCGCCCGGCGAAGGGATGACGGAGAACACTCACGTTGCCCTGCTGCGAGGCATCAACGTCGGCGGCAAGAACAAGCTGCTCATGGGCGATTTGGCCGCGATGTTCGTGGAGTCGGGCTGCGACGATGTCCGAACCTACATCCAGAGCGGCAACGTCGTTTTCAGGGCAGGTCCGGAGTTGGCCCACCTCGTGCCCGACATCATCGGTGCGGCGATCGCGAAGCGCTTCGGGTACCGGGTGCCAGTGCTGACCCGAACGAGTGGAGAGCTTGCCGCGATCGTGCGGGAGAACCCGTTCGTGCGGGACGGAGCCGACACCGAGAAGCTGCACGTCGGGTTCTTGGGGGAGCAGCCGGAAGCTGCGGCCGCCGACGCGCTCGATCCTCAGCGCTCGCCTCCCGACGAGTACGCGGTGATTGGCCGAGAGGTGTACGTGTACTGCCCTCAAGGTCTTGCGCGCACGCGACTCACCACGCAGTACTTCGAGTCGCGGCTCTCGACGATCATGACCGTGCGGAACTGGAGAACCGTGTTGAGGCTCCGTGAGATGACCGCCGGCCTTGGCGGCGGCAGGTGACTCAGGGATCCCGTCGCGAGTCCCCTCGCGTCGACCGGTCCAACCTGAAGCGCACGGTTGTCGTGGGTACGACCGGCTCAGGCAAGAGCACCGTGGCGGTGCGGCTCGCAAGCGCTCTCGGAGCGCCGTGTGTGGAGTTGGACGCCATCAACTGGCAGCCCAACTGGGTAGGTCTGATGGACACGGATGTTTCCCTGTTCCGGTCCCGAGTGGCGGGAGCAGTTGAGGGCGGCATCTGGGTTGTCGACGGCAACTACAGCGCCGCCCGGGATCTGATCTGGCCGAGGGCAACCGCCATCGTGTGGCTGGACTACTCCTTCAGCTTGATCCTCTGGCGGCTGTTCCGTCGGACGCTTCAAAGGACGTTGGGCGGTAAGACGCTCTGGGCGGGCAACCGGGAAACCGTGTGGCGCGCATTCAGCCACGACTCGATTCTTCTCTGGGCGTTCAAGTCCCACTGGCGGCGCCGGCGCTCGCTACGCCGGCTATTCGAGGAACCGGAGCAGGCCCACCTCGCAGTGATCCGAATGAGGCGTCCGGCCGATACCGAACGATGGCTTAACGGCTTGCCTGGCTAGAAGCACGTCTGGAGCGTAGTCCCGGGCGGCACGGTCCCCGCCACCAGCGTTCCGGTCTTGGTCGGGTGCGGGTTATCTAGGTTGAGTAGTCGAGATCGGCCGGGTGGCAGTTCCGGTGGTCGGGCTCCGGATCGACCGCGAAGCGCTTCGCGGCGATCGTCGTGCGGCCCTGGACGAGCGCCTTGGCTATGCGGTGCATTCCGTCCATCACCCGGCCGTCCATACCCAGGATGATCGGGTGCGCGAGGTCCGTCGCCTCGATCAGCGCCATGTGCTCGACTACGGACCGGACCGTCGGTCGGAAGTGGTCGCGATCGAACCAGTAGACCTGGTCGATTTCGGCGATGTCGGCCAGGGGCACCTCTTCGACGGGTAAGTCGGCGCTCAGTTCGATGAGGCGCTGGACGTCCCAGGCCTTCTGGCCGTTCTCGTCGGGCATGAAGTGGTATTGACGCCGCATACCCGGAGGCTAACGGGGAGTGTGACGGTACGCAGATCGAGCGGGGTATGCTCGCCGGCCTCTGTTGACAGTGAGTCTGATGCTCGGAAGGAGCTTGGGATGTCGAAGTGGACCGTTCGGGTCTTGGTGTTTGCGGTTCTGTTGTGCGTGAGTGTCCCGGTGATGGCGGGAGGCGACAAGGCGGACGCCGAGTTGGCGCTGGTGGCCATCAACGTGGCGGACCTCGAGCGGTCCGAGAAGTACTACGGCGAAGTGCTGGGCTTCAAGCGCGTGTGGACGTATCCGTCCGACGGGAACGACGTGATCGAGATCGGTCTGGCACCGCCCGGCGGTGGCGCGACCCTCGTTCTGGCGCACTTCAACGACGATCCGCTCCCTGAGGGCAAGGGCAGCTACGGCCGGATCATCGTCAACACGGCGAACGCGAAGGCTCTGGCGAAGAAGGCCGAGGCGGCTGGTTCCACGCTCCGGTGGGTCACCATTCCCGGCGACAACCCGCCGACGATCGTGTTCTTCCGCGATCCGGACGGCTACGAGATCGAGCTGTACCAGGCTGCGTCGCAGTAGAGGCAGCGCCTCTGGCTGCCGGCCTTAGGGCACGGCAGCGACCAGAGCGATGGTAAGGGCCAGCATTCCCTCGACCAGGATGAAGGCCAGCAGACCGAGGACAAGAGCGACGAAGCGCGCGATCAGCCCCACCCAACCTCCGCCGTACACGCGGCGCATCGCCACCACGAGATAGATGAGCGAGGCGATCGCCACCACGGCCATCGCGATCGAACGCGCAATCCCCGTCATCAGCAGTGGCAGGAGCGTGACCACGACGAGGAAGGTCCCATAGTGGCAGCCGAAGGCGAGATGCTCCTGCACGTATCGCCTCCAGTAGAGAAGCTTGAGCAGCACCATGATCGCAAGTGGGCTGAGCAGGTTCAGGATCGGGAAGGTCGTGTCCAGGCTTCGATTTAAGCGCGCCTGGAAGAGCGGGTCGTGTAGATCGGCTACTCCCTCCAGGGCCTCTTCCAGCGCCGCGACGTTCCCTTCGGCCGCGCCAGCCAGCATCGTCTCGATATCCGAGATGCCGAACAGGTTCATCGCAGCGAGGACCACGGCACTCGCTGCGACGTAGAGCCGGATCGGCGAGGTGTACGCCAGCCGGCGCCCGGCCACGTACTCGGCGGTCAGGCGTCCCGGCGAGGAGAACAGCCGCGGCAGCGTCCGCAGCACCCGGAGGTCGAGGACGGCCATCTGACGGCCGAGGTCGGTCAGCCAGTGGTGGAGGGGCCGGAGCGGCGGGCGGTTCTTCGCGCCGCACCGCGAGCAGAACTTCCCGGCGAGAGGCTCGCCGCACTCAAGGCAGAGTGCCTGGAGCAGGTCGCCGGACTGTTCTTGTGTCTCCACCACTTTGCCCCACGATCATGCCAGACAGCGAGGGCGATCGCGGGGACCGGGGCGGTCAGCCGTGGTGGATCAGGGGTCCGTCGCCTTCTGCGTCGTGGTCTCCGGGATCACGATCGCGATCAAACCGTCGAGGTCCGTGATCACAGGCAGATCGGTGTCCGGCACCTCGCCGTATCGGGAGATGACGATCCCTTTCATGCCGATCTTCTCGGCGGCCTCCACGTTCACGGGTCGATCGTCGACGAACGCCAGGTGCTCATGCGGAATGCCGATCTCTTCCACGGCTACCCAGTAGATGCGCTCGCAGGGTTTGCTGCTTCCGACCAGGGCCGAGATGACGAAGGCGTCGAAGTAGCCTCGGAGGCCCATCGTGCGGAACCTCCGGTCCAGGGAGGGCCAGTTGTCGGAGACGACTCCCATGCGGAAGCCGGCGCTCTTGAACCGTCGCAGTACGCGCACCGTGTCTGGAAACGGCTCCATGCCCACGTCTTCCTCGAAGGGCCGGAGGATTTCGGCGATGAGGTCCTCAGTCGGGTTTGAGATCCCGAGTGCCCGGAGGATCAGCTCGTAGGCCGTGTGAAACTGGTCGCGTTCGATGTCCTCGGTGACGGCCAGGGCGTGGTGCTTGTTGAGATAGCTGAGTCCGACGTCCAACGCCTCCCTGAACCGGTCCATGTTCGCGTGGGTGATCCCCTGAACGCGGAATGCGTCGACAAAGTGCTGTCTAGGGAACCACTCCCCAGCCTTGGGTCTGACCAGCGTGTCGCCGGCGTCGAACAGGATGCCCTGAATCATCAGTCAGCCCTGCAGTTCCCTGCCGATCTCCAGGACGCGGTCGAGGATCTGCATGACGTCGTCCTCGGTGGTGCGGGTGTTCAGCACGCAGAACCGCAGTGAGAACCGGTCGCCGAGCCGTGTGGAGGCGATCATCGCGAAGCCCGACTGGACGATGCGGTCCTGGATCTGGCTGTTGAGTTCGTCGAGGCGTTCATCGGAAGCGAGCGGCTCCGTAGTAGCGCCCCGGTAACGAAAGCAGACCACGCCCAGACTCGGCGGCGCGAGAAGTTCCAGTTCGTCCTCGCTTGCGACTCGATCTGCCGCCTCTGCGGCGATGCCGATGGCCTGGGCGATGGCTTGCCGGTGCGCGGCCAGGCCGTAGCGCTGGACCGACAGCCAGACGCGCAGGGCGCGAAAGGCGCGGGTGAGTTGGAGCCCGCGGTTGCAGAAGTTCACCTGCTGGCTGCCGAGATCGGTGTCCTGCATGTAGTCGGGCAGGATGCGAAAGGCGGCCTCCAGCTTGGTGACGTCGCGGGCCATGAGGCAGCCCGTCTCGTAGGGCTGCATGAGCCACTTGTGCGGGTCGAGCGTCACGCTATCGGCCAGTTCGAGGCCCTGGAGCAGAGGTCGGGCTTCCGGATCGAGGACGGCGAAGCCGCCGTACGCGCCGTCGATGTGGTTCCAGAGCCCCTCCGCCCGAGCGATCTTCGCCAGCTCCACCAGGGGATCGATCGCGCCGGTGTTCGTCGTGCCGGCATTCGCGACGAGGCAGAACGGTTCCAGACCCGCCTCGCGGTCTCGATGTACTGCTTCCAGGAGGGTCGCCGGAACGATCCGGAACTCACCGTCCGTGGCCAGGACCCGTATCCGCGCCGGGTCGACGCCGGCAATTCGCGCGGCGCGTCCCACCGAGCCGTGTGCCTGGTCGGAGATGTAGACCACGCCGCGCCGCGGGTTGCCGGCTGCCTCGCGCGCCGCGACGACGGCCAGCAGATTGGCGGCCGATCCGCCACTCGTGAACAGGCCGCCCGCGCCTTCCGGGTAGCCCAGCCAGTCGCGGAACCAGTCGGTGACCGTGAGCTCGATCTGGGAAGGTCCCGCGGACGCCAGCCAGGTCCCCTGGAAGACGTTGTACCCGCTGATCAGGAAGCTGGCCAGCACGGAGGCCCAGGAGGGGCTGGCGGGTACGAAGGCGAGAAAGCGCGGGTGGTCGATCCGCGCCGCGAGCGGCATCACATCGCGAACCACGGTCTCGAGCAGCGGGTCGAGATCCTGCCCCTCCTCGGGAGGAGGTCCATCGAGCAACGCCTCGGTCACATCCCGGGTCGCTGTCTGGAACGCCTTGTCGTCGCCGAGTTCGCTCAGGCGCTCGACGATGGCGTCAACCACCCGGTAGCCGGACCGGCGCATCTCCTCCGGATCTTCAAGGATCGACACGTCTTGTCAGACCTTCCTGGCCGCACCGGTCCTGGACCGGCTCACAGCGCGGCAGCTATCGTACAGCCCTGAGAACCACTGCCCTCCGCCTCCGCCCAGGGAGACGCCTTCTCCTTCTGGTGTTCGGCCTCTCCATGTTCTCCTCCCTCGTCTACGAGGTGGCCTGGTCGCGCTCGCTGTCGCTGGTTTTCGGGACGACGATTTACGCCTTCACCGCGGTCCTCACGGCGTTCATGGCGGGTCTGGCCTTCGGAGCGTACGGCTTCGGAAGGATCGCCGATCAGACGAGGAGACCCGTTCTGCTCTTCGCGAAGCTCGAGTTCGCCCTTGGCGCCTGCGGTGTTCTTCTCATACCCCTCTTCGAGCTCACCTACGGAGTCCGGTTGGCCCTGTTCAGCCAGCTCCAGGGCTCTTCCGCGATGTTGTTCGTCATGTTCGGCATCGTCTTCCTTCTTCTCATCGTGCCGACGGGAATCATGGGTGCCACCTTCCCGCTGATGACGAAGATCTACTCCAGGAACTTCGACCGCGACATCTCGGACGTGTACGCGGTGGACACGATTTGCGCTGGCGCCGGCGCCATGGTGGGAGGCTTCCTCTTCCTGCCGTACCTGGGCCTCTCCCAGACGATCGTGCTGGCCGCCGCGCTCAACCTGATGGCCGGCTTCGTGCTTTACCGCGGGAGGGAACGATGAAGCTGAGGGCCCTGCTCCTGAGTGCCTTCTTCTTCTCGGGCTTCGCGGCACTCGTGTACGAGGTCATGTTCACGAAGGGGTTGATTCTTTTCGTCGGCGGGACCGTCTACGCCTACAGCCTGATCCTGACCGCCTTCCTCACGGGAATGGGCTTCGGCAGCCTGTTGGCGAAGCGCTTCCAGAAGACGGATCTCGCCACGCTGTTCGCGTACGTTCAGCTCGGGATCGGCGCCTACGGGCTGCTCTTCGTCCCGATCGTGAACAACCTGGATGTCGCGTACCTCGCGATCTACAACGTTTCGGGCGGCAGCTTCGGTGTCTTCCACTCGCTCCTGCTCCTCCTCGCGTACCTCGTGCTCCTGGTGCCGACCCTGCTCATGGGGATGACCTTTCCGGTCGTGAGCCGGTTGATCACGCGTGCCGGGAACATCGGCACGGATGTCGGGAAGCTGTTCTGCATCAACACTCTGGGTGGGGTGGCCGGCGCGTTCGTGGGAGGTTTTGTTCTGCTGCCGGTGGTCGGCCTGGAACGAGCGATCCTCGTGGCCGTCGCTCTGAACCTCCTCATCTCGGCGGTGGTCTTTCTTGCCGCCGGCAAGGGCGGCAGGATCGCCTACGGAGGCGCCTTCGCCGTCGTGGCTCTTCTTGCGGCGTCTCTGTTCGACGCGAAGGTGGATCCCTACCGCTTTGGCGTCTACCACCAGCATGGCAGGTTCGAGACCGCGAGCGAGTACCGGCAGGCTCTCGCGCGTGAGCGGAGAGCCGCCGGCATCTCGTTCTCCGATTTCGGCCTTTACGGCTCGGTGGTGGTGAAGGAAGAGGGCCCGGTGAAGGTGCTGATGATCGACGGGAAAGTCGATGCCGGAACGGGTCTGGACGTTCCAACCCAGCTCCTCCTGGGGTACATCCCCAGCCTCATGCACCCGGATCCGAAGGACGTGGCGATCATCGGTCTCGGCAGTGGGATCACCCTGGCCGCGGTCGAGAGCTTCCCGTCGGTGGAGAGGATCGACGTGCTCGAGCTGAACCCGACGGTCGTCGAGGCGGCCGGGTTCTTCGAGGTCGAGAACCGGAACGCTCTCGCCGATGAGCGAGTCGAACTCACCGTGGGCGACGCGAGGGACGTTCTCTCCACAACCGATCGGACCTACGATGTCATCGTTTCCGAGCCTTCCAACCCGTGGATCGATGGCGAGGTCTTCCTCTTCACCCGGGAGTTCTACTCGGTCGTGGCCGAGCGACTCAACGAGGGAGGACTGTTCCTGCAGTGGATCGGCGCCTACGACTTCAATCCGGAGGATCTGAAGGTCTCTCTCCGGACTCTGGAGACCGCCTTCCCCCATGTCCAGGCATGGGCCGATGCGCGAGGCGTCGATTTCTTCCTGCTGGCCTCGAAGGAGCCCATCGCCAGGGACTACGAGGGGATTGCTGCCGCGATGCGGGAACCGATCATCCGTTCCGACTTCGAGGCGATCTCCGCCCTGTCGAACCGGGCGCCGTTCGAGGGCCCGGACGTCTTCTTCTCGTTCTTCGTGGCGGACGATGAGACTCTCGACTCATACGCCGCGGGCGCGCCGGTCAACACGGACAACCGTCCGATCATCGAGTTCAGGACGGCAAGGAACAGGGTGGGGCGGACGACGAGCAGTCTGGGTGCCATTCTCGCGCACACGAGCGGCGGCGACGCGACGACGACGGTGTCACCCCCTGTGACCGCTCCCGTTTCGGGCGACGCACTGTCCTTTCTGGGTCTCAACGCGACCATCGACATGCCCCTTGCGGAGGTCGAGTACGCCTACGCGTACACGACTCGCGGTGAGGATTCCGCGAGCCTTCGTCTGGCGCTCGAACTGACGAAGCACGTCGTCTTCGGCGACGGAGAGCGGCTCCTAGTTGTCCGCGGACACCCGCGAGAAGCGGAGCCACCGGTCGAGGAGTTCGCGGCGATCGCGAGTTCCCTGGGATCGGCTGTTCTCGGCACGATCGAAGTCGAGGGGCAGACCCGCTACCTGACCCGAGGCGAGACGATCTCGGCGATGCTCTGGCACTGCAACCGGCACCTGTACGTGACGTACTTCGAGCATCCGCCGGGAGCGTCGATGCCGTCGATGTTCGACACCCTGGCGGGTGTCGGTTGTGCTGCGACTAGACCGTAGACTCGGCTGCTTCTAGAAGCTGAAGGCGACGTTGAAGCGGTACTCGGACGGCCTCTGGTAGGCAATGTCGCCGCCGCCCCTGCCGGTGGGCAGGCCCGACACCGGATTCACGAACAACTGGGCGTCCCCGTTGAGCGCGTTGGCGAGTTCCGCGCCGACCTTGATCTCGTACTTGCCGGCGATCGGCGGGAAGATCCAACTGGCATTGAGGTTCAGCTCCGTAGCGGTGTCAAGCTGCTTGGAACCCTGGGGATCGAGGAACTCGATCACTCGTTCCCTTTGGCCGGACACCGGGTGGGAAACGAAGACGTACCGCTGAGACTCCCAGAGCCGGCCGGTTCGGAAGCGGTAGTGGGCGCCCGTGGTCAGCGTGTGCTTGCCGATCGGCCAGCGCTTGGCAGCGAGGACGTTGAAGATCTCCGGAAACTCCGAGTTGTTGGCGATCGGGAGGTTCCCCTTGTTGCGGGTGTTCACATCGCTGCTGCCGTCGGCCCCAAGGCCGCCGATGGCCTGAATGTAGTTTCCGGCAGCCTCGGTTCCCTTCGCATCACCTGCGTAGAAGTTGGCGCGCAGGGTCCAGTTGTTCCGGAAGTTGCGGTTGAGTTCGAGAATGAACCCGTCGTGCTCGCGCGTCAGGGGCAGGCGCGACGGCACTCCGTGCAGGGAGGACAGCCGGTTGACCTCGGCCTGGGTCCAGTTTGCCAATGCGAAGACCCGCCTTCCGTTCTCGTCGAACTGGATGGTCGTGGCCCAGATGTTGTCGTTCTCGCTCACGTTGTAGCTGGCCTTTGCGACCCAGTTGCGGTGGAACTGCCAGTCAACGCCGAGGGTGTAGGCGTCGGAGTACTCGGGCTCCAGGTTCCTCGTTGCCTCCCTCCCGGCGCTGGCCACGATGCTGCTGTTCAGGATGTCGTAGGCCTGGGTCACGGGATTCCAGTTGAAGACCTGACGGGTGTTCGTGCCGTTGGAGCCCTGGTCGAAGTTCTGGGTCAGTGACATGTTGAAGAGATTGAGGTAGCGCCCGGCGGTACCGCGGATCAGGAGCCTGCCGTCGGCGTTCACGTCGTAGACCACGCTCAACCTGGGCGCCAGTTCGTCGTAGTCGTTGACCTGTTGCCCGATGTTGTTGTCCATCGACTGACCCTCGAGCCGCAGTCCCGCGGTGACGACCCACTTGTCGCCGATGTCGATGCGGTCCTGGACGAAGAGGGTGTTCAGCTCGCTCTCGCGCTCGAATATGCCTCCGTCCGGTGGCGCGTAGACCGTGACGAACTCCGGAGTCGCGAAGCCGCCGGGCAGGCTGTAGCCGAAGCCGCGGCCGCTGTACTCCTTCTCAGGCCAGTTCCGGGTGTCGAGGCCCATGACGTGGCGCTCGGCGCCGATTCTGAGCTCGTGGTTGTCACCCGCGAAGATCGTCGCGTAGGCGTTGATCTGCTGGCGGGGGCCGTTCGTGTAGCGGCCGGAGGTACCGCCGACGAGGCAGCCATTGAAGAAGAGCCGGGTGCTGAGGTCGTAGTAGCGGAAGTTGTTGTTGTCCGGCGTATCCTGGTGTCCGCCGCCGAGATCCGTCTTCTTGTGGAGGCAGTTGTCGGTGCGGATGTCCTCACTGTCGGCAATCTTGAACTCCGTGAAGACCTTCGGAGTGGCGCCCCAGTTCCACGACGCCGTGTTCAACTCGGCGGTCTCCCCCCGGCCGAAGAGGTTGAACAGGTCGCCTGTTCGGTTGCCCCCGCCCTCGCGGTAGCCCGGCGTGCGCACATAGGTCGCGGCGAGCTGATGGTCGTCACCGGGTTGGAAGTTGATCTTGGCGACCGTCGACTCTCCCTTGAAACTCCAGTCGAAGACAGGATCGGCGATGACGTCCGGGTTCGAGTTCGCACTGGCGCCCCGGATCCTGTTGTCGTACAGCTCTGCGTGGGCCGCGAAGAACCAGGCACGATCGCGGTAGATCGGGCCGCCCAGAGACATCTCGTAGTTGTTGATGAGCTTGTCGGGGCCCTCAAGATCGGGGTAGTCGCGGAATTCGCCGACCCAGGCCTGGTTCTGGGCGACGTAGTAGATGTCGCCATGGAGCACATTCGTGCCGGACTTGACGACCGTGTTGATCGTTGACGTTTGGGTGCGCCCGTACTCGGCGCCGCGCCCCTGGGTGTGGACCTCCGTCGCGGCAACCTGCGTGGTTGCCATCCTGAACTTGAACACCCCGTAGTTGCTCGTGACCTGGCTGACATCGACGCCGTCGATGTTCACCGTGCCTCCGTCTCGAGGGCCGCCCATGAAGCTGTTGAGCACATCCATTTGCTTGGAGCCCGAGTTGGCCGGCAGTACCGCCAGGCTGTTGACGTAGTAACGCGAGATGAACGTCGTCAACTCAGCGGTCTCCGCGTCGATCCTCGCCGTCGCCCCGGGCTCGTACTTGTTGATCATGGGCGCTTCGGCGACGACCTGGATCTCCTCGGCTTCGCCGCCCCGCAGGGTGAGGTCGACGGCGCGGCGCGCACCGGGATCGAGAGTGACCGCGACTTCGTCGCTCGAACCAAGTCCTTCCAGCTCGGCGCTGAGGGTGAAGGCGCCGTCGAGCAGCAGACTGAAGCGGAACTCCCCGGCCGCGTCGCTGATCGCGTCCCTGGTGTTCTGCTGTCCGGCGAGCGTCACGCTGGCGCCCGGGAGCGGATCTCCCTGGGCGTCGAGCACACGGCCTTCAATGATTCCCGTGCCCGGGCCGTCGGCCCATAGCGGCAGGGCCGCGCAGGCGACGACGCAGAGCATCCAGATGCTGCGCTTGAGGGCGGCGATCTTCATAGCTCCACCTCCTTGAGTGTCCGACCCGGAGATGGCAAGGGGCCTGGCCCTCTTCAACGGCCGGCTCTGCCCTCGTCTTCGACATCACCTTGCGC
This sequence comes from Acidobacteriota bacterium, assembly GCA_026707545.1. Taxonomy (NCBI): domain Bacteria; kingdom Pseudomonadati; phylum Acidobacteriota; species Acidobacteriota bacterium. The sequence continues at coordinate 1,670,899 of JAPOWR010000001.1, read as the reverse complement.
GATGATGCTCGTTGGGCAACCGGCCGTCACTCCTCGGGGCGGCTCCAACGTGGTTGGAATGTTCTTCCGACTGTAGCGGAAGAGCCGTGTCGCGTCTACTGCCATTCTTGACACCCCCATCGTAGGGCGGGCAAGATGGTGGTTCCCACGATGCAGGCTTCCATTCGCCTTACGCTGCGCCTGGTCTTCGTCTGTGGGTTGGCGTCCGACTCCGGCGCGGCGCAGCCGGGTGCGACCGACGGAGACTGGCGCACCCACGCCGGCGACACCTGGGTCAGCAAGTACTCGCCCCTGGATCAGATCGACGCCGGTAACTTCGGCGACCTGGAGATCGCCTGGCGTTGGAAGACGGCGGACACCCATCTCGTCCTGGCGGACGACAGCGGCGCGTCGCTGGTGCCGTCGGGGGTGGTGTTCGACCGCGTGGCGGAGGAGCAGCCCGACCTGTGGCTGCGGCGTCCGGGGTTCGGCGCGATGACCTCGACGGCGCTCGCGGTCGACGGTGTGCTGTACCTGATCACGAGCGTCGAGCAGGCGGCGGCGATCGACGGGCGCACCGGAGAGACGATCTGGGTTCACGACCCGCGCACCTACGAGAGCTCCGCGCTTCCGACCAGCAGAGGCCATCGGGGGGCGGCCTACTGGGAAGGAGACGGTGAAGCCCGCATCGTCTGGGGAACCGGCGCCGGCTACCTGATCGCCGTTGACGCCAGGACCGGGGTGCCGGCCGCGGACTTCGGAGACAACGGGCGGGTCGATTTCGTCGCCGATCTACCGCGCTCGCCCCGCGGCCAGCCCTTCCAGTTGCCGGTCGGCTCGCGGTCGGCGGCGCCGCTCATCGTCGGCGACACGATCGTCCTGGGAACCAACCACACCGACTTCATCATGTCCAGGGAGGCGGTGCCCGGCTTCATCTTCGCCCACGACGTGCGGACCGGCGAGCGGGTGTGGGAGTTCCACATCGTGCCCCAGAGCGCCGACGAGTTCGGCGCCGACACCTGGGAAGACGAATCCTGGCGCAGAACCGGCAACGGCAACGCGTGGGCCAATCTGAGCGCCGACCCGGAGCTCGGCTACGTCTACGTGCCGACCTCCGCCGTGTCTCCGGACCACTACGGCGGCCATCGCCTGGGCGACAACCTGTTCTCCAACAGCATCGTCTGTCTCGATGTCGAGACCGGCGAGCGGGTATGGCACTACCAGCTCATCCGTCACGAGGTCTGGGACTACGACATTCCGACGGCGCCGAACCTGCTCGACATCACCGTCGATGGACGCCGGATCAAGGCGGTCGCCCAGGTCACGAAGCAGGGCTTCGTCTACACCTTCGATCGGGTGACCGGCGAGCCGGTCTGGCCGATCGAAGACCGCCCCGTGCCGACCGACACCGACCTGGAAGGGGAGGTCATGTCTCCCACCCAGCCGTTCCCGACCAGGCCGCCGCCGTTTGCGGTGCAGGGCGCCCGGATCGAGGATCTGGTGGACTTCACTCCCGAGATCCGCCAGATGGCGCTCGAAGCCGTCGGAGGGTTCAGGCTCGGGCCGCTCTACACGCCGCTGTCGCTACGCGGCACGATCTTCCGGCCGGCGGCGGGCGGCGGCGCCAACTGGTCGGGCGCCGCCGTCGATCCCGAAACCGGCGTGCTGTACGTCCCCACGACGAACGGCCACTCGGTGCTCCGCTTCCGCGACGGACGAGCCTCGACCGACCTCCGCTACATCGCCGATCGCACCGATCCGGTCGGTGGGATCATGCGCGGCCGCACGACGTCCTGGGGGCAGTTCGAGCCTGTGGCTCGAGGTGTCGCGTTTCTCGACGGAGGCAACCCGACCCGGCAGCCCACGATGCCGCGGGGGCTGCCGCTGTGGAAACCGCCCTACTCCGCGATGGTCGCCATCGACATGACTCGGGGCGAGCACCTGTGGACGACGCCGCTGGGCCGGGGCGCCCGCTATCAGGACCACCCTTTGCTGCGCGATCTCGATCTGCCGCCGCTCGGGGGCGATCACAGCCGCGCCGGTTCGCTGCTGACCAGGACGCTGCTGATCCACGCGCTGAACAGCGGTGGGACCGACGATGGGCCACAGCTCGTGGCCTACGACAAGGCCACCGGCGAGCCGCTGGCCGGGGTCGATCTGCCCGGCCGCGGGCTCGGCTCGCCGATGACGTACGAACTCGACGGTCACCAGTACGTCGCGCTCACGGTCAGCGGCAGGGTGCCGGAACTGGTCGCCTACCGGCTGCCTGCGGAGAGTCGATGATGTGACGCGGACCTCACGCAGCGTTTGTCGAGGCCGCGGCGTTCGTCCACGCCGCCGAGGAACGACTGCGGCCGTCTCCGCGCTCCTCGCGGGGCTCTTCGTTCTTCCCGGTGCGGCCGGCGGCCGTTCGCTCGAGGCCGACGTCGCGCGTCTCCTGGAGGTCTCTTGTCTTCGCTGCCACGACGTCGGGACCGAGACGCCGCTCGATCTGGAGAACCTGGGCTACGACCTCGACGATCGGGGGATCTTCCGCAAGTGGGTGCGGGTCTTCGAGCGTCTAGAGGCGGGCGAGATGCCTCCTGCCGGGACGCGGCGCCCCCCGAGGCGGGTCGTCGACGCGGCGCTCGATGCGCTGGCGCGAGATCTGGAGACGGCGGACCTGGCGGCTCGAGCCGCCGGACAGACGCCGCCGCGCCGTTTGACGGGGCGCGAGTACGAGTACACCCTCGAGGACCTGCTCCTGATCGAGGAGGACCTGGCGCGCCTGCTGCCGGCCGAGAGCGCGTCCGCCGGGTTCGACACGCTGGCGGCCGAACAGGGGATCTCGCCGCTTCACCTGCGCAGCTACCTGGAAGCGGCCGATCGTGCGCTCGACGCGGCGATCCGGCTTGGCGGGCGTCCGGCGAGCGCGGCACACCTGATCGACTACCCGAGCAATCCAGCCTCGTACCACATGGTCCGCCAGAGCGTCAGCAAGAAGCTCGACGACGCCGTCGCGATGTTCGTCGATGAAGCCCACCACAACACCAGCGGGTCCTTCTCGGCCAGCAACCTCAGGAGCGACAGCCACGGCTTCCAAGTCGCGCATTCGGGCCTGTACAGGGTCACCGTCGACGCCTATCCCTACCAGGCGTGGACACCGGTGACGCTCCTTCTCGTCCGCGCCAACCCGAACGGCGACAGGACGTTGCTCGGTGCCTTCGACTTACTGAACGGGGAGTCGGGCGCGTTCGAAGCCACGACCTTCCTCCACCCGACCGACTACGTCTTTCCCGAGGTGGCCGACCTCGACTGGCACACGGACGTCGAAGGCTTCTACGCCCCCATCGAAGACTGGTCGGCAGAGGCCCAGGTCGTGGCTGCGGGGAAGGGCCTGGGCCGGCGGCTGCTCAACAACCGGGTCTATCACCCGATCTTCTACCACCCCACCGAGATCCTCGTGGATGGGGCCGCCACCTACAAGGGCGAGGGCGTGGCGGTCAGGTCGCTGGCCATCGAAGGACCGCTTCTCGATGGGTGGCCGCCGCCGTCGACGCGCCGGCTCTTCGACGGCATCGAGTTCGACGCTGCCGGCGATCTGAAGCTCACGAAGGATCCGTACGAGCACGTCGTGGACGTCGTCTCGCACCTCCTGCCACTGGCGTTTCGACGGCCGGCCGAAGCGGGTGAGGCGGAGGCGTTCGCGAGCCTGGCGAAGCCCGCGATCGCCGCCGGACGGGAGTTCGTCGACGCCGTCCGCGTTCCGCTGCGCGCCATGTTGAGCGCGCCGCAGTTTCTCTACCACGACGACCGGCCCGGCGAGCTGGACGACTTCGCGCTGGCGACCCGACTCTCGTACTTCCTGTGGAAGAGCCTGCCGGACGAGGAGCTCTTCGCGGCGGCACGGGAAGGCGCGTTGTCGGAGCCGGAGGTGATGGCCCGGCACGTCGAGAGGATGCTCGACGACGAGAAGGCGAAGCGCTTCATTGGGGACTTCGTCGGCCAGTGGCTGCGGCTCTATGAGATCGAGCTCACGAGTCCCGACGAGAGGCTCTATCCCGAGTACGACGACCTGCTGCATCACGCGCTCCAGGAGGAAACCAGGCTGTTCTTCACCGAGCTCGTGAAGAGCGACCTCGGAGTCCGGAACCTGATCGACTCCGACTTCACCTTCCTCAACCGCCGCCTGGCGGAGCACTACGGCATCCCCGGGGTGGAGGGGCAACACATGCGCAAGGTGTCGCTACCCGACGACAGCGTGCGCGGCGGCGTCCTGACGCAGGCCAGCGTGCTCAAGGTCACCGCCAACGGCACGACGACCTCGCCGGTCTTTCGCGGCAGCTTCGTCCTCTCGAACCTGCTCGGCCGGCCGCCGAACCCGCCACCGGCGAACGCGGGCTCGGTCGAGCCCGACATCCGGGGCGCCACGACGATCCGCGAGATCCTCGCCAAGCATCGCCGGGATCCGACGTGCAATGTCTGTCACCGCGCCATCGACCCGCCGGGGTTCGCTCTGGAGGCCTTCGACCCGACCGGCGGCTTCCGGACGCGCTACCGCTCCAGCGGCGAGGGCGACACGCCCACGGGGACCCTCTACGGTCGCCCCATCCTCGAGTACAAGGAGGGGCCGCCCGTGGATGCGGCCGGCGTCACTCCGGAGGGCAGGTCGTTCTCGGGCATCGCCGAGTACAAGCGACTCCTGCTCGCGGAGGAGGAGGACCAGGTGGCGCGCCACTTCATCTCGCAGCTCGTCGTCTATGCAACCGGCGCCGAGATCGGCTTCGCCGACCGCGACGAGCTATCGCGGCTCGTCGCGCAGAGCCGCGAGGGCGGCTACGGCGTGCGCTCGATCATCCACAATGTCACCCAGAGCCCACTCTTCAGGGAGCGGCAACGATGAACCAACCCCTCGACCGACGCACGTTCCTCAGGACATCCGGGGTCGCCCTGGCGCTGCCCCTCCTCGAAGCGATGAGCCCGGCACTGGCCCGGGCGGCGAAGCCTCTGCCCCGGCGGATGGTGACCGTCTGCAACGCACTCGGCCTGCACCCGCCGTCGCTCTTTCCCGCCACTCCGGGCCGGGAGTACGAAACGACCGAGTACCTGGAGCTGCTCCGGGACCACCGGCGCGACTACACCCTGTTCTCGGGACTCTCGCACCACGACCAGAACGGCCGCCAGGCCCATAGCAGCGAGGTCTCCTGGCTGACGGCCGCCCGCCACCCGGAGCTCGCCGGCTTCCGCAACACGATTTCCGTCGATCAGTATGCGGCCGGGGAGTTGGGCTACACGACCCGCTTTCCCTCACTCGTGCTGGGCACCGACACCACGGTGCAGAGGAGCGCCAAGGGGACCCAGAGCCAGTCGTTCACGAGACGGGGCGTCATGGTGCCTTCAGAGACGAGTCCCGCCAATCTCTTCGCCCGGATGTTCCTGGCGGGGGATACCGACGAAGTCGAGCGGCAGAAGCGGGATCTCGGCGACGGACGCAGCATCCTCGACGGCCTGAACTCGCAGAGAAAGATGCTCGACCGGCGCGCCAGCGAGGTCGACCGGGGTCGTCTGGACTCGTACTTCGAGGCCGTGCGCGCGGCCGAGAAGGGCATCACCGAGGCCCGGGCCTGGCTCGACCGGCCCAAGCCGCGGGTGGACCGCGAGCCCCCCGTCGACGTCCGGGAACGCCGCGACCTCATTGGCCGCGTCCAGTTGCTGGTGGATCTCATCCCGCTGATCCTGCAGACCGACTCGACCCGCGTCGTCGCCGTGATGATCCAGGAGCTCCGGGAAGTGCCGAAGATCCCGGGGGTTTCGGGCACGCACCACAACCTCTCGCACCACGGCCAGGACCCGGACAAGATCGTGCAACTGAGGAAGGTCGAGACGGAGATCGTGAAGTGCTTCGGCAGCCTGCTCGAGCAGCTCAAGGGATGCGGCGAAGGAGACGGGACGCTGCTCGATCAGACCGCGGTCCTCTTCGGCAGCAACCTGGGCAACGGGAACTCCCACGACACCCGGAACCTGCCGATCTTCCTCGCTGGCGGGGACTTCGACCACGGTCGCTACGTCGCCTATGACAAGGACGACAATGCGCCGCTGTCCAATCTCTACGTCACGATGCTGCAGCACATGGAGCTGGAGGCCGCGTCGTTCGGCCAGAGTACGGGTTCCTTGAGCTGGTAGGGGCGCCGGCCGTTAGGCCGGCTCCGTTTCGGCGGCCAGTTCCATGGCTTCTACCGCCTTTCCGCCCACTCCTTCTCCAACTGCCGCGCCCCGCGCATCGTCATCCCCATCGAGTAGTTGCCTTCGTGGCAGGCGTACTCGTAGATGCGCTCGTCGGTGCGCAGCCACGGGAACGAACCGCTCCAGGTCGCCTCGTAGTCGGGATCGTCGACGCTGAACTCGTAGAACAGGCTGCCGTCCTCCTGCGGCGTGAGGCGCTCGACGATGCGCAGCCCCTCGTGCGCCACGCCGACGGGACTTCGGGCGTTCTGGCGTCGCTCGTTCGCGCCCCTTGCCACGCCTCGCCGGCGGAAGTTCATCGTGTCGACGACCAGGGTGTCGCCCTCCCACCGGCCGATCGATTCGCCGGCGTAGGAGAGCACGTCTTTCGGCGGGTGCTCCGAGCCGAGGCGGACGATGCGTGCCTCGTGCATCAGTTCCGCCAGGATCACGACGTGGGTTGCGGTCTGGGTGATGCGGTAGTAGGCGCCGTAGCCCCTTCGCAGGGTCGGGATCGTCGCCCGATCGGAGTAGATGCAGCGCTCCCAGAGGCCGATCAGCTCCGGATCGTCGAAGATCCGGTGTTCCCCGTTCGTCGCCGGGATGACGCGGCCTCGTATGCCGGTGACTTCGTCCGCCCGCAGCCACCAGGCGCCGTCGGGATTCGGGGGTCCCATGCGATCGGCGATTGTGAATGCCGGCCGCCGCTTCCTTCCCGCCTCGGTCACGGCCGGCATGCGGCCGTTCGGTGGGTCGGTGAGGACGGAGTTCCGGTGCCTGCCGTCGACCGTGAAGACGATCGTGCCCATGTCGAGAAGTGAGAGGGCGTTGGCGCCGGTGACCCGGCCGCCGGCGTAGCCGCCATCCGGCGGCGGAGGACGATCGGGGTCACTTGGGAGGCCTTGCTGGGCGGCCCTCGCGGCTGCGGACTCCTCGATCCTCTTGGCGTCATCGGCGCTCATGTAGGGGTCGTCGCCGTATCTCGGATGGCGCTCGAAGGGCGTCAGCGTGTTGACGGTGTAGGTGCCTGAGAGATCGGGCTCGCCGCCCGGCATCCGCGGAATGTCGTTCTCCGCGGCCTGCGCGGTCGGCAGGGCGAAGGCAACGAGCTGAGCCGTTTCCGGGCCGCTGCGCGCGGTTCTCGAAGTCACCTTGCCGCCGGCGGGCACGACGATGTACTGGCGGCCCTGGTGCAGGTAGGTCATCGGCACTCCGTGCAGGGTGGCCTCGGTCTCCACCTCCGCGAGGAGCTCGCCGGTTGCCTTGTCGTAGGCCTGGAGGAAGCTGCCCCTGGCGGCGCGAGCGTCCCAGCTCGGCCAGTTCGGCACGTAGGTGATCAGCAGGGTCCTGGTGATGAGGAGCCCGCCCTCGCGGTTGCCGCTCGATGGGCGGCTGCCGAGAGGGCCGAGATCGAGATGGCTGATCGCGGGGTGGTCGGTCGGTCCCTCGCCGAACGGCACCATCCAGGCGTGCTCGCCGGTGTTCAGGTCGATGGCCGTGATCCGCTGGTACGGAGGCTTGAGGAGCGGCAGTCCCTGCGGGCTTCCGACGCGACCGCCACGGCTGACCCACCTCCACTCGCTGCGCGCGGGGTCCGGTGGCGCGACCGCCACCCCGGTCGGCTGCGTTCGCGACTGAACGTAGAGGACGCCGGTCAAGGGATCGAGCGAGGCGCCGGGATGGTTCGCTCCGCCCGCCATCCCTGGCACCGCGAGCGTCGCCGTCTTGCCTCCCTCGCCCGCGACGATCGGGGGCGTGAACATCGGTCCCAGGAGGAACTCGTCGGCGATCTCGAGCGCCTCCTCCCGCAGTTCCGGCGTGAAGTCGATCAGATCGTCGATCGTCACGCCCTGGAGATCGAAGGCCGCCGGCCTGGTCGGAAAGGGCTGGGTCGGTGCCGTCCACTCCCCGGGCACCGTGGTTTGCGGCACCGGGCGCTCCTCGATCGGCCAGATCGGCTCGCCCGTGACCCGGTCGAAGACGTAGGTAAACGCCGTCTTGGACACCTGGGCGACGATCTTCCGCAAGCGGCCGTCGATCACGACGTCGGCGAGAACGGGGGCGGAGGCGATGTCCCAGTCCCAGATGCCGTGATGAACGGCCTGGAAGTGCCAGACGCGCTCGCCGGTTTCGGCGTCGAGGCAGAGCAGGCTCTCGGCGTAGACGTTCGCGCCGGGCCGGTGGCCGCCCCAGAGATTGCCGGTCGGCGTCGTGGTGGGGATGTAGACGTAGCCGAGCTCCTCGTCGCCGGCCATCGCTCCCCAGACGTTGGCGCCGCCGACCCACTTCCAGGAGTCGTTGTGCCACGTCTCGGTGAACTCCTCGCCCTCCCGGGGAATCGTGTGAAACCGCCACTTCGGCTCACCGGTACGGACGTCGTAGGCACGCACGTGGCCCGGCGGGAGACCCTGCTTCGTCGCGGGCGCGTCGGCGATTCGCGAGCCCACCACGAACGTGTCGCGAATCACGATCCCGGGCGAGCCGGCGCTGATGTCGCGCTGGAAGACCTCCTCGCGGCCCAGTCGGTCATCCGACAGATCGACGATGCCGTCTTCTCCGAAGGCGGGGTCGGGGCGTCCCGTCGCGAGGTCCAGCGAGATCAGTTGCTTGCCGCTGGTGATGAAGATGATGCGCTCGGCCTCGCCGTCGGTCCAGTACTCGAGGCCTCGGGGAGTGGCGCCGTAGGCTTGCGGGAACTCGTAGCTCTTCGGGTCGTAGAGCCAGAGTTCCTCACCGGTCGCGGCGTCGAGGGCGACGATCTGCCAGAGGCTGGTCGCCATGTAGACCCGGCCGTCGACCATCAGCGCCGAGCCCCGGAAGGTCCCCGGCTCCTCCCGCAGGTCGTGATCGGCCGACTTCCAGCGCCACGCGACCTCGAGTTGCTCGAAGTTCGCGGCATCGATCTGGTCGAGTGGCGAGTAGCGGGTGAAGGCGTGGTCGCGGCCATGGTGCCGCCACTCGGCGTTCTCCTCGCCGGACTCGGCGAGGGCGCCGGTTGCCATCGACGCGGCTGCCAGCAGCGCCAGCGCAAGGCAAGGCCGCCAGATCGTGCGGCGCCGGCGGACGTTCCTGTTCACTGCGCTCGCTGCAAGGCCGCTTCGGTGAGGATTCGCAACTGGTCGACGCCGCTGGCGCCCGCGGCCAGGTCGATGCGGATCGTCGTTCCGCCGGCGAGGATCTCCCAGCCGTCGACGTCCGTCTCGCCGACTAGGGCACCGCGCTCGGCCGAGGCGCTGAACTCGGGGTTGGCGAAGGCGAGGTAGTCGCTGGCCGCGAGGCTCGCCGAGCTTGCGGCGACCCCCAGGATGGGATCGTCGAACGCGATCTCGACGCCATTCAGTTCGGTGGTCGCGGTGGGGGCGAAGTGAAGCAGGTAGCTGTGGACGACGGTGCCCGCGGGTACGGTCGCGCCGGGCGGCGGGTTGCCGCCGTCGTAGGCGGCGGGGGCCCCGCCGCTCTCGACCGCCAGGTCCTCGCCGAGGGTGGCGAACTGGCGCTCGACGACCAGTTCGGGACGATCTGCTGAGGTCCGACGAGCGGCCGAGAGGTCGCCGGGAACGGTCTCGTCGCCGACGTCGCCGAGAAGGTCGACGCCGTCGGCCGCTGCGATGCGGGTGTCGTAGTCGGCGCCCTCGCGGCTGGCCGCCGTGTCCACCTCGTACCAGGTCGTGATCTCGTCGAGAAGCGAGGTGAAGATGGCCTGGATCTCCGGCGGCTTCGAGTCGACGTCGGCGCTGGTGGCGACCGGGGTCTGTTCGCGTGGGTCTTCGAGCAGGTCGAAGAGCTCCCATTCCCGGCCGCTGGTCACCGAGATCAGCTTGTAGCGGTCGTCGAGGATGGAGCGCCCGCCGCCCAGCCTCATCAGGCCCCGGCCACCGCGGCCCCGGCCGGCGCTGTCGCAGTCCTCGGGCTCGCCGGCGGCGCGTTCAGGAACGGGGTCGTCGCAGTCGTCGAACCGGAGGCGGCCCAGGCGCGGCGCCGAGCGATCGCCGAAGAGGACTTCGGACATCGACTCGCCGTCGAGCGGCCGTGCGTCGGGCAGGTCGACTTCCCAGATGTCCAGGAGCGTCGGCAGGTAGTCGCTCGTGATCATCGGGGTGGAGGTCTCCCCGGGAGCGATCCGTCCCGGCCACTCGACGATGCCCGGTACGCGGACCCCGCCCTCCCAGATGGAGCCCTTGAATCCTCGCAGGCCGGCCTTCGCTTCGTCCCGGTCGTCGAGTCTCACGGACCCCGAAAGCCCGTTGTCGGAGGTGAAGGCCACCAGCGTGTCGTCTTCGATGCCGAGCGTTCGCAAGTGGGCGCGCAGACGGCCGATCTCCCTGTCCATCGCCGTGATGCCGGAGTAGTAGGCCTTCTCGTAGTCGTTCATCTCCGCCTGCTCTTCGGACGAGTAGAACTCGTCGAGAGTCGCCTGGTCGAGGCGATGGGGGCTGTGCGGCGGATGGAACCAGACGACGGCGAAGAAGGGGCGCTCGGCGGCAACGGCATCGTCGATGAACCGCATCGTTTCCCGGACCAGGATCGCGGAGGCGTCGCCGGCCAGCGTGGGGGAGTCGATGTCGATGTGCTGCTCGTGGCCCGTCCAGTAGTGCGCCCCGATGTGGTTGCCTTCGCTCGGGAGCGGACCCGCGGGGTCGATGCGCATCGGCTCGAAGGTCGGCAGCGCCTGCGGAGACGCCCAGGTGCGCTCGTAGCCGTGGTGCCACGGCGCGGAATAGAAGTCGCCGCCGGACCGGCCGAAGCATCTGCCGCCGCATCGCGCGAGGTCGTCTGCGTCGGGTTCCGGCGTCCGGTTCAGGTTGCCGATGTGCCACTTGCCGAAGTGTCCGGTCATGTAGCCCTGGGTCTGGGCCAGTTCGGCGATCGTCAGTTCCAGGTTGCGGAGACCGTCGTTGTAGGCCATGTCGACGTGGTTGCGCCGCGGCGAGCGGCCGGTGACGAAGGACGACCGGGTCGGACTGCAGTTCGAACCGTGCGAGTACATGCGGTGAAACTGGAGGCCGGCCGCCGCCATCGCGCGCAGCTCGGGCGTCTTGACCTCGCTGTGGCCCGGAAAGACGTCGCCGGGGGCGAGCTGCTGGGAGTACTCGACGTCGCCCCAGCCCTGGTCGTCGCTCATCATGAGAATGATGTTCGGCCGCGGCGGAGTCGGCGCCGGTCCTGCCTCCTCGCCCGAGGGAGCGGCGCAACCGCAGGCTGCGAGGCCGAGGACGAGCGCGCCCGGCCGGTGGGAGAAGGAGCGTGCGACGTTCCTGATCATCTCGTGGACCTCCTTATCCCGCTGATGCGGTTGTCAGTCCTCCCGCGGCAGGGCGAAGGCCACCAGCTCCGCCGTCGCCGCCTGGACGTTCGCGTTACGGCCCACGGCCCTGCCGCCCGGCCTGCCGCCTGCCGGCACCACGATGTACTGGCGGCCCTCGTGCCGGTAGGTGATCGGCACGCCGTGCAGCGCCGTGTCGGTCTCGACCTGCGCCAGCACCTTGCCGGTGGCCTTGTCGTAGGCGGTGAGGTAACTGGCGGTCGCCGTCGGGGCGTCCCAGCTCTCCCGCTTGGGCGAGTGGGTAATGAGGAGCGTCCTGGTGACGAGCAGCCCGCCTTCGCGGGTGCCGCTCGAAGGGCGGCTGCCCAGGGGGCCGAGGTCGAGATGGCGGATCGCGGGGTGATCCGTCGGGCCTTCTCCCAGCGGCACCTGCCAGGCGTGCTCGCCGGTCTTCAGATCGATTGCCGTGATGCGCCGGTAGGGCGGTTTCGTCAGGGGCAGCCCCTGGGGGATCTTGAGTCCTCCCGCTCCTCCCGTCGATTGCTTCACGTAGCGGAACTCGCTGCGGGCGGGGTCCGGCTTCGCCAAGCCCCAGGCGCCGAGCTGGGTCGTCGACTGGACGTAGACGATCCCGGTCAGAGGATCGAACGAGGCGCCAGGATGATTGGCCCCGCCGCCTGGGCCGGGCGAGACGATCGTGCCGAGCTTGCCTCCCTCGCCGGCGACGATGGAGGGTGTGAAGATCGGCCCGGTGACGAACGACTCGAGGACCTCGAGCGCCTCCTGACGCAGCTCCGGCGTGAAGTCGACCAGATCGTCGACGGTCAGGCCCTGGAGATCGAACGCCGGCGGTTTGGTCGGAAACGGTTGGGTCGGCGAGAGCATCTCGCCGGGCACCGTGGACGGGGGAACCGGCCGCTCCTCGATCGGCCACAGAGGCTCGCCGGTGACCCGATCGAAGACGTAGAGGAAGGCGGTCTTCGACGCCATGGCAACGGCCTTGCGCAGCCGGCCTTCGACGACCACGTCGACCAGGTTCGGGGCCGAGGCGTTGTCGTAGTCCCAGATGCCGTGATGCACGGTCTGGAAGTGCCAGACGCGCTCGCCGGTCTCCGCGTCGGCGCATACCAGACTCTCGCCGTACACGTTGTCGCCGTGGCGGTCGCCGCCGTAGTAGTCGCTCGACGGTGTCGACGTGGCGAAGTAGACGTAGCCGAGCTCCTCGTCGGCGGCGAGCGGCGCCCAAACGTTCGTGTTGCCCATCCACTTCCAGGAGTCGTTCTCCCAGGTCTCAGTGAAGTCGTCGCCTTCCTGCGGGATCGTGTGGAAGCGCCACTTCTGCTCGCCGGTGCGCACGTCGTACGCGCGTACGTGGCCCGGCGGGATGCCCGTCTTCTTCGACGGCACGTCGAAGATCCGCGAGCCGACGATGTACGTGTCGCCGACGACGATCCCGGGCGAGCCGGCGCTGATGTCGCGCAGCCGGATCCCGGGGCGGCCGAGGTCGTCGAGCGCCATGTGGACGAAGCCCTCCTCGCCGAAGTCGGGATCGGGTTGCCCGGTCGCAAGGTCGATCGAGATCAGCAGCTTTCCGGAGGTGGCGAACAGGATGCGCTCCTCCTCGCCGTCGGTCCAGTACTCGATTCCCCGGGGACCCGAGTACGCGGCCCTCGGCGCCTTGTACGCTTCGGAGTCGAACACCCAGCGCTCTTCGCCGGTGGCCGCATCGAGCGCCGCGAGCTGCCACAGCGTGGTCATCATGTAGACCCGGCCGCCGACCATGAGCGCGGAGCCGGCGAAGGCGCCGGGTACCTCCCTCACGCGGTGGTCGGCGGACTTCCAGCGCCAGGCGACCTCGAGCCGGGAGAAGTTCTCGCCGTCGATGTCCGCTAGCGGCGAGTAGCGGCTGAAGGCGTGGTCGCGGCCGTGATGCTGCCACTCGACGTCGGGAGCGCCGGAGTCGGCGAAGGCGCCGGACGTCACCAGCGCGGCCGCCAGTGCCGCCAGCATGGCGGTTGGGCGGTTCGTCACGAGACAGCGCTCATGGGTTCGATGGCTCCGACGGGTCGGCCGAATCTCTCGGCGCGCCGGTGCCGGAAGATCCCAGGAACAGCCTCTCCCCGTTGGTGTAGGTCACGGTACGTCCGGCGCACTTGTTCGAGCGGTCCTTGGCCTGGAAGCCGTCGACCACGATCTCGGTTCCCGGCAGCAGCGAGTTCTTGGTGAAGCCCCGGCGGAACAGGCTTGGGGGACTGCCGCTCTCGACCATCCAGATCTCGGTCGAACCGTCTTCCTTCACGACCTCCATGTGGATCCACGCGTGGGGATTGATCCACTCCATCCGGGTCACCTTGCCGGTGAGCTTGACCGGGCGGTCGGCATCGAACTCGGCCGCGAAGGCATGGTGCGCCATCGCCGGCGCGGCGCCCACGGCGAGAGTGAGAGCGGTTGCGGCCATGAGGACCTTGGTGGGCATGGCGTTGACCTCCTTCCGGGTCATTCGGGATCTCCGGCCTTCCAGACGCCCTTGCTCAGGTGGTGATACATCAGCTCTTCCGCGAACACGACGCACTTGAAGTCGAGTAGCTGCATGTTCTCCTCGATCCGTCGATAGAGCGGAAAGCTCACCTTCCACGGGCGCGTGTAGGTCTTCGGGTCGGTGATCGTCGCCTCGTAGTGGAGATGGTCCGGCCCGGTCGCCGTGTAGCGCTCGAGGACGTGGATCTCCCCGCTGTGGTGATTGCCGGAACTGTCGAGCCAGGTGTCGGGAACCTGAGCGGAGACGTCGATCACGAGGGTCTCTCCCTCCCAGTGCCCACGGGAGTGCCCCATCCAGTTGTCGCCGGGACTCTCGAAGTCGGGCCGGTTCATGTAGACGATCCGGCTGGCGCTGGCGAACTCGTAGGCGAAGATGACGTTCTCGGGGGTCTGGATGATCTGGAACGGGAAGGGCATGTAGTTGGCGCGGGGGATGCCGGGCATGAAGCACTTGATTGCCGGGTCCAGCTCCCACCACCGCGCGAGGTTCTCCTGCTGCTTCGCCCTCGCCGCGGGGGTGTAGGGGATCTCGCCGCCTTCGACGATGCCCAGGCCCCCCGGCACGGCGCCGAGCGCACCCAGTTCGACGATCGGGCCGCTGCGGGCGGCGTGGGCCTCGATGTCCCAGTGCGCCGACGTCAGGGCCTGCCAGATGCCGTTCAGATCCGGCTCGCCGTCACTGGTGCGCGGGGCTAGGTAGTCCTGCGCCTGGACCGGCGCCGCCGCCGTCGCTGCAACGACTGCAGCGACGATGGCGGAAACCCCTGCGATCCGCATTCGGTTTCGCACCTTCCCGCCTCTCATTCGGGGTCCGCCGCGGCTGCCGCGGCGGCCTCCTGCTCGCTGACCCGAGCGCCGCGCAGGATGTTCGCCATGTTGTAGTTGCCCTCGTGGCAGGCGAACTCGAAGAGCGGCTCGTTCCGCTTGCCCATCGGCATCCTCACCGTCCATGGCCTGACCCAGATCGGCGGATCGTCGATCGTCACTTCGTACAGCATCACCTCGGGTCCGACCCGGGTGAAGCGCTCGGTCACCACGAGCTCTTCCGAGTTTAGGGAGTGGAACCAGGTCTGCGGGGTCCCTCGCTGGTGGGTGCCGGCGTACCCCTTGGGCAGGTAGTTCGCCGTCTCGACGACCAGCGAATCGCCTTCCCAGTGGCCTCGGGAGTCGCCGAGCCATAGCCCGATCCGGCGATCGGGGTGGGCCGAACCGTCGAGGGGAATGACCCGCGCCTCGTGGTACCACTCCATGACGATGACCATGTGGTCCCTGTTCTGGACGAACTTGTAGTACTGGTTGAAGTTCGCGCGCACGGGCACCCCCAGGGTCACGCAGCGTTCGCCCAGGGAGCGGTCCTTCCAGGAGTCGGCCGGATGCTCCTCGAGGTACTGCTGGAGTTCGTCCCAGTCCTTCTGCGCCTGCTCGGTCAGAGCCGGAATCCCGCCTTCCGGCGGGTCGATGACCAGGTCCGACAGTCTGGCGCCGCCGCGTGTTCCGCCGATCTCCACCCACACGCCACGCAGATCGGGGTGGCCGTCCACGGTGCGGGGAACGGTCCAGCCCGCTGGCGTCTCAGGCACCTCCACGGGCCCGCGAGCGCGTCTCTGGGCCGCAGCAAGGCCAGGCAGCAGCAGGACCAGCACGACTCCGGCCGCCAGGCGTCGCGAAGACGAGTTCGACATCAGCAGCCTCCTGCGGGTTGGATGGCAGTGGGTCTGCCTTTGAGGCTAATGGACCTGCCGCCTCCGGTCAAACACCGTTTGGAACATGACCCGTGTCAACCCCCTGATGCGCTCTCGCTTCAGGTCTCCTGCTGCGACGTCAGTTCGATCTGCTTGTAGCCGCCTGCCCGCCGGAAGTGGAGGATCAGGTAGAGGAAGCCGAGCGCCATGAAAACGGGTATCGCCGCCGTGATTCGCAGAGCGGTCTGGCCGCCGTGGAAGGAGGCGTCGCGCACCGCCTGCTCGTCCGGCGGCAGGGTGATGCTGAAGTCCTTGGCCTTCTCCATGACCGGGCCGGCCTTCGTGCCGTCGAGGCCCTGGACCGGGGCGAAGAACAGGAAGCTGTTCGTGCCCTGGGCCTTGTACTCCTCGTACACTGCGGGCGCCTTCGCCTGCAGGTCCTGCGAGGCGTGGCGGTCCTGGAGGTAGCCGATGCCGGGGCCGCCCAGCAATCCGGCCGAGAGCATGCCGACGCCGCCGACGGCCCCCAGCGTGAGAGCGCCGCCGCGGGGGAAGCGCTCCGAGACGACGGCCAGCATGGTCGGCCAGAAGAAGGCCTTGCCGGCGCCGTAGATCGTGGCTGCGACCATGACGGTGACGGCGCCGGCCAGCGAACCGAGCGAGTAGAGGCCGATGGCGGCGACGACGGCGCTCACGAACAGTAGCCCGAGCGGATTGATCCGATGAACGATCGGACCGGCGAAGAAGCGCAGCACGAACATCAGGATGGATGTGTAGAGCAGGATGAACAGCCCCTTGCCGCCCAGCACGGTGTCCATGATGTTGACGATCCAACTGTCGGTTCCGAGTTCGACGTAGCCGATGCAGACGTGGAGCACCAGCAGGAAGAGCAACATGGGCGCCGCGAACTCCTTGACCATGTCGAGGAACTTGACGCCGGCAGCGGCCGCCTCGGACGTGGGGAACTTCTCCTTGACCATCATCAGGACGTAGATGAGGGTCGGAACGAGGTAGAGCGCGAGGACGATCTCCCAGCGGACGCGGCCGATCAGCCCGATGCCCAGGAGAGAGCCGCAGATCAGGCCGGCGGGCCAGCCGGCGTGCAAGATGTTCAGGTAGTGGGTCTTCTCCTTGTGGTAGAGCGTCGCGACCAGCGGGTTGATGACCGCTTCGCAGATGCCGTTCGCGACGGCGAAGATGAAGACGCCCCAGAACAGGCAGAAGTAGGCCCCGGCGCGGGCGAAGTCCGGGTTCGTTTCGATCGATCCGTTGTAGATGAAAGTCGCCGCAACGGCCACGACGACCGACAGCACATGCAGGACGCCCGCCCCCAGCAGGAACGGTTTGTAGCCGTAGCGGTCGAGGAAGGCGCTGGCCACGAGGATTACGAGTCCGAAGCCGACGAAGCCGCCGCCGGTGATCTGTCCGAGTTCCGTCTGCGTGAAGCCGAATGCCGTGCCCCATTCCAGGAGGAGCCCGCCGCGAACGGCGGTTCCGACTCCGGCAACCAGGATGGTGAGGAAGCTCGCGATCAGTAGTTTCGTCTTGTTCATTGGCCCTCCTGAAGCCGGTCCGTTGGTTGGGGTCCTATGGTCCGAGCGTGAAGCTCGGTAGCCGGATGATCTCGCCGCCCTGGAGCGCCGACTCGTGGGCGCAGATGCCGACGCAGGTCCAGTTGGCGCTGGTGACCGCGTTCGGCCAGGGATCGCGGTCGTCGTTGAGCGCGCTCAGGAACTCGTGGACGAGGTGGGGGTGGGAGCCGCCGTGGCCGCCGCCCTGGATGAAGGAGAGGTGCTCGGCGTCGTGGATCTCCTGCGGCAGGGTGAAGTGGCGGATCTGCTCCGGCAGAAGGTGCGCGTAGTCGGGCACCTCGATCTTCTCCGGGATCTCGTGCTCGGGCTTCTTCGCGGTGTGCAGGACGTGGGGCTCGTCTTCGATCAGCGTCCACTCGAAGCTCTTCTTCGTGCCGTAGACATCGAAGCTCTCGCGGTACTGCCTGGCGACGTCGTAGAGGAAGCGCCAGATGTGGGCGACCAGGTCGCTGTCCTTGACCTTGATGTGGCAGGTCTCGACGGCGAAGCGGTTGCCGGACTTCTCGGCGATGTCGTCGCGCACCGCGCCCGAGCCGAAGCAGCTCACGTACTCGGCCAGGCCGTTGACCAGGCCCAGGCACGGACTGACGACGTGGGTCGCGTAGTGCATCGGGATCATGCGCTCCCAGTAGGACGGCCAGCCGTCCATGTCCTGCGGGTGCGAGGCCGCCAGGTGCTGGATGTCGCCGAGTTCGCCCCTCTCGTACAGCTCCTTGATGAACAGGAACTCGCGGCTATAGACGACGGTCTCGGCCATCATGTACCTGAGGCCCGTCTCCGCGACCTTCTCGACGATCTTGCGGCAGTCGTCGACGGTCGTCGCCATCGGCACGGTGCACATCACGTGCTTGCCGGCGTCGAGCGCGGCGAGCGACATCCAGGCGTGGTCCGGGATCGGCGTGTTGATGTGGACGTAGTCGACGTCCGGATCGGCGAGCACGTCGTCGTAGTCCGTGTAGCGCCGCTCGATCCCGAACTGGTCGCCCACCTTGTTGAGTTCCGCTTCGTCCCGGCGGCAGATCGCGTGGACGTTGGCGCCGGGGTAGGCCTGATAGATGGGGATGAACTCGGCGCCGAAGCCGAGGCCGATCATGGCGACGTTCGTCATGTCCGCGTCCCTCGAAGGCCTCAGGGGCCCTGAGGGCTCGTTTCTTCCTGCGCGGTCATCAGGTACGCGACGAGGTTCGTCACCTCGTCGTCGGTGTAGGGATCGAGCAGTCCCTCCGGCATCATCGAGAGCGGGAAGTAGTCGAACGACTGGATATCCGACTGCGCGATGACGACTTCGTCCTGGCCGACGACGCGCAGGGTCAGGGAGCGGGGGCTCTTCGTGGCGACGGTGCCGGAGTAGGTCCGGCCGTCCCGGGTGGTCACCATCAGGGTCTGGTAGACGTCCTGGATGTCGCCGCTCGGGTCGAGGATGTTCGTCAGCAGGTAATCGAGCTCCGTGCGGTTGGAACCCGTGAGGTCCGGACCGATCAGACCGCCTTCGCCGAACATCTGGTGGCACACGGCGCAAAGCTCGGTGAACATCTGCTCGCCGTGCGCGGTGTCGGCCGCCGCGACCGCCTCGTCGCTCAGGATCGTCGTGTACTTCGCGATGGCCGCGGCCTTTTCGCTGGAGACCCGCGTGATCGGTCCCCAGACCTCGAGAAAGCCGCTGCCGACGACGCGGTGGAGCTGGCGGGCGACGTAGGCCGGCACGTCGCGCCGCGGGACGCTTCCCTCCTTGATCGCGCCCATCAACACGCGTCCGTAGATGGGGCGGGAGGCGAGCGTCTGGACGGCGGCGAGCTTCTCATCCGCGTTGAAGGAGTCGTAGCGCCCGAGCAGCAGGAACCCCGTTTGCCAGCGGCCGTCGAACGCGGCGTAGGCGCGAAGCGCGGCGATCCGCACCTCGGGTTCGTCCAGCAGAGCCGGGAGCCGCTCGAAGAGGGCCTGGTGCTGCTGGTCGGCGAGGCCGCGGATGGCCCGCCGTCGATCCTCGGCCGGCGCGCTTTCGTCGTCGAGGGTCGCGAGGAACTGGCGCGCGACCTCGACGCCGCCGAACTGCTGTTCGACCTCGAGGGCGAGGTCGGCGACGTTGCGGTCGCGCTTCAGGCGCCCGTAGACCCGTTCCCAGTTGTCCGGGGGTTCGGCGTAGACCTGGCCTTCGAGTCCGGCCAGCATGCCCCGGAGCAGGGCCGGCCGGGCCTCGGACCGGTCGTCGAGCGAGGTAACGAGGAACCCGAGCTCGTCCGCGTCGACCGCGCGGCGGGCGATGTTCTCCGTGAGCATCGGGATCTGGGAGGTCCTGGCGAGCCGGAGCGCGCGCTTCGGGTCCTCCGGAACCAGGGGCTCGATGCCGAACCAGATCATCTTCGGGATGTTGTGGTCGTCGGCGTCGTCGCCCTTCATGACCAGGTGCTCGGCGATCGGCCAGCGCACGTCGTGCTCGACGCGCTGGAGAGCCGCCGCGAGGTACAGGCGGACGACCGGCGAGGTGTCCCGGTCCGCCAGCTCGATGAACCTCTCCGTTGCGGCGGCCGGCGCGTCGTGGTCCTCGGTCAGGAGCTGAATCGCCCAGGCGCGAACGTGCTGATCCTCGTCGTCCAGAGCGGTCATCAGCTCGTTGGGCGTGAAGCCGCCGGTGACGTGGAGCGCCCACATCGCCCGCAGGCGCAGGTCGCCGTCCGGGTTCGACGCGAACACGTGGCGCAGCGCGTCGTGGACCGTGGCGTCGACTTCGTCCCTGGCCGCCCGGCCCTGCAGGACGACTCGTGCTCGCCGCGCGTGCCAGGCGCTCTTTGAGAGCTGCAGCTCCACGAGTTGCTCGTTCGACATCGCCTTGACGTCGTCGTAGCGGCCCTCCCAGTCCTCCGCCAGCGACTGCTCGGGCGTGATCCGGAAGATCCGTCCCGTCTCCTTGTGCTGGACGTCGTTGCCGCAGATGTCCGCGTCGTGCCAGTCGAGGACGTAGACGTCGCCGCCCGGCCCGATCTCCATGCTGAAGCCGACCCACTGCTTGTTGTTGGCGAGCAGGAAGTCCTCGCCGTGGTGCGCGACGAAGCCGGAGCCCTTCGCCTCGAGCTCGTCGGAGAGCACCGCGTGCTCGTGGATGTTTGCCATGAAGAGCCGGCCGTAGTGCTCCTCGGGGAAGGCGTCCGACAGGTAGACGCGCGCGCCCCCGTGCGCGGAGCGGTGCCGGTGGTTGACGATCGTGCGGATGTCGCCGTAGACGTACGGATTGAAGTGCGAGCCGCCCTGGCGGTGGTAGATGCCGCCGGGGACCACGTGGAACAGGTGGGGAATCACGCAGGCGGTGATGAAGATTTGGCCCTTCGCGTCGTAGTCGATGCCCCAGGGGTTGCTGAAGCCGTGGGCCACGACCTCGAAGCGGTCCTTCGTCGGGTGGTAGCGCCAGACGCCGCCGTTGATGTCGACTCCGTCGTACTCGAAGAGGTCATCGGGGAAGGGGTCGTTGTGGCCGTAGATCGTCTCGTCGGGTCCCGGCTTGCGGATCCTGGAGGGCGTCGCGAAGCCTTCCAGGCCGTAAAGCCAGCCGTCGGGCCCCCAGTGGAAGCTGTTGATCGTCTCGTGACGGTCGCGGATGCCCCAGCCGGTCAGCAGGATCTCGGCGTCGTCCATGTCGGCGACGTCGTCGCCGTCGCGGTCGGGGAGAAACAGCAGGTGGGGCGGCGCGCCGACGAAGACGCCGTCGAAGCCGACCGCAAGCGCCGCCGGGAACGGGATGCCCTCCGCGAAGACCTTCTTGCTGTCGGCGGCGCCGTCACGGTCCGTGTCCTCGAGAATCAGGATGCGGCTGTCGCCCGAACCGGAGAAACCGCGGCCGCGGGTCTCGTAGTCGCGGTTCTCGGCGATCCACATGCGGCCGCGGTCGTCCCAGGCGAAGGCCATGGGCTGGGTGATCATGGGCTCCGAGGCCCAGGCGTTGACCTTGAACCCGTCGCGCACGGTCATCGCATCGACCGCCTCTTCCGGGGTCAGGAACTTCTCCTGCTTCGCTTCCCGCTGGGCGATGCCCCATAGCGATGACGTCGAGTAGGAGCCCTCGGCGGCCCCGGTGTACTCCTCCCAGTCCTCGGTCAGTTCGAGGTCGTTCAGCTCGCCGGTGTAGACGATCAGGCGATGGCGGATGACCTCGGTCGCGCCCTCGGGGATGTGCCAGTCGCCCATCCGGGCGCGGGTGGGTCCGACACCGAGCTGGCCGTCGACACGCCAGGTCTGGGGGTAGCCGGCGTTCATCGGGTGGTCGAAGATCGCGACGTGCAGGAAGTCGTCGCGGCCTTCGACCTGCATGCCGACGTCGACCCACATCGCGCGCTGGCCCTCCGCCTGGCGGTTGCGCTGCCGTGCCGCGTTGACGGCCTCGCCGGCGATGTCCTTATGCCAGGGCATGCGCAGGAACATGCCGCCGTAGGACATCTCGTTGATCGAGACCTCGGTGTGCGCCTCACCGGCCCACTCGAGGTCGAGGATGAAGCGGTCTTCCTCAGCCCGCATGGACCAGTTCTGGGTCTCGGTCATGAAGGCGTTGCCTTCGGCGTCCAGCATGCCGTAGACCGTCTGCCACTGCACCTCGGTCCCGGCCTGGGTTACCACGGAAGCCGATTCGCGCCGCCAGTAGTCCCCGCCGGGGTTGTGGAAGTAGTCCCGGCCGATGGCCTTGGCGATCTCCTCCGGCTTGTCGCGGCGGTAGAACCACTGCCGGAGCGTGTCCGCGTCCATCGGCTCGCCGTTGACGCGGGTGAAGCCCCAGTAGAGCCCGGTCTGGTGCGGGTGGTGGCCCGGGCTGTACTGCGTCGCCAGACCCTTGCCGTCCGGGGCGACGATCGGGTGCAGGAAGGGCCGGTGCTCCGCGCTGGCGTTCTGGGTGACGATCGGTTCCTCTTCGCCCTCCCGGTAGATCGAGATCGAGCCGGTTTCCTCGTCCTGGACGGCTCGTAGCAGAACAGAACTCGCGGTCTCCTGAGCCTCCGCTCCTTCGGCGCCCGTGTTCTGCGTGCAGCCGGCGACGAGCGCCGCCAGGGCCAGTAGAACGATCGGTACCACTACCGGCGCAGCCGGAACTCTCATCCGCCTTCCTCCCTCGATCCCTGAGACCTGTCTTGGAGACAAGGGCGCATCCTATCGTCCCGCCAGGAGGTGGCGCGGCGTGGCCGCTGTGGGGCTGATTCGCAAGATCGGTTAGGTGCGGCCGCAGCTTCAGTCAGGCGCGGACGCTCCCTCGCCCTCAGACTTCGGGGGTGGGCACGACACTTGACCGGGCCGGGCCGGTCATCCGGCTATTGCAGCGCCGGCGGTTGCCGGTCGCGGTAGGAGTGCTGGCCGCTCTGCTGTTGCTGCCCGCGCTCTGGGGCGGCTTCCAGCTCGACGACCACCTCCAGCGTTTCCGCCTCCTGGGGCTCGGCGACCCTTCGATCCAGCTCTTCGTCTTCTACGACGGCGACCCCCTCAGGAATCGCGCCCAGATCGAGGAGGGCACGCTGCCGTGGTGGGCTAGCCCGGACCTGCGGCACGCCAACTTTCGCTACTTGAGTGTGCTTTCAATGCAGCTCGACTACCTGCTGTGGCCGGACTTGCCGGCGCTCATGCACCTGCACAGCCTGGTGTGGCTGGGGCTCTGCGTGGGAGTCGCGGCGGCGCTGTACCGCCGCCTGTTCGGGCGCGAGGGCCGTGGAGCGCCGTGGGCGGCGGGCCTGGCCGCCCTTCTCTACGCGGTGGATGACGCCCACTCCCTGCCGGCGGCGTACATCGCCAACCGGAACGCCCTGCTGGCTACGTTCTTCGGTCTCCTGTGCCTGGAGTGCCACGCAAGGTGGCGGGACGACGGGTGGCGGGTCGGTGGCGTGCTGGCGCCGTCCTGTCTCGCCCTCTCGCTGCTGTCCGCTGAGCTCGGTGTCTCGACGGTGGCGCTTCTAGGGGCGTGGGTGCTGGTCCTCGACCGCGGCTCGTGGCGGCGCCGGCTCCTGTCCGTGTTGCCGCACGCCGGCGTGGCGCTCGCCTGGTTCCTTGCCTATCGAATCGGTGGCTTCGGCGCGCAGGGGTCTGGTGTCTACGTCGATCCCCTCGGCGATCCGGCGGGTTTTGTTTCCCTTCTCGCCGATCGGACCTCGGCGCTGATCCTGGGGCAGTGGACTCCCTTCCCCGCGGATTGGGCGTTTGTCATGGACTCCGGGACGAGTGCGGCGTGGGGCCTCCGGTTCGCGGCGCTGACCCTGGTCGTCGGCCTCGGCTGGCTCTTCTTCAAGGTCCTGCGCCGGAGCCCCCTTGCTCGCTTCTTCCTGCTCGGGGCCGTCCTCTCGCTGGTCCCGATCAGCGCGGTCGGCCCGCAGAACCGGCTGCTGTTCTTCGTCGGCTTCTGCTCGATGGGGCTTCTTGCTTGCGTTGCCGCTGGTCCTCTCGACGCGTCGCGGCGGCTGGCGTTCGGCGGGTTCCTAGTGTTCCATCTTCTGGTGGCGCCGGTGGCCGCCTACGTGTTCCTGGACGTCCAGAATCGGGCGGCAAGGCGAATGGAGACCGCGTCGGAGAGCGTGCCGGACGATGCCGGACTGGAGCGCCGCGACCTGATCCTGGTCAATCCGACGGACTCCGTGTACCTCACGACCTCGGTCGTCACGATGCGTTGGGCCGATGGACGCGCGGCGCCACGGCGAGTACGGGTGCTGTCGAACGGTTTGACCGATGTGCGGGTCGTGCGGGTTGGGGAGACGGAGCTTCTCGTCGAACCCGCAGCGGGTCTGTTTCCCGACCCCTTCAGCCGCTATCACCGGTCGAGCGAGAGGCCTTTCCTGGCGGGAGATGTGACGGAACTGAGCGATCTCCGGGTCGAAGTCCTCGAAGTGGATCCGGGAGGCGGAGGACCGACGTCAATTCGCTACGACTTCGCCGAGCCTCTGGAGGCCGAGCGCTACCTGTGGATGGCCTGGAACGGAAGCCGCTACGAGGACTGGGTGCCGCCGGACGTCGGCCAGGAGATCGTGTTGCGTCCGGTACCCGGTATCTTCGAGTGACTCAAGATGAGAGCCTCGACGGACAGCCGACACCGTCTCTTCGTCCAGGCGGCGATCGACTACATCGCGGATCATCTCGCCGAGGCGGTGCGGCTAGAGGACCTGGCCCGCCACATCGGGCTGTCCCCGGCGTATCTGCAGCGACTCTTCGTTGCGCAGGTGGGGGAGTCGCCGGCCCGTTACGCGCGGCGCCTGCGGCTCGAGCGGGCCGCATGGCTGTTGCGCCGACCGGGAGCGACCGTCACGGAGGTAGCGCTCGAAACGGGTTACGAAGCGCCGGAAGCGTTTACTCGTGCCTTCCGCGCACGGTTCCGAGTCTCACCCAGCGAGTACCGCCAGGGCTTGAGGGCGCGGGTACGCGAGAGCACCGAGGCCTTCGAGGTCGTGCGACGGCCACCCTCCCGGGTTGCCTGCGTGCGCGTCGTGGGGCACTACGACGAAGCGGACGACGCCTACGACCATCTCCGGCACTGGGCTGAGCCGCTTGGCCTTCTCGAGCGCGGGGAATTCCTGGGCATCTACTGGGACGATCAGACGATCACCGATCCTGAGAACACGCGGTGGGACGCGGCGATCGAAGTGCCTGACGAACTGGGGCGTGTGGTCGGCCCGGGCATCCAGGAGCGCCACCTTCCCGGCGGCGCCTACGCCGTGGTGCACCACCGCGGTCCGGCCTCGGTGCGTGAGACCTACGAGACCTGGTTTCGCGACTGGTTTCCCCGGCACGGCTGGAAGCCGGATACCCGACCGATGATCGTCGAGTTCAACCGCGCGGGAGACTGGTCGGAGGCGTCGCTCTACGTTGCCGTGACCCGGTAGGCGTTGTTCGCAACTTGGGGGTTCTACGAGCCCTCACCGGGGAAGTAGTACTTCATCTCGTCGAAGTCCATCGTCCACGACCCCTTGGGCCATAGGTACTGGTGCGAGATCAGGACGTCCGCCATGAAGCCGAATCGCCAGAAGAAGTCACTTTCGACGAAGACGTTGCCGAGCGCTTGCGCCGGACCGCTGGGCAGACCGTCCAGGCCATGGGACTCGATCGGCGACCAGTAGTAGGGCGTGCCCTCGATCTCGGTCTTCTCCAGCTCGAGGAACTCGACGGTCTCCTCGACGATGACGAGGGGCATGCTCGCGGCCAGGCCGGAATCCAGGAAGTAGTTCATTCCAGGGTGGCCGTTCAGGCTGCCCTTGGCGAACATCAAGTGGGTGCTGGTCATGTAGAAGGGCACTTCGACGGGCGGTGTGTCGCCGAAGGTCTCCATCACTTCGGCAAGAGCTTCTTCGCTTCGCTCGCGGAAGGTGATGCGCCGGTTGTCGTAGTCGACCGTCGTCAGGAACTGCCTGAGGATCTGCGTGGTCAGCACGCCGTCGGAGGTCTGGCCGAGGGCCTTCCAGGTCGCGCCGATGACCGGCACGTTCAAGAGCGTCACGTCGCCCAACGTGACGGTTGCCGCGACCCCTAGCGGTTCCTCGACCGTCTCGCCCCCTGTGTAGGCGTAGCGGGCTTCGCGGTTGGCGAGGGTCGGCGGGCCGAGGCGCTCGTAGATGCCCTTGTCGAGGTAGAGCCGGTCGCCGCCGGTGTCGAGGATCAGGTCGACCGCTTCGCCGTTGATCTCGAGGGTTACATGGGGCAGGGCGCCGGGTTGCGTGATGTCGTTCGTCATCGGCAGGTGGGCGACTCTCTCGTCGCCGGTCCATTCGATGCCGTAGGGCTCGCCGTCGAAGGCCTGCATGAAGGTGAGCAGGCTGGCCGAACCTTCCGCCGTGTCCGGCGCGGGAAGCTCCCGGGCCCTCGCGAAGTCGTTGGTCTGGTAGTGGGCCAGCGTCAGCCCGCGGAGAGCCTGGGCATGGATGTCCGAGCCCTCGTCGGCGAGTTCGAGAAGCCGGTCGTTCAGGGTCGCGGCCCGTTCGTAGTCGCCCAGCAGGTATGCCGTTCTGGCCGCGAGCCGAAGATCGCCCGCGTGGCACGTGGTCGTCGTGCCCAGGGGTGCGATGATCTCGTCGGCCTCCCAGATGTCGCCCAGCTTGAACAGGACCTCGGCATAGCCGCGGCGGGCCTCGTCGTTATTGGGGTCTGCCTGGAAGCCCTGCCGGCGTGGCCCGAGGGCCGCTTCGACATCTCCACGGAGCCTCGGGTTCCACTCCTCCGCACCCGTACCGGAGAGTTCGCCGCAGGGAGCGGGCTCGTCTTCGCAGCTCCAGGTCGCCATACCTGCTACTAGCGCGACGCTCGTGAGCGCAAGCCGTGTCGGGCTCTTCATCAGCTACATTCTCCGGGTCGGTTTCGTCCCGATTCTACGAACCGTCCCGACGATGGGGAGCCGCGTATGACCGACGTCGCCATAGCCGATCCGGAGCTGCACACGGGTGAAGAGCCGATCCTCCGTGAGGCGACCTTCAACCCGAAGGTGCGCACCTACTGGTTGCTGACGGGTGCGCTCGTGTTGACCGTCAGCATCGTCGGGATTCCCCTTCTCATCTTCTGGTTTCCCATCGGCTATGCCCTGACGGGCCGCTACCTGGAGCGTGTTCGCTGCGTGCTGACCGAGAAGAACCTCCACGTCGCGAGGGGCGTGCTGGTGCGGCAGGAGAAGACGGTTCCGCTGGACAAGATCACGGACCTGGCGATGTCACACGGGCCGATCATGAGGTCTCTCGGCCTGCGCGGCCTGTCGGTGGAGACGGCCGGCCAATCCGGTCAGGGCAGCTTCGTCAAGCTGGTCGGCATCGAGGGCACGGAGGAGTTCAGGGCGGCCGTATTGGCGCAGCGCGAGCGGGTCGGAGGACCGGGAGGCGGGTTGTCCGCTGCGTCGGCAGCCACGGCCGCCGAGGGTGAGGCGAGCGTGGAATCGGCGAAGCTGCTGAGCGAGATCAGGGACTCGCTACTGCGGATCGAGAAGCGGTTGGGCGACGGCGGCGGAGGATAGGGTGCCGCGACCGGCGGGAGGCCGGTGAAACCCACGATCCCCCGGAGCCAGCCATGACCGAGAACCGCCAGATCATCATCGACTCGCTGCCGACGGACCGGCTCGAGCCCGGCAACTACGCACTCCGGACCGCCGAGGCGCCGGCGCCGGGCGACGGAGAGGTGCTGTGCCGCACGCTCGCGATCACGATCGGAGCAGGCCAGCGGGCGGGTCTCCAGGGCAGTGCGAGTTACGCCGGGGCGCCGCGTGCCGGCATCGTGATGAGCGGCACGGCGGTAGCCCGTGTCGAGGCGTCGAACGACGACGCGATTCCGGTCGGTTCGCTTGTCGTCTGCCCGGCCGGCTGGCAGGACTACTCGGTCCACGCGGCGGCGAAAGTGCGCGTCGTCGACGAGAGCGATGGCGGCGGCGATCCGGCCCACCATCTCGGCGTTTACGGGACGAACGGGTTGACGGCCTACTTCGGGCTTTTCGACGTCGGCGGGCCGAAGGAAGGCCAGACCGTCCTCGTCTCGGCGGCCGCCGGGTCGGTCGGGCACCTGGTCGGCCAGATGGCGAAGATCGTCGGTTGCAGCGTCGTCGGCGTCGCCGGCGGCGAGGCGAAGTGCCGCCTGCTCACGGAGGAACTCGGCTTCGACGCCGCCGTCGACTACAAGAGTCCGGACTTCCGGGGCGACTTCAAGGAGGCGACGCCCGATCGCATCGACATCTACTTCGACAACACCGGCGGCGAGGTCCTTGGCAGCGCGCTGCGGCGGATGAAGGTCGGCGGCCGCATCGTCTGCTGCGGCGTCGTCTCCCAGTACGACACGTCCAAGCCGGCGCCGGGGCCGTTTGGCGTCCCGGGCCTGCTGATCAACTTCCGGGTTCGCATGGAGGGCTTCCTCGTCTTCGACTACGCGAAGCGCTATCCGGAGGCCTGGACCCGGATGCGCGAATGGGTCGAGGCCGGCAGACTGGTGCCGAAGCAGGATGTCTTCGAAGGCCTGGAGAAGGCGCCGGAGGCGTTCGTCGACCTGCTGGCGGGCGGCAACGTGGGAACGCGGATCGTGCGCGTCGCGTCGTGATGGGAGGAAGGAGAACCATGGATCGAAGAGCATTCCTGACTGTCGCACTCGTCGGTGCTCTGGCGCTCGGGTGCGCCGCCGGTCCTCCAGGTGAGAACGGTGTGGACGCCGACCCATCGTCCGAGGCGCTTCTCGAACAGGCTCGCGCCATTCATGAGCGCGTACTGGTCCTCGATGCCCACGCGGACACAGAGCTTCCGGACGCGCCGTCCCCCTACGTCGGGGACGATGGGCTATCCCAGGTCGATCCGGCCAAGCTCCACGCGGGCGGCGTCGATGCGGTCGTCATGTCCGTCGCGGTCGGTTCGGGACCGCGCACGGCGGAGGGCTACGCCGCCGCCCGGTCAAGAGCCGACGAGGAGGTCGCGGCGGTGCTCGAGTTGGCGGCGGACCCGGCGAACAACGCGGTCGTCGCCCGGTCAGTCGATGAGATCGTCGCTGCCCATGAGCAAGGCAAGGCGGCGCTCATCCTCGGCTTCCAGAACGCCATGATCCTGGGCACCGATGTCGCGGCGCTGGACGACTTCTACGGTGAAGGCGCGCGCGTGTTTGCGCTTACGCACCTGGGCAACAACGACTTCGCCGACTCGTCGCGGCCGGTCTTCGACGCGGCGACGGGGACGCACGAAGGGGCCGAGCACGGCGGGCTGTCCGCCCTTGGGGTCGCGGCCATCGAGCGGATCAATGCTCTGGGCGGAGTCGTCGACGTGTCCCAGTTGTCGCGGGACGCGGTGCTGCAGGTGCTGCAGGTCTCGACGGCGCCGGTCATCGCGAGTCACTCGAACGCCAGGCAGCTCACCGACGTCAGCCGCAACCTGAGCGACGAGGAGATCGACGGCATCGGCGCGATCGGCGGCGTCATCCACGTCTGCCCGTTCCGGGGCTATCTCTACGACTCGAGCGATGCCGCGCTGGACGAGGCGATCCGGGAGGCCCGGCGCGAGGCGGGAGTGCTCGAGGACTACCTGTATCCCTTCGAGCTTTACTGGGAGATCGACGACCCGGCAGCCCGCTCGGTCTTCACGCAGTCGATCAGCGACCTCCTCGGGCCCGGCAGCGTCGACTCGATGCTCGACCATCTCGACTACATCGTCGACCGGATCGGCGTGGACCACGTCGGCATCGGGTCCGACTTCAACCACGGCGGCGGCGTCGAGGGTTTCGCCGACGCCAGCGAAGCTCTGGGCGTGACCTTCGGCCTGCTCGAGCGTGGCTACAGCGAGGAAGACATCGGGAAGATCTGGGGCGGCAACTTCCTGCGGGTGATGCGCGCGGCGGAGGCCGCGAGAGCGTCGGCCGAGTAGCCGGCTCGCCAACGCGGCGAGGGGTTAGACTAGGGGCATCGACGTTCCGAATTGGAGGTCCTGCATCATGAAGCGTCCTGTAAGCTTGCCGTTGGTGGCCATCCTCGTGCTCCTGTTTGTCCCGGCCCTGGCTGCCCAGGACGACGGGATTCCCCGGACCGCCAGCGGGCGGCCGGACCTGAACGGAACCTACGACGCGGCGACCCTGACTCCGCTCGAGCGGCCGGTGCGCCTCGGCGAGCGGGCCTACCTGACCCCCGAAGAGGCAGCGGAGATCGCCGAAGAGGAGCGGCTGATCCAGGAGGGCGGTGTGGCGAAGTCAGACGCGAACCGGGAGGCGCCGCCCGAAGGTGGCGCCAAGGTCGTCGGCCTGGAGCACACTGCGGGCGGCGGCAACGAGTTCGGCGCCGGCAACGTCGGCGGCTACAACCTGTTCTGGATTGATCGTGGTTCCGACACCTACCGGGTAGACGGCCAAATCCCGACCTCGATCATCATCGATCCTCCGAACGGCCGGATGCCGCCGATGACCGAGGCGGCCCAGGAGAGGATGAGGGCCACCTTCGCCCACTTCCTGCGGCCGAACGACGGCACCGCGTGGTGGGTCGAGCACGACGGGCCCGGCCCCTACGACGGTCCGGAGTCGCTCCCCACGAGCGAGCGGTGCCTCGTCGGATTCACCGGCGCGGCGCCGACCTTGCCGAGTCTGTACAACAACTTCAAGCGCATCGTGCAGACCGAGACCCACGTCGTCATCCTGCTCGAGATGATCCATGACGCACGCATCGTGCGGCTCAACTCGGAGCATCCGGGTCCCGAGGTCACGAAGTGGCTGGGCGACTCGATCGGGTGGTGGGAAGGCGACACACTCGTCGTGGAGACAACGAACTTCCATCCCAACGGACGGGGATTCCGCGGTGGGTCGGAGAACGCGCGCGTCACCGAGCGCTTCACGGTGCAGGTCGGGGGCGACGTGCTCTACAACTTCACGGTCGAGGACCACGCGACGTGGACCGCTCCCTGGACCGGCGAGTACCTGTGGAAGGCCGACGAAGGCAACGTGTATGAGTACGCCTGCCACGAAGGCAACTACTCCATGGGCGGCACACTTCGCGGAGCCAGGGTCCTCGAGGCGGACGTGCTGAGCGGAGCGAGCACCGGCGCCGAGTAGGCCTTAAGTCCGCCTCCGCGTGCCTGAGCCGGCGGGGCCGAAGAAACGGCGCCAGCTCATCGCGAGACCGGTCCAGACCAGGACGGCGACGCCCAGGGACACGACGCCGGCGATCGTCTGCCCGACCACGCCGTACACCTCTCCGGTGTGGGCAAACCGCAACCAGCGGCGAATCTTGAAGCCGCGCGTGAAGGTTGGATAGCCGGCGCGCCCGACCAGCTCGCCGGTCGCGCGGTCGAACAGCAGGTCCTCGCGCTTCGACGGCTGGCGGCCCGTCCCGTGGTCGACGGTGACCACGACGGGATCGTGAATCGACTCGGGAAGGTCGATCGTGAGCGTCCGCCATCCGGGCGTCCCGGCGCCGGCCTTCGCCGCCAGTGCCTGCAGCTCGACAAGCGGCGTGGCCGGGTCCGGCGCGGCGGATGGGGTCTCCCACGTGTCCGGCTGCGGCGGCCGCGGCGACTGCTGGAACGGTGGCGTGTCGCCCGCCAGCCGATGGACGAGGTCGGCGGCCCATTGATACGAGATGGTGGCCCCGCTGAAGACGATGATGACGAGTGGAACGGCCGACCAGAAGCCGATCACCTTGTGCCAGTTGAAATCGCGCGCCCGTCCCCTGAGGCGGGGGCGAAACCACAGGCCGTGTTTCCAGGCGGCGCGGCTGCGGGTCGACGGCCACCAGAGGTAGATCCCGCTGACGAGCATGAACAGGAACCCGAGGTTCGCGACTGCCACCACCGTCCGACCGATGATGCGGTACTCCCCGTCGAGGGCGAACCACCGGTGCCAGTACATGACGCTGCGGAGGAAGCGTCGCGTCCGCGTGTCGCCGTTGCCCAGCCGTTCGCCGGTGAAGCGGTCGACATAAACGGTGGTTCCATCGTCGAGCCCGACGACCGCTGGCTCTCGCGGATCCCTGTGCAACGCAGCGGAAGTGACGAGAGCGGCGGACGTCCCACCGGAGACGCGCGCGATCAAGTCGTCGAGCCCGAGCGGCGCCACGCCCGGGGAGGGCGGGTCGGCGCGATAGTCGCGCAGCGCCCACTCGTTGAGCTGCACCTCGTAGGTGAGGATCACGCCGGTCACCGCCAGCATGAGGACAACGACGGCGGCGGTGACGCCGACCGCCAGATGGATCCAGAAGATCGCCCTGCGCAGGGACAGCGCTTCTACTGCTGATCGGAGTCCGTCGCCTGCTCGGATTCGGCCTGGGCAGCGGCGTCGCCCTCGCCGTCGGAGTCGGTCCCGCCAGGGCAGGCCGTCGTCACGACGGCGGCCGCCGCGAGCGATCCGACCGCGACGGCGCGAGAAAGGAACGAGCGGCGATCGACCCGGACAGTGGTGATGTCTTCGTCCGTCAGCGATATCGGCGTGCCGGGACGATTGGCTCCAGGCTCGCTGTTCTCCGATCTACCCATGACATTGCTCCTGCGTTTGGAAACTGGGACCGACTGAGTCCAGTATGGTAGAGACGCGGTCCTTGGGAGTCAAGCCGCGACCCGATTGCCGGAGCAAATGGGCGAGAACGAATCACGATGGGCCACGACGCACGGAGCGCACAGATGACGACGGACCACACCGGGCCGGGATCGGCGAACCCTGGCGGCGCGTCCGCGCGTCACCAGCGTCACGGTCCGAGCGCCCGTCCGCGGGCGGTCGGACGTCACGACCGCGACTGGTACGCCTGGCTCCTCGATCCGCTGCCGCCGGCGGAGTTCGAGAACGACTACTACGAGCAGCGGTTTCTTCACATCCGGCGCGACGCGCCGGCGTACTACGCCGGGCTCCTCTCGGTGAGCGACCTCGACATCGTGCTCGGCACTCACTCGGCCGGTCATCGCGACATCAAGCTGGTTCGCGCCGACGGCGACGTTGCTTCCCGTGAGTACGCGAACGACGCCGGCAGGGTCCAGCCGCTTGAGGTCGCCCGGCACTTCGACGACGGCGCGACGATCATCTTCAACCAGCTTCAGACGCGCGTACCGACGCTGGCCCGGCTGTGCGTCGCGCTCGGACGGCGCTTCTCGTCGCGGGCCCAGGCCAACGTGTATCTCACGCCGCCCGAGGCGCAGGGGTTCGCCGCGCATTGGGACACCCACGACGTCTTCGTGTTGCAGATCAGCGGCACCAAGCGCTGGTCGATCTACGACACCAAGGTGAGACTGCCACTCCGGGGCCAGGGCTTCGAACGCGGTACGCCTCCCGGCGACGTCAGCGACGAGTTCGAGCTCGGCCCGGGCAGCGCCCTGTACCTTCCACGAGGTCTGATGCACTCGGCCCGTTCGACAGGGCAGACGTCGTTGCACATCACGCTCGGGCTCACGGCGTTCACATGGGCCGAGTTCCTCGTCGAAAGCGTCACCGCGGCGGCGCTCGAGGAAGAATCGCTGCGCCGGAATCTCCCTCGCGACTTCGCTCGCGAGGAATTCCCCCTGGCCGAGCGAGAGCGCCTGTTCGGCGAGAAGCTGGCGTTCGTGCAGTCGCGATTCGATGCCGAGGTCGTGTGGCGCCGCTTCGCGGACGAGGTTCTGGCCGCCGACGTCCCCCTGTTCACCGACCTGCTCAGCCAGCGGCTCCACGGAGACAGGCTGACGCTCCGCTCGCGGGTAAGGCGCCGAACCGGGTTGCTCACCGAAGCCGTGACGGACAGGGAGTCGTGCCTCCTCCGGTTCGGTGGCCGGGAACTCAGGTTGCCGGCCGGCGTGTGGCCGGCGCTTCAGTTCGCGACGACGACTGACGAGTTCGCCATCGAAGACCTGCCCGACTGCCTGGATGCCGAGGGAAAGCTGACCCTGGTGGCGCGACTCGTCAGGGAGGGGGTTCTCCAGCGCTGAGCACGCTCAACGCTGACTGCTAGCGTCCGGAGTCGAGGTGCAGCAATGAGAGTCCTGAAGATCGTCGCAATCGGTGCGCTCGGGCTGATTCTGATGCTGGCCTGTGCGGTCGGCCTTTTCTTCGCCACTGCCGGCGTCGACACGCCGGAAGGTCCGGCGAGCCGGGAGGTGCTCGCGCGGGGGCCCTACCAGGTCAAAAGGCTGGACACCACGTTCGTGGACCGGAGCCGCCCGACGCAGGCGAACAACGACTTCGCCGGCTCGGACGAGCGGCGGCTCGTGACCTCGATCAAGTATCCGACGAATCCGAACGCACGGGGGGTGGCGCGGGAGGGCCGACCGGCCAACGGCTTTCCGTTGATCGTCTACAGCCACGGCTTCATGTCCAGGCGGTCGGAAGGCGACTACCTGGCACGGCACTTCGCCCGGCATGGCTACTTCTTCGTCGCCGCCGACTATCCGCTGACCAACTTCGCGAGTCCGGGCGGTCCTCGTTTCGACGATGTGGCTCACCAGCCCGGCGACGTTGGGTTCCTGATCGACAGGTTGCTGCGCTGGAACGTCGATCCGGCCCACGAGTTCTTCGGGACCATCGACCCGGAACGCATCGGCGTGATGGGCCTGTCTCTCGGCGGCATGACCAGCACGCTCGCCGCCTTCCATCCGGAGCTCCGGGACGATCGGATCGCGGCCGCCGTCTCGATCGCGGGACCCAGCGCCATGTTCACGCCCGATTTCTTCGAGACGGCCGAGGTGCCGTTCCTGATGATCGCCGGTGACGCCGACGCCATCGTGCCGTACTTGGAGAACGCGGCCTCGCTGCCGGAGCGAGCGCCGCGCAGCGGGCTGGTCACGCTCAAGAGTGGTTCACACGTGGGTTTCGCCGACATCGCCCGCTATATGTCACGTTGGTCCAGGCACGGTGACACCCTGCCGTGCGGCGCCCTGATGGGCGCGGTGGCGGAAGACGCCGACCTGGGCGATGTGCCCGGGCTCGGAGGCCTGGAGCAGGGCGTGGCCCAAGGTCAGGGCGGCAGGCCGTGCGATCCCCTCCCGAGTGTGCGATCAATGCGTCCCGCGCGCCAGCAGATGCTGACGATTCTCGCCGCCTTCTCGTTCTTCGAGAGCCGTTTTGCCGAGGAGGCCGCCGAGCGCAAGGAGGCGGTCGACTATCTCGCCACGGGACTGGCCGCGGAGAACGACGACGTGACGGTGCGACTGCCGGAAGCTCGTCGCTCTGAGTGACGAAGTAGCGGTTAGCGAGCGGTCCCGACCAGGGCGAGCAACTCGTCGACTTCCTTCGGCACGGCAGCACTCAGAATCTCCGGTTCGCCTTCGGTGATCAGCACCGTGTCCTCGATACGGATGTGGATGTTGCGCTCGGGGATCTCGAGGATCGGCTCGACGGCGATCACCATGCCCGGCTCGAAGGGCAGGGAGCTGTCGCCGACGTCGTGGACCGAGAGGCCGACGAAATGGCCGGCGCCGTGGGCGGGCTTGTCCTCGAAGCCCCAGCGGTCGTAGATCTCTCGGCAGATCGCGGTGGTTTCCCGGCGCGTCACGCCGGGGCGCATGGCGGCGATGATCGCCTTCTGGGCTTCCAGCACAGCGCGGTAGGCGCGCTCCTGGACCTCGTCGAACTTGCCCGTGACCGGCCAGGTGCGGGTGATGTCCATCGTCATGTAGGCGAAGGAGGCGCCGTAGTCCATGACGACCAGGTCGCCGTCCTGTAGTTGCCGGTCGTTCTTCACCCAGTGCCAGATCAAGCCGTTGGGACCTGAACCGACGATCGCGGGGTAGGCCTCCATCTCGGCGCCGTGCTTCAGGAACACATGCTTGGCGGCGGCCTCCAGTTCGTACTCCCAGCCGCCGACGCGGGTGGCCCGGATGGCCGCCGCGATGCCGTCGGCGCTCACCCTCCCGGCGCGGCGCAGGACCTCGATCTCGCGCGGCGTCTTGATCATCCGCAGGCGGTCGAGGTGCGGCGTCAGGTCGCGCAGTTCCGCGTAGGGGTAGCGGCTGCGGATCGTCGCGATCTGGTGGGCCTGCTCGGTCGGTTGGCCTCCCCAGGGGTTCTGCTCGCGACGCCCGAGGTAGAGGCCCTTCTCGCTGCGGGCGAGGTCGAGTTCGTCGCGCTCGCCCAGACGCATCCAGAGGAGCTTCCCGGCCTTTCCCGGCATCCGTCCACGGCGTCGGGCCAGGTGCTCGGGCAGGTAGGCGAGGTGGTCGACATCGAAGCCGCTGCCCTTGGCCTTCTCGGGGGCATAGAGCCAGTTCGGGCCGTCGATGAACTTCTCCCGGTCGCCCTGGTGGGGCAGGTAGAGCCGGGCCTCGCAGCCGTCGACCTCAAGCAACAGGACGGCGTTTCGGCCCTCGTATCCGGTCAGGTAGAAGAAGTCGTGGTCCTGCCGGAAGCGGGCGCCGTAGCGGGGCATCGTCTCCGCGAACAGGAGCACCGCGCCGCCGTCGAGACGCTCGCAGAGGCGCGCTCGCCGTTCGGCGAACTCTTCAGACGGGTAGGTGGCGCGCTGGGCCGCTGCCACACTGGCGACCAAGAAAACCGCGAGAAGCAGGACCGCAGAAGCGAATTTTTTGGCGATTTCTGCTGTGTGAGTCATTTCTCGGGGAGAAACAGCGTATCTTCTAGTTTTTTCTTCCGCCTCCGATCGCGACAGCTCGTGTTTTGGCGAACGGAGCGAAGAAGTCGTTCCCCTTGTCGTCGATCACGATGAAAGCGGGGAAGTTCTCGACCTCGATCTGCCAGATGGCCTCCATGCCGAGATCCTCGAACTCCCGCAACTCGACCCTGCGAATGCTCTGTTCGGCGAGGGCGGCCGCCGGACCGCCGATCGAGCCGAGATAGAAGCCGCCGTGCTTCTCGCAGGCGCGGCGGACTTCGGGCGAGCGGTTGCCCTTGGCCAGCATGACCATGCTGCCGCCATGGCTCTGGAACAGGTCGACGTAGGGGTCCATCCGCCCCGCGGTCGTCGGACCGAAGGAGCCGGACGCCTTGCCTTTGGGTTTCTTCGCGGGACCGGCGTAGTAGACCGGCTGATCCTTGAAGTACTGAGGCAAGTCCTCGCCACGGTCGAGGAGTTCCTTGAGTCGGGCGTGGGCGATGTCGCGGGCGACGACCATGGGGCCGGTGAGGACCAGCCGCGTGGCGACCGGGTACTTCGACAGCTCGGCCCGGATCTCGTCCATCGGCCGGTTCAGGTCGATTGCGACGACCTGGCCGCTGAGTTCGTCCTCGTCGATGTCGGGCAGGTACCTGGCCGGGTTCTCCTCGAGCTGCTCCAGGAAGACACCGTCGCGGTTGATCCGGCCCAGGATCTGGCGGTCGGCCGAGCAGGACACACCGAGGCCGACGGGGAGCGAAGCGCCGTGGCGCGGCAGGCGGATGACCCGCACGTCGTGGGCGAAGTACTTGCCGCCGAACTGGGCGCCGATCCCGATCCGGGTGCAGAGGTCGAAGATCCGCTCCTCCATCTCCAGGTCGCGGAAGGCGCGGCCGCGCTCGTTGCCGCTCGTCGGCAGGTCGTCCAGCGCGTGGCAGGTCGCGAGCTTCAGTGTCTTCATCGTTGCCTCGGCCGAGGTGCCGCCGACGACCAGGGCGATGTGGTAGGGCGGGCAAGCCGACGTGCCGAGAGTGCGGAGCTTCTCGTCGACGAAGTTCATCAGCGAGATCGGGTTCAGGATCGCCTTCGTCTCCTGGTACAGGAAGCACTTGTTCGCCGAGCCGCCGCCCTTGGCGATGAACAGGAAGCGATACTCGTCGCCGCGCGCCGCGTAGAGGTCGACCTGGGCGGGGAGGTTCGTGCCGGTGTTCTTCTCTTCGAACATCGACAGCGGCGCCATCTGGGAGTAGCGCAGGTTGCGCTCCTGGTAGGCGTCGAAGATGCCCCGGCAGAGTTCCTCCTCGTCGTCGAAGTCCGTGTAGACGTCCTGGCCCTTGTAGCCGAGAACGATCGCGGTGCCGGTGTCCTGGCAGCCGGGGAGCACCCGGCCGGCGGCGATGTTCGCGTTCTTGAGCAGCTCCATCGCCACGAAGCGGTCGTTCGAGGACGACTCCGGGTCGTCCATCACGCGACGCAACTGCTCCAGGTGGCTGGCCCGTAGCAGGTGGGCGATGTCGTCCATCGCGTCGCGTGCGATCAGCCGCAGCGCCTCGGGATCGATGCGGAGGGTCTCGCGGCCGCCGGCGGACTCGACGCGGACGTGGTCCGAGGTCAGCAGCCGGTACTCCGGCTCGTCGCCGCCGTGTTCGAACGTGTGCTGGTGGTGAAAGTCAGGCATGGCTGCCCTTGAGTCTGCGCGACGGACGACCGGGAAGCAAGTTGGGCAGGCGACCCGCTGCTAGTCTGCCCGCTTGACCGTGCGGTTCCCCGTACCCTTCCTTCTCCTGGCCGGCGTCGGCGCGGGGGCGTGTGGGTACACGTATCCTCCGCCTGAGATACCCGAAGAGATGGCCGCTCTGCTTGAGATCGTGCAGGTGACCCGGCGCCCGTGGGGCGAAGTCGATGGGAGGGAGGTCGAGATCTTCCGTCTCGCATCGGGGACGGGGCTTCAGGCCGAGATCGCCGAACTCGGCGGCGCGATCGTGTCCCTGACGGCCCAGGGCCGCGACGGAGAGTTCGCCGACGTCGTGCTCGGCTTCGACGACCTCGCTTCGTATCTCGCCGACACGAACCCCTACTTCGGCGTTGTCGTCGGGCGCTACGCGAATCGCATCGCCGGGGGCCGCTTCACTCTCGACGGCGAGACCTACGCGTTGCCGCAAAACGACGGGGAGAACAGCCTCCACGGCGGTGTCCGAGGGCTCAGCCGTGTGGTCTGGGAGGGCGAACCGTTCGAGAACAGCGACGGGGCGGGCGTCGTGCTCCGGTACCGAAGTCCCGATGGCGAGGAAGGCTACCCGGGCAACGTGGACTTTCGGGTGCGCTATCTGTTGACGTCGGTCGGCGACCTTCGGATCGAAGCGGAGGCGGTGACCGACGAGCCCACCGTCGTCAACCTGTCCTTCCACTCCTACTTCAACCTGAAGGGGGAGGGCGAGGGCGACATCCTGGACCACGAACTCCTGCTCAACAGCGAGCAGTACACGCCCGTTGACGCCACGTTGATTCCGACTGGCGAGATCGCGTCCAGCGAAGGCACGCCGATGGACTTCCGGACCGCGGCGGCGATCGGTGACCGGATCGACGACGACTTCGATCAACTTCGCTTCGGCGGCGGCTACGACCACAACTGGGTGCTGCGACCGGCGGAGGACGACAGCGAAATGCGTCTGGCGGCCATGGTCGTGGAACCGGCGAGTGGCCGGAAGCTGATCGTGAAGACGACGGCCCCGGGGCTGCAGGTCTACACCGGTAACTTCCTCGACGGCACGCTGGTCGGAAAGAGCGGTCGCCCATATGTTCACCGAGGCGGCCTGTGCCTTGAGACCCAGCACTTTCCCGACTCTCCGAACCAGCCGGGGTTTCCCAGCACGGTGTTGCGGCCGGGCCACACCTACCGGCAGGTGACGGAGTACCAGTTTCTGACGGGTGGATCGATGCTGGAGCGGGAGTAGCGAGAGGATCCCTGAAGGCCACGGTCGATTCTCGCGGTCGCGGTCAGACCCGAAACCATCGGTTCCACCCCGCGTAAACCAGAACCATAGAATGCGCGGCATGGAACGATCGGCCGGCGGCGCCAGTCCGCCGAAGCGAGCGGTGCGCCAGTGAACGCCCCGGCGCCTCAGGGCGAGGGTTCCGACAGTCCGCCGCCGCGGCCCGATCTGTCCATCCTCCGCGACGACGACGACGAGTACGAGTACCGTCCCCGGCGCGGACGCTTCATCAAGTGGGGGATCCTGCTGCTCCTCGGCGCGGTCGCAGTCTTCGCCGTCTACCGCGTGCCCCCCGACCAGTACGTTCCCTTCCTCATGCCCGAGGTCGAGACGACGACGGTCCAGCGGTTGACGCCGGAGCAGGCGTCCACGGTGCTGACCGCGACCGGCTACACCTACGCGCGGGTGCGGGCGGCGGTGGGGGCGAAGATCATCGGCCGGATCACGGAGCTTCACGTCGACGAGGGCGACGCGGTGGCGGCCGGGGACGTGATCGCGGTACTCGACAGCGATGACCTCGAGGCGGCGGTGCGCCGCGCTCAGGCGTCGCTGATCGAGGCGGCCGCGCGGCTCGCCGATGCGATACGGGAAGAGGCCCGCCAGCGGCGGATCGTCGAGGCGGGCGTCGCGCCCTCCGCCGACCTGGACGCGGCGGTCACCCAGCTTCAGGTGACGCGAGCCCAGGTGGGCACGGCGCGGGCGAACCTGGAGTCGATCGAAGCGCAGCTCGCCTACACGGTGATCAGCGCTCCGGTTGACGGGGTGGTCATCGAGCGGACGGTCGAAGTGGGGGAGATGGTCGCGCCGGGAGGATTCACCAGCCAGCAGGCCACCGGCGCGCTGGTGCGGATCGCCGATCCCACCTCGCTCGAGGTCGAGGCCGACATCAACGAGAGTTTCATCGCGCGGATCCAGCTCGGTCAGCCGGCGACGATCAAGGTCGACGCCGTGCCGGACCACGAGTACCACGGCACGCTGCGGCAGATCGTGCCGACCGCCGACCGGCAGCGCGCCGTGGTCCAGGTCAAGGTCACGATCGACGACCGCGACGAGCGCCTGGTGCCGGACATGAGCTGCAGCGTCACGTTCCTGCAGGAGGGTGTGGACGAGACCGTGCTCCAGGCGGAACCGAAGATCCTGGTCGCGGCGGAGGCGGTCGTGAACGACGGCGGCGGCGACTACGTCCTGCTCCTGCGCGACGGCCAGCTGGAGCGGGCGCCGATCGAACTCGGCCTGGAGCAGGACGGCAACCAGTTCGAGGTGTTGTCGGGGCTTCGCGGCGGCGAGGTCGTGGTGCGAAGTCCGACGCC
This sequence comes from Acidobacteriota bacterium, assembly GCA_026707545.1. Lineage (NCBI taxonomy): Bacteria > Pseudomonadati > Acidobacteriota > Acidobacteriota bacterium. The sequence goes on along the minus strand of JAPOWR010000001.1, from coordinate 1,630,407 downwards.
GGAGCTCACACCGGGCCTGCGGGTACGCGAGGCCTCCTAGACAGAGTCCAACGAGGGAGCTGATAGATGGCTGAAACCGTCGTCCAGATGCGCGACGTGACGAAGAACTACCGGCGCGACGCCTTCGAGCTGAAGGTGCTCCAGGGCATCACCCTGAACGTCGAGGCAGGCGACTTCGTTGCCCTGATGGGGCCGTCCGGTTCCCGCAAGAGCACCTTGCTCAACCTGCTCGCCGGCATCGACCAGCCGACCAGCGGTGACCTTGTCGTCGCCGGCGAACAAGTGAGCCGGATGAACGAGAGCCGACTTGCCAAGTGGCGTCAGCGCCACATCGGCTTCATCTTCCAGTTCTACAACCTGATCCCGGTCCTCACTGCCTACGAGAATGTGGAGTTGCCGCTGACGCTCCGGCGCGGGTCGCGGGCGGCGCGCAAGCGGCGGGTCGAGACCGCGCTCTCCGTGGTCGGCCTGCAGAACCGGATGAAGCACTATCCCCGGCAGCTCTCGGGAGGCCAGGAACAGCGGGTGGCGATCGCTCGCGCGATCGTTACTGATCCGACTCTGCTACTCGCCGATGAGCCGACTGGCGATCTCGATGCGGATTCCGGCCGCGAAGTGCTCGATCTGCTCGGTCAGTTGAACGAGCAGTTCAACAAGACGATCCTGATGGTCACCCACGACCCGAACGCGGCCGCGCGCGCCAAGCGCCTGTTGCGGCTGGACAAGGGCCTGCTGGTTTCGTCGGAGGCGGGAGGAGGAGCATGATCAAGCTGATTCGACGCAACCTGCTGCGCAACAAGCGCCGCACCTTCCTGACGATGGCCAGCCTGGCGATGGCTCTGTTCATCCTCTCGCTGCTGGGCGTCGTGAACGACGCGATGAGCTTCGCCGACGACTCGGCGATCCCGGACCGGCTGGTCGTGCGCAACGCGATCTCGCTGACGTTCCCGTTGCCCGAGGCCTACGAGCAGCGGCTTCGGACGATTGACAACGTGGTCGCGGTGACGCCCCAGAACTGGTTCCAGGGCGTCTACAAGGATCAGCGGCCCGAGAACTTCTTTCCCCGCTTCACCGTCGATCCGGAGACGTTCCGTAGCGTCTTCTACGACTACAGCTGGAACGAGGCGGAGTGGGAGGCATTCGCTGAGCAACGCACCGCCTTCGCCGCCGGGCGCGAGCTGACCGAGATCCAGGGGTGGGCGATCGGCGACATGATCACGATCAAGGGCGACATCTACCCGATCGACGTGGAGCTCCAGTTGCGCGCGATCTTCGACATCGACGAAGCGGGCCAGGAGCGGCAGATCTTCTTCCACCGGCGCTACGTCGAGGAGGCGATGGGCAACCCCGGCCAGAATGGCACCTACTGGCTGCTTCTCGATGACCCGGAAGCGGCGCCGGCAGTGATCGCGGCCGCCGAGGCGATGTTCGAGAACTCGGACAACCAGGTGCGGGCCGAGACCGCGGAGGCCTTCGCGGCCTCCTTCACGGAGATGCTGGGCAACGTCCAACTCTTCTTCGCGGTCATCGGGCTGGGGATCGTCTTCTCGATCTTCTCGATTACCGCGGTCACGATGGCGATGGCGGCGCGCGAGCGCACCACGGAAGTTTCCGTTCTGCGCACCCTGGGCTTTCGGCGCAACCAGGTGATCGGCATGGTGCTCGGCGAATCTCTGGCGGTCGGTGTGCTCGGTTCCGCGCTCGGCCTCGGTTTGACCGCGGCCCTCATTCAACTCGCCACGCCGTTCCTGGACCAGATGGGCTTCGGGTTCGGCGGTTTCGAGCTTGACGGCCAGGTCCTGGGGACCGCAGTTGCAATCGGCCTCGCGATCGGCCTCCTCAGTGGCGTCTTCCCGGCGGTCGCCGCCGCCCGGCTCAAGATCGTCGACGGACTGAGGCGGCTCTAACAGTGGCCGGCATGCGCGAGGAGGCGGCATGATCCCGATCAAGTACACGTACCGCAACCTGTTCGAGCGCCGGGGCGTGGCGTTCATGACGCTGGCCTCGATCGGCTTCGTCGTCCTGGTCTACATCGGCGTGCTTGCCCTCGCCGGCGGCCTGCGGGCCGCGTTCGCGGACACCGGAGACGCCTCGGTCGTCATCGTGATGCGGGACGGCACCCGCGCCGAGATGGAGAGTTCCTACGCGCAGGAGAGCCACCGCCTGCTGACCGCCATGCCGGGCGTCGAGCGAACGGCCGAAGGTGCGGTGATGGCTTCCGGCGAAACGGTCACGATCCAGATCTTCAAGCGGGTCGACGGCACGGAGACGAACGTGATGGTTCGCGGCGTCGAGCCCGGAGCGTTCGCCATCCGGCCGGGCTTCGAGATCACCGAGGGCCGGGTCTTCGAGCCGGGCCGTGGCGAGATCATCGTCGGCCGCAGTCTGGCCGGGCGGCTCGGCCTGCGGGTCGGCGACGAGCGCAAGATGGGCCGGAACACGTTCCGCGTCGTCGGCACGTTTGCCGGCGTAGGCGCCCACGGCTCCGAGATCTGGGGTGACTACCGTGACCTGGGCGACTCGTTCCGGCGCAGCGGCTACTACTCGTCGACCCGGCTTCAGGCCGCGTCGCCGGCCGCGGCCCGCGACCTGATCGAGACGGTCAAGGCGGACCAGCGCCTGCAGGTGCAGGCGCTCACGGAACCCGAGTACTACGAACTCCAGTCGGAGACGTCATCGGGCCAGTTCATCATCCTCGGCAACGTGCTGGCCGTGCTGATGGCGATCGGTGCCTGCTTCGCCGCCGCGAACACGATGTACGCGCAGGTCGCGGCCCGTGCCCGCGAGATCGGCACTCTGCGCGCCCTCGGCTTCAAGCGCCGCTCGATCATGGGCAGCTTCTTCCTGGAAGCGGTGCTGCTCGGTGTGGTCGCGGGCGGCTTCGGCGCCCTGCTGTCCCTGCCGCTCAACGCGATCCAGACCGGCACGATGAACCAGGTGACCTTCAGCGAGATCACGTTCCAGTTGCGAACGACGCCGTTTGCCCTCTTCTCGGGCGTTTTCCTGGCCACGGTGACTGGCGTCCTCGGCGGCCTGCTTCCCGCCTTTGGCGCCTCGCGACAGAAGATCACCGATCTCCTCCGCGAAGCGTAGTCCCCACTGGGCGCGCGAGCCTAAGTGGCCGTGTAGCCTAGAAGGACGGTGTCCAGCCATCCGGTCCGTCTCTCCCAGGCGTCGCTGTTGGTCGCCGCGGCGCTCCTTGTCGCCGGCTGCGGCGGCTCACCGACGCCGGTTGACCCAGGCCCCCTTCCCAATATCGTCCTGATCGTCCCGGACGACCTCGGCCGACACGACGTCAGCTTCCACGGCGGCGAGATCGCCACGCCGAACATCGACCGGATCGCCGCCGAGGGCGTGCGGTTGGAGCGGTTCTACAGCGCGCCCGTCTGCTCGCCGACCCGGGCCGGTCTGATGACGGGCCGCTATCCGATCCGCTTCGGCCTGATGCGGGCGGTCATCGCGCCGTGGCGCGACTACGGGATGGACACCTCGGAGGTCACCCTGCCGGAGGTTCTGGCCCGGGCCGGCTACGAGCACCGTGGCATCTTCGGCAAGTGGCACCTCGGCCACTTCGACCGCAAGTACCATCCGCTGCGCCGCGGCTTCACCGAGTTCGTGGGCCACAACACGGCGGTCGACTACTTCACGAAGGAGCGCGTCGGCGAGCGCGACTGGAGTCACGACTACGAATCGGTCGAGGAGGAGGGGTACGTGACGGACCTCCTCGCGGACCACGCGGTTCGGTTCATCGATCGCCACGCCGGCGGTGATGCGCCGTTCTTCCTCTACGTTCCGTTCAGCGCGCCGCACTCGCCGCTGCAGGCGAAGGCGGAAGACCTGCCGCGTTACGCAGATCTGGATCCGCTCGAACCTCCGCGCGGCTGGGAGGAGTCGACCGCCGGCCGGCCGCTGGCCGCTGACGAGCGGCGGCGCAACGGGCGCCGGATTCATGCGGCGATGGTCCATTCCCTCGACGAAGGCGTCGGCCGCATCCTCGACACGATCGACGGCCACGGAATCGCCGACAACACGCTCGTCCTGTTCTTCAGCGACAACGGCGGCTCCGTGGGGATCGGCGACAACGGCCCCTACCGTGGCGCCAAGGGCAGCGTGTTCGAGGGCGGCACCCGGGTGGCCGCGGCGGCGCGCTGGCCGGCGGGGAACGTCGAGGGCGGCGGCCGGATCGAGGCGCCGGTGTCCTACGTCGACGTCCTGCCGACGCTGATGGGATTCACCGGCATCGAGGATCACGGCGGAAAGACGCTGGACGGCGTCGATGTCGGTGAGGTGCTGACCGGTGAGGCCGATACCGGCCCCGAGCGTGATCTCTACTCGTTCATCGCCCAGCTAGACCCCGAGCGGGAGCAGGTCTCCGTGACGGAGGGCGAGTGGAAGCTGGTCGTCGTCGGGCCGCCGCTGACGCGCCAGGGTTCGACGGAGGCGTCGCGAACGCTCCTGTTCCAGCTCGACGAAGATCCACTGGAGGAGCAGGATCTTGCGGCGGACCATCCCGATCTGGTGGTGCACCTACTTGAGAAGGCCACGGCGTTCCGGGCGCTGCAGCCGCCGAATCCGGTTGCGCCATTCTTCGCCGGCCGCGAGGGCTTCCAGCCGCCGCCGAACTGGCAGTTTCCGGAGGAGCGGCCGAACATCCTTCTCATCCTGATCGACGACCTCGGCTTCGAGGCGATCGGCGCCTACGGCGGCGCGTCCTACGAGACGCCGAACATCGATCGCCTGGCGGCGGAAGGAGTCCGTTTCACCCACGCCTACTCGACGCCGCTCTGCTCCCCGTCGCGGCTCAAGCTGATGACGGGGCGCTACAACAGCCGGAACTACACGGAGTGGGGCGTACTGCCTCGGGACGAGCTCACGTTCGCGAACCTGCTGCGGGACGCCGGCTACGCCACCTTCCTGGCCGGGAAGTGGCAGCTTTCCGGGTTCCAACTGGCCTGGAAGGAGGACTGCTGCGAGGGCCAAGGGAAGACGCCGGAGGAGGCCGGCTTCGACGACTACCTGGTCTGGCACTACCACCAGAAGGGGGAGCGCTACGCGGATCCACTGCTCTGGGGACCGGGCAACGAAGGCGGCGTCTTCGAGGGCGAGTACGGTCCGGACCTGTTCGCGGACTTCCTGCTCGAGAGAGTCGGAGCGCAGGTTCGCGAGCACCCCGATCGCCCGTTCGCTGCCTATCACTCGATGGCGCTGGTCCACGATCCCTTCGTGCCGACGCCTGACAGTGCGGACTGGAACGCCGATCGCAAGGCGGAGGACCCCGCCTATTTCGCCGACATGGTGGCCTACACGGACAAGCTGGTCGGCCGCATGCTCGCCGGTCTGGAGGAACTGCGCGTTCTGGACGATACGCTGATCCTGCTGACCGCCGACAACGGTACCCCCAGGCAGATCACCAGCACGCTGGTAGACGGCACAATGATCCCCGGCGGCAAGGCCAGGACGACCGACTACGGCAGCCACGTTCCGTTCATCGCCACCTGGCCGGCCGGTATCGACGGAGGCCGAACCTCGGACGCCCTGGTCGACCTCAGCGACTTCCTGCCGTCCATGGTCGAGGCGGCCGGCGGGTCGCTGCCGGACGACCGCGTGATCGACGGCAGGAGTTTCCTGCCTGTGCTGAGGGGCGAAACGGACTCCGCGCGCGACTGGGTCTTCACCGACTTCCGGCCGCGCTTTCTGAACATTCCGGAAGTGACCTTCGTCCACGACCGCCGCTACAAGCTGTACGACGACGGCCGCTTCTTCGACTTCGAGAACGATGTGCGGGAACAGAGTCCCCTGGACCCCGACGACCTGACGGAAGAGGAAGCCACGGCCATGGCCAGACTGCGCGCCGCGATGGCGGAGGGCCTTGGCGGTTAGCCGCAGCCGGCGACGACGGGCTTCCCGACGGCTCCGTGCGGGTCTGGACACCGAGTCTGTAGGATCGTGACCATGCGTTCGTGTCACTGTGCCCTCGTCAGCATCGCCCTGTTGCTCGGTGGCTGCGCGGGTCAGGCGGCCGACGAGGTTCCGGCGGCGGCCGCGCTGGCGGCCGGCGATCCGGACGCCCGGTTCCACGGCGCCTGGGAGCTCGCCTCGATCGTCCGCTACTCGGGCGAAGGCGAGGAGCTGTCGCGGAACGAGGAATCGACCGGCTTCATCATGTACGACCCGGCCGGCTACATGGGGGTCGTCATCCAGGGAGCGGACCGTCAGCCGGCCACCGGACGTCCGGCCACGCCGGAGGACGGTCTCGCGGCCTACAGCTCGTACACGGCCTACTTCGGGACCTTCTCGGTGGACGACGACGCAGGTGCCGTCACGCACCACCTGCGGGCGAGCATGAACCCGAACGCCGCGGGCGCGGACTACGTGCGGAAGTACGAGTTCTCGGATGACACGCTGACGCTTCAACCGCCCGCCGGTGCCGATGGCGGCACCGTCCGCCTGACCTGGCGGAAGCTCCCGGAACTCTCCGAGTTCACCGCGGAACACGGGCGTTTCGTGGGCTTCTGGCACTTCGGCCGGCTGGAACGGCGCGACGATGCCGGAGAGGAGCTCCCCGTGGAGCGGACCTGGGTCGACGGCTTCATCATCTACACCGGCTCCGGGCACATGGCCGTCCACCTGGTGCGACCGGATCGCCAGCCCTTCGCCGCCGGCCGGCCCACGCCCGAAGAGGCCGCAGGTGCGATCCGCAGTTACATCAGCTACTTCGGCCCGTACACGATCCACAGGGACGACGGCTTCCTCGTCCACCACCGCTCGGGCTGCTGGTATCCGAGCTGCATGGACACGGACGCACAGCGTTTCTACGAGTTCGGCGATCGAACGCTGACCCTCATGCCGCCCGCCAGAGCGGTCGACGGAAGCATGGTCCAGGACTCGCTGGTCTGGGAGCGGCTCAGCGAGTAGCCGCCCCAGCCGATGTGCTGGGCAAGTCCTACGCGGACTTCGCGATCTTCCGGCGCAGCCAGTCGATGAGGACCCGGTTCGTCTCCTCCGGCTTCTCCTGCTGCGTCCAGTGGCCGCAGTCGGCGACGGTGTACTTCTCGAAGTCGTCGATGAAGTCCTCCATGCCGTCGGCCGAGGACGGCCGCAGGATGACGTCGTTCTCGGCGCCGATGTAGAGGCAGGGCACCTCGATCTCCCACTTCGCGTTCTCGATTCCCGGGAACGGGCGGCCCGCCATGCGGTACCAGTTGAGCCCGCCGGTGAAGCCGGTGATCTCGAACGTCTCCGTGAAGTAATCGAGGGCCTCCTCGGACAGGAACACTTCGCCGGGGTAGTCCTCGCGGTCCAGCATCCGGAGCAGGTCCATCTGCCGTTCCGGTGAGTCCGCCGGCATCGCCTTGAACGCCTCGACGTCCCAGATGTAGCCGCGCCGCAGGAGCATCTCGAAGGACTTGCGCACGTCGGCGGAAAGTGCCTTCTCGGCCCGGCCGGGCTCCTGGAACTGGACCGTGTAGTAGTTCTCGGACCGGACGATCAGCGGCTCCTCGGTCGGCTGCCGGCGCGGCATGCCGGGAGGGCGCCCGCCCGGCGTGTTCACGCCGACGATGCCGAGACAGCGGTCCGGATGGAGCCGCGCCATCATCCACACCACGCCGCCGCCCCAGTCGTGGCCGACGAAGACGGCCCTGTCGATCTCGAGCCCGTCGAGCATCCCGGCCATGTCGTCGCAGAGATGCCTCAGGCTGTACGTCGCTACGTCCTCCGGTCGATCGGTCAGGCCGTATCCGCGTTGATCTGGGGCGATGGCGCGGAAACCAGCCTCGGCGAGGGCGGGGAACTGGAACCGCCAGGAGAAGGCGAGTTCGGGGAAGCCGTGGCAGAGGACGACAGGTACCCCCGAGCCCTGTTCGTAGACAGCCATGCGGATGCCGTTCGTCTCGACGAACCGCGGCGCCGGCATGCCGGGGGCCGGCCGCACCTCGGCGCCGCGTGCCAGGCCGGGAAGCGCCAGCGCGCCGGCCAGGGCGCCGGTCGTCTGCAGAAAGCTGCGGCGCGTCAGGGCGGAGCGGATCAGGGCGTCAGAGGGGATCATCGAGACCTCCGGAATCAGGACGAGGTTGCGTGCGTTTTGTGGAGTGGCCGGAGTATTTCAGGCCGAGCCGAGAGAAAGGCGTACAATAGTGGCGATGCGCACTGCGTTCAGGTTGACGGGCTCGTTCCTGGCGCTTGCCGTTCTGGCAGCGCCGGTAGCGGGCGTGTGCGCCGCGCTCGCCGGTGTCGAGGACCCCTGCACCATGCAGGAGTCCCACGAAGCGGCATCCTGCGGACACGCCGAGATGGTGATGACGGGCTGTTGCAGCGCCGAGTCCGTCGATCCTCCGGCCGAAGGGATCCTTCCCGGCTCCGCCGGCGACATCGACCCGCCCGCTCTCGCCGGGAGCCTGTTCGCGGTGCCCGAAACCTGTGGCCTCGAAGCCGCGGTGTTCGCCTGCGACGGAGACCCGCCGCCCGCTGTCCCGCGCTACAGGCTGTACTCGGCCCTGTTGCTCTGATCCTCCGCTGAAGCGAGTCGGAGCGGTCGCCCGCGAAACCGGGCGGCCGCGGAGAACACGTTTCCGCGGAGGAGTCAGATGGTTCGACATACGCCTTGCCTGCTCGCCGCCGTCCTGCTGACGGTCGCCTGGGCAGGAACATCGATGGCCGGGACCGGCCAAGCAGCCTCGGATCGGGCGCCGGCGGATCGGGTCGCCCAGGGAATCGCTGACGAAGCGCTGCGCGCTCTCGTCGAAGAGGCACTGGAGCGGAATCCGGGCCTCAGAGCCGGTTTCGCCAAGGCGCGGGCGGCGGCGCAAGAAGCGCCCCAGGTCGCCTCCCTGCCCGATCCGACGGCGGAAGCCACGGCTTTTCTCGCTCCGCCGGAAACACGGGTCGGAGCGCAGCGGCTCATGCTCGGGTACAGCCAGCCCCTGCCGTGGCTGGCCAAGCTGGATCTGCGGGAGGAAGCGGCGGTTCACGGAGCGGTCGCGCTGGAGCACGGCGTGCAGGCAGAGCGGCTACGCCTGGTCACGGAGGTCAGGCGGCTCTACCACGAGCTGGCGTTTCTCGACCGTTCGAGGGAGACGGCCGAGACCTTCCTGGAGCACCTCGTCCAGCACGAGGAGGTCGCTCAGGCCCGGTACGCGACCGGCGTGGGATCGACGCAGGCCGTGCTCAAGCTGCAAGCCGAGATCACGCGCGCCGAGCGGGCGCTCGTCGACCTGGACCTCGCCGAAGCTGCCCTGCGCGCGCGGCTCAACTCACTGCGGGACCGGCCTGCCGCTACGCCGGTCGCGAGAGGTTCCCTACTGGTAGCAATCGAGGAAGCGGCGCTCGAGAGCGGGAACCTCGCGGCTCTGGCGCGATCGTCGCGGCCGGAGCTGCGCGCGGCGGAGGCCGGACTCGCCCGGGCCGAAGCCATGGAGGACCTGGCCCGGATGGCCGACAAGCCCGACTTCAGCGTCGGCGTGACGTACACGCTGGTGACCCCGCGGGACGACGAGGCCGCCCGCCTGCTGGCCCCGGCCGGCAACGGGAACGACGTGTTCGGCGTGCGCGGCGGCATCACGCTGCCGCTGCGCCGGCGCAGCCGGGCGGCGGCGGTACAGCAGGCGCTCGACCTGCGCTCCCACGCGGTCGATGAGCGGCGGTCCGCGGAACTCACCGTCGAGTCGGAGGTGGGCGATCTGACCCAGCGGCTGCCGCTGGCCTGGAGGCGGCTGCGGTTGCTGGAGGACCTGCTGGTCGTGCAGGCGGAGGAGGCGCTGGAGTCGGCCGAGGCGGGGTACATCGCCGGCTCGCTCAACACGCTCGACCTGTTCGACGCCGAGCACGTCCTGTTCGAGGCGCAGACGGCGACGGACCGGGCAAGGGCGGACTACCTGATCGGTCTCGCGGAGCTGGAAGGGGCGGTTGGCAGACCGCTGTCGGCCCTTGGAGAGGAGCCGGCCTTGCGGCCGGCGCACCCAGTCGGCGGCCTGGAGGAGGGAGGAGGTTTGGAGAGATGACGAACGATGCAAACGGATTCGGCGGACCGCTTGGGGCCTGGCTGCGTGGCGTGGCCTGGGTCGTCGGGAGCTTCGCCGCCTTCTTCCTCCTGTTCTTCGATCCCCTGGACCTCCATCCGGCGGACTCCTGGTTGCAGCGCACCGTCGGCTACCACGCGGGGCCGATGGCCGTTGCCATTCCAGGTGGGGAGGACGCGCCCGCCGCCGGCGAACGAGAGGTCCTCTTCTACCGGAATCCGATGGACCCGACGATCACGTCGCCCGTGCCGGCGAAGGACGAGATGGGGATGGACTACGTGCCGGTCTACGCCGACGAGGCGGAGCGGGCCCTTGGCGCCGGCACGACGGTGGCGATCGACCCCGCCGTGGTCCAGAACATGAACGTCCGGACCGAAACGGCCATCCGGCGCGACCTGCGCCACGAGATCCGCACGGTCGGCTACCTGGAGTACGACCAGGAACGGATGGTCACCGTGACGACGAAGTACGACGGCTGGGTGGAGAAGGTCCATGTCAACTACGTGGGCGAACCGGTGGCCGAGGGCGCGGGTCTGTTCGAGGTCTACTCCCCCGAACTCGTCCAGACGGAGCAGGAACTCCTCTCGGCGATCCGCTACGCGGCCCGATTCGAGGACGCGCCGGACGACGCCCGGCTGCGGGCCGAAGCCCTGGTCGACGCGGCGCGGGCCCGGCTCGCGTTCTGGGACATTTCTCCCGAGCAGATCGCGCGGCTCGAGGAGACGGGGGAGATCTTTCGCACCCTGACGGTTACCGCACCGGCCGGCGGCCTGGTCATGAAGCGGATGCCGGGCCTCGAGGGCATGGCGGTGACGCCCGGAATGGAGGCGTACCACATCGCCGACATCACCTCGCTGTGGCTTTCAGTCGAGGTGTTCGAGGATCAGGTGGTCTGGATCCGCCCGGGCGCCGAGGCGGAGGTGACGTTCACCTACTTCCCGGGCGAGACGATCCGGGGCACGGTCGAGTTCATCGAGCCGGAGCTGTCGGAGCGCACCCGCACGCTGACCGTGAAGATCGCGGTGCCGAATCCGGACGGCCGGCTGCGCAAGGGGATGTTCGCAACTGTCGTCTTCGATCCGGTGCTGGTGCCGGGGGCCCTGACCATTCCGACCGAGTCCGTCCTGCGGACGGGGCGGAGGAGCGTGGTCATCGTGGCTCTGGGCGGCGGCCGTTTCGAGCCGCGCGAGGTGGAGCTGGGCCAGACCGCCGGCGGTCTGGCCGAGGTCCGCTCGGGCGTCGCGGCGGGCGAGGACGTCGTCACGTCGTCCCAGTTCCTGCTCGACTCGGAGTCCAGGCTGCGGGCGGCGGTCCAGCAGATGCTGGACGCGGCCTCGGCGCCGGAGGGCGCGGCCCAGGGGCACGAAGGCCACGACATGAGCCACGAGGGCCACGACATGGAGGGGATGGAGCACGACATGGACCACGAGGGTCAAGCGGCGGCCGAGGCTGAGGAAACCGTGGACCCGCACGAAGCCCACGGCAACCACGGGCGCTGATCCGATGCTGAACCGGATCATCGAATGGTCGCTTCGCAACCAGTTGCTGGTTGCCGGGGGACTGGTGGTGGCGGTGGCGGCCGGGGTCTGGTCGGTGCGGACGACCCGCATCGACGCGATACCGGACCTCTCGGACGTGCAGGTCATCCTGTTCACCGAGTTCTCCGGGCAGGCGCCGCAGGTGGTCGAGGACCAGGTGACCTACCCGATCACCTCGACCATGCTCTCGGTGCCCTACGCCAAGGTGGTCCGAGGCTACTCCTTCTTCGGCTTCTCCTTCGTCTACGTCATCTTCGAGGACGGCACGGATCTCTACTGGGCACGGTCAAGAGTGCTCGAATCCGTGGCGGGGCTCGAGGGCAGGCTGCCGCCGGGCACATCACCGCAGCTCGGCCCGGACGCCACCGGCGTCGGCTGGGCGTTCATGTACGTGCTGAACTCGGATTCCCGGTCTCTGGCGGAGCTTCGCTCGCTCCAGGACTGGTACCTGAAGTATGGCCTGCTGACCGTCGAGGGGGTGTCGGAGGTCGCCTCGATCGGCGGCTTCGTGCGCCAGTACCAGGTCGAGGTGGACCCGGTCCGTCTGCGTGCCTACGGCCTTTCGCTGCCCGTCGTCCGGCAGGCGATCGAGGAGTCGAACGCCGACGTGGGCGGCCGGCTGATCGAGATGGCCGAGCGGGAGTACATGGTCCGCGGGCGAGGCTACGTCCAGGAGCTGCGGGACCTGGAGACGATCGTTCTCGCCTCCGGTCCGGGCGGGGTGCCGGTCCTGCTCCGGGACGTCGCGAACGTGACGATCGGACCGGAGATTCGCCGGGGCCTGGCCGACTGGAACGGCGAGGGCGAGACGGTCGGCGGCATCGTCGTCGTCCGCTCCGGCGCCGACACCCGGGCGACGATCGAGCGGGTGAAGGAACGCCTGGACGAACTCGGCGCCGGAATGCCGGACGACGTGGAGATCTCCGTTGCCTACGACCGCAGCGGCCTGATCGAGCGGTCGATCGCGACACTGACGGACACGCTGATCGTGGAGTCGATCGTCGTGGCTGTCATCTGCCTGGTCTTCCTGTTCCACTTCCGCTCGGCGCTCGTGGCGATCCTGGCGATTCCCGTTTCGGTGCTGCTCGCCTTCGTCGTCATGCGAGTCCAGGGACTGGGGTCGAACATCATGTCGCTGGGCGGCATCGCGATCTCGATCGGCGTGCTGGTCGATGCGGCGATCGTCATGGTCGAGAACGTGCACCGCCACGTCGAGGAGGACGCCGAGGCGGGCGGCAAGCAGTCCCGCTTCGACCTCGTTCTGCGCGCGGCTCAGGAGGTCGGGCCGACCCTGTTCTTCTCGCTGCTGGTCATCACGGTCTCGTTCCTGCCCGTCTTCACGCTCGAGGCTCAGGAAGGCCGGCTGTTCAAACCGCTCGCCCTGACCAAGACGTACTCGATGGCGATGGCCTCGGTGGTTGCGGTGACCGTGGTGCCGGTGCTCATGTTCTGGCTCGTCCGCGGCCGGATCGTCCACGAGCATCGCAATCCGTTGCCCCGGCTCCTGCGCTGCGTCTACCGGCCGCTGGTCGCGGGTGCCGTGCGTCTGCGCTGGCTCGTCATCGTCCTCATGCTCGCGGTGCTGGGTTCGAGCCTCGTGCCGCTCAAGCGGATCGGCTCCGAGTTCATGCCGCCGCTGTGGGAGGGCGACCTGCTCTACATGCCGACGACCCTGCCCGGCGTGTCGATCACGAAGGCCAGGGAGATCGTTCAGCAGACGGACCGGATCATCCGCAGCTTCCCGGAGGTGGAGACCGTGTTCGGCAAGGTGGGCCGGGCGGAGACGGCGACCGACCCGGCGCCGCTGTCGATGCTGGAGACGACGATCGTGCTGAAGGACCAGGACGAGTGGCGTCCCGGCCTGACTCCCGACGACCTGATCGCCGAGCTCGACCGGGCGCTCCAGTTCCCCGGCGTGACGAACTCCTGGACGATGCCGATCAAGACCCGGATCGACATGCTGTCCACCGGGATCAAGACGCCCGTGGGGATCAAGCTGGGCGGCCCCGATCTGGCGACGCTGGAAAGGCTGGCGGAGCAGGTCGAGGCGGTGGTGAAGCCGCTTCCGGGCACGCTCACGGCCTACGCCGAACGGGTGATGGGCGGCGCCTACCTCGACTTCGACATCGACCGGGAGGCGGCCGCGCGGTTCGGCCTGCGGATCGCCGACATCCAGGACACGATCCAGTCGGCGGTCGGCGGCATGAACGTCTCCTGGACCGTCGAGGGGCTCGAGCGCTACCCGATCAACCTGCGCTATCCGCGGGAACTGCGGGACGATCCCGAGGCCCTGGAGCAGATCCTCGTGACCGCGCCGGGCGGCGCCCAGGTGCCGCTCGGCCAGGTGGCGGCGATCGAGTTCCGGGACGGACCGCCGGGTATCAAGTCGGAGGGAGCCAGGCCGAACGCCTGGGTCTACGTCGACCTGGAGAGCAGCGACATCGGCGGCTGGATCCGCCGGGCCCGCGAGGAGGTCGCCGACAAGGTGGCGCTGCCTCCGGGCTACACGCTCCTCTGGTCGGGGCAGTACGAGTACATGGAGCGGGCTCGCGACCGGTTCCTGCTCATCGTGCCGCTCACCCTCGTTCTGACCTTTGCGCTCCTGTACCTGAGCACGCGCTCCGTGATCAAGACGGCGTTCATCGTCTCGGCGGTGCCGTTCTCGCTCGTCGGCTCGGTGTGGCTGCTCGACCAGCTCGACTACAACTGGTCGGTCGCCGTGTGGGTCGGGATGATCGCCCTGGCGGGTCTCGCTGCCGAGACCGGGTCCGTGATGCTGCTCTACCTCGATCTGGTCTACAACGAGCGGAAGCGCCGGGGGACGATGGACACCCTGCGCGACCTTCGCGAAGCCGTGACCGAGGCCGCCGTTCGACGGGTGCGTCCGATCACGATGACCGTGCTGACCACGTTCGTCGCCCTCGTGCCCATCCTGTGGGCGACGGGTACCGGCGCCGACGTGATGAAGCGGATCGCGGCTCCGATGGTCGGCGGACTGGTGACGGTGTTCCTTGGGGTGACGTTCGTCTTCCCGGCGATGTACTTCGTGTGGAGGTCGTTTGGACTGCAAAGAGCGGGCGGGAACGCAGCCGGTTGAGGGTCTTGGGCGCGGGCGTTCTCGCTGGTCAGATCGGCTCGATCAACGACGCGTAGTCGTTCTTGTAGCTGCCGACTCGCGTCGAGACGGGAAAGAACTCGAGTTCGCCGGTGTAGGTCTCGAGCTGGTCTCCCACGGTGTCGGGATCCTGCAGCGGGCCGTCCAGCCACTGGTCGTATGGCGGTTGGGCGATGACAGGCATCCGGTCGTGGATCGGGGCGATCGGCTCGCTGGCGGGGCAGGTCATGATCGTGCAGGCCAGACCGTCGGGAGTGCGGTTCCAGACGCCGGCGAAGCCGAAGGGACCGCCGCCCGGCAGCCGGAAGTAGTGAGGTAGCCGGGAGCCTTCCGGTTGCACCTGCCACTCGTACCAGCCGTCGGCGACGACGAGGCAACGGCGGCGGCTCAGCAGGTTGCGGAACCTGGGCGCCTCCACCGCGGTGTCGTCTCGGAGGTTGATCTGGGGACCGCCGCGCTTTCGTGGGAAGCCCCAGCGCATCGTGCCCAGGGCGCGTCGACCTTCGCGGTTCAGTGCGACCACGGGAACGTCCTGGGTCGGCGCGATGTTGTAGCGGGGTTCCAGATCGGGCAGTTCGTCCAGTTCGAAGTGATCGGCTACCGTCCTTGCCTTCGAGCGGAGCGTGTAGCGGCCGCACATGGGATCAGATGATACGGATCAAAGCTCTGTAGGGTGCGTATAGCAGGTTGGCCGAGCCGGCGAGTACAGGCCCACGACACCAGACGCGGAGATTCCCTCATGACCAGACGCACCAACGCTTTCTTCTTCGGACTCCTGCTGGTGTCCGCGGTCTGCTTCGCGGTTCAGGACGTTCCCTCGATCCCCGGCGATGACGAGATTCGCCAGATCCTGGTGAACCGGATCGACGAGCAGAAGCGGAGCGTCGGCATCGTGGTCGGTGTTGTCGAACCGGGCGGCCGGCGCGTGGTCGCTCACGGTCAGCTTGCGACCGACAACCCGGCCGACGTAGATGGCAACACCGTGTTCGAGATCGGCTCGATCACCAAGGTCTTCACCGCGATCCTCCTGGCGGACCTGGCGGGGGAGGGCGCACTGGAGCTCGAGACGCCGGTGCAGCGGCTGCTCGGGCCGGACGTCACCGTGCCGACGCGGAATGGCGCGGAGATCACGTTGCTGCACCTGACGACGCACAGCTCGGGACTGCCGCGGATGCCGAACAACTTCCGGCCAGCCGATGCGGGGAACCCGTACGCGGACTACACGGTCGCCCAGCTCTACGAGTTCTTGTCGTCCCACGACCTGGAGCGAGACATCGGCGAGGCGGTCGAGTACTCGAATCTCGGTACCGGTCTCCTGGGACACGCCCTCGCTCTGAGCCAGGAGACGGACTACGAGAGCCTGGTGTCTGAACGGCTTCTCGAACCACTCGGGATGTCGGACACGTCGATCACGCTGTCGCCGTCCCAGCGGGAACGCCTGGCCATTGGCCACAGCGTGCAACTCCGGCCCGTCGCGAATTGGGATCTTCCAACCCTCGCGGGCGCCGGCGCGCTGCGCTCGACGGTGAACGACATGTTGACCTTCGTCGAGGCGAATCTCGGTCTGGGCGAGTCGCCGTTGCAGGAAGAGATGACGGAGACCCATCGGTCGCGCCGCGACTTTCCGGCGCCCGGCATGCGCATCGGCCTCGGCTGGGTCATCCGCGGCGGCCACGGGCGTGACCTCCACTGGCACAACGGCGGCACCGGCGGCTATCGCTCGTTTCTCGGCTTGGACCTCGAATCGCGGACCGGCGTCGTCGTGCTGTCGAACTCCGGCGACAGTGTCGACGACCTGGGATTCCACCTGCTGGAGCAGGGCTACCGGCTCGTCGTGCCTCCGGCGTTCCGGACGGTCGTCGAGGTCGATCCGGCGCTCTTCGACGACTACGCCGGCCGCTATCAGCTCGCCGAAAACATGGTGTTCACGGTGACCCGGCAGGGCGATCGGCTGTTCGTCCAACTCACGGGGCAGCCCAGCTTCGAGGTGTTCCCTGAATCCGAGACGAAGTACTTCTACCGCGTCGTCGACGCGCAGATCACGTTCGGACGAAGCGACGACGGTACCGTCGATCATCTGGTGCTGCACCAGAACGACATGGATCAGCGGGCGGACCGGCTGACCGACGGCTAGAACGCCAGCACCGCCTCTACGATCAACTCCCTGACCGCGTCGACGTCGGTGTCCCAGACGATGTCGCTCGCGGCGACCTGTGCCGGGCCGATCGCCTCGATCAGGGCTGGCGGCCGAAGATCGGCCACGGTCATGCCGCGGGTGATCTCGCCGTCCACCTCGACCGTGACTGGATGACGCGAACGCTCGAACAGATGGGGATGCGTTGCCGCGATGACGGCGGTCGCGTCGTGCAGGGGAACGACGGACCGTCCGACGTACTGCCGGAAGCGGTCGCGCAGAAAGTCGGTGACATCGGCGGCGAGGTCGGCGGCCGGCCTTCCAGCGGCGCGCATCCGCGCGGTCTCTTCAGCGCCGAAGACGACCTTGTTCGTCACGTCGAGACCGACCATCGTGACCGGGGCAGCCTTCTCGAAGACGATGGCCGCGGCTTCCGGGTCGGCCCAGATGTTGAACTCGGCGACGGACGTGATGTTGCCGGCGCTCGCGCTGCCGCCCATGATGGTCAGGCCGGCGAGATGGCGGCGGAGATCGGGATCGCACTGCAGCGCCAGCGCGACGTTCGTCAGCGGGCCGATGGCCAGGAGATGCAGGTCGTCGACGGAGCGGGCGGTGTCGCAGAGGTAGGCGACCGCGTCGGCCGAAGCCTCGGATCGGTCCAGGTCGGGTAGAACCGCGTTGCCCAGACCGGTCTCGCCGTGAATCCGGCTGCCGTCGACGGGCTCCCCGGCGAGCGATTTCCCGGCGCCACGGTGGACCGGCACGTCCAGACCGGCGAGTTGCGCGACGACGAGCGCGTTCCGGGTGGTTCGGTTGATCCCGACGTTGCCGGCGACGGTCGTGATCCCGATCAAGTCGGCGTAGCGCGCCGCGACCAGGATCGCGACCGCGTCGTCGAGTCCGGGATCGCAGTCGAGGACTAGGTTCATCGGACCTGAGCGTATGGCTTGCCGCTTGGCGGCTCGCCCGGATGCCGGCGAGGACGCCGGCGCACCGAGTGGCCGGCTTGAGCTACTGTGCGTCCCGCAGCTCCATCGCCTTCGAGATGACGAATTGGTGGATCGCAATCGTCGCGTCCTCGTCGAAGAGTTCGGCGTAGCCGGGCATGCCGAGCGGCAGCAGGCCGTCCTGGACGATCGCCATGAAGTCCGCGTGGACCTCCGGTGACATCCGGCGCAGCTCGGGGGAGGCGGCGGCGACGATCGAGGTCTGGCCGAGTCCGCGGTGGCAGAGCGCGCAGTGCTCGTGGTAGAGCGTGTTGCCGCGTTCGATCGTCTCGGCGGAGGCTGTGAGCGGCGGCAGCTCGGGGATGGAGTAGTCGCGCTCCGGCGGTTCGGCCAGGGTCGCCTCGCCGTCCAGCGAGAAGATGAGCAACTCGCCTGGCCGGTCGTACCGGGTGCTGCCGCTAACCATCGTGGCGACGTACTGCGTGCCGCTCTCCATGTAGGTGATGATCGACGAGGTGAACGACCCGTAGGCGTCGAACTCCCACAGCTCTTCGCCAGTGTCCTTGTCGTAGGCGTTGAAGTCGCCGCCGCCGCCGCCGTGGAACAGCACGCCGGTGGTCGTGGCGAGAACGCCGCCGTTGAAGATTGAGGGCAAACGGTTTTCCCACACTTTTTCTCCCGACAGGGGGTCGAAGGCGACCAGGAAGCCCCTGTTCTCGGGTTGCGGCTCGGCCTCCTGCTCCAGTTTGCTGCGGTAAGCGCCGCTGGCGACGCCGAGGCTCAGCCCCCACGGCCGGATCGTGTACGTGCCCGTCTCGACGAACTCCTCGGGCAGGGCGTAGAAGTTCGCGTAGTCGTGGTAGTAGAAGTACATGACGCCCCGCTCCGCGTCCCAGGACATGGGCTCCCAGTTGTGGGCGCCGGCGTTCGCGGGCGTGATCCACTGCGGCTTCTCCTCGAACACGACGTCCGGGTTCTCGATCGGCCGCCCGGTCTCCATGTCGACGTGGGTCGCCCAGTCGATCCGGTCGGTGTAGGGGTGGGCTCGTAGCAGTTCACCCGTCTCGCGGTCGATCACGTAGAAGAAGCCGTTCTTGGGCGCCTGGAGCAGGACCTTTCGGTCCACGCCGTCGACGGTCAGTTCGCCGAGCGCGATGTCCATCGCCGAGCTGTAGTCCCAGTTGTCGCCGGGAACCGTCTGGTAGTACCACTTCATCTCGGCGGTGTCGGCGTCGACCGCGACGATCGCGGTCAGGAACAGGTCGTCGCCGCCTCCGGGTGAGCGGACCTGGCGCGACCAGGGTGCGCCGTTGCCGACGCCGATGTAGAGCAGGTTCAGCTCCTCGTCGTAGACCAGGGAGTTCCAGGCGGTGCCGCCGCCGCCCATCTTCCACCACTCGCCTCCCCAGGTCTTCGCCGCCATCTCCATCTCGGGGTGTTCGAACGGCTTGGACGGGTCGCCCGGCACCAGGTAGAAGCGCCAAGCCAGTTCGCCGGTCTCGGCGTCGTAGGCGGAGACGTAGCCTCGCCGTTTGCCGCTCTCCGAGCTGCCCTGGCCGATGAACACCTTTCCCGCCGCGGCGCGCGGGGCGCCGGTGATGTTGAAGCGACCGAGCGCCGAGGGATGCCAGGTGTCGACGTCCCAGACCTCCTCGCCGGTCGCCGCGTCGACCGCGACCAGCCGGCCGTCGAACAGGGCGACGTAGACCTTGCCCCTGTAGACCGCGACGCCGCGGTTCGCGACGCCGCCGCAGCAGGAGTACTTGACGTAGGTGCGGTCCGTCTGCGGGTCGTGCGTCCAGATCTCCTCGCCCGTGGCCGGGTCCAGCGCATAGATCACGCCCCAGCCGTTCGTCGCGTACATGACCCCGTCGACGACGAGCGGCGTGCCCTGCATCCGCTCGGAGCGGCCGCCGATCGGCTTGGACCAGGCGAGCTTCAGATTCCCGACGTTCTCGCGGGTGATCTGGTCGAGGGTGGAGAAGCGCTGCTCCTTGTAGGTCTGGCCGTAGGTCAGCCAGCTCCCGGGCTCGTCTTCGGCCGCGCGCATGATCCGCTCGTCATCGACGTTGCCGGCCGTCGGCGCCACGTCCGCGTCCCCGCCGCAGGCGGCCGCCAGCAGGACAAGGAGAAGGAGGGGGCACACGGTCCACCGTGACGTTGCGGTCGCTTCGCTCATCTTGAAGTTCCTCAGAGGTTGGCGGGCAACCTAAGCGTCCGAGGTCGGTGTGTCAACGATGGCGCGCCCGGGGTAGCGGTGGGAGCGACGGCTGCCGCTACTCGGCGGCGGCCCGATACCAGATCGGCGACGTCCAGGCCCGCTCCTGGATTCGCCAGGGCTGGTCGGGATCGGCGCATGCGGCCGGCCGCTCGCTTTGCGGTAGCGCAGCGCACTGCAGCGCGTTCCAGCGGCAGCTCGGGTTCTCGAGGACTCTTGCGTAGTAGACCGCCGACCGGGAAGGGTCGAACTCGGGATCGGTCCACGTGGCGCAAAGAGAGGCGGCGCCGTCGCCGCTCCGCTCGCAGGTGTCTCGCGACACGTCCGCTCCGTTGTCCGGGTCGCCGGCGACGTCGAAGACGCGCTCGTGAAACAGGCCGTCGTCGCCGATCCAGCCCTTGATGATCTGGATCCGCTGCAGGGGCGTGCCCGGATGTTCGGTCGTGCCCAAGTCGGCGAGGGCCGATACGAACAGCGTCGGCGCGCCGGATTCCTCGCCATCCGGCAGCACGTTGCCCATCGGCACCGCCGTTTCGTAGGCGTCGGCGATCATGTCGCCGCTGGAGCAGAGGTCGGGGAGGTCCCAGCCGCCGAACAGGCGCGCCTTGATCCGCACGCCGCTGGTGCCGAAGGTCTCCTTGCGCAGCATCGCGTCGAACAGGGAGTCCCTGGAGTTCTCCTCGGCCCAGACGCCGATCAGGCCGCCGGGGTTCCGGAGCCGGTGGGGTGCGTAGGCGGGCGTCGTGAGCCGCTTCTCGAGGTCCGAGTCGACGTTGGCGTTCTGGCCCTGGTAGTCGTACTCGTCCGTGTCGCCCGGGAGACCGTTGTGGCCGTCGGTCGAGGCGGTGATCCCGAACTGCATCGGGTTGACGCCCAGGCGCTCCTCCTGCGCCATTCCCTCGATCAGGGCGTAGCGGACGAAGTCGAGCCGTGACTGACAGCCCTGGCCGCGCAGTCCGCCGACGCCCGTGCCGTCCTCGCAGTCGGGAGGACGCTCCCCGTCGATGTAGCGGACCTTTTCGAAGTCGCAGAACTCGTCCTCGCCGCCGGCGACGCCCCACATGCCGCGACGGCACTCCGAGTCGCCCTTCGCCTGCATGATCTCGACCAGGGCGTCCATCTCGGCCTGAAGGCTCGCCTGCGCCCGCTGTTCGTCGATCGGAGTGCCACCCCAGTCGAGGGTGAACATCTGGCCGTTCGAGATGTTCGGATTGTGGGGGATGGTGAGCGCCTGGCAGCCTGTGCCGGTGTCGTTGCACCGGCTCTTCAGCCGGGTCCAGAGGTCGAGCGGCTGGTCGGCGTCGATCCAGGAGATCGGCAGCTCCGGCGCGATCTCGTTGCGCAGGATGACGTTGCGATGCACCTTGGACAGGCCCGGCATGCGCGTGTACTCCCAGCCGTGGAACGTCGTGAAGGAGCAGTCGCTCGACCGGTCGTAGTGCTGTTCCGCGGCCGCCTGGGTCGCGCCCCAGGCGGTGAGCAGGCCCTGACGGCAGACGCTTGTGTCCTCGCCGCAGAGTCCCGGCACCCGACCGGTGATTCGGTGGTCCAGCCAGGCCGCGCGCTCTTCGGCCGTGCTTCCCGGCCGCATGCCGCGGCACGCCGGCTCGTCGTAGAGGGGCGAGGAGGGGTCGGTACAGACAGAGACTTCGCCCAACCACTCGGAGTGGTCGGTGACGGCCGCGAAGTCGAGGGGCCGAACGAGTTGGGCGACGCGGGTCGGTTGTCCCGCGTCGTCGAGTGGACCGAGTCCGAGCGCCTCGCCGCGGGCGAAGCGGTAGGCGTCGTCGGGGGTCTGGAAGCCGCCGCGTCCGAGGGCATCCAGTGAGAAGGCGGTGTGCGTGTGGAGGTCGCCGAAGAACGCCTGGCGCAGCGGGTCCCGATCCGCGCAGGGCTCCTGGGGAGTCAGTTCGGTCGGCTCAGCCGGCGCGCTGGGAGGACTCCACTCCTGGGTGACGTAGGGCGGGATTCCGGTCGGGGGTACCTGGTCACCGGTCGCGTAGTCGACCTCGTCGCCGCACGCCAGTGCGGCGACGGCCGTGAGGCAGGCTGCGAGGCGCCGCGTCACTCCTCGGCGCCAACCCATGCGTCGGTCGGGCCGACCAGGGCGAAGTGGCCGGGCGCGCTACGGTTGCCATCCTCGGTCGCCGTCGTGCCGACGCCGAGGTAGACCCCCTCGTCCAGCTTGCGGATCTCGTCGACCAGGGTCGTGTCGTTGAACGCGCTGTAGTCCATGATGTACGAGGGGTTGCCGTCGATGAGCGACGGACCCATGCGGGTCGCGAAGCGTCCGTTCCGGACGATCTTGCTTCCAGAGAACCGCCAGCGGTTGTAGCCCTCGCCCTCGGTCTCGGTCAGCGGCCGGTAGGCCTTGCCGAGCCAGTAGCCGCGCGGCGAGTCCTCGTCGTACATGAAGCCGGAGGTGCGCGCCTGACGCTCGTGGTCGCCGGCGTTCGGGATGACGCCCTGGTAGTGGCCGTCAAGCTCCGCCATGCCGGCGGCGGGGAGCGTCTTCCACAGGGCGACCGTGCTCTCGTGATCGAGCGCCAGCAGCCGTTCCATGGTCCACGCTCCCTTCGCGCTCAGTGGAAAGCTGGCACTCTCTGACGGCGCTTCGGCAACGACGTGGGCGTCCGTCGCTTCGGCCTGCGGCGAGCAGGCAACGAACGCGAGCGCCAGAATGGCCACGGCGGAGAGAGCGAGAAACCGGTGCAGCCTCATGGGGACCACCTCCTCGATTCTGGGGGAGAGCTGCCGAGAAGCTACCACGGGGCCGGGCGAGTCGTAGTGGAGCCGACGAGCGGATTTGAACCGCTGACCTGCTGATTACGAATCAGCTGCTCTGCCACTGAGCTACGTCGGCATCACCGGGCGAGACGGCCGGTCTCAGCGCGAAGGACGCCGGAGTGTAGCAGCGCGCGGTCACGGACCGGCTGTCGACGTTGTGGCCCGCTGCCCGCGGTCCCAGCAGCCGAACTTCAGCCGTTGGTACTGTGTCGGCTCTGCTTGACGAAGACCGAACCGGAGGCCGCGGATGGATGACCTTGACCGTTTGGGTGCAGCGCTGGAGCGAATCGCCGAAGCCATGGAAAAACTCCTCTTCTGGGTCAAGGTGGTGGTGTTGGCGGGTCTGGCGTACGTGGTCTTGATCGTGCTGTTCATCGGGATAGTGGGGTTGTTTCAGAACCTCAGGGGCGGCCCGATGGGCTTCTGATGACCGTCAAGCAGTTCCCCCGCGTGCACGGGCCGCCGCCTGGCCGTGGCGGCCTGGCGGGCCTCTTCAGCGAGCGGCAGTTCCGCTGGCTCTACATCTCGAACACGACGTTCTTCCTGGCCATGCAGGGCCAGTTGGTCGTGCGCGCGTGGTTGGTGTTCTCGATCACCGGCCGTGAGCTGGCGCTCGGGTTGGTGACCCTGATGGTCGCGCTGGCCATGCTCAGCCTGGGGCCGGTGGGAGGCGTGGTCGCGGACCGGTTCGAGCGGCGGTCACTGGTCGTGGCCGGTCAGACCACCGTAGTCGTCGCCGAGATCGTTGTTCTGTCGCTTCTCTTGGGCGGCCGGCTGGAGTTCTGGCACATCCTGGTTCAGGTCGCGTTCGTCGGCGCCGTCTTCCCGTTCGTGATGCCGGCTCGTAACGCGATCATCGCGAACGTGGTCGGCCGTCGCCGCCTGACCGGCGCGATGGCGCTCACGATGACCGCGATGAACGTCACGCGCGTCGTGGGACCTGCGGTGGCCGGGGCCTTGATCGGGGCCGCCGGCGTGACGGTGGCCTACTCCACGAACGTTGCTCTCTACGCCCTGGCCCTGGCCGGGATGATGGCCGTGGGACGGGCGCCGGCGGCGGATCGCACAGAGACCTCCCTCCTGCAGAACATGGCCGAGGGTTTCCGCTACGTGCGCGAACACCGTCTGGTCCTGGTGCTCCTGTTCTTCGGTCTGGTGCCGATGTTCCTGGTCATGCCGTTCCAGACGCTCCTGGTGGTGTTCGCCGAGGAGATCTGGGAAGTCGGGCCTCGGGGCTTCGGCATGCTGAGCGGAGCGGCCGGTATTGGCGGGGTAGTGGGAGCGGCCTTCGTCGCCTGGCGCGGCAACGCGAGCCGGCGCCTGCGGCTGATGATGACCAGCGTCTTCGCGTTCGGTCTGCTGATGATGGGGTTCGCACTCAGCCCCTGGTTCTGGCTCGCGCTGCCACTGCTGCTCGCCGGCAGCGCCTTCCAGGCGATCTACACCACCCTGAACAACACCGCGATCCATGTGCTGATCCCGGACTCGGTGCGCGGCCGGGTTTCCGGCTTTCTGACGATGTCGTTCTCGTTGCCAATGCTGGGCGCCGTGCCGATCAGTGCGCTCGCCGAGGTGTGGGGTGCGGCTCTCTCGGTGGGACTGGCCTCACTGCTGGCGGTCGTGGTGGCGGTCGTGTTCTATCTGGCGAGTCCGGATCTGCGACGGATGGACCTGTCGATCCTGAAGGCGTTCCGCGAGGCGATCGTGCTCGATTCGGACCGCCCGAGCGGCGCGCGGCCGGCGTCTCCCGCCGCCAGGCGGACCGCGGGAGGAGAGTAGGGGAGGCTCGGATGCTGATCACGATCTCGAGGCAGTACGCGTCCGGCGGCACGCAGGTGGCGACGCTGGTGGCGGAGCGGCTCGGATGGCGGCTGGTCGGCAACGCGCTGATCGATGAAGTCGCGCGCCGTGCCGGCATCCCGCCGGAAGAGGTCCAGGCGCGTGAGGACCGTCCTCCGAGTTTCGTCGAGCGTCTTGCCCGCGTCGCCAGCGCCCAGCTTCCCGACCTCTTCCTGCCCGCGCCGCCGCTTGGCCAGCCGATCGGCGAGGGCAACCTGGTCCGCGTGACCCGGAGCGTCGTCTGCGAGATGGCCGGCGAGGGCCCCTGCGTGTTCGTTGGACGGGCATCGGCGGCCGTGCTGGCATGGCGGGAGGACGCTCTACATGTGCGGCTCGTGGCGGGGCCGGAGTTCCGGCGCCGTGTCGCGGTCGAGGTGATGGGCGTCGACGCGGCGGAAGCCGGCGCCGTGGTCGAGCGTCGCGACGCGAACCGCATCCGCTATCACCGCGAGTACTACGCCCGGGACTGCGACGATCCCCGCCACTACGATCTCGTCCTGAACACGGAGCGTCTCGGCTTCCCGGGCGCCGCGGACCAGATCGTTCACCGGGCCCGGGCGCTGCGTTGGGCCGACTAGAGCCGCCAGACCTGTCGCAAGGTACTCTCCCGCGGCGAACCCGAAACGCTCAGATGGGGAGTGGAAAGGAGCGGATCCATGAAGCGTGTTCTCAGCCTGCTCGTCGGCGTTCTGCTGGCCGGGAGTCTGGCCGCCGAGGAGCACATCGTCGAGACGGAAACCCACCGGTTCGAGGAGGTGGCCGACGGGGTCTACTTCGTAAGCGGGACAGGGGCCATGGTCACCCGGAGCAACGCGATGGTCGTGGTCACGGAGGAGGACGTGCTGGTCGTCGACTCCCACATCACGCCGGCGGCCGCCCGGGCTCTGATCGCCGGCATCGAACAGATCACGGACAAGCCGATCCGGACTCTGGTCAATACCCACTTCCACTACGACCACTCCCACGGCAACCAGGCGTTCGGGCCGGAAGTGCGGGTCGTCGGACATGAGTACACGCGCCAGAAGATGGCGACGGCGCCGCTCGAGGAGCACACGTTCAAGGGCTCTTCAGAGCGGGACAGGCAGGCGCTCGAGGAGTTGCGCGCGGCCCTGGAGACGGCATCCGATGAGGAACGCGAGGCCCTGGAGACCCAGATCAGCATCCAGGCCGCCCACGTCGAGTCGACGGCCGAGATTAATCCGGTGCCGCCGGATACGACGCTCGCGGAGAAGATGACCTTCTTCAGCGGTGGCCGGGAGATTCAGCTTCACTTCCTGGGCCGCGCCCACACCGGCGGCGACGTCGTCGCCTTCCTGCCGGCGGAACGGCTGGTGTTCACCGGCGACATGATGCTGGGCGGGCCGCCCTGGCCGGGCGACGGCTGGGTCAACGAGTGGCCGGCCACTCTGGAGCGGTTGAAGCACCTCGATTTCGACCTCATCCTGCCGGGTCACGGCCCGTACTTCCGCGACCTGGAACTGATCGACCAGGTCCAGGCCTTCCACAGGGAGCTGTGGGAGCTCGTCTCGACGCTCCACGCCGAGGGCGTCTCCGCGGAGGACGCGGTGGAGCGGATCGACCTCTCCCACCACGCCGAGAACCTGCCGCCCGCCCGCGTCCGCGTCGACCTCCGCGGAGTTCAGCGGATGTACATGGTGCTGGAGGGGACGGCAGACTAGGAGCTTGCGCCGCAGAACGCAGCGCAGCAAGGCTGCGGCGGAAGCTCCTGGGCAAGGACGGGCTGGGCCGAAACACCGAGCCTGCGAGGGGTTTCGGGGCGCTAGTCGTCGGCCTCGGCGGGCTCCAGCTTGTCCTGGGTCCTGGTCTCGAAGTCGCTGGCGGCGTGGCGCTCGCGGAGTTGCTTCTCGGGCGGGCCGAAGGCCCGGTTCACCATCTGCCCGCGCTTGACCGCGGGGCGCCCGGCGATCTTTCGCGACCACCGGTTCACGTGCTCGTAGGTGTGGGCCTCGATGAACTCCCCGGCGCCGTAGAGCTTGCCGGCGGCTAGCGCCCCGTACCACGGCCAGATCGCCATGTCGGCGATCGTGTACTCGTCGCCCGCCATGTACTGCGATTCGGCGAGGTGCCGGTCCAGCACGTCGAGTTGGCGCTTGACCTCCATGGTGAAGCGGTTGATCGCGTACTCGAACTTCTCGGGCGCGTAGGCGTAGAAGTGGCCGAAGCCGCCGCCGAGGTAGGGTGCGCTGCCCATCTGCCAGAACAGCCAGGACATGCACTCCGTGCGGGCGGCGTGCTCCTCTGGAAGGAACTCGCCGAACTTCTCGGCCAGATAGAGGAGGATGGAGCCCGACTCGAACACCCGTGTCGGCGGCTCCGTGCTCCGGTCCAGCAGCGCCGGGATCTTGGAGTTCGGGTTGACCGCGACGAAGCCGCTCGAGAACTGGTTACCCTCGCCGATGTTGATCAGATAGGCGTCGTACTCCGCGCCCGTGTGCCCGAGGGCCAGCAGCTCCTCGAGCATCACCGTGACCTTGACTCCGTTCGGTGTCGCCAGCGAGTAGAGCTGGAGCGGGTTGTCGCCGACCGGCAACTCCTTCTCGTGGGTTGGACCCGCGATCGGGCGGTTGATCTTGGCGAAGCGTCCGCCGCTTTCGGCGTCCCACTTCCAGACCTTGGGCGGTTCGTACGACATGCAGTGAGCCCTCGCTTCGTTCGAAAGGAGTGAGTGTGTGGGTCGGGGCCGGTAGCCGGTTCGCTGACGGCTACCAGGTATCGATGTAGGGCCGCTTCTTGCCGGTACGGGGCGGCGGCTTGGGCAGCCGCTTCATGCTCTCCGTGATCCAGGAGCGGGTGTCCGCGGGATCGATCACGTCGTCCAGGCCCCCTCCGGCGGCGGCGTTGACGGCCTTCGCGCGTTCGTACGAGGCTTCGACCCGGCGCTCGAACTCGAGGCGGCGTTCCTCGGGATCCTCGATCGCGGCCAGCTCCTTGCGGTAGCCGAGCTTGACCGCGCCCTCGATGTTCATGCCGGCGAACTCGGCTGTCGGCCAGCCGACAGTGAAGAAGCCGACCAGCGCGCTGGCGCCGCACATCGCCTGCACGCCGAGGCCGTAGGCCTTGCGGACGACGACGCCGAACATGGGAACGGACAGGTTGGCGCCGGTGTTGAACATGCGCGCGCAGTGGCGGACCAGAGCGGTCTTCTCGTGGTCGGGGCCGACCATGATCCCCGGGCAGTCCATCAGGCTCAGCACCGGGATGTCGAAGGCGTCGCAGAGCTGAAGGAAGCGGGCGCCCTTGTCGGACCCGTCCGAGTCGATCGCCCCGGCCAGGTGGTGCGGGTTGTTCGCGATCACTCCCATCGGCCTGCCCTCGACCCGGATCAGGGCGGTGATCACCCCGATCCCGAACTTCGGGCGGATCTCGAGTACCGAGTCGACATCGGCGATCGTGTGGACGATCTCCTGCATGTCGTAGAGGCGGAGCCGGTTCTCCGGTACCACGTGGCGGAGCGGCCGCTGGTCGTGGGCCTCCCAGTCGGAGGTCGGCCCCTGGAAGTAGGAGAGGTACTTCCTGGCGATGTCGACGGCCTCCTCCTCGTCCTCGACCAGGATGTCGACGACGCCGTTCGGCACCTGGAATGACATCGGGCCGACCTCTTCCGGGGTGTAGATCCCCAGGCCGCCGCCTTCGATCATGGCGGGCCCGCCCATGGCGATCGTCGACGCCTTCGTGGCGATGATCACGTCGCAGCAGGCGAGCAGGGCCGTGTTGCCGGCGAAGCAGCGGCCGTTGTTCACGCCGACGAGCGGAATGAGGCCGGAGAGCTTGGAGAACTGCGTGAACGTGTAGGTGTCGAACGCGACCCGGGGCCCCGTGTAGTCATCGCCCGGCCGGCCGCCGCCGCCTTCGGTAAAGAAGACGAGCGGCAGCATGTAGCGATTGGCGAGTTCGAACAGGCGGTCCTGCTTGTAGTGGTTGCGACCGCCCTGGGTGCCGGCGAGCACGGTGTAGTCGTAGGAGAGGACGATCGCCCGGGAGTCTTCGTCGTCGAACAGGTCGCCGTTGATCGACGCGGTGCCGGCAACCACGCCGTCGGCGGGCGTGTACTGGCGGAGCGTTTCGTCGTCGTACTTCTGATGCTGGCGGGCGACGAGGAGCGGCCAGTACTCCTTGAACGAGCCCGCGTCGACGAGCTGCTCGATGTTCTCCCGTGGCGTCCGGAAACCGAAGCGGCGGCGCCGGGCGACGGCCTCCGGTCGGTTCTCGTCCAGGGTGTAGGCATGGCGCTGGATGTTCTCCTCGAGATCCGGCCGGATGTAGTCCGGATCGATCTCGATGGCGGCGTCGGCCGCCTCGCCGCCGTCGGCCTCCTCGACCAGGACCAGCGGATAGCCCTCCCGGATCGTGTCGCCCGCCGCCATCGTCACCCGGCTGACCGTGCCGCTGCAGTCCGAGCGGAGCACGTGTTCCATCTTCATCGCCTCGATCACCGCGACCTGCTGGCCGCGCAGGACTTCGTCGCCTTCGGCCACGTCGATGCTGACGATCGTGCCCTGGATCGGCGCGGCGATGCCGATGGCGCCCTCGGCGACGGCTGCCCCGGCCGCGTCCGCCTGCGTCTCGTGCCCGGCCTGGGCGGCCTTCGTCTCCTGGTCGTAGGTGAACAGGGCGAGCGGATCGGCGCTGTCGACCCGGGCGCCGGCGAAGCCGCTGTCGCGCGCGTCCTGCCCGCCGGGCGGGGCACTGGCGGCGTCGGGCGCTGCCGGGACGAAGCGCTGCCTCCTGCCGTTGCCGGCTGCCGATGCAAGTTCGCCGGCGTGGTCGTCGAGCCACCGCGTGTAGAGACGGCCGGCCTCGAAGTCGGGGTGGTTCAACACGCTCTGCAGCCACGGGATGTTCGTGGCCGCGCCGCCGATCCGGAACTCGTCGAGCGCTCGGGATGTCCGCTTCACCGCGTGGCCGAAATCGTCCGACGGAGAGTGAGCGATCACCTTGGCGAGCAGGGAGTCGAAGGCGGGGTTCGCCTCGTAGCCGGCGTAACCGCAGCCGTCGATCCGCACTCCCGGACCGCTGGGCGGTTCGTAGGCGGCGAGGACGCCGGACGAGGGCCGCACATTGCCGTCGGCGTCAAGCGTCTCGAGGTTGACCCTCGCCTGGATTGCAAAGCCGCGCGCCTGGCGGGCTGCCGGTGCGTCGAGGCCCAGGTCGGCGATCGACTCGCCGGCGGCGACTCGAAGCTGGGACTGCACCAGGTCGACTCCGGTGACTGCCTCGGTGACGGTGTGCTCGACCTGCAGGCGGGCGTTCGCTTCGATGAAGGCGAAGCGGCCGCCGCCGTCGGTTCCTGGGGCGCCGCCGTTGCCTGCGGCGCCGTCGCCGAGATGGTCCGCGTCGACCAGGAACTCGAACGTCCCGAGGCTGTTGTAGCTGGCAGCACTTCCGAGACGCAGTGCCGCGTCGATGATCGCGGCCCGTAGTCCGGTGGGGAGGTTCGGCGCCGGCGCCGTCTCGACGACCTTCTGGTGACGGCGCTGCGCACTGCACTCCCGTTCGCCGAAGTCGATCAGGCCACCGGTCTCGTCGCCGAGGAGTTGCACCTCGATATGGCGGGCTCGCGGAATCAGCTCCTCGACGTAGAGACCGCCGTTGCCGAAGGCGCGCTCGGCCTCGGACCGGCAGCGTTCGTAGGCCTGTTCGATGTCATCGGCCGCGGTGACGATCCGGGCGCCGCGGCCGCCGCCGCCGGCGATCGCCTTGATGATCATGGCGCCGCCCTCACCGAGGCCGGCGAAGAAGTCCCGCGCCTCATCCAGGTCGGTCGCCTGGTCGGTGCCGCGCAGGACGGGGACGTCGGCGGTGTTGGCGGCGGCCCGGGCGCGGCCTTTGTCCCCGAACAGTTCCAGGACGGCCGGCCGTGGCCCAACGAAGTTGACGCCGGCTTCGGCGCAGGCGTCGGCCAGACCGGCGTTCTCCGCCAGGAAGCCGTATCCCGGATGGAGCGCGTCGCAGTTCGCTTCCACTGCCCGGGCCACGACATCTTCGATGTGGAGATACGCCGGTACGCCGCGGCCGCGCAGGCGGACCGCTTCGTCGGCGATCCGCAGGTGCAGCCCGTTCGCGTCGTCCTCGGAGTAGATGGCGACCGTGTGGACTCCGAGGTCCATCGCGGCGCGGGCGATCCGTACCGCGATCTCGCCGCGGTTGGCGATCATGAGCCGGCGCATGGGGCGGCGATTATAGAAGGGAGTGCTGGCGCGTCGGGTCGGGCGCGGGCTCGTCGACGTCGGCGGCCACCGGTTCGCTGTCGGCTCCCGCCCGCAGCGGAAGACCGTTCGGTCCGAGTTCGATCAGACGATGGCGTGGATCCGCCACGAGGCGCCGTGCGGCCCACTCCCTGACCTCCTGCTCCTGGCTGAACACGACGATCTGCCGCTCGTCGCTGAGAGCGAGCAGCAGGTCGAGGAAGCGGATCGTGCGATCCGTGTCCGAGTGCACCGTCGCGTCGTCGAGGAACAGGGGCGCTGACTCCTTCTTGTCGCCAAGCGCTTCGGCGAGGCCGATGCGGAGCAGCAGGTAAGTCTGGTCGACCGTGCCGTGCGACAGCTCGGTAGCCGAGCGGTACACGCCGTCTTCGACCTCGAGTTGCACCTCCATGCCCTCTTCCGGGTCGATGCGGACCGCCGAGTAGCGGCCGTCGGTGACGAGGTTCAGCCGCTTCTCCAGCGCTTCTCGCAGGTCCGGCGCGAGCATGCGATGGACTTCGTCCTGGGCTGCTTCCAGGTGTTCCCTGGTCATGTCGAGGACGTTGGCTGCCCGCCGCAGGAGCTGGACTTCGCGCTCCGCGGCGGCCTGCTCCTCTTCGAGCTCGGCGAGCGAGGGGAGGTCCGCGTCGGCTGCGAGCTGGACCTGCTTCCGGTTGACCTCGATGCGCGCGTCGACGGCGTCGGCGCGGGCTGTGGCCAGCTTCCGTTCCAGTGCATCATCGTCGAGCCCCTGGACGTCGTCTGTCTCCGGCAATGAGCCCGCGGCCTGGCTGATCTGCTCCGCGGCCGCGTCGCGCCGGGCCACGAGACTCTGGCGGTCGCTGCCGTCGAGGAGGCGCTGGAGGTGGTCCCAGTCGTGTCGCTGTTCCTGGAGCCGGCGCTTCCATCCCGCGGCCGCCCTGGCATTACTGCGGCACCGCTGCTCGTACCGGTCGAGCAGGCCGGCGACCGCCAAGTCCGGATCCTCCACGCCGCGGCTGCTGAGCGCGATGCGGAGGGCGGTTTCGGCCTTCGTCTCCGCTTCACGCGCCGCTTCTACCCGGCTCTGCCAGAACGCCTGTTCGCGGTCCCAGACTTTCCGCTCCCTGAGGGCTGCGAGGGCGGCCTGCACGGCATTCGGGTCGGCTTCGAGGCCAAACTCCGCGAGTTCGTTGCGGGCCGCCTCGAACTGGCGCTCCCTGCGCTTGTTCTTCCGCTTCAGGTCCCGCAGGTCCGCCTCGGCATCGGCTCTGTCCATACCCCGTTGCGCCTGTTCATGGTGCCCGGGTTGGGGCGACAGCCGTTTCTGCGCGCGGTAGATGAGGAGGGAGCAGACGAAGGCGAGAAGGGCGCCCGCGATACCGATCGGTCGCGGCAGGAAGTCGAAGAACCCCAACGCGACGACCAGGCTGCCGGCGGTTGCCCCGATCCAGGGCCAGCGGCCAAAGCCGGAACTGGCTTCGAGTTGGCGCCTGAGTTCCGCCTGTTCGTCGCGGAACGCCTGGACGCGCCGTTCAGCCTTCTCCAGGGACTCCGGAGGCGGTAGCTCCAGGGCTTCCAACGCGCGCCTTACGGTCGGCTCGTCGGCCTTCGAGAGGACCGTTGCCGGAGGCTCGCCGGGTCCCAGTTGTTCCCGCAGCGTGCGCGCTTCGGTGGCAGCGCGCCACGTCCTTGCCGCTTCAGCGACCTTCGGGGCCATTTCATGGTCACCGTCCGGCGCTTCGGTCTCTTCGCCAGGCGCCGGTGGGGTGCCGCTCGGGAACTTCGGCGCCAGCCGGTCGATCTCGGTCAGGCGCGCCTCCAGGCGCTTCAGTTCCCCTTCGGCGTGAACCCTCTCCCATGCCTGGACGAGAGCGTTGGCGGCCTGGGCCCAATCGCGGGCCGCGATCAGCTCGTTTTCCAGGCTTGTACGCAGCTTGTGGCGGCTTCTGCCCTGCTCGAGGGCCTCCCGAGCTTCGGCGGCGCGGTTGATCGACCGCTGGAGCGGCTTGGTGGAGTTGCGGCGCTCCAGGCCGATCTCTTCGCTGGCGTACTCGCTCAACGTACGGAGCGCCTCGACGGCGGTGGCGGCGCCACCAGCCGAGGCTGCCGCCCGTTGGAGTTCTTCCTTGAGCGCCGAAGCCTCGTCGCCCTTCTTCTCGCTCTTCTGACGCAGCCTCTGGATGTCGCCCTGGCCGATGACCAGGGTCGACGGCATGACCTGGCGGTTCAGACCGAGGAAGCGTGAGCCGTCGATGCTGCCGCTGTAGATGATCTCGTCGCCGATCCGCCGTCCCGTGTCGGCATCGTGGGCAACGCTCTCCTTCGTGTCGAGGTCGCGCTGCTGGATCTCGATGCGGCGCCCGTTGTCGAGCTGGAACTTCACGGTGGCGCGCCAGTGGCCGCCGCTCCAGGGCTTGTACTGGCGCTCGAACTCACGCTCTTCCAGCGTGTTGGCGCCGCGGCCGCGGCGCCGCCCGCAGAGACCGGCGAAGATCGCCTGCAGCCAGGTCGACTTGCCGGCCTCGTTGTCGCCGTGGATGACGGTCATGCCGGGCGCCAGGTCGAGTTCGCCGTTGAGTTTCCCGAACTCGTGCGCGCGGACACGGTGGATCTTCACGAGGCCTCTCCACCGTCCGGCTGATCGTCCTGGGACGCCCCCATCCTCAGTTCGTCGATCACGGCCAGGTCATCGCGCCCGTCGAGCGCGCGGAGGCCGGCGAGTAGTACGAGCCGCTCGGTTTCCGGATCCAGGTCGTCTTCGCGAACCCGCTGCACGAACATGCCGCGAACAGTGGGCTCCTGCTCGATCTGCTCCAGGTCGTAGGGCGGCGTCAGACCGGAGATGTCGACCAGAACCTGCTCGACTCCGTCGGGCAGTTCGAACGAGCCGGTGGTGAAGTCGTCCTCGTGCAGGTGAAGGTCGTCCGGTTCGCCGGTGAGTCGGATCCGAGCGGCACCCGCCAGACTGGAGAGCGCGTCGCGGACCCGGTCCCGGGCCTGGCTCGCGTTCTCAACCTCGGTCAGGTCGACGCTCAAGGTGTGAAGGGTTGGAGGCCGCGGCTCGAGCCGGCGAGGAGTGACGCGGCCGCCCGCGATCTCGAGGATCACCGCGGTGCCGTAGGCCTCGTTGAACTTGAGTCGTTCCAGGGAGCCGAGCCGCGTCCAGGCCGAACGGTCGGCGGGTCTGTGGGAGTGGCCGACGACGGCGTGGTCGAAGCCGGCAGCGGCGATCTGGTCGCTTTCGAACGGAGCATGCCGATACTGGCCCTGGAACGCGGCGCTTCGCTCCTCGCCGTGAAACACGCCGATATGAGTGCCGGAGCCCCCTACGCGGAATCCGTCGTCGAAGAAGCCGGGCGTGTCCGCGGGCTTGCGGTGTGCGGCGCCCCAGACCGTCAACCCGTCGGCGAGCACTTTCGACGTGAAGCGCGTCTCGCTGAAGATGTGGACATTGTCCGGCCAGTCGACCCGCCGGTACGGGCTTTCCGTGTCCGCGTAGTCGTGGTTGCCGGGAGCGGCGAAGACCTGGAGGCCTGATCGTTCGAAGGTTCGGCGCAGGAACTCGACCGTGTCCGGCGACACGAGCTCATGCTCGAACAGGTCGCCGCCGATCAGCACCGCGGCAGCACCCTCGTGCCGGGCCTGATCGAATGCCCAGGTCACGCCTTCGCGGAGCCGCTGTCGCTGCCGGCGGGCGACTTCGCGGCTCGCCCAGCCGAACTTCGAGTCCAGGTGAACGTCGCTGAAGGCGAGGAGCTTCACGCTCCGGGCATTCCAGGCGGGACGGTGCCGGCGTCCGCGGTGCGGGTCACTCCTCGAGAACGGCGGGCCAGTTCTCGTCGGCCTGCTCGATGTTCCGGTCGCGGTCCTCGAGCCACTGATTCATGACCCTCTTGTTGTAGTTCAGGTAGAGCTTGCCGTCCACGAGCGTGAACGCATCCGGGTCGGTAGGGGCCGTGTAGTTGCGGCTCACCGCCCAGGCGCAGTAGCCGCCGTACTGGGGCGCGTACTTCTCCGGATCCTCGGAGAAGAGGTCCCGGTTCCCGGCGCTGGCGAAACGCCAGTCGGCGCCCTGCCAGCCAAGCGTGAAGTCCCTGTCGCCTTTGACTGCCTTCCCTTCCGTGAAGTAGGCGACCGGGTCGTAGCCGCGGATGGCCAGGTTGCCGCGGGTGGTGAAGACCGGGTCCTCTTCGGCGGCGGTAGCCGGAATCGCGGCCAGTGCGGCACCGATGATGAAGGCGGCGAGGGTTGTGGCGCGAGCGAATCGGGCGCGACGATCGCGGTGCTGTGGCGTAGACATGAGGCGAGTCCTCCTCGGGCGAGTCTATTCAGTCATCTTGCGGGCGCGGATAGTGTCTGTTTCGGACATGCGAGGTTGCTTCGTCTTCTTCTCGGTCAGCTCGGCCGTGGCCTTCCTGGCGTGCGCCGAAGCGGACGGCGGCGCGGAGGTGTCGACGGTGGCTCGGCCGCCGCCGCCGATCTTCGTCGAGCGCGCGACCGAAGCGGGCCTGGACTTCATCCATCAGAGCGGTGCGACCGGCGAGTACAACTACCCGGAACTCCTGGTGGGAGGTGTAGCACTGCTCGACATCGACGACGACGGACTGCTCGACGTCTACCTGGTCCAGAGCGGTCCGGTTCCCGGGTCGGCCGGGAGCATGAGCCCGGCCGCGGACCGGCCCGGCAACCGCCTCTATCGCAACCTGGGCGACGGCACGTTCGAGGACGTGACGGACGTCGCTGGCGTCGGCGACACGGGCTACGGTGCCGGCGCGACCGCGGGCGACTACGACCGGGACGGCCTGGTCGATCTCTACGTGACGAACGTCGGCCCGAACAGGCTCTACCGCAACCTGGGCGACGGTGCATTCGAGGACGTGACCGAGCGCGCCGGCGTCGGCGACCCGGCCTGGTCTTCCAGCAGCGTGTTCTTCGACTACGACGGCGACCTGGACCTGGACCTCTTCGTCGCAAACTACGTCGTCTGGAGCGCCGGCCGGGAGCGCCCCTGCCTGGGGCCCAACGGCCTCCGCAACTACTGCAATCCGGCGGAGTACCCGCCGGCCCCGGACACCCTGTACCGCAACGACGGCGGCGGCCGGTTCACCGACGTGAGTGAGGTTGCCGGTATCCGCTCGGTTGTCGGGCCGGGCTTGGGGGTCGTCGCGGCGGACTTCGACGGCGACGACCTCGTCGATCTCTACGTGGCGAACGACCAGGCGGAGAACCACCTGTGGCTGAACCGGGGCGACGGTACGTTCGGGGAGGACGCCCTGTCACGCGGGGCGGCGCTCAACGAGCTCGGCCAGCCCGAAGCGGGCATGGGCATCGCCGTCGCCGACCCGGATGGCGACGGCGACCTCGACCTGTTCCTAACCCACCTGAGCGGGGAGACGAACACCTTCTACCGCAACGACGGCGGCGGGTTCTTCCTCGACGAAACGGACGAACTGCGTCTCGGCGGCGTAAGCCAGCCGTACACGGGCTTCGGCACTTCCTGGTTCGACTACGACGGCGATGGCATCCTCGACCTGTTCATCGCCAACGGCAAGGTGACGCCGGGAGATACCGCCGCCTTCGATTACCGCGAGCCGAACCAGTTGTTGCGCGGCACGCCCTCCGGGCGTTACGAGGACGTTTCGGGCCGGGCCGGTGCGGCCCTGGAGCCGCTTGAGGTGAGCCGTGGCGCGGCGTTCGGCGATCTCGACAACGACGGCGATGTCGACATCGTCGTGGTGAACAACGAGGGGCCGGCACGGCAGCTTCGCAACGAAGTGGGGAACGCCGCGCCCTGGCTGATCGTCGACCTCTGCGGCGGCGGCATCCTCGACCGTTCCGCCATCGGTTCGCGCGTCACCGTCCGGGGGGGAGGCAGAAGCTGGACCCGGGACGTGCGGCCGGCGCAGAGCTTCGCCGCTGCCAACGATCCCCGAGTTCACTTCGCGTTCGGCGACATTCAGGGCGTCGATCACATCAGGGTGGACTGGTCGCACGGCGGAGTCACCGAACGGTCGGGCGTGCCGGTGAACAGCGTCCTGCGGTTGCTCGCGCCTGGCGGCACCGCACCGGCGGAGGGAGTTTGCCGTGACGCTCGGTGATCCTTGGCGGCGCTGGTTTGTCTCTTCCCTGGTGGTCATGCTGGCCGCGTTCGCGACTGGGTGCGCTGAACCGCCGCCACGGGCATCGGTCGCTCAGGATCCGATCCCCCGCATTCCCAACCTGCACGAACTCGACACCGGCTTCGCCACCGCGGTCCGCGACGCGCTGGCTGCCGTGGAACGCGACCCGTTGAGCGGGGCCGCAGTCGGAGCGCTGGGTCGCCTCTACCAGGCGCACCGCTATCTCGACCAGGCCCGTCGTTGCTACGAGCAGGCGGCGGAACTCGATCCGGAGACGGCGGAATGGCCGTACTACCTCGGCTTTCTCGCTGCCGGCGGTGGCGCCCAGGAGGAGGCGGCGCGGTACTTCGAGCGCGTCCTGGAGCTGCGCCCCTCTTACTGGGCGGCGCGGGTACGGCTCGGCAACGCGCTGCTGGCGGCCGGCGACTTGGACGGTGCTGAGTGGGCGTTCCGGGCCGCGCGGTCGGCGGCGCCGGACGCTCCCTGGGGCGAACTCGGGCTTGGCAAGACGGCGCGGCGCCGAGGCCGCCCGGAGGCCGCCGCCGAACACCTTCGCCTGTCCCTAACGGTGGATCCGCAACATCGCGAAACTCGCTATCTGCTGGCGATGACTGAGCGCCAGCTCGGCAACGACGCACGCGCCAACGAGTTGCTGGACGGTCTGACCGAGGCGGAGGTGTCCAGTCTCCCGGATCCGATGATGCAGGCGATCCTGGCTCTGGTGCGAGATACGCAGTCGATGATCCGAACCGCGAACCAACGCTTGGCTGACGGCGACCATCGGGCCGCGGAGCGCATCTACCTTGAAGTGCTACGGCTCGACCCCGACTCCTACGACGCCCACCTCAACCTCGGCGTGCTCTACGGTCTCGCCGATCGCAACCGCGAGGCCGCCGAGGCGCTGGAGCGGGCAGTCGAGATCGACCCGAACCGCGCGGACGCATACGCCCTGCTCACCATCGCCTACATCAAGACGGGGCGCGCCGAAGAGGGTCTGCGGCAGTTGGAAAAGGCGCTCGAAATCGACCCGGATCACCCCCGGGCGCGTGAGATTCTCAACAGCCTGAGCGGAGACCAGGCGCCCCCCGGCTAGCATTCCCTGGTGCCGGGGAAGCACGCGAGGCCTGGGCCCGTCTGCACGCCGAAGAACGGCTGGAAGGAGAGGTTT
Organism: Acidobacteriota bacterium; assembly: GCA_026707545.1. Lineage (NCBI taxonomy): Bacteria > Pseudomonadati > Acidobacteriota > Acidobacteriota bacterium. The sequence goes on along the minus strand of JAPOWR010000001.1, from coordinate 1,592,338 downwards.
GCCAGCTTCGGACACCTAGCGCCTTGCCTGACGGTCGGCTTCGCGGTCGTGGCGGCTTTCCCGGGGGCGAGCCTCGCGCAGGGGGTGGTGTACGAGATTTTTGAGATCCAGGGCCGCGGGCCGTCCAGCCCCCGGGTGGACGCTACGGTGACGACGAACGACAACGTCGTTACCGCGGTCGGGGACGAGGGCTTCTTCATCCAGACTCCGTCCACCCGTAGCGACAACGATCCCGACACGTCGGACGGAATCTTCGTTCTGGGCAGCGGATCGCCGGCCGTCAACGTAGGTGACCAGGTCGACGTGACGGGGGTGGTCCGGGACGGGAGTGATGCGCCGGCCTACGGCCTCACATTGATTGACGCCACGGTGACCGGAGGTTCCGTGACGGTCGACGGCAGCAACCAGCCGTTGCCGGCGCCGGTGGAGTTCAACGGCTCTCGACCGTCCCCGGACCCCGCACGCCCGAGCTGCGCGGTGGAGTACGAGTGCTATGAGGGCATGCGTATCCGCATCGCTAACGGGACGGTGTCCAGCGGCAGCCAGCACTTCAACTCCGACCCGGTCGCCGAGATGTACATCACGCCGACGTCGCGCGGCTTCCGGGAGCCCGGTATCGAGTATCCGGGCCGGCCGGGTCTGCCGGTCTGGGACGGGAATCCCGAGGTGTTCGAACTGGATCCCGACAAGCTCGGTTTGCCGAACGTCTCCTGGGTTCCAGGAACCACATTCGCGGCCACCGGCGTGCTCGGCTACGAGTTCCGCGGCTACGAGATCTGGCCGACCGAACTGACGATCCGGTCCGCGGCCACGCCACTACCGCGCGCGGTGCGCGCCAAGTCACCTGGCGAGATCACGGTGGCCTCGCAGAATCTCCTGAATCTGCGCGCGGGCGCGGGCGCGACCAAGCTGGCGAAGTTGTCGCGCCTCTTGCGCGAGGTGCTCCGTTCGCCCGACATCGTCGCCGTGCAGGAGGCGCACGGCCGGACCGCGCTCCAGAACCTCGCCGACCGCATCCGCAGCGATGACTCGAACGTGCGCTACACGGCCCATGTCGAGGCGTCGGGGAGCTCCCAGTCCGTGGGTTTCCTGGTGCGCTCCGGAGTGACGGTCGGCCGGGTGACCGAGTACGGCCGGAGCGAGACGTTCATCGATCCCCGGGACGGGAGCGCCGACAGGCTTCACGATCGGCCGCCCCTCGTGCTCGAGGCGACGGCGGGCGGCCTGGAATTCTCGGTGGTGGCGATCCACAACCGCTCGCTGATCGACGTCGACGACGCTGCCCGTGGGGAATGGGTCCGCACCAAGCGCCTCGAGCAGGCGCAGTCCGTGGCTCGCCTTGTCGAGTCGCTTCAGGACGCGAACGCGATCGTCGTGGGCGACTTCAACGCGTTCCAGTTCGCCGACGGCTACGTCGATGTCGTGGGACAGATCAGGGGTCGGATCACGCCGGACGAGAACCTGACTTCGGGCCCGGACCTCGTCACCAGGGACCTGTGCAACCTGATCGACCGTGTGCTGGCCGCCGAGAAGTACTCGTTCGTCTTTGACGGCAACGCCCAGGTCCTGGACCACGCGCTCGTGAACCAGTCGCTGGAACGGCACGTCGTAGACGTGCAGTTCGCGCGCGGCAACGCGGACGCCGCGGAGAACGATGAGAACGATGCGACGAACGTGCTCTTCGCCTCGGACCACGACGGCCTGGTCGTGTACCTGACGCCGAACGCCAAACCGCCGGCGAACCCGTCGCCGTGCGAGGCCGGGGCGCCCGAGCCGGACCCTGACCCCGACCCTGATCCCGACCCCGACCCTGATCCCGACCCCGACCCTGACCCCGAGCCTGACCCCGAGCCGCCGGACGTTGCCGAGTGCAGCGACGACGATGTCCTATGTGTTGGGCACTTCGACGTCCAGGTCGACTGGCGCACGTCCGACGGCAGGACCGGCCGCGGCATTGCCTACGAGCTGACCGCCGAGAGCGGTGACTTCTGGTTCTTCGAACCCGCGAACATCGAGATGGTCGTCAAGGTGCTGGACGGCTGTGCGATCAACGGCCGTTACTGGGTCTTCGCGGCCGGCTTGACGGATGTCGACGTGACGACGACGGTTCGCGACCGGAGGAACGGGACGCGGAAGACGTGGACGAACCCTCTAGGGACGCTCTTCGAGCCGATAGGGGACACCGAGGCGTTCGACACCTGCGATTCTGAATCCGGTACGGCGAGCCAGGCCCGGCCGGCGCCCCGGGACTGGGAACCGGTCGCCCAGGCCGTGCCGCCCTGGCGACCGGCGCGCCCGGTCGGCGGCCAGTTTCAGGCAAGCACGACCTGTGCCGCCGGCGAGACGTCGCTCTGTCTCCAGGACGCACGATTCGAAGTCCGCGCGAACTGGCAGGCCGGCGAAAAGAAAGGTGTCGGCACGGCGATTCCCCGCACGCCCGACACGGGCATGTTCTGGTTCTTCAGCCCGGACAACATCGAGCTCGTGGTCAAGGTCCTCGACGGTTGCGGCATCAATCAGCATCGATGGGTGCTGATGGGCGGTCTGACCGATGTCGGCGTCGGGATCACGGTCACGGACAGCGAGTCCGGCGTCGCGAGAACGTACCGGAACCTGGAGGGCTCACCCTTCGAGACGCAGTTCGATCTCAAGGCCTTCCCGTGCGACGCGGCTTCCTACTCCGGCGTGTACCAGATCGGCGACGTATAGGCGCGCTGCTGGGTGACCATGGGGATCTCCTCCGGTAGATCCTCGACTTCGAAGTACTTCGCGTCGTAGGCGGTCCAGCGGGGTGTCGGGATCTCGATCACGCGTGCGTAGTAGAAGGCCGCCTCGGTGGAGTCGAAGTCCGGGTCGCGCCAGATGGCGGTCAGTTCCACGGCGCCGATCGTGTTCTCCCAGGACGCGTTCTCGACGTCGACGGTGGAGCCGACGGCCGGCGCCTTGCCGTCCGGACCGACCTCGCGGCCGTCGGAGAGGGCGACCTCGTGGACCTGCTCGTGGAGCGCGCCGTCTCTGTCCATCCAGCCCTTGACGATCTGGATCCGGTCGAGGTTGGCGCCGTCCGGGTCTCTGAGGGCGCCGACCAGGAAGACGGGACTCCGATCGGCGGCTGGCCGCGGCGGAAGATCGCCGCCCATCGGCACGCCGCGCGAGTAGCCGATCGAGGCGGCGTCTGAGCGGTCGGCGTCGCCGTCCTCGAACTCCCAGCCGCCGAAGAAACGGACGACGATCCGCGGCCCCGTGCTGGCGTAGACCTCGCGCCGCTTCATCGCGGCGAAGATCGCCTCGCGCGTGTTCCGCTCGGCCCACACCGCGGCGTAGCCGGAAGCCGACGTCTCCCAGTTGAGCGGCGACGGCCAGGCGCCGACCATGGGCTCGAGCATGCGGGTCGGCGAGGGGAAGGTCGACGAGTACTTGCCCCAGAAGTCGTCGCTGTCGGCGGTTGCGAGCGAAGTATGGGCGTCGGTGCTGCCGATCAGCCCGAACTTGAACGGGTTGACGCCCAGGTCCGCCCAGAGCTTGAGCCCGCGCTTCAGGCCGGACCGCGCGTACTCGCCCTCCTTGAGCGCGCCCATGCTCTCGGGGCTCCACGTCTGCCGGCAGCAGGGATGGTCGCCCGGGTCGGTGGTTTGACCGGCCCAACTGCTCCAGGTCTCGAAGTCCGCGAACTCGTCGGTGGGGGAGAGCACGGGGTGGGTCTCGCTGTCGCCCTTGATCTGGGTTACCTCGTAGAGGGGCTCCCAGCGTTGCCGGGTGCGGGCGTATGCCGCGGTCAGGGCTTCGCCACCGAAGTTCTCCAAGCCGAACATCTCGCCGTTGCTCATGTTGCCGTTGTGGGGGATCGCCAGCACCTGGCCGCCGGTCGTCTGTTCGTAGCGGTCCAGGAAGCGCCACAGGTCCTCCGGGTTCCGGCTGTCGAATGCGCTGAAGGGGACGATCGTGCCGGTCTTCGAGTAGTCGTCGCGGAAGACGACGACCCGGTGGAGGTTGCCGAAGGTCTGCCGGTAGGAGCCGATCGAGGTCCACTCGTAGCCGGCGAAGGCGGTGAAGCGGCCGGGCTCGTTGTACTGGTCGGCGAGGGCGGCGACGCGCTGCCAGACCGTTTGCCGGTAGGGCGCTCCGAGGGCGCGGCCGGTGGCGCTGACCTGGCTGTTGAATGCCCGCCGCTCGGCGTCGGTGCCCAGGTGCTCGCGCACCTCGAGCCAGGCTTCGCGAAGCTGCCGGCCGATCTCCTCGGCCAGCAGGGCCGGGTCCCCGGACTGGACGCTGAAGCTGACGCCCAGGTTCTCGGCGTGGTCGGCGATGACCAGGAAGTCGAGAGGACGGCGTAGGCGGACCGGCATGCCGTTTCGCCCTTCGACCACCTCGCCGCGCGCGAACCGGTAGGCGATGCTCGGGTCCGCGTCGTTCGTCCCGACCATGTTCGCGTCGCCCGAGGAGAAGCTGGTGTGGACGTGGGTATCGCCCCAGAACACCTGGGTGGGGTGGTCCACGGCGGCCGCGGGCGAGTAGGTGTCGGCGTTCTGGGCGGCGAGTGCCGCGGTCAGCGGCACGGCTGCCAGCGCGCCGAGCAACGCGGTGTTCGGCTTCATCTCTTGGCTTCCCTTGTGGAGTAGGGCCGGCAGCATAGCCGCCGGTCGCTATCATCGCCCGCTCGAACGGAAGGAGGCGGCAACGTGTTGAAGGTGGTCCAGTTGGGCGAGAAGTGCGGACTCCGGGTGTCCGAGTTGTGCCTGGGAACGATGAACTTCGGCGAGCCGGGCAGGGGTCACCAGGGCGACTGGACGCTCGACATCGACACCTCGCGGCCGATCTTCCAGGCCGCCATCGAGCGCGGCCTGTTCTACTTCGACTGCGCGGACATCTACGGCATCGGCGCCTGCGAGCGGGTGGTCGGCGCTCTGTTGCGCGAACTGCTGCCGCGCGACGAGTACGTGATCGCGACCAAGGTGTCCATGCCGATGGGCCGATCGCCGAACCAGGGCGGGCTGTCCCGGAAGCACATCATGGAGGGGGTCGACGGCTGCCTGCAGCGGCTGGGCCTCGACTACATCGATCAGTTGATCATCCATCGGCACCCGCACGGCATTCCCGGCCAGGTCCAGGCGCCGATCGAGGAGACGCTGGAGGCGCTGCACGACGTGGTCAAGGCGGGCAAGGCGCTCTACCTGGGCGCTTCGTCCATGTTCGCGTGGCAGTTCACGGAGCTCCAGATGACGGCGCAGCGGAACGGCTGGACCGAGTTCGTGTCGATGCAGAACCACTACAACCTCGTGTACCGCGAGGAAGAGCGGGAGATGAACCCGTACTGCGCCCGGACCGGCGTGGCGCTGACGCCCTGGTCGCCGCTGGCGCGCGGGATCCTGACGGGCTCCTACCGGGGCAGCTTCGACGAGGGCGGCACGGACCGCTCGAAGGGCGGCGACAGGGTGCGCACCGAGATGCTCTACGGTGGCGCCGCCACCTTCGACATCGCCGACCGGGTGGTCGAAGTGGCCGGGAAGTACGGCCGCACGCCGGCGCAGATCTCGCTGGCCTGGCTGGTGAACAAGCCGGAGGTCACGTCGCCCGTCGTCGGGGTGTCGAAGATCTCCCAGATCGAGCAGCTCGTCGAGGCGACGACGATCGAACTCGACGCGGAGGACGTCGCCTACCTGGAGGAGCTGTACCAGCCGGTGGAGAACCTGCTGTCGCGCGGCCATTCCTGAGATTTCCGGCCTGCTGCCGGGCGCCCAGGCGCTATCATCGGCGGCGACCTTGAAGCATCGCGTTCATCCGGGAAGATGCGCGGCGGCGGCGATCGCCTGCTGCATCGTCCTGCCTGTAGCCGCCATCACGGCGCCGGTCGATTCGACCGGCCACGCCTGGGTCGGAGATCTGGCGCCGCTGGCCGAATCGGACTTCGGCTACGAGCAGGCGGCGCACCTGCTGGAACGGGCGGGTTTCGGCGGCACGCCGGCGGAGATCGACGAACTCGTCGCGCTCGGACTGGAGGGCGCGGTCGCCCGGCTCGTGGACTACGAGGCGATCGACGACTCGGCGCTTGCGCCGTTCGACGAGTCCGGGATCTGGGATCCGGGCATGGACCCGTTCCCGCCCAGCCGGGCGGCGGCGGTGCGGCGGGCGCGGCGCCACGGACGTTCCCTCGGTGTCGACGTCCTTCCGGAGGATTCGTCGCGGCCGATCCAGCCGGTCGTCGACAAGTTCTTCTACGGGCTTCGCAGCAACGTGCTGGAGACGCGGCGGCTGGCGCTGTGGTGGGCCGACCGGATGGTGGTGACCCCGAGGCCGCTCGAAGAGAAGATGACCCTCTTCTGGCACGACCACTTCGCGACCTCGGAAGTCAAGGTCCGCGACGCGCGGAAGATGCACCTGCAGAACCGGACGCTCCGCCGTCATGCCACGGCGGACTTCAAGAGTCTGGTGCTCGCGGTGATGCGCGATCCGGCGATGCTGGTCTACCTCGACAACCGGGAGAACGTGAAGGACCACCCGAACGAGAACTTCGGCCGCGAGCTGCTCGAGCTGTTCACGATGGGGGTCGGCAACTACACCGAGCAGGACATCCGGGAGGCGTCGCGGGCTTTCACCGGCTGGACGAATGACGTCCTCGACTACCGGTTCGACGCCGAACTCCACGACGACGGCCCGAAGACCTTCCTGGGGCGCGAGGGGAACCTGGGCGGCGAGGAGGTGCTCGACATCATCCTCGAGCAGCCGGCGACCGGCGAGTTCATCGCCGGCAAGGTCTACCGCTACCTGGTGCGGGAGGAGCTCGACCCTGTGCTCCAGGTCGAACTGGGCCGCCGGCTGCGCGAGTCCGGATACGAACTGAAGGCGCTGCTGCGGACGCTCCTGTCGTCGCGGGACTTCTACAGTCCGCCGTCGGTCGCCACACAGATCAAGAGTCCGGTCGCGCTGTTCGTCTCGACCTACCGCAAGCTCGGCGTGCCGAGGGCGCCCACTGTGCCCGACATGAACAGCCTCGCGGGCCGTCTGGGCCAGCAACTGCTGTATCCGCCGAACGTCGCCGGTTGGGCGGGCGGACGCACCTGGATCACGCCGGCGACGTTGCTCGAGCGCGGCAACGCGATGCGCTCGGTCCTCTTTCCGTCCGCGCTCGAGGAGTTCGGTCATCCGGACCGGCGGATGCCCGGGATCTACCGCCAGGTCGGCGAGCGGCTGGCGCGGGGGATGACGATCACGGCGGCGACGAAGCAGGGCGACGCCGCGTCGAACACGCTGGCCGACGCGGATGAGGAGTACAACACCCGCTACGGCGGCTATCGCGGCTACGTGGTGGCCTACGAGCGGGTCAAACTCGTGCCGCGTCATGTCCTCGACGTCGACCTGCGGGCCATGGTGCTGGCGGCCGGCGCCACCGACGCCGAGGGAGCGGTCGACCACCTTCTGCACCGGTTCCTGCGCGTTCCGCTGACGGGCCGAGGGCGCGCGACCCTGGTTCGGCACCTCGAGCGCGAGCTGGAGTCGACGGGCCTGGAGGCGCAAGACCCGGGCGCGTCGGAGAAAGTCGAGCAAGCGCTACGCTCGACGCTCTACCTCGTCTTCAGTTCGCCCGAGTATCAGTTGGGATAGAGGAGTTTCCTATGGCTGAACGACTTCCCTGCGGCTGTTCGAGGCGCGACTTCCTGCACCGCGGCCTTCTTGGACTCGGCGTCGCCGCCGGTCTTCCGGCGGTTCTCGGCCGCACGTCCGCCGCGCTCGCGCTCGAGGAACTGCGGTCCGGGATCTCCGACGCGTCGGGACGCATCCTGGTCGTGGTGGAACTCTCCGGCGGCAACGACGGGCTGAACACGGTCATCCCGTTCCGGAACGACGAGTACTACCGGGTACGCCCGAACCTGGGCATCCGCCGGAAACGGGCGATCGCGCTCACCGGGGAGGCGGGGTTTCACCCGTCGCTCGTCGGCATGGAGGGCCTGTACAAGGACGGGAACCTGGCGGTCGTCGAGGGCTGCGGCTATCCGAACCCGAGCCTGTCCCACTTCTCGTCGATGGGTTTCTGGCACACGGGCGTGCCGAACGGCGGCGAGGCGCTCGGCTGGCTCGGCCGTCTCGCCGACGATCACGGCCCGGACGGCACGCCCAACTACATTGTCAACGTGGCCAGCTCGCAGTCCCTGGCGGTGCGCGCGGCCCGGCACTCGCCGCTGGTGTTCGACGACCCGGGCCGCCTCCGGCGCCAGGGCACGCCGGGCGAGAAACAGGCGCTCGGCCAGTTCGGCACGGACGAGGCGAGCGGCAACGACGCCCTCGACTTTCTGCGCGGTACGGCGGCCAACGCCGCTTCCAGCGCGGCGCTCGTGCGCGACGCCTGGTCCGGCTACCGCACGCCGGTCGACTACGGCATCGGTGGCCTCGGCGCCGACCTGCGCAAGGTCGCGGCCCTGATCGAGGCCGAGCTGCCCACCCGCATCTACTACGTGAGCTTCCGCGGCAACTCGTTCGACACCCACGTCCACCAGGCCGACACCCACGCCCGCCTGCTGACGTACATGTCCGACGCGGTCGCGGGCTTCCTGCGCGACGTCGACCGGATTGGCCGCGCCGACGACGTGGCGGTTCTCATGTTCACCGAGTTCGGCCGGCGGGTGGAGGAGAACGCGAGCCTCGGCACCGACCACGGCACCGCCGGCCCGATGTTCATCGCCGGCAAGGGCGTCGCCGGCGGCTTCTACGGCGATACCCCGAGCCTCACCGACCTCGACGACGGCAACCTGAAGATGACGACCGACTTCCGGCGGGTCTACGCGTCGATGATCGAGGGCTGGATGGGGATGGACGATGCCTCCGCCGTCCTCAAGGGCGAGTTCCCGGCGCTGCCGGTCTTCGGCGTGACGTCGTAGTCAGGGGGCCACCGCGGCCTGCTCGTCGGCGAGCATGTTGCGACGGTGGAGGACGTAGGCCTTGATCAGGGCGACGTCGTCGTGGTCGAGGACCGGTGCGAAGCTGGGCATGCCGAGGTCGACCAGGGCCCCCTCGAGCAGGGCGGCCTCGTAGGAGTCGAAGACCCGCTGTGACGACTGTCGCAGGTCCGGGGTGACGCCGCCGGAGACGGCGCCGTAGCCGTGGCAGACGAGGCAGTACTGGTTGAACAGGCGGCGCCCGGCATCGATGTCTTCGGTCGAGGCACCGTGGTCGACGCGAGTGACCCGGATCTCGCGCCGCTCCTGTCGCTCGATCGGCCGGCCGGTGGCGCCGAGGGCATAGACGACGATCCGGCCTTCGGACTCGACCGCCTGCCGGGCGGAGCGGCTGCCGACGATGCCGAAGGCGCCGCCCCAGCCGGACATGACGGCGATGTGCTGGGTGCCGCCGGACTCGAAGGTGATCGGCGGCGCGATGACGCCGCTGCCGGTGTAGCTCTCCCAGAGCTTCTCGCCGTCATCGGCTCGATACGCGGTCAGCTGGCCGAAAGGCGTGCCCTGAAAGACGAGGTTACCGGCCGTGGCAAGCACGCCGCCCGACCAGGGCATCGTGTACTGCGCCCGCCAGACCTCCCGCTGGGCGACCGGATCCCAGGCTAGCAGGTGGCCCGAGAGCAGGGCCGGCGGCGCGTCTTCGGCCAGCATCTGGCCCGAAAGGCCGGTGGCGTCGACGATTGCCTGCGGGATGTCCTCGGGGGCCGCCGCCCGGACACCCAGGTTCCACTGTCCGGGGGTGTACTGGTAGTTCGGGTCCGGAACGTAGAAGTTCCCCATCTCCATCGCCGGGATGTAGACGAGGCCGGTCTTCGGGCTGAACGCCATCGGATGCCAGTTGTGGCCGCCGAGGGGCCCCGGCGATACGTTGACGGTCTGGTCGGTGTAGCGGGCGCCGGCGAGCTCGACCGGCCGGCCGCTGGCCAGGTCGACGTGGCTGGCCCAGGTGACGGTGACGAACTCCTCGGCCGAGATCAGTTCGCCGGTGCGGCGATCGAGGACGTAGAAGAAGCCGTTCTTCGGCGCCTGCATCAGGACCTGTCGGACCCGGCCGCCGATCGGCAGCTCGGCGAGCATGATCGGCTGGGTCGCCGTGTAGTCCCACGTGTCGCCCGGCGTGGTCTGGTAGTGCCAGACGTACTCGCCGGTGTCGGGCCTGAGCGCGACGATGGACGACAGGAACAGGTTGTCGCCGCCGCCGGGGCTCCTCAGGTTGCGGTCCCACGGCGCGCCGTTGCCGACGCCGATGTAGAGCAGGTCGAGTTCCGGGTCGTAGACGATCGAGTCCCACACCGTGCCGCCGCCGCCTCCGGTCCACCATTCGCCGGTCCAGGTTTCGGCGGCCATCCGCATCGCCTCGTTCTCGAAGCCGTCGGCCGGGTTGCCGGGCACGGTGTAGAAGCGCCAGGCGCGCTCGCCCGTCTCGGCGTCGTAGGCGTCGACGTAGCCGCGCACGCCGTACTCGGCGCCGCTGTTGCCGATGATCACCTTGCCCTTGGCGATTCTCGGCGCGCCGGTGATCGTGTACATCGAGTCCTCGGGCACGGTCATCGTCGACCAGGCGAGTTCTCCGGTCTCGGCGTCGATGGCGATCAGACGGCCGTCGAGCGTGGCGGAAATCACCTTGCCCCGGTAGAGCGCGGCGCCGCGGTTCACGGCGTCGCAGCAGGTCTTCATCGCAATAGAGCGCGGCACCTCCGGGTCGTAGGTCCACAGCGGTTCGCCGGTCACCGCGTCGAGGGCGTAGATCACGTTCCAGGCGCCGGTCGCGTACATCACGCCGTCGACGATCAGCGGCGTGGCCTCGAGGCCCCGCTTCGTGTTCGTCTCCTGGACCCAGGCGATGCCGAGTTGGTCCACGTTGCCGTCGTTGATCTGGTCGAGGACGCTGTAGCGCTGCTCCTTGTAGGTGCCGCCGTAGGTCAGCCAGTCGCCGGTGCGGCCCGCGGCCGCGACCAGCGCGGCGTCGTCGACCGCGTAGGCGGCTTCGGCCCGGCGGGGCGGCGGCTGGGAGACCGTCGCGGCGGCCAGAAACAAGGCCGTTCCAACGGCAAGAAGGACGGTGCGCTTCAGCTTCATGACTAGGGTTCCTCTCGGGGCAGCGCCAGCACGACGAGCTCGGGAGTCGTTCCGCCGCCGCCTATTCCAAACCGGCCACCGCCGGTGGCGACGGCGAGGTACTGCCGGCCGCCGTGTTCGTAGCTGATCACGTTCGAGTTGGGAGTGCCGGGCAGCTCGATGCCGCCCAGGTATTCGCCCGTCGCCTTGTCGTAGACGCTGATCTCGGGCGGTACGTCGGGTTCATTCGCTTCCGGATCGCCGGAGTGTTCTCCCGCCGCGGTGACGAAGAGCAGCGTGGGAGTAAGCAGGGGCGCCGCGGTGTGAGTGGCGACCCCGAGCCGGCCGAGTTCGAGGTCGGCGATGGCTGGATGGTTCACCGGACCGACGCCGTGCGGGACCATCCAGAGGTGTTCGCCGGTGTTCAGATCGATCGCCGTGATCCGCCCGTACGGCGGCTTGACCAGGGGCAGCCCACGCGGCCCCTCGACGGTCCGGTACCAACGATCCGGCACGAAGTTCAGGTCGGAGCGGTTCGGATCAGGCCTGGTCAGGGAGACGCTGGCCGCACGGGTATGCGAGACGACGTAGAGGATCCCGGTTTCGGGATCGACCGCGGCGCCAGTCCAGTTCGCACCGCCGCCGTCGGCCGGCAACTGGATCGTCGGCTTGCCCGCCTCCTCGAAGCGCGGCGGCGTGTAGAGCGGCACCAGGTCGTAGTCGGCCGCGATCTCGATCGCCTCGGCGCGGAGTTCGGGCGTCCAGTCGATCAGGTCGTCCTCGGTGATGCCCTGGCGGTCGAAGGGCGCCGGCCGGGTCGGGAAGGGCTGGGTTGGCGCGGCACGCTCGCCCGGCACGTCGCTTGGCGGCACCTCGCGCTCCTCGATCTCCCACACCGGCTTGCCGGTCACCCGGTCGAAGACGAAGGCGAAGGCCTGCTTCGTGACCTGGACCACGCCTCGTACCCGCTCGCCCTCCACCGTCGCCTCGAACAGATTGGGTGCGGTCGGGGGGTCGTAGTCCCAGAGGCCGTGGTGAACGAACTGGTAGTGCCAGCGGCGCTCGCCCGTTTCGCAGTCGACCGCGACGATGCTCTCGGCGTAGAGATTGTCGCCGAGTCGGTGGCCGCCGTAGAGGTCGTTTGTCGGCGTGCCGACCGGCAGGTAGGCGGTTCCCGCCTCCTCGTCGACCGTGATCATGGACCAGACGTTCGTGTTGCCGCTGTAGCGCCACGACTCGTCCTCCCAGGTCTCGACACCGAGTTCGTCGTTCTGCGGGATGGTGTGGAAGACCCAGGCGAGGTCGCCGGTCGGGATGTCATAGGCGCGGACGAAGCCGGGCGGCGCTTCCCTGTGAGTGGCGAAGTCCGCCACGATCGAGCCGACGATCACCGTGTCGCCGCAGACTGCCGGCGGCGAACTGTGCGTCGTCAGGCGCTCCATCACCTCGCGGCCCAGATGAGGCGTCATCTCGACCGCGCCGCCGTCGCCGAAGTCGGGATCGGGTTCTCCGGTTGCGGCATCGAGTGAGACCAGCCGACGGTCGTGCGTCGGAATCAGGATCCGCTCGCGTTCGCCGTCTGTCCACCAGGCGACTCCGCGGTGGTGGAAGCCGAGGTTCGCCGGCCGGCCGGCGCGCCAGCTTTCCGGGTCGTAGGCCCAGAGCGTCTCGCCGCTGTCGGCGTCGATCGCGGCCACCTGGCTGAGCGAGGTCGAGACGAAGATCCGGCCGCCGACCTCGAGTGGAATCGCCTTGAACTGGCCGCGTCGGACGCTGCGCGGGACTTCAGTGTCCGCGGCGATCGAGCGCCAGCGCCAGACGACCTCGACATCCTGGAAGTTGGAGCGGTCGATCTCGTCGAGCGTCGAGTACTTGCTGTTGCCGGGATCCCCGCCGAAAGCCGGCCAGTCGCCGGTGGCGCCCGCCTGGGCTGTGACGGGCGGGCTGGCGAGCGCGCAGGCAGAAGCCACCAGGGCGACGAACTTCATGATCCGGATTCCTCTCGGGGCAGCGCCAGGGCGACGAGCACCGGCGGCGTGCCGCCGCCGCCGTAGTCGGGATCGGGCTTTCCGGTTGCGGCGTCGAGCGAGACCAACCGGCGGTGGTGGGTTGGAAGGAGTACCCGCTCCCGCTCTCCGTCCGTCCAGTAGGCGACTCCCCGGTGCTGGAAGCCTTCGTTCGCCGGGCGGCCGGCGCGCCAGCTCTCCGGGTCGTAGGTCCAGAGCGTGTCGCCCGTCCCGGCGTCGATCGCAGCGACCTGGCTGAGCGACGTGGCGACGAAGACGCGACCTCCGACCTCGATCGGGATCGTCTTGAACTGACCGCGCCGCACGCTGCTCGGGACCTTCGTGTCCGCGGCGATCAAGCGCCAGCGCCAGGCGATCTCCACGTCCTGGAAGTTGTCGCGGTCGATCTGGTCCAGCGTGGAGTACTTGGTGTTGCCGGGATCGCCGCCGAATGCGGGCCAGTCGCCGGAGGCTCCGGTCTGCCCGGGGAGGGGCGGGCTCGCGAGTGGTGCAGCAAGCGCCGCAACGGCCACAGCAAGCCTGGAAAGGGTGCTCAGGACAGCAGCCCGATCAGGCGGGCGTAGACCGACACGCTGGTCCAGATGCCGATCGAGAGGAAGCCGACCACCTTTGGCCAGTGTCCGAGCGTTCCTTCTTCGGCGAGGGCGACCCGGCGGCGGATCGTGAAGTTGAAGAGCAGCCCGATGACGATGATCTGCATCTTCCACCAGAAGAAGGGGCTGTAGTACTGCTTGAGCGCCGTGGAGAGGACCTGGGGCGCGCCGGTCACGAACAGGGCGACGAAACTCCAGATCATCCACCGGTCCAGCTCGCGGGCGAGCTGGTTGAGAGGCGTCTTGATCAGCCCGCGGCCGAGGAGGCGCATGTCGACGACCAGGACGGCGCCGGCGAAGCCGACCAGCGCGACCAGGTGAGCGCACTGGATGATCGGCGACGCCCAGGTCTCCTCCAGCATCCAGGCGCTGAAGGGCAGGCCCTGCATCCACTCGAAGAAGGACTGCATCATGGAAAAGGTCCCCGCTACCTCGTCAGGCGCCGATGTTCAGGTTGTTCCACCACTGGGGCATCAACCCGCTGTAGGCCATCATTCGCCCCGTGACGACCACCGCCGCCCACAACACCAGGGACACGACGCCGGCCAGCCGGGCGTTCAGCGGGATCTCCCGGCCTTGGTCCCACGCCTGGACCGACTTGTAGGTCGCGTAGTGGAACCAGAACATGTTGATGCCGGCGATCAGCATCAGCACCATCTTGGCCCAGAAGTAGAAGTTGCCGTAGTAGCGCATCGGCTGGCTGTAGAGCAGCAATGCCCCGGTGATCAGATTGATGCCGTAACCGGTCAGCGCCCACGGGAAGAGGCGGGTCGGGATGTTCGATACCGGCACCTTCTTGAGCGTGAACCCGATCAGGCGCATGTCCCAGTACGCGATCAACCCGGCAAACAGGCACATGCTGACGACGTGGATCGTCAGCATGGTCGGGTACGCGTTCAGGGACTCCCGCAGCGCGATGCTGCTGGGAAGCGCGTCGACCCACTCGAAGGCGCTACGCATGAGATTCGAATGCCTGTCCGGCTGCCGGCGGGATAGAGGCTCTCCGGCGCCGCGTCAGCGCTACCTGCGGCAGCGGTCCTGGTACTTGCGGTAGACCGCGTGACAGTCCTCGCAGGCGCCAGCGAGGTTGTTCGTCAGATCGCTGACTCTCTCCCGATCCTCCTCGTGCGCCGCGGCGTAGATCTGCTTGGCAACCTCGGTCAACTGCCTGGCCCACTTCTGGTAGTCCTCGTTGGCGACCGGAGCGTCCCTGCCGTTCTCGCACTTGCGGTCGGCGTTCATGATCAGCGGCTCGACCTCGGCCAGCGCCAGTGCCGCCTGCTGCGGCACCTGCCAGCCGGTGTAGATGCCGGAGAAGAGGGCCGACGCTGAGCGGTCGTCCTCGCTGCCCGGCTCGGGCGGGGTACCGGGATCCGTCGTCTGGACGTCGAACAGGAAGTTGGAGTTCGGGAACAGGATGGCGCGCATCAGTTCGGCCAGGTTGCCGACAGGCTCTTCGTGCTCGGAGGCGGCAGCGGGCGATACGGCGATCGCTGTGAAGGCCGCGAGGACAACGGCGGCCGTCAGCGTCGCCGCCAGGTTCTTCGAACGCATATCCGGGATCTCCTTCACCTCAGGGGAATCGGTGGTGGTAGCTGCGGTGGTTTGAGCCGCGCGAGTGTAGCTCAGTCGTCCGAGTCCTCGTTCGCTGTGGCCTGGCCGAGTTCGAACGTCGTCGTCGTCGCGATCAGCCACTGCATATCGAGCCCCGCGGTGCGGTGGACCGAGTACTCGGCGACGCGCGGGTCGCCGATGATGCGGAGGAACTCGGCCCGCGAGGGGTACTCCATCAGGGCGATCGCGTGGAAGTACTCGTCCGTGTCGCCGATCACCATCGAATCGACCTGGCCGGACCAGATCAGACGGGCGCCCTGGGAGGTGACCCACTGGACCATCTGGGCGCCGTATCTGCCGTAGGCCTGTTCGCCCGTGAGGCCCTCGTCGGGGGCGTCGGCCTCCTTCTTGAACCGCAGCAGGTTGACCATGACGACCGGCCCCTCGGCCGGTCCCTCGAGGAGTTCCTGGATCTGTTCGGGTTCCGGTGCGATTTGGGCCATGGCGCCTCCTGTGGCCAGCAGGGCCACAGTGAAGAAGGTGAACGTAGCGGTGGAAAGGTGTCGCATGATGACAGGCTCCTCCTTGGTGGGAATCAGGCGGGCGAGCGCGCCGCCATGGATTGGAACTTCATGTAGGTGAGAGATCGCCACAGCCACTCCAGTGGACCGAAGCGGAAGCGGGCCAGCCACCACGGCGACCAGATGAGTTGCAGAATCCAGATTCCGACCACGATGCCGAGCTGGCCGAGGCGGTCGACGCGCTCGTACAGGCCGAGGCCGTGGCCGTAGAAGATCAGGGTGCAGATCACGCTCTGGCTGATGTAGTTGGTGAAGGCCATCCGGCCCGCCGCCGTCAGGCGCCGCTGGAGGCCTGGCAGCCAGCCCAGCTGAACCGCCAGCATGACCAGAGCGACGTAGCCGAGGAAGACGCCGAGCGAGCCGACGTAGTTGAACGTCTGCCCCTGGAACTGGGAGTGCTCGAAGGCGAAGTCGTGGTGCGTGTTGTAGACGACGCCGGCGATGACGATCGGCATCCCGAGTCCGAATCCTGCGAGCGCCATGCGCCGGTAGAACTCGGAAGACCGCTTCGCGGACAGCACGCCGAGCTTGTAGAGGCCCATGCCGACCAGCATCAACCCGCCGCTGCGCCAGAGGAACACGATGAGAAAGACGAACGTCTCCAGGCTCAGGGCAGCGCCGATGCGCAAAGGCATTTGGGTGAGCCAGCCGGATCGGTAGGTCGCGATCTCGGCCTCCGCTGCAGCCGCCGTTGGCGCCCAGCCCGGCTTCATTGCGTCAAGTACCTCGGGAGGCCAGTACTGCATCGACCACGCGGTAAACAGGAAGATGAGCGGCGTGACGGCGGTCATGGCGAAGCCAGCGATCAGGAGCCTCTTCGGCTTCAGGTTGCGAAGGCTGTACAGGATGAAGCCGCACAGCGCGTACGGCACCAGGATGTCGCCGTACCAGATGAGGTGGGCGTGGGCGAGACCGAGGACCAGCAGCCAGAACTGCCGCCGGTAGTGGACGCCGGTAGCCGACGCGTTGCGGGCGGCGGCCCGTTCGGCCATCAGAGCCATGCCGGCGCCGAACAACATCGAGAAGATCGACATGAACTTCGTGTCGAAGAACACGTGGGACGCCAGCCACACGGCGAAGTCGATTCCTACGCCCTTGTCGTTCGCCGTGGGATTGAAGTACGCCGCCGTGATCATCGAGTAGCTCTGCACGTTCATCACGAGGATGCCGAGCACGGCAAAGCCCCGCAGAACGTCGAGCGCCGCGATGCGCTCGCCGGCGCGGACGGGCGCCGGTTTGGGCGGGTCGGCGGTTACCGTGAGGGAGTCGGTGGTCGTCACGGGCTCGCTGCTGCGTCAGTCGGTGAGAAAGGCCCGCGCCACGGCGACGAACTCGTCGAGCTGGTCGTGGTGGACCCAGTGGCCGGCGCCTTCGAAGTTGCGCAACTCCGCGTTCTGGAACGCCTCGATGCGGCCGTCCTCGATCGGGTCGCTGGCCCAGCTCTCGGTACCGCGTACTAGAAGGGTAGGGCAGGTGATCCGGCCCCAGATGCTGCGCAGTTCCTCCTCGTCGTAGCGGTAGGGCGGGAATGAGCGGACGTAGTTGTCGAACTTCCAGGTGAATGTGCCGTCCTCGTTGCGCGCCATGCCGTTCACGGTGAGGTGCCGTGCCTGCTCGGGGCTCAGGAAGCTGTTCACCTCCTGCATCCGCTCGGCCGCGGCGTCGAGCGACGGGTAGCGCCGCGGTTGGCGTCCCGCGAGCTTCTGCATGCTGCCGACCCAGCCCCGCATCCGCTCGTCCACCGCCGCGTTGACCCGGTCGGCGAGAATTCGCGGGGGCGGCCCCATGCCCTCGATCGCCACCAGCTTGTGGACGTTCCCCGGGTAGAAGCCGGTGTAGTGGAGCGCGATGTTCGCGCCCAGGGAGTGGGCAACGATCCGTACCGGGAAACGGTCCAGTGCTTCCAGCAGTTGTGCGATGTCGAGGACGAAGTCGGTGATCGCGTACATGCCGCCGATCGCCCATTCGCTGTCGCCGTGGCCGCGCAGGTCAGGCGCGACGATGTGGTAGTCGCCGCGCAGTGCGTTTGCCACCCAGTCCCAGTTGTGGGCGTGGTCGCGGCCGCCGTGGATCAGCACCAGGGGCGGCTTGTCCTCGTTGCCCCAGTTCAGGTAGTGGAGCCTGAGTCGTTGGGAGATGTAGAACTGGGAGGACGGGCCGACGATGTCCCGGAAGGGACTGTCGCTGAAGGCGGTGCTCACTGATCGGCGTCTGGGCGCGGAGGATTGATCATGACGTGCGCTCCCGCGGTGCCGGGGAACATCAGCCAGGGCGCGCCGGGAACCGGGCGGGTCGTCAGACCGGTGGATTCCGGCGTCGCGTACGGTGTGTAGATCACCCAGCGCAGGTAGGCGTCGTTCACCTCGCCGGTCGCGGCATCGAAGCCGCTGCCGTGGAGCACGTAGAGCGTGCGCGGCTCGCGGGGCATGGCCAGCTTGCCCTCGGCGATCTCCCGTTCGCGAATGTCGATTCGTTCCTGGCCTTCGATGCCCTGGGCGACCAACTCGCGGCCGCGGGCCATGAACGGCTCGAGCGACTCGTGGTAGCAGGCGACGCTCCACTGCGCGTCGCCCGGGCGGGCGGCCAGGCAAACGAGGTCGTTGCTGCCGGGGCGGAGTTCCACCACCTTGCCATCGGCCGTCCAGCCGAGCACCCGCGCGCCGTCCCGGCGGTCTTCCGGCGCCGCCTGGATTGCGGCGGCAAGCTGAGCTTCGGCATCACCTGGTTCCGACGCCGATGAGGCGGTGGCCAGACAACCGAGCGCGAGCAGCGCGATCGTTGCTTTCGATGTCCTCGTCCTGACGTGCACTCTGTTCCTCCTGTCCGGCCCGCTATCCATGCGCGGGCTGGGAGAGCGTATCGCGGGCGGGTCGGCGGGTCCGCTAACCTCCGGGCCTTTCACTTCCAGGGGAGCATCGCGATGATCGATCTGCACTACTGGCCGACGCCGAACGGCAAGAAGGTCACGATCCTGCTCGAAGAGTGCGGGTTGCCCTATCGCATCGTGCCCTGCCGGATCGGCTTCGGCGATCAGTTCAAGGAGGAGTTCCTCGCGATCTCGCCGAACAACCGGATGCCGGCAATGGTCGACCACGAGCCGGCCGACGGCCGTGAACCGATCGCACTGTTCGAGTCCGGCGCGATCATGATGTACATCGCCGAGAAGGCCGGGCAGTTCTACCCTCAGGATCTCCGTGCCCGCCACGAGGTGAACCAGTGGCTCATCTGGCAGATGGCGAACCAGGGTCCGAAGTCCGGCGAGTGCGGTCACTTCCGTCGCCTGCGCGACACGGAGGGTGACCAGAGCTACGCCGTGCGCCGCTTCACCGACGAGGTGAACCGCCTCTACGGCGTGATGAACAACCGCCTCTACGACCGGCGCTACCTGATTGGCGACGAGTACACGATCGCCGACATGATCTGCTACCCGTGGACGGTCCGCTGGCAGGACCAGCAGCAGGACATCGAGGAGTTCCCGTACTTCAAGCGCTGGTTCGAGGAAATCGGCGCTCGTCCGGCGGTTCAGCGCGGCATGGACGTCTCGAGCGGCGAAGCGATCGACTACGCGAACCTCTCCGACGAAGAACGCGAACGCCTGAAGAAGCTGCTCTACAACCAGCGCGCCCGGCCCGCGCCCGAGGGCGGCCTGCTGTAGTTAGCCGGCTGCGGCGCGCAGGCGGGCGTACGAGCCGTGGCCCGTGGCCGGCTCCACGATGCGTCTCCATTCTCGGTCCCACTTTTGCAGGACCTCCTCCGGCGCTTCACGGGAGCCTTCTCCCGACTTGCCCTTGCGGACCTTCGAGGTGGTGCCGGAGGCGGGCAGGCCGCAGGCGGCGTTGCGGGCGTGGCGGACGAGGTGGTCGTCGAACTTCGAGCCGTGTTCGCGCATGAAGTCGATCGACGCCTGGCGGGTCGCGATCTCGATGTTCGGGTGCTGTGGGTCGAGGCCGAGGAAGGCGGCGACGCGGGCAACCGCGGCGGGGAGGTCCGCGACGATGTCCTCGAAGCAGAGCCAGAGGGTGTCCGGGTCGAGGCGCTCCGGCCACCAGGACAAGAGATGTTCCCAGTAGCGGCCACTCCGGGTGCCGCGGAAGACGAAGTCGAGGGCAAAGTCGCGGAGCGAGACGGTTCCGGTCTCGAAGACCCAGCCGCTGAAGAAGTGGAAGAAGGAGACGAGCGAATCGACCGGGTCGCGGACGACGAAGATGTTGCGACCACCCTTCGGGGCCAGGTCCCGGCTCAGGTGGGTCTTGAACGCTCTGGGCTCGGCCCGTTGCGGCGCCTCCAGGTCGAGGCCGAGGTCGTGAGCCAGCTCGAGCCATGGCACGGCCTCCGTGATCTCATCGAAGTCCATGTCGCCGCCGGTGCGTAGGCCGTGGACGATCTGCTGCATCAGGGTCGTGCCCGCCTTGGGGTAGGTGGCGATGAGAACGTCGGTCGGCCGCAGCTTGAAGTTCCGTCCCCTGGCTAGGCCCTCCGGGGTGGAAAAGCCGGCCATGCGCCAGCGAATACCCTCGACGGTGGTCGCTCTGCTCGGGGTGGTGCCGCTCGGGCTCACGACAGCACCTCGGCCGAGAGGTCGACGCCGACCGGGCAGTGGTCGGAGCCGGTCACGCCGGTGAGGATGAAGGCTCGGTCGACGAAGCGCATCGCGGCCTCCGAGGCGAGCACGAGGTCGATCCGCCAGCCGACGTTCCGCTCGCGGGCGCCATACGCCTGACGCCACCAGCTATAGCGCACCGTGTCCGGATGGAGGTGGCGGAACGTGTCGATCCAGCCGGCGTCGAGCCACCGCTGAAGCTCCTCGCACTCTTCGGGCAGGAACCCGGAGTTCCTGCGGTTCTGCTTCGGCCGCGCCAGGTCGATCGGTTCGGGTGCGGTGTTGAAGTCGCCCATGACGAGGACGCGGTAGCCGGCCTCGCGGGCCTGGTCGAGCTGATCGAACAGCGCGCGGTAGAAGTCCAGCTTGTAGGGGACGCGGCTGTTGTCGCGCTTGCTGCCGCTGCCTTTGGGGAAGTAGACGTTGGCCACCAGCAGCTGGCCGAACAGGGCCAGTTGCAGGCGTCCCTCGGCGTCGAAGCGGTGTTCGCCGAGCGAGGTCCGGACCCAGGCCGGCTCGAGGCGCGAGTAGAGGCCGACACCGGAGTAGCCGGGCCGCTCGGCGCTCGAGAACGCCGTGTGCCAGCGACTCGGCCGGCGCAGCTCGGGGACCAGTTGTTCCGCGCGGGCCTTGGTCTCCTGGAGCCCGACGATCTGCGCCCGGCTGCTTCCCAGCCAGTCGAGAAAGCCCTTGCGTGCGCAGGCGCGCAGGCCGTTGACGTTCCAGGAGACGACGCGGAGGCGCCGCCGGCGGGGACTCAGGTGCGGCTCCGCTTCGCCGAACCGACGTCGTACGACATGATCATCATGTCGCGAGTACGCCCGGAGCGGTCGATCACCCAGTCGGTGAGGAGGGCCTCGGGCGAGAATCCGAGCCGTTCGAAGAGCCGGCGGGCGCCCATCTGTTCGCGCGTCATCTGCGCCACCAGCTTGAGCAGACCGAGGTCGTGCGCGAGGTCGAACACGCGCCGGGTCAGTACGCGGCCGAGGCCGGAGCGGCGATGATTCTCCGCGACGAGCACCCGGATCTCGCCCAGGTGGCTCATCCACTGGGTGCCGCGGAGGTTCAGGCTGCCGTAGCCGACCAGTTCGTCGTCGTGGTGGGCGAGCGTGGTGAACCTGCTGCCCGAACTGGCGTCACGGATCCAGCCTTCGACGATCACCGGATCGGTCAGATCGGAGCGCAGGAATTGCAGGTCGATCTCGGGTAGCGCACGCGCGAGCGTAACGACGTCGTCGCGGTCGTCCGACCGCAGGCGGCGCAGGTCGTATGTACGGTCGCCGCACTGGACCTTGTCGACGGATTCGGTGTTCACGGGCCGCTCGGTCAAGCGGTGTAAAGCTAGCAGGTTCGCCGTCGGTTATCGTCGCGCGCGAACCAATCCACGGAGGGTAAAGCGATATGGCTCCGATCCCAAAGGGCGGCACGGTCGCGGTCACGGGCAGCGCGGGCTTCGTCGGCGGCTGGACGGTCCGCCTCTTGCTCGACAAGGGCTACCGGGTGCGCGCCTGCGTGCGCGACGCGGACGATCCGGAGAAGACGACCTTTCTGCGGGAGATGCCTGGCTACTCCTCCGGTCGGCTGACGATCCACTCCGCGAACCTGGACGAGGCGGGTTGCTTCGACGACATCTTCGCCGGCTGCCACGGCGTCGCGCACATTGCCCACGTCAGCGACTACAACGACTTCGACTACGTGAAGAACGTCTGCGACCACATCGTCGCGAGCATCGAGAAGTCGGGTTCGGTGACGCGCATCGTCGTCACTTCGAGCATCGCCGCCGTCATCATGGAGGCCGACATCTACGAGTTCGTGCGCCGGCCGGTACTTTACGAGGATCGGTATCCGGACGAGTCGAACCCGAAGCGGACGCCGGAGCGCGGCCACGGCTATTCGATGAGCAAGATCTACGCTCAGCAGGCGTTCACCAAGGCGGCGGAGCAGAGCGGCCACTGGGACGCGATCACCTGCTGCCCGGGCGACAACGTCGGCCCGATCCTGTCGGCGCATCAGAAGGAGAAGGGGCCCTGGCAGCACAACATCGAACTGATGCTGCTGGGCGAGTGCAAGCAGAACCAGGCCTACCGGCCCTGGATGACGGTCGATGTGCGCGACGATGCCGAGTGCCACATCCGCCTGCTCGAGAGCATCAGCGTGAAGAACGGCGAGCGCTTCATCGCCTGGTCGGCCGATGCGGTGGCGGTAGAGGAGATCAACGCCGGGATCGACCGGCTACTGCCGGAACTCCGTCATGACACGCCCGCGGTCACCGAGATCCACCCCGACCACATACAGAAGCGCGAGGAGGAACTGCGAGGCATCTGGGCGGGTGTCGAGCTGCGCAACGACCGGATGCGGGCAGCGACGGGCATCACGTTCCGCCCCTTCGACGAGTCCCTCCGCGACTGCGTGGAGTCCCTGATCACCGTGGCCAAGGTCGAACCGAAACGGCGGACGGAGGTTTAGAAGTTGGGAGTCAGTCGCAACCTCGCCAGTGCGCTCCTGGTGCTGGCGACTACGCAGCCGTTGCCGGCGGCGTCAGCTGGACAAACCGGCAGTCCCCAGGCGGAAACTCAGGAGCCGGCCAACGAGGCGGATGGCCAGGCGGGAAACGCCTTCATGGCCGATCGCAACGGCGATGGGGTGCTGACCGAAGACGAAGTGATGCCGGGCGCGTTCTCGCTGCTCGATGCCAACAGAGACGGCCGAGCGGATCCCGGCGAGATTCGGGCGTTCCTCGGGCGCGGGCGCGGACCCTTCAACTGGGTCAACCCGCCCGCGGAGGACCGCAGGGTTCCGGGCGTGACTCACGCGACGTTCACAAGCTCGTCCATGGGTGTTCCGGTGGGCTACTACATCTACCTTCCGCCAGGGTACGACGACGCTGCCAATCGTCAGACCCGCTATCCGGTCATCTACTACCTGCACGGCGGCCGACCGGGCAGCGAATCGGCGGGCATCGGCATCGCCGAGCACGTGCATGCCGCCGTTGCTTCGGGTGCCGTGCGCCCGGTGATCTTCGTCTGGGGGAACGGTGGCAAGGTGAGCTGGTACGACTACGAGGATTCCAACGGGGAACATGTCTTCGTCCGGGAGTTGATTCCACACATCGACCACACCTACCGCACTCTGGCTCACCGCGGTGGGCGAGCCCTGCAGGGGTTCTCCCAGGGGGGACGACGGACTACGCGGATCATGTTCAGGTATCCCCACCTGTTCATCTCAGCCGCACCTGGTGGCCCCGGCTATGCGGTGGAAAGACTGGTCTTCGAGAACGACGGCGTTGAACGGGATCCAAGGGTGGCGGGTGCCAATGCCAGGTCCTTTGACTTCGGAAAAGGTAACGACGCGTACAGCCTTGCCCGGTCCTACGCGCAAGGTGGAATGCAGCCGCAACTCAACATCTTGATCTGGGCAGGCAGCAGGGGATTCAACTACGAGGCCAGCCTGGAGTACCTGGGCTACCTGTACGGATTGGGCGTTCCCGCAGAACGCCTGATCGCACCAGGTGTGGATCACAACCCGGTGTGGTTCTACGAGACCCACGGTGCGGATTTGTTGCGGTTCCATGACCGCAACTGGGACGATTCCGAGCCGAATGAGCGGTGACAGTGCTTCTTTGAGCCGCAGCGTTTGGCTCGCTGCGGTTGCGCTGCTCCTCGTCGGCTTCGCACAGCCCCGTTCGCTGTGGACCCAGCAAGTGGAGGACCACGCGGCTTCGCATGCCGACGAGCGGGAGGCCGCGGCAGAGGGCGGCGACGACGAGCACGACGGGTACGATGAAGCCGGGTCCGACGATCCGGCCGCACACGTCCACGAGGAGATCGTCGTCACCGGCAGCCGGGCGCGGGAGCGTTCGGTGACGAAATCGATGGTGCCCATCGACGTGATCTCCGCGGAGCACGTGGCGCATCAGGGGGAGACGAACCTCGACAACCTTCTGCGCACCGTGGTGCCGTCGCTGAACATCAGTTCGATCAGCGGGGATGCGGCGACCATCGTGCGGCCCACGAACCTGCGCGGCCTGGCGCCCGACCACACGCTGGTGCTGGTGAACGGCAAGCGGCGGCACCGCGGGGCCGTGATCCTGTGGTCGCGAATCGGTGTCTCCCACGGCGCCCAGGGACCGGACCTGTCCGCGATTCCGGCCATCGCGCTTCGTCAGGTCGAGGTCCTGAGGGACGGCGCCTCGGCGCAGTACGGCTCGGACGCGATCGCCGGGATCATGAACTTCCTGCTGAAGGACGCGCGTTCTGGCGGTTCGCTCGAGGTGCTGACCGGCCTGTACGACGCGGGCGACGGCGAGTCCGTCACCGTGGCCGGCAACGTCGGTCTTCCCTGGGGCGAGACCGGTTTCGCCAATCTGAGCGTCGAGGTCGGCGGCGCCAACCCGACGAATCGCGCGATCCAGCGCGCGGATGCGGCGGCTCTGGTCGCCGCGGGGAACACCCATGTGGCCGATCCCGCGCAGAGGTGGGGCAAGGCCGAGGTCGACGACGACGTGAAGTTCTGGATCAACTTCGGCCGGCCGCTGGGCAGCAGCGGGACGGTACGGTTCTACGGCTGGGCGAACCATGCGGACCGTCACGTGACGGCGAGGAACTTCTTCTTCCGCAACCCGAACACTCGGGACGCGGTCTACAGCGGCGACGGCGGCGCGTCGCTGCTGATCGGCGACGTCCTGGACGCGGCCGACGGGACGCCCAACGGTTCGGCGGGATGCCCGGTCGTCAGGGTGACGGACGCGCTTCCGGAGCAGAACGCGCTCGCCCGGGTGTTCAACGATCCGAACTGCTTCAGCTTCCAGGAGCTCTATCCGGGCGGCTTCCAGCCGGTGTTCGGAGGCGACCGCGTGGACTCTTCGCTCGTTCTCGGCGTTCGCGGGTTCACCGCGTCCGGCACCATCTGGGACGTGAGTGTCAGCGGCGGCCGGAACGAGATCGACTTCCTGCTGTTCGACAGCGTGAACGCGTCGCTCGGGCCGCTCAGCCCGACATCCTTCGAGCCCGGCCTCTACGGCCAGAGCGACGTGAGCGCGAATCTCGATCTGTTGCGTCAGTTCGGCGAGCGACTCCATCTGGCCGGCGGGCTGGAGTGGCGCGAGGAGCGGTTCGAGATCGGTCTCGGCGACCCCGCCTCCTGGCAGATCGGCCCCTATGCCCAGCAGGGATTCAGTTCCGGCTCGAACGGCTTCCCCGGGTTCAGCCCGGTCGCGGCGGGAGACTGGACCCGTGCCAACGCGGCGGTGTTCGGCGACCTGGAGTACGGTCCGCCCGACGAGTCGTGGAACCTGGGCCTGGCAGTCCGTTTGGAGGACTACGAGGACTTCGGTTCGACGCTCAACGGCAAGATCGCGGGCCGCCGTCAGGTCTCCGGGGCCCTCGCTCTCCGCGCGAGCGCGTCCACCGGCTTCCGGGCGCCGACGCCCGGCCAGCAGAACGCGTTCAACGTCTCGACGCAGTGGGACGCGGAGCGGTTCGAACTCGTGAACAACGGCACGATCCCGCCGGCCTCCAGGGTCGCGGAGCTACGCGGGGGCAAGGCCCTCGACGCGGAGAAGTCGGTCAACCTGGCCGCCGGTGCGATCTTCGAGCGCGGCCCGTTGACGTTCACGGCGGACGTGTTCCGCGTCGAGGTGAGCGATCGACTGGGAGTGACCGGGCTGTTCGAGCTCCAGCCCTTCGAGGTGGAGCAACTGCTCGCGGAAGGCATCACGAGCGCCGGCAACATCACGAACTTCCGCTTCTTCGCCAACGACTTCGAGACCCGCACGGAGGGCGTGGACCTGGTCGTCACCTGGCGGCCGCCGCAGGCCGGCGGGCACACGACGCTCGACCTTGCGCTCAACGTGACCTCGACCGAAGTGGTGGACTTCAACCCGCTGACCCTGGACCAGCAGCGCATCCGGGAGCTGGAGGAGGCCCTGCCGGGAGTGCGCTGGAACGCGACGCTGCACCACGAACTGGGCCGTCACACCTCGACCCGGCGGCCGGTCGAACTGCTTGCGCGGCTCGGCTACTACGACAGCTGGTACGACCCGTTCATCCCCGTGGACTTCGGCGGCGTGTACCTGCTGGACGTCGAAGTCGGCATCCCGTTGCCGGCCGGAGCCCGGCTGGCGATCGGCGCTCGCAACGCACTAGGCGAGACCGGCGACGGCAATCCGACGCCGATGCGGCTCGGCAACCTGTACAGCACCCGCTCGCCCTTCGACGTCAGCGGCGCGTACTACTACTCCCGGCTGCAGTACCGGTGGGGCAGCGCGAAGTGAGCGTCCGGCGCGTTCAGGCCTGAACCCGGGAGCGCTGCAGCGCCGGCGCGGCTTGCGGCAGGTGCACGCCGGCCTTCCGTGCCGCCTTCCGCCGGCCGCGTATGGCGCGTCGCCGTTCCCGACCGCGCTCGACCAGCAGATAGAGCGAGGGCACGAAGATCAGCGTGATCAGGGTCGAGGCGAGCAGACCGCCGACGACGACCCGCGCCAGGGGCGCCTGGAGTTCGGAGCCCTCGCCGAGTCCGAGGGTCAGCGGCAGCAGGCCGAGTGCGGTGGTCAGCGTCGTCATCAGGATGGGCCGCAGGCGGCGGCGCGATCCACGGATCAGGGCCTCGCGGAGCGTGCAGCCGACATCCCGGCGCATGCGGTTCACGTTGTCGACCAGCACGATCGCGTTGTTGACCACGATGCCGACCAGGACGACGAGGCCGAGGAAGGAGTTCATGTTCAGGGTCGTGCCCGTGACCGCCAGGGTCAGGAGCACGCCGAGCAGCGAGAAGGGCACCGCGGTCATGATGACCAGGGGCTGGACCAGAGACTCGAACTGGACCGCCATCACGGTGTAGACGAGGAAGACGGCCAGCAGTACGCCGATGAGCAACTCCACGAAGACCTGGCGCTGCTCTTCCAGCTCACCGCCCATCTCGACGGTGAAGCCGTAGGGCGTCTCGACCCGGGCCAGAGCGGCCTCGACGTCGCTCGCCACATCGCTGAACCTCCGCCCGTCGATGCCGGCGAGGACCTGCATGTAGCGCTCCTGGTTCTCGCGGTTGATGGACAGGGGCCCCTCGCCCGGATTGATGCTGGCGACCGAACCCAGGGGCACGATGTCGCCGCGCGGAGTCACGATGGGGAGCTGCGGCAACTGCTCGATGCGCAGCCGGTCCTCGGGCTGGAGCTGGACCCGGATGTCGAACTCGTCGCCCTGGTCGCGGAACTTGGTCGCCACCCGTCCGAGGACGTAGTGCTCGACCGCGTCGGCGACCTGGCTGCCGTTGAGACCGAGTTCGGCGAGGCGGGCGCGATCGACCCGGAGGGTTCGCTCGAGCTGGCCGGACTCGCGGTCGAGCCGCGGGTGAACGACCCCGGGGACCGCGGCCATCGCATCGATCACGCGCTGGGCGAGGTCATTGCCCTGGTCCAGGTCGTGGCCGCGGATCTCGACGACGAGACGGGCGTCCTGGCCGCCGCGCATCATCCGCATCATCATGTTGTTGGACGAGGCGTAGAGCTGGATCTGGGCCGCCGGCACGTCGGCGATGGCATGGCGGATCGACGCGAGGATCTCCTCCTGCCCGCGACTTCGATCGGTCAGCGGGGTGAGCATGACCTCCATCGTGCCCTGGTTGGACTGGGCGGGCCGCCACCAGCTCTCGGGACCGGCGGTCGTGATCAGGCTGTCGAGTTCGTCGGGTCTCAGCGCGCCACGGACGCGACTCTCGATCTCCTTCATCGTGCCGGTGGTCGCGTCGAGCGGAGCGCCAACGGGCATCTCGACCCGCATGTTGAGCTGGCCCTCGTCGCTTTCGGGCATCAGCTCGAGCCCGATCACCGGAACCAGGGCGAGGGATCCGAGCAGGAGCACGACGGCCGTGGCCATCACCAGGCCGGGCCTGCCGAGGGCCCACTCGATCATCCGGCCATAGGCCATGTCGACCGGCCCGAGGGCGGCGACGCACTCGTCCGTCACCTGGCGGCTCTTCGGGACCTCCCGCAGCCAGCGGGCGGCGGCGGCCGGAATCAGTGTCAGGGCGACGAATAGCGCGCAGAGCAGGGCGAAGCTGACGGTGATCGCCAACTGGTTGAAGAAGATCCCGGCGAATCCGGAGATGAAGACCACCGGCAGGAAGACGGCCACGGTGGTCAGTGTGCCGGCCGCGATCGCCATCGCCACTTCGTTGCTGCCGGCGATCGCCGCGGCGGTAGGACGTTCGCCCTCGTGGAGCCGGCGGTAGATGCTCTCGAGCACCACGATGGAGCCGTCGACCAGCATGCCGACGCCGAGCGCGATGCCGGCCAGGGAGATCACGTTCAGGGTGAAGCCGTTGAAGTACATCAGGGAGATCGTCGCCAGCACCGAGATCGGGATGGCCGCGCCGACGATCAGGGTCGCCCGCATGTCGCGGAGGAAGAACATCAGCACGAGCACGGCCAGCGCGGCGCCGAACAGGGCCCCCAACTGGACGTTGTTCACGGCCTGGCGGATGAACTCGGCGCCGTCCATGAGGATCGTGATCTCGGCGCGGCCGGCGTAGTCGCGGTTGATCGCGTCGATCTCGCGCTTCAAGCGGTCCACGACCTCGACCGTGTTCGCGCCGGACTGCTTCATCACGTACATCCGCATGCCCGGATCGCCGTTGATCCACAGCTCGTTGGTCAACTCGCGGATGCCGTCGTCGACCCGTCCGACGTCCCGCACCAGGATCGGCCGGCCGTCGCGGATGGCCACGATCGTGTTCTCTACGTCGACCTTGCGTTCGAACTCGCCGATCGCGCGGATCAGGACCTCTCGCCCGGTCTCCAGCATGTCGCCGGCGGAGACGTTGCGGTTCTCCCGGGACAGGGCCATCGTGACCTCGCTGGGCGTGATCCCGAGCGCCGCCATCCGGTCGGCGGCGAGCTGGACCTGGATCTCCCGCACGCGGCCGCCCTGGATTTCCGCCGAGGCGACGCCGGGCAGGCGTTCCAGCCGCCGGCTGATCGTCTGTTCGGCCATGTGGCGGACCTGGCGCGCGTCGCCCGTGCCCGACAGGCCCAGGAAGACGACCGGCATGTCGGACAGGTTGAACTTGAACAGGGTCGGTTCGGAGGCGTCCTCCGGCAGCATGCCCCGCACGAAGTCGAGCTGCTCGCGGATGTCGTTCACGACTTCGTTCAGGTCGACGCCCCAGTCGAACTGGGCCTGGATGCTGCTCATGCCCTCCGCGGACATGGAGTTCAACTGGTCGAGGCCGGTGACGGTGGACAGTGCCTGCTCGACCGGCCGGGTGATCAGGCTCTCCATTTCCTCCGGCGCCACTCCCTCGTAGGTCGTCGTGATGGAGATGCGGGGCATGTCGACTTCCGGCATCAGGTCGACGGCGAGCTGGCGTACCGCGACCAGACCGACCACGACGACGCAGACGTAGAGCATGGTCACGCCCACCGGGCGGTTGGCGGAGAGACGGGGAAGGTTCATCGTCGGCCTCAGAATCCGGCGGCACCGGTGGGGGAGGGCTCGGGCTCATTGCGGACCACCCGCACCGGCGCGCCGTTGCCGAGCTGGTCGTGCCCCAGGGTCAGCACCAGGTCGCCGACTTCGAGCAGGCCCTCAACGGCGCTGAACTCGCCGGAACGCCCGGCGACGGTCACCCTCCGCCACTCGGCCAGACCGTCGACCGGCACCAGGACACCGACCGAGCGGGCGCCGTCCATCGCCACGCGTTCCAGCAGGGCGGTACCGGGCACGATCAGGGCGTTGTCGAGGTCACGCAGGCTGACGGAGACATCGGCGTACATGCCCGGCAGCAGCAGTTCGTCCGTCTCGGCCAGCTCGCCCTCGACGAGGACGGTGCGGTCGTTGCGGCGTACCTCGCCGGCTACCCGGCGCACGATGCCGGAGAAGGTTCGTTCGCCCGTCGCCTCGGTGGCCACGTCGAAGGCGGCGCCGGTCTGCACCGCGGAGAGATCCCGTTCCGGCACTCGGAACTGGACCAGGAGCGGCGCCTCCTCGACAAGGCGCAGAATCGGCGTGCCCGGCTGGACCAGGGCGCCGCGGTCCAGGTAGCGGTCCGAGACGACGGCATCGAAGGGGGCTCGCACGCGTGTGTTCGCGAACTGCTCGGCAAGCAGCGCCTCGCGAGCGGCCGACTGCTGGACCTGGGCTTCGCCGGCGGCCAGGTTCGCCTTGGTCGTCGCGTACTGGGAAGTGACCTGCTGCTGTTCCTGCTCGGAGAGTAGACCCTGGTCGTAGAGCTCCATCGCCCGCTGGTAGTCGGCTTCGACGCCGACGAGTTCGGCGGCGGCGCGATCGCGGTTCGCTTCGGCGACACCGAGCTGGCCGCGTGCCTCCTGGAGCTGGTTCCTCACTTCGACGTCCGCGATCACGGCAAGCACCGTGCCGCCAGCGACTCGCTGGCCGATTCGTGCCGGCACGTCGACCAAAAGCCCCGAAACCTGGGGCGAGATATCGGAGACTTCACCCACGAGTTCGCCCGAGTAGGCGGTGCGCACGGAGAGGTGCCCGCGTCGGGCGGCTTCCGCCCGCACGGGAACCGCCTGAGCCAGGGTCGCGTCGGCACCGGGTACCGGTCCCGACTGTGGGCCGCGTGTCAGGGCAATGACGGCCGCTGCGGCCAGGACGAGCGTTCCGGCCACGGCGACCGCGATCCACGGGCCTTTCAGCCGGCGGCGGCGGGGAGCGGGGCCGGAGCGGGTTGTTCCGGGTCGGATGATGGCCATGGGTTCGTTCTCTCTCGGTGTGATCCTGCTTGCGGTCAGGAAGCGACCCGGTCCGGCCCCTGCCCAAAGGCGGCGAGCGCCGAATCGAAGCTGTCGGCCAGGATGGCGTAGAAACGGATGAGCCCATCGAGGCGCGCCTGGACGACCGCGGCGTCGCCCGGCTCCGGTCCGAGGGCCTGCTTCATCTCCGCTGCCATTGCCTGCCGGGCGCGGAAGCGGTCGATGACGCGTTGCAGCAGACCGGGCTGTTCGTTGATCTGGAAGTAGTCGCGGCGGTCGCCCGGGCGGGTGACGCGTTCGATCACGCCCATGTTCTCGAGCAACCGGGTGTTCGTACTGATGCTGCCGCGGCTGACGCGCAGGCGCTCGGCGAGGAGGTCGAAGCGGACGGGTCGCGGCGACAGGAGGAGCAGCCCGACGAGGCGGCCCGCGATCCGGGGCAGGCGGTCTTCTTCGAGTGCCAGCCCCATGCCCTCGATGAAGCGCTCCTCGGCGGCGCGGAGGCTCATCTCGGAGGGCGTGGCGGTTTCTGCGGACTGGTCGGAAGCGGGAATCGGCTCGGAGACGGTCATGAGTCAGAGATGTTGGAACATCCGGTTTGTTTTGTCAAGACTGAACAAGATGAACGGCCAGGTCCTTGCGCCCGGCTCCGGCTCGGTTGCGTTCCGTGGGGCTAGGCCCTAGTTTCGAGCGGTGCCGAAGTCACGCGGCAGGCGACGCCCACTCCCTGTGCCCCTCGTGCTGGGCCTCGCCATGCTGGTCTTCGCGCTGCTGCAGGTCAACGACCCGGATCCGCTGATCTGGGTGACCTATTACGCGGCGATCGCTTTCGCCTGCATGGTTGCCGCGTTTGGGAGGCTGTCCAGGGTCGCGTTCCTTGTACTGGCGGCGGTGACCCTGGCGGGCGTCGCGCTGACCTTTCCCGGCTTCGTCGACTGGGTCTTCCACCGTCCGACCAGCGACCTCTGGGCGCCGATGTCGGCCGACAGGATGTACATCGAGCACAGCCGGGAGCTGTTGGGGCTGGTGATCGCCGGCGCCTTTCTCGTGACGGCGGACCGGCTGTCGCGGACGCGGGATGAGAACTCTACGGTTCGCCCTCCGGAGCCGCCGCACTCATCATGAAGCCCATCATCATCTCGTCGGTCGACGGCTGACCGAAGCGCACCGTGCGGCTCGAGTCGAAGCCGTACTGCGCCGCCTTGGCGGCGGAGTTGTCGTACCAGGCGGTGTACTCGATCCGGGTGCCCTTGGGAATGCGCTTCAACTCGTCGTAGTAGTAGACCGTCTGCCAGGAGAAATCGAAGCGAGGCACGTCGAGCAGCACCTCCGTGGTGCCGTCGGGGTAGAAGGCCTCGAAGCGCGCCGCCTTGCCGCGCATGTGCATGTGCGGCATGAGGGCGATGATGTCCGTGTCGTGACGGGCGACCGTGGAGTAGGGGCCTACCTGGTGGTTGCCGTCGTTCGGCGGGATCGCGAAGGTGAAGTTCATGATCGGCCGGAGGCCCGAGCCCAGTGAGCGAGTCACGGGTTCGTCGGCGAAGACGAAACCGATCGACGACTGATCCCACACGCCGGTGCCCGCTCCCGCCTCCTTGTGGTAGTGGATGTCGAAGGTCACCCGCGAGCCCTTCCTGAGCAGGAAGCCGTACCCTTCCGGGTAGCGGTTCGCGTCGCTGCCGGACGAGACGCCGCCCATGTAGCTGCCGGCGTTCTCGGGCGAGGGCGCGATCTGATCCTGGTTGGGGAACTCGGGTGGCGGTGGCAGATCGCCGTTCTCGTCGGGCGGCAGCAGGTGCAGGTTGAAGTGGTGGATGACGTCGCTGTCCGGCTTGCACTGAAAGGCGACCACCCAGCGGTCCTCGGGCAGATCCTCTTCGGTGAGGACGTAGGAGAATGCGGCGTAGAGGTCGTCGACGTCGTCCTCGACGAAGTAGGGCTCCGGCATCGTCACGACCAGATCGGGCTCGCCGACCACCCAGCCGCCCGTGCTCGGGAACTCGCGCGGCGGTGGGGCGTCCGCCGCGTCGCCGGCGGCGGCGCCGGACGTGGACCAGTTCACCAGGATCTCGATCTCGTTTGGTCCCAGCACGCGTTCGTTGGCGAACGTCCCGTCATGTTGCGGGTGCGCGTCCCACGGCGGCATCTCGCGGGCGGCGACCGTGCGTGCGATCGAGCGGGCCCAGGGTCGGACTTCACCGTACGTGGTCAAGGCCATCGGCGCCCTCATGCCGCCGTAGTTGGCTCCCGCGGGGCGGTGGCAGTCCTGGCAGTGCATCTGGAGCACCGGAAGCACGTCGGCGTAGAAGGTGGGCGCGTCGCGGTCGGCCGCGGCCGCGGATCCGGTGGCCAGGGCGAGGACGAGGGTAGAGAGGGCTGCGCGGTTCATGGCGTCAGCGTACCAGCGCGGCTGCTTCGCGGCGGGCCGGATGCCGGCCAGAAGGCCGGCGCACCCAGGGCGGCGCACTCAGTGGGCCGGTTCAGGCGGTCGCTAACTGCTGCTCGGGGTGCATCTCGTCGACATCGACGCCGACGATCTTCGATACGCCGTGTTCCTCCATCGTCACGCCGTACAGCGTGCTCGCCGCCTGCATTGTCAACTTGTTGTGGGTGATGACGAGGAACTGGGTGTCGGCCGACATCCGCTTCAGCATGTCGACGAAGCGCAGGATGTTCGCGTCGTCGAGGGGCGCGTCCACCTCGTCGAGGATGCAGAAGGGCGAGGGCTTCGTCTGGAACAGCGCGAACAGCAGGGCAATCGCTGCCAGCGCCTTCTCGCCGCCCGACAGCAGCATGATGTTCTGCGCCCGCTTGCCCGGCGGCCGGGCAGTGATCTCGATACCGCAGTCCAGCGGGTCGTCCTCGTCCATCAGGCGCATCTCGGCTTCGCCGCCGCGGAAGAGTTCGGTGAAGGTGCGCCCGAAGTTCTCGTTCACTTCGCGGAAGGCGGCGACAAAACGCTCGGACGAGGTCCTGTCGATGTCGCGGATCGTCCGCTTCAGGCTCTCGATCGACTCCACGACGTCGTTCCGTTGCCCGGTCAGGAACTCGTGCCGCTCCTGGTGCTCGTCGTACTCGTCGGCGGCGAGGACGTTGACGGGCCCCATCCGCTCCAGCAGGGCTCGGCGCCGTCCCAGTTCCTCGGTCATCGCGTCCAGGTCCGGCGCCTGGTCGGTGCCGACCGCGCGAAGTTCCAGGTCGTCCAGGTTGCGCCCGAACTCCTGGTGGTACTCCCGGCCCAGGTGCTCGGAGTCCTGCTGCAGGCCGGCCTGCCGGACCCGCAGTTCCTCGATCCGTCCGCGCAGCTCGTCGCGGCGCGCGCCCTGTTCCCGGAGTTGTGCCTCAAGCTTCCGGCCACGCTCCCGTTCGTCGTCGAGGGCTCGCTGTGCGCCGACGGCTTCATCCTGTGCATTCGTGCGCTCGGCGAGAGCCTCTTCCAGCTCCCGGCGCGCTGCGACCGCGGCGGCTTCGTGCTCGCCGACTCGCCGGCGTAGCCGCTCCGTCTCGGTGGCCCACGCTGCGTCGGCCTCATCGAGCGATGCGATCTGGCCCTCGACGCGCTCCCGCTCGGTTCGCTCCGATGTGGCGCGCTCTTCGATCAGGTCGAGTTGACCCTGCCGGCCGGCTCCGGCGGTGAGGCGCTCTTCGCGCTCGCTACGGGCACGTTCGACGGCGGCGCTCGCTTCGTCGGTCGCCTGCTCCAGGTCGGCGAGCCGGGTCTCCGCGTCCTCTATCTCCTTCTCGACCCTGGACCGCCTTGCCCCTCTCGCTTCGATCTCGGTTTCCAGTGCGTCGTGTTCGGCCCGCGCCGTCCGGTGCTCGGCACGGAGGGCGGCGCGCCGTTCGCCGATGTCCTCGAGACGCGCCTTCGCCACGGCCAGTTGCTCGCGAAGTTCCGCCGCCGCCCGCTCCAGGCGCTGGCCCTCCGCGGCGGCCCGGCGAATGCGCTCGCGAGCTGCCTCGATCTCTCGGCCAAGGGTGGAACGTTGCTCTTCGAGTTCGTCGATCGAGCGTTCCAGGTCCTCCATCTCCCGCTGACGTCCGAGCGCGCCCAGCGCCGCCTGCTCGCCGCGCACCGTGATCTGGCCGGCCTCGATCCAGAGACGGTCCCGGCACAGGAAAGCCACGCCTGGATGGTCCGGCGCCAGACGGTCGGCATCCTCCGGACTCTCGACGAGGTAGGCGGGGGGAAGGGCGCCGCGAACGTCCTCGGTGAGCCCGAGAGCGGTGGACAGGTCGCCGAGGATCGCCGGATCCTCGACCGGCGGGAGGCGCTTCGCGCCGTTGCCGGCGCGCAGCAGGGTTGCCTGGAAGTCGGAGCCGCCGATCGCCCGGGCGATGGCCAGGGCGTCTTCGTCGCCGGGCGTCATGACGGCACTCTGCAGTGGACCGAGAAACAGGTCGAGGCTGTGCTCCCAGCCCTCGGGCACGGTCACCTCGTCTCCCAGGAAACGGGGTTCCGGGAGACCCAACTCGAGCAGGGCCCGGCGAATCTCGCTTCGCCGCTCGGCGTCGCGCTGACCCAGTTCGTCGAGCACGGCAGCCCTCTTCTGCGCCTCGATCAGTTCCTCGCGGCAGGCTTCGAGTTCGACCTGTGCTTGCCTTCGGCGGTTCCGGTCCTCTTCGAGCGCGGCCGCCACGCGCCGGGCGGTCTCGGTTTCCGTGTCCAGCGCCACCTCCAGGGACTCGATCTTGGTGCGGACGGCTCCGAGCTCCACGTCGATCGCCTTGAGCGCGTCCCGGCTTCGAAGGAGGACCTCATCCGCGCGTTCGCGGCGATCGACCGCCTTCTCGCTGCCGATGCGTTCGGCCACTAGGCGGCTGCGCAGTTCGCGCTGGTGCGCGCGGCACGCCGAGAGTTCGTCCAGGAGCAGGCCCTGCCGCTTGCGGGCGTCCGCGATCGTGGCGTCGGCCGTACCGATCCGCCGCCGATCCTCCTGGACGGCGGCAAGGGCCTGCTCGCGCTTCGACTGGAGCTGTCGCCGCCTCCCGAGCAGAGCGGCCAGGCGTTCTTCGGCCGCCGAGCGGTCGCGTCGTCGCCGCTCGGCGTTTTCGGTGCCGGACTCGAGTCGTTCGGCGATTTCAGCGAGAGTGCTGTGCGCGCCGTTGATCTGTGCCTGACGTCCCTCGATCGTCGCGAGCAGCTTCGCCTGGCGCTCGTTCGAGCGCACGGCGTCCTCGGTGCGGGCCTCGATCGCGTGCTGGCAGGCGGCGAACTCCGCGTTCCCGCGGGCGAGTTCGGCCAGCAGGTCGGCCTCCCGGTCTGTCTCCTGCTTCAGGGTCTCGGCCAGATCGTCCAGATCGGCCCGAAGCAAAACCCAGCGCTCCCGCAACACGGCGTCGAGCAGGTCCCGGTAGGCCTGCCGGCGTTCCCCGAAACGACGGGCCGCGTTTGCCTGCCGTTTCAGCGAGCGGAGCCGGCGCTCGACCTCGGCGATGATGTCGTCGAGACGCAGCAGGGCGGCGGTCGCATCCTCGAGCTTGAGCGACGCCAGACGCTTGCGGTTCTTGTAGCGGGTGATGCCGGCGGCTTCTTCGAGGAGCTTGCGCCGGTCCTGGGGTTTGCCCGACAGGATCATGCCGATTCGCCCCTGCTCGATCACGGAGTAGGCGCGGATGCCCAGACCCGTGTCCATCAGGATGTCGCGGACGTCCTTGAGTCGGACGACGCGATCGTTCAACCGGTACTGGGCGTCACCGCCGCGGAAGATACGGCGACCGATTGTGATCCGGCCATCCTCCGCTTGCGGCGTGGTGCCGTCGGTGAGGAAGGTCAGGCTGACCTCCGCCATCCCCAAGGGCTTGCGCTGGTGGCTGCCGTTGAATATGACTTCCTCCATGGAGGATCCGCGGAGGGACTTGGGGCTCTGCTCGCCCAGCACCCAGGTGACCGCCTCGGCCAGGTTGCTCTTGCCGCAGCCGTTCGGCCCGACGATCGCGGTGATGCCCGGCGCGAAGCGGCTCGTGATCGGCTCAACGAACGTCTTGAAGCCGTTGACCTCGAGACGTTCCAGTTTGAGCATGGGTGCTTCGGGCAGCGGAGCGGCCGACTGCCATGCGGGAACTTAGCAGCTTTCATGCATAAGTCACAACTGGTTGTGTCGCGTTCGCCGGCTTTCCACAACATATAGCGCGAGCGGCTGACGGCTGATACGCTCCCGCGCCAGTGGCCGAACTGACCGTCAAGAGGACTCTGTTCGATGCCCGCCAGATGGCGCGAATGATGCGCCGGATGGCCGCGGAACTCGTCGAGCGGGCCGGCGGCACGGACACGTTGATGCTGGTCGGCGTGCGCACCCGCGGAGTTCCGCTGGCCGACTTCGTAGCCGCGGAGATCGTGCGCACCGAGGGCGTCGAATTGCCGGTTGGCATCCTCGACATCACGCTCTACCGCGACGACCTTTCGACGATCGCGCCGCAACCCGTGGTCAAGGAAAGCGTGCTGCCGGCGCCGATCGAGGACAAGATCGTCGTGCTCTGCGACGACGTGCTCTACAGCGGCCGCACGATCCGCGCCGCGATGGACGCGCTGATGGACTACGGCCGGCCGAAGGCGATCCGGCTCGCGGTGCTGATCGACCGCGGCCACCGCGAGCTGCCGATCCACGCGGACTGCATCGGCGAGTACGTGCAGACGACGGACACCGAAGTGATCAAGGTCTCCTACGCCGCCACCGACGACGGCAAGGAGATGGTCGAGCTCCTCGAGCGCGAAGGGTGAGCGATCTCGTGTGGCAGCGCGGCGACCTGCTGGGGGTCGCCGAGTTGTCCACGGCCGAGATCATCCACATTCTCGACACGGCCGAGTCCTTCGTCGAGGTCGCGGCGCGGCCGATCAAGAAGGTGCCGACCCTGCGCGGCAAGACGGTGATCAACCTCTTCTTCGAGCCGTCGACGCGCACGAGTTCCAGTTTCGAGATCGCGGAGAAGCGGCTCTCGGCGGACAACATCAATTTCTCCACCTCGGGTTCGTCGCTGTCCAAGGGCGAGACGCTTCTCGACACCGCGCGCAACCTGGAGGCCATGGCCCCCGACCTCGTGGTGATCCGTCATGCCCACCCCCGGGTGCCGCACGCGCTGGCGGCGCGCCTCGCGGCCGGGGTCATCAACGCCGGTGACGGCGCCCACGAGCACCCGACCCAGGCCCTGCTCGATGCCTTCACGATCCGCCGCCACAAGGGCGAAGTGGAGGGCCTCAAGGTGGCGATCGTCGGTGACGTGGCGCACAGCCGGGTGGTGCGCTCGAATGTCCTTTGCCTCTCCAGGCTGGGCGCGAACGTCACCGTGGCCGGCCCGCGCACGATGATGCCCGAGGAGCCCGAGGCGCTCGGCGCGACGGTCGCCTACTCGCTCGACGAAGCGACCCGCGGCGCGGATGTGATCATGATGCTGCGGGTGCAGTTGGAGCGGCAGGCGCGCGCCACCTTCCCATCGGAGCGCGAGTACTTCGACTTCTTCGGTCTCACTGCGGAGCGCCTGAAGGGCGCTTCGGACGACGTGATCATCATGCACCCGGGACCGATGAACCGCGGCATCGAGATCGCCAGCGAAGTGGCGGACGGCCCCTGGTCGGTGATCCTCGAGCAGGTGGCCAACGGCGTCGCGGTGCGGATGGCGGTTCTCTATCTCCTGGCAGGCGCCAAGGAGCGGCGCGGAGACCTTGTGACGTGACCGCGGCCTTGGTGATCCGGGGCGGCCGGGTCGTCGACCCGAGCCAGGAACTCGACGGATCGGCCGACGTGTTGATCGAGGACGGTGCGGTCACGGCTTGCGGTCCGGAGCTCCGGACGCCGGACGGCGCACGCGAGGTGGACGCCTCCGGCCTGGTCGTCGCGCCGGGGCTCATCGACATGCACGTCCACCTGCGGGAGCCGGGGCAGGAGTACAAGGAGACGATCGAGAGCGGCACGCGCGCGTCCGCCGCGGGGGGCTTCGTCGCGGTCGCCTGCATGCCGAACACCGAGCCGGTGAACGACGATCCCTCCGTCACCGAGTTCATCCTCCGCCAGGCGGAACGCGCGGGCTACGCCCGTGTGTACCCGATCTCGGCGGTGAGCAGAGGCCTCGAGGGGCGGGAACTGACCGAGTTCGGCGCGCAGCGCCGGGCCGGAGCGGTGGCGGTGTCGGACGACGGCCGGCCGGTCTGGAACGCGGCGCTCATGCGACAGGCGCTGCGCTACGCCCGCCACTTCGATCTGCCGGTGATCCAGCATGCGGAGGAGCTCGAACTCTCG
Source organism: Acidobacteriota bacterium (assembly GCA_026707545.1). Taxonomy (NCBI): domain Bacteria; kingdom Pseudomonadati; phylum Acidobacteriota; species Acidobacteriota bacterium. Next base: position 1,553,035 of record JAPOWR010000001.1, on the reverse strand, counting down.
GGCGACGGGGTGATGCACGAGGGCGCGTGCTCGACCCGGCTGGGGGTCGAGGGGATTCCCGGTGCAGCCGACGACGTGATGGTCGGTCGGGACCTGATGCTCTCCGCGGACACGGGCGGCCGTTACCACCTGGCCCACATGTCGACCGCGCGCAGCGTGGCGCTGGTCCGCGACGCGAAGGCGGACGGTTGCCGGGTCACGAGCGAGGTCTCGGCCCATCACCTGCTGCTCTGTGACGAGGATGTCTTCGAATCCGGTCTCGACCCGGACTTCAAGATGCACCCGCCGCTCCGTAGCGCCTCCGACCGCGACGCCCTGGTTGTCGGCATCGCCGACGGTTCGATCGACGCGATCGCGAGCGATCACGCGCCCCATCACCCGGACGAGAAGGAACTCGACTTCGTGGCCGCGCCGAACGGCGTGGTGGGGCTCGAGACGACGCTCAGCCTGTGCCTGGACCGGCTGGTAGGACAGGGCGTGATCGATCTGCCGCGGTTGGTCGAATTACTCTCAGTGGCGCCGGCGCGGATTCTGAGCGTTCCGGGCGGCAGCCTGGCTCCGGGCTCGCCCGGCGACGTGACCTTGATCGACCTGGACCGCGAAGTCGCGGTCGAACCGGCCGCCTTTCAGAGCAAGTCGCGCAACACGCCCTTCGCGGGCTGGAAGCTGCGCGGCGCTCCGGCCGGCACGATCGTCGGCGGCCGGCCGATCGAGTTGCCGTAGCCTGGCGGCCCCGGCAACCGTCGTCAGCCGATGCTGCGGCCTCCGTCGACGTCGAGGCAGACGCCGGTGAGGAAGGCGGCGTCGTCGGAGGCGAGATAGGCGACGGCGGCGGCGACGTCCTCCGGTTCGGCGAGGCGGCCGAGCGGGATCGTCGCCTCGAGGATCTCGCGTCCCTTTTCGCCCAGCGGCCGGCCACCGGACGGCCCCTTCATGAAGTCCGTGTCGGCGGCGACCGGGTTGACCGCGTTGACCCGAATGCCGTGCGGAGCGAGTTCCGAGGCCAGGCCCCGCGTCAACGTGACGACGGCCCCCTTCGTCGCGTTGTAAGCGGTCAGGCGCGGGCGCGGGCGAACCGCGCCGATCGAGGCGGTGTTCACGATCACGCCACCGCCGCGTTCGAGCAGTCGCGGCACGCCATGCACGGCGCCCAGATAGACGCTCTTGACGTTGACCTCGAAGATGCGGTCGTAGTCCGCCTCGGGTAGTTCCCAGAGCGGCTTCGCCCGGTGGCAGTAGCCCGCGTTGTTCACCAGGATGTCGATGCCGCCGAACGCGCCGCAGGTCCGCTCCATCAGTCGGCGCAGGTCGTCATCCTGCGAGACGTCGACGGTTTCGAAGAGGACTCTTGCGCCGCGCTTCGCGAGTTGTGCCGTCGTCCGTTTCCCGTTGGATGAGTCGATGTCCGCGAGCGCCACGGCGGCGCCCTCGCGGGCGAGTCGTCGAGCGATCGCCCGGCCAAAGCCGCCTGCGGCGCCGGTCACGACGGCGACCTTGCCGGCGAAGCGGCCGTTCGTGTGCGCGACGTCGTAGCTGCTCTTCGAATCGTCCATGCCGAGAGTCTCCCTGAGTAGGCGGGCTACGCTACCTTTCCGCGCCGGACGCGGGGAGATCATGGAGGAACGGGCAGCAGTCAAGCGGCATGTCGTCGTCGTCGGCGCGGGCAATGCGGCACTGTGCGCCGCGCTTTCGGCGCGTGAGAGCGGTGCGTCGGTGACGGTGCTCGAACGTGCGCCCCGGCCGGAGCACGGCGGCAACAGCCGGTTCACGATGGCGTCGATGCGGTTCGCGTATTCGGGTCTCGACGAGCTGCAGGAAGTGGCCGGTCCCCTGAGCGCCGAAGAAGTCGGGGCAAGCGACTTCGGGTCCTACCCGGAGGGTCGGTTCCTCCGGGACCTGGAGCGGATGAGCGGCGGGCGGGCCGACCCGGCTCTGATCGCGGCACTCGTCGCTCGAAGCCGTCCCACGCTGCGCTGGATGCGTGGGCTCGGCGTGGAGTTCGTTCCGCTCTACTCCGGTCAGGCGTTCGAGGTCAACGGCAAGCGCCGGTTCTGGGGTGGCCTGACCCTGCAGGCGCGGGGCGGCGGCCCCGGCCTGGTGGCGTCGCTGCGGCGGGCGGCGGAGCGGACCGGCATCGGGATCCTCCACGAGCACCGCGCGGTCGGTCTGCTGATGGACGGTGGGGCGGTTCGCGGCGTCGAAGTCGACGAACCGTCGGGCGTCCGTTCCATGCCGGCGGACGCCGTGGTGCTGGCCAGCGGCGGGTTCGAGGCCAACCGCGAGTGGCGGCGGCAGCACCTGGGCGAGGGTTGGGAAGCGGCCAGGGTGCGCGGCAGCCGCTACAACACGGGCGACGGCATACGGATGGCGCTCGAAGCCGGCGCGGCGCGCGCCGGACAGTGGACCGGCTGTCACGCGGTCGCCTGGGACCTGAACGCGCCCGAAGTCGGCAATCTGGAGGTCCGGCATCGCTACCAGAAGCACAGCTATCCGCTGGGCATCGTCGTCAACGCCCGCGGCGAGCGATTCCTCGACGAGGGCGCGGACTTCCGGAACTACACCTACGCGCGCTACGGCCGCGAGGTACTGGAGCAGCCAGGCCGGTTCGCATGGCAGGTCTTCGACGCCCGGGTCGCCGGTTTGCTCAGGGACGAGTACCGGCAGTCGCATGCGACCGCGGTCAGGGCCGGCTCGGTGGAGGAGCTCGCGGGCCACCTCGAGGGCGTCGACGAACCGGGTTTCCTCCGCACGGTGCGGGAGTTCAACGACGCCGTGCGGCGGGACGTGCCCTTCGATCCCAGCGTCCGGGACGGAAGATCGACCCGCGGTCTCGACCCGGAGAAGTCGAACTGGGCCAATCCGCTCGAGCAGCCGCCCTTCGAGGCGTACGCCGTCACCTGCGGCATCACGTTCACCTTCGGCGGTCTGTCGGTGGACGCCAGGGCGCGGGTCCTGGACGAGGCGGGCGGAGCGCTACCGGGCCTGTTCGCGGCCGGCGAACTGGTTGGAGGCCTGTTCTATGACAACTACCCCGGCGGTTCCGGCCTGACGGCCGGCGCGGTCTTCGGCCGGATGGCCGGCGCCGGAGCGGCGGGACGTGATGGCTGACCGGCGCCCTGGCGGCAACTACAGCCTCTGGGAGATCCAGGTTCACGGCCCGCGCGGCAATGTGCGCTACATGAGGGTCACGAAGCTGCGGCTGCAGCTCGTCGTCTCCCTGACCGTCGTGTTCCTCGCCTACTTCGTCAACGCCGTCGCCGCGGCGCCGACGTTGGTGGGGCTCGAGTTGTTCCGCGCCGATGAGGTCGAACTGGTCGAGGCGCGCCTGCGTGTCGGCGAGAGATTCGAGGCGCTCACCGGACGCTACGAGGAGATGCGCGCCGTGGCTTCCGATCTCGACGACCGTCTCTGCAAGGTGGTTCTCGCCTACGGCGTCGAGGGGGCTGCTGCTGCCTGCGGACTGCCGGTCGATCTTGGAATCGCGCCGGGAGCGACGATCTCCGCAGAGGAGACCCGGGAGGTGCGAGAGGCGATCGAAGAGGATGTCGAGGGTGTCATCGGGCGCCTCGCCGGTCGCCTGGAAGCCGCGGTCGGCGTCGAGACAGAGCGGCCTGACCTGGTCCAGTTCACCCCGTCGGCGTCCCCGCTGCGCGGCGACGACTTCGTTCTGGTGGCCCCCTTCGGCGAGACCACGAACCGCGTGACTTCGGTCGCCGAGTTCCACCACGGGATCGATCTGGCGGCCCCGGCCGGCGCGCCGGTCCGGGCAACCGCCGCCGGGCGGGTGACCTTCGCGGGTCGCGGTACCGCCCTGGGACCCGCGTGGAGACGCTACGGCCGCATGCTGGGAATCCGCCACGGCGACGGTTTCATCACGGTCTACGGGCACCTGGAAGAGACCGAGGTTCGCGCCGGACAGCGAGTCGAGCGCGGCCAGAGGATCGGGACGGTGGGGATGACCGGCTGGAGCGTCGAACCGAACCTGCACTATGGCATCCTCCGCCGCCGGAACGATGGAAGCTACGAACCCGTCGACCCGAGGATCCACATCCTCGACTACCGCTGGCGCGATGAGCAGGCCCTGGTCTCCGGAGTCGCGCCGGCGCCGGACGGCTTCCCGCCGTTGCCGCGGACGCTGCTGCGCTAGGGGAATCGCTTCACCGAAATGAGACGCGAATGAAGTACCGAGCGGTCATCTTCGACCTCGGCGGCGTCATCTGCCGGGTTGCCGCGGCTCGCCCCGGGGCGAGCCGTTGGAGGATTGGCTAGTGGAATACCGAGCAGTCATCTTCGACCTCGGCGGCGTCGTCTTCGGCTCGCCCCTGCATGCGATCCGCCGTTATGAGCTGGAGAATGGGATCGAGGAGAACTTCGTCAACCGCCTGGTCGTGTCGGCCGGGCCGGCAGGTTCCTGGCAGCGGATGGAGCGCGGCGAACTCGTCATGGGGCCGGAGTTCTTCGCCGCCTTTGACCGCGACGTCGAGGCGGCCGATCCGGCGGTCGCCGGGCGCTTCTCGGCCGAGGACATGATGGCGGCGATCGCCGAGGAATCGATGGCGCGGCCGCGGATGGTCGAGGCGATACGGCGGCTGCGGGCGGAGGGCTACACGGTGGCGGCGCTGACCAACAACTGGGTCAGCGAGGAGGAACGCGAACCGAAGAATGCGGAGGACGCAGCGATGCGGGCCGAGGTCCGCGCCTTGTTCCACGACTACGTCGAATCGAGCGTGGTCGGCCTGCGCAAGCCGGACCCGGCGATCTACGAACTGGCGTGCTCCCGGCTCGGCGTCGAGCCGCGGGAAGCGGTGTTCCTCGACGACATCGGATCGAACCTGAAGACGGCGCGGGCTCTCGGCATGACGACGATCAAGGTCGACGATCCGGACGAGGCCCTCGCCGAGCTGTGGCGGACGCTCGAGTCCTGACCGGGCGCCGCAGTCAGCCCGTCACTGAGCCGCCGGCGACTCCGGCTGCGCGAACGTGAGATCGACCGTGGCGGTGAGGCCGTCGAGCAGGGTGACGCCGGACCGCATCGTGCCTAGACGTTCGTGCCAGGCCTCGATCGTGTAGGTGCCGGCCGGGAGCCCGGGAATCTCGAACGAGCCGTCCGTTCCGGTGACGGCGAAGTAGGGATGGTCGAACACCGCCAGGTAGGTCGACATCCACGGGTGAACGTCGCACTTGATGCGGAACGCCGGCTCCTCGTCGGTGAAGGAGAAGGTGGCGCGCTTGATGGCCCCCGGCATCGCGCGGTTGAAGGGCGCGTTGACCTCGGACAGCGAATGGACGTTGTGCAGCAGTTCATCGGAGTTCAGGACCAGGAGTTCCTGGCCGACCATGATGCCGGCGACGTGGGGTGTGTAGCGGCAGCCCACCTGGTCGATCACCGGAGGCTCCGCCAGGGGGTACGGCCCCGGGGGAAGGTTGTCGGCGACGTAGACCAGGACGTTGGCCAGCCCGGCCTGTTCGTCGACGTCGAGAGTCTCGGGGAAGACGGGTTCGGTGTGCTTGGCGGCGCAGGCCGGGTCGGCGTCCATGTTCAGGGGTTGCAACCGGGGCAGGTCGCCGTCGTAGCGGACGGCGCCGGCGATCGTGCTGCTGCCGAGCGGCTCTGTCGGCGGGGCCTCGGCGGCCGGTTCCGGCGGCGGATCGCTGCCCGCGTCACCGCCGCAGCCGGCCGACGCGACGACGAGCAACCCAAGGACAGGAAACAGGAATCCGCGGAGAGAATGCTTGAGATCGGTCATGACACGCGATTCTACGCGCGTCTCTCGCTCCCGACCTCGGGATTCGGCTTCGGCCGGCTGGTTTCCTTGACCCGAATGGGGGCCGATGTTAGCTTCCGCGCGATCCGTGGCCCGGCCGCCCTTGAGGGTACCGCCGCCCTACTTCTACGCCCTCGATGGCACAGAGTCAGGACAACACTCACGAGCCCGTCGCCGGACGTGCGCCGCTGATCGTTGGCGGCTACGACTTCCGTTCGCTGACGGAAGCGGTCGCAGAGCCGGTCGAGCGGAAGACGCCGATCGGCTGGTGGCTCTTCTTCCTGCCGTCGCTGGCGATGCTGGGCCTGTTCGGGGTTTCGATCGGCTGGCTGTTCTGGGAGGGCACCGGCATCTGGGGCCTGAACAACCCGGTCAACTGGGGCTTCGCGATCGTCAACTTCGTCTTCTGGGTCGGCATCGGCCACGCTGGCACGCTGATCTCGGCGATCCTGTTCCTGTTCCGTCAGAAGTGGCGGACGTCGATCAACCGCGCCGCGGAGGCGATGACGATCTTCGCCGTCATGTGCGCCCTGGTCTTCCCCGGCATCCACGTCGGCCGAGTATGGGTCGCGTACTGGATGTTCCCGCTGCCGAACCAGATGGACATGTGGCCGAACTTCCGCAGTCCGCTGATCTGGGACGTGTTCGCCGTGTCGATCTACGGCACGGTGTCCCTGATGTTCTGGTACGTGGGCCTGATCCCCGACCTGGCGACGATCCGCGACCGCGCGAAGACGCGGATCAAACAGATCGCCTACGGCATCTTCGCGCTCGGCTGGCGCGGTTCGCACCGCAACTGGCTCCACTACGAGCGGGCCTACCTGATGCTCGCCGGACTGGCGACGCCGCTGGTGCTTTCGGTCCACTCGGTCGTGTCGATGGACTTCGCCACCGCCCAGTTGCCGGGCTGGCACACGACGATCTTCCCGCCGTACTTCGTCGCCGGCGCGATCTTCTCCGGCTTCGCGATGGTCATGACCCTGATGCTGATCTGCCGGGTCGTGTTCAAGATGGAGGACATCATCACGATGCGCCACCTCGAGAACATGGCCAAGATCATGCTGCTCACAGGCTGCATGGTCGGCTACGCGTACGGCATCGAGATGTTCATCGCCTGGTACAGCGGCAACCCCTACGAGCAGTTCGCCTTCGCCAACCGGGCCCTGGGTCCGTACGCCTGGGCCTACTGGATCATGGTGAGCTGCAACGTGATCACGCCGCAGCTGTTCTGGATCAAGAAGATGCGCAACCACATCGGCTGGCTGTTCATCTCCTCGATCCTGATCAACATCGGCATGTGGTTCGAGCGGTTCGTGATCGTCACTTCGTCGCTGCACCGCGACTTCCTGCCCGCGAACTGGGACTACTACCAGGCCACGTTCTGGGACTTCGCCTCGCTGATCGGCAGCTTCGGCCTGTTCTTCACGATGTTCTGTCTGTTCGCCCGCTTCCTGCCCCTGGTGGCGACGGCGGAGGTCAAGACCGTCCTGCCGGAAGCCGACCCCCACCAGGGCGAGGAGCTCGTGCGCGTGGTGCGGGGCGGTGCCGATGGGGAGGCCGTGCCGCAGGCCGCGCCGGCCGGTGGGGGAGGGGCCTGACATGGGCCTGATGCGACTGGACGTACCCGAAGCGTCCGGCGGCTACAGCCACTACGGCGTGCTGGCCCGCTTCAGGACCGCGAAGGAGCTCTACCGCGCCTGCGAGGCGGTCCGGGACGCTGGGTACTCGAAGTGGGACGCGCTCACGCCGTTCCCGGTCCACGGCCTGGAGAAGGCGATGGGGCTCAAGCCGTCCAAGCTGCCGTTCGTCGTGCTGGCGACGGGTCTTGGCGGCGCCGGGCTCGGCTTCGGCCTGCAGAGCTGGGTTCACATCATGGCCTATCCGCTGGTCATCAGCGGCAAGCCGCTCTTCACCTGGCCGGCGTTCGTGCCGGTGACCTTCGAGCTCGGCGTGCTCGGCGCGGCGCTGGGCGCGGTGCTCGGCATGTTCGCGTTCAACAAGCTGCCGACCTACCACCATCCGCTGTTCCGCTCGCCGAACTTCGCCCGGGTGACCGACGACGGCCTCTTCATCGCGATCGAGGCCTGGGATCCGAAGTACGACGACGAGGACACGGCCGAGTTCCTGAGCGGGCTCGGAGCGGCCGAGGTCGAGCACGTGCCGATCGAGGATCCCGCGGATGACGGCGACGGGGGAGAGCGCGCCTGATGGCACACGGACCCCGCATCGTCGATCTCGACCGCCTCGTGATCCGGCCGGGCAGCGGCTGGGCGCGGTTGCCGCTCGTCGCCGGAGGGGTCGGAGCGCTTTTCACGATCGTGTCGATCGTGCTGGCGGCGGGCTCCAAGGAGAGCGCGAAGCAGTTCTTTCACTCCTGGCTCGTGGCGGTCGTCTTCTTCCTCTGCATCGGCCTCGGCTCCCTCTTCTTCGTGCTGATCCACCACGCGACGAAGGCCGGCTGGGGCGTCGTCGTTCGGCGTCTGGCCGAGAACCTGGCCTGCGCCGTGCCGTTGATGGCGGTGCTGTTCGTTCCCGTCGTGGCCTTCGGCATGTACGACCTCTTTCACTGGACCCATGCCGACGCGGTCGCGCATGACCGGCTGCTCCAGGTCAAGGAACCGTGGCTCAACGAAACCGGCTTCTGGCTTCGCACGGCGATCTACTTCGCCGTCTGGAGCGGCCTGGCGCTCTACTACCGGAGCGCGTCTCGGCGCCAGGACGAGAGCGGTGACGAGGCGCTGTCCCGGCGGATGGCGCGCTTCAGTCCGGTCGGCGTGTTCCTGTTCGCGGTCACCCTCAGCTTCGCCGGCTTCGACTGGCTGATGTCACTCGAACCGCACTGGTACTCGACGATGTTCGGCGTCTACTTCTTCGCCGGCACGGTCATCGCGGCCTTCGCGGCCCTGACCGTTCTGACGCTGTCGCTGGACTTCACGGGCCATTTCCGGGGCGTGATCACCGGCGAGCACCTGCACGACCTCGGCAAGCTGCTGTTCGCCTTCACCGTGTTCTGGGCCTACATCGCCTTCAGCCAGTTTTTCCTCATCTGGTACGCGAACATCCCGGAGGAGACGAACTGGTTCCTGAGCCGCCTGCACGGCACGGACCTCAACCCGGCGAACTGGCGGTCGGCGACCTTGCTGCTGGCGATCGGGCACTTTGCCGTCCCGTTCTTCTTCCTGATGCCGCGGACGATCAAGCGAAACCGCGTCCTGCTGCTGATCGGCGCCCTGTGGATGCTGGCCATGCATCTCTGGGACGTGTTCTGGCTGGTCATGCCGAACCTGCACCGGGAAATGACCTTCAGCCTGCTCGACCTGACTTCGCTTCTCGGCGTCGGGGGCTTGTTCATCGCGGTGGTGAGCTGGCTCATGGGCCGCGGTGCCCTGCTCCCGACCCGCGACCCCCGCCTGGTCGAGTCGTTGGCCTTCGAGAACATCTGAGGAACGGCAGACCCGCGCCGCCGCGCCTGCGATCCGTTCTTGTTCCGCGCCCCCGTCCTTGTTACGCTGCCGGTCCCGCCTCGTCAACCCAAACACCACTCCCTGTCAAGGAGCATCGACATGATTCCGAAGCAGACGATCCGCGTCTGTGCCGTTCTTCTCGCTCTCGCCCTGGCCACTTCCTCGGTGGCTCTCGGCGGCACGATTGTCGGCAAGATCACCTACGACGGCCGCGTGCCGAACTTCCCGGCACTGAAGATGGGAGCCGATCCCAAGTGCGAGGCGAAGCACAGCGGCGCCGTCAAGCCGGAGACGCTCGTCCTCGGTGCCGACAATGCCCTCGCCAACGTCTTCGTCATGGTGACGAAGGGACTCGAGGGCAAGAGTTTCGACGCGCCCTCCGAGCCGGTCGTCATGGACCAGAAGGGCTGCATCTACACGCCCCACGTGATGGGCGTGCAGGTCGGACAGCAGTTCAAGGTGAAGAACTCCGACGGCCTGCTGCACAACGTCCACTCGCTGTCCAAGGACAACCCGCCGTTCAACCGAGCGATGCCGGCCAACGTGACCGAGGCCGACTACGAGTTCGGCAAGACGGAACGTTTTCGGATCAAGTGCGACGTCCATCCCTGGATGGGTTCGTGGGTCACGGTGGTCGATCACCCGTTCTACGCCGTGACCGGCATGGACGGCTCGTTCAGGATCGAGAATCTGCCGGCCGGCACGTACACGATCGAGGCCCGGCACGAAGTCCCGAACTTCGGGAACGACGGGGCGCTGACCCAGACCGTCACCGTCGGCGCCAGCGACACGCAGACCCTGAACTTCGTGTTCGAGGGCCCCAAGTAGTCCGGCACGTCGTCTTGACCGGATCGAGATAAGAGGACCAGGAAAGGAGCGGCGTCCATGGCGGAGCCCGTTCACGCTTCACCCGCACACGAAGAGCATCACCACGAGCAGAGCTTCTGGCGGAAGTTCATCTTCTCGACCGACCACAAGGTGATCGGCGTCCAGTACTCCGTCACCGGTCTGGCGTTCCTGCTCTTCGGGTTCGTCCTGATGATGCTGATGCGCTGGCAGCTCGCCTACCCGGGCGAGCCGATTCCGTTCGTCGGCTCGCTCTTCGGCGAGAACCGGGCGCCCGGCGGCATCATGCTGCCGGACTTCTACAATGAACTCGGCGCCATGCACGGCACGATCATGGTGTTCCTCGGCGTCGTGCCGCTGGCGGTCGGCGGATTCGGCAACTTCGTCATGCCGCTGCAGCTAGGGGCGCCGGACATGGCGTTCCCGCGGATCAACATGATCAGCTATTGGTGCCTGTTCATGGGCGGCGTGACGATGTTCGGCAGCTTCTTCCTGCCGAACGGGGCCGCGGGCAACGGCTGGACCTCCTACTCGCCGCTCGCCGACACCGCGCTCAACGGCCAGACGGCCTGGCTGATCGGGATGATCTTCCTGATCACCTCGTCGCTGCTGGGTGCGATCAACTTCATCACCACCGCCATCCAGTTGCGCGCCCCCGGTATGACCTGGATGCGCCTGCCGTTCTTCTGCTGGGCGCAGATCGTCACCGCGTTCCTGCTGCTGCTCGCCTTCCCGCCGCTCGAGGCCGCGGGCGTGCTGCAGTTGATGGACCGGGTGGCGTCCACGAGCTTCTTCATCCCCGATGGCCTGGTGATCGGCGGTGAGGTCGCGGAGTTCAGCGGCGGCGGCAGCCCGCTGCTCTGGCAGCACCTGTTCTGGTTCCTTGCTCACCCCGAGGTCTACGTCCTGATCCTGCCGGCGATGGGCATCGTCGCCGAGGTCATCGCGAACAACTCGCGCAAGCCGCTCTGGGGCTACCGCTCGATGGTGTATTCGCTGATCTTCCTCGGCTTCATGAGCTTCATCGTCTGGGCGCACCACATGTTCATCACCGGCATGGGTTCGGTGATGTCCACCTTCTTCCAGACGACGACGATGATCATCTCGATCCCGTCGGTGATCATCCTGAGCGCCCTGTTCATCTCGTTATGGGGCGGTTCCATCCGCTTCAACACGGCGATGCTCTTCGCGCTCGGCTTCCTGCCGATGTTCGGCATCGGAGGACTGACGGGCTTGCCGCTCGGGCTGTCAGCGGCGGACATTCCGCTCCACGACACCTACTACGTGATCGGCCACTTCCACTACGTGGTCGCGCCGGGAACGTTGTTCGCGCTGTTCGCCGGCGTCTACTACTGGTTCCCGAAGGTCACCGGCCGCATGATGAACGAGACCCTCGGCAAGCTGCACTTCTGGCCCTCGCTCGTCTTCATGAACGGCGTCTTCTTCCCGATGATGGTCCAGGGCCTGAACGGCGTCTCCCGGCGTCTGGCCGACGGCGGCATCACCTACGACTTCGCCGGTGAGGTCGCGGGCCTGAACCGGATGATGTCCGTTTCGGCCTGGTGCCTGGCGGTGGCCCAGATTCCGTTCATCATCAACTTCTTCATGAGCATCCGGAACGGCAAGAAGGCCGGCCGCAACCCCTGGAACTCGACCACGGTCGAGTGGTTGGCGCCGTCGCCGGCTCCGCACGGCAACTTCGATCAGCCGATCGAGGTTGTGCGCGGGCCGTACGAGTACAGCGTCCCGGGTAGCGACCAGGACTACGTCCCACAGGCCGAACCGGCCTCCACCTGACCGTTCGAGGGCGCACAAGAGATGGAAATTCCGTACACGGTAGAAGCCCACCCCGAAACGGGCCTCAACAACGGCAAGATCGGGATCTGGCTGTTCCTGACCTCGGAGGTCATGCTGTTCGGTGCGCTGTTCGCCACCTTCATCATGCTGCGCCTCGGGTCGGACGGGCAGTGGGCTCACATGCAGGAAGAGGCGGAGCTGAACATTCCGCTGGCCACGATCAACACGATCGTGCTGATCGCTTCCAGTCTGACGATGGTGATGGCCTGGGCTTCCCTGATGCGCGGGCAGTTGGGCCGGTTCAAGCTGTTCGGGTGGGCCACCGTCGGCTGTGGCGGCATCTTCCTCGTCATCAAGTACTTCGAGTACACGGCGAAGTTCGCGCACGACCACTTTCCGTCGTCGAACACCTACCTCGCGATCTACTTCACGATGACGGGGCTGCACGCCCTCCACGTGATCGGCGGCATGGCGTGGAACGCCTACTTCACCGGGCCGGGGTCGAAGCTGTTCCACACCAACCGCCAGTGGTTGACCGACCGGGTCGAGCACTCGGGGCTGTTCTGGCACTTCGTCGACCTCGTCTGGATCTTCCTCTTCCCCGTCTTCTACCTCCTGTAGGCGACGGCCTGATTGCCTCATCCGATAGCTACCCTGGAGCGACTTGCAGCCCATGAGTGACCACGCCGATCTCGACAAGACCGTCCGTACGTACATCCTGGTGTTCGTCGCCCTGATGGTAGGCACCCTGGCCACGGTCGGCGCGTACTACCTTGACGTTTCCGTACCGGTGGCCCTGACGATCGGTCTGTTCATCGCCACCGTGAAGGCGTCCCTGGTCGCCTGCTTCTTCATGCACCTGATCGACGAGAAGAGGGTCATCTACTGGGCTCTGGCGCTGACGGGAGCGTTCCTCGTTGCCCTGGTGGCCCTGCCACTTCTGACCTCGGTGATCGACCAGCTCGGACACTTCACCTCCGGCGGAGGCGCCGAGCCGCACTGATCGAACCATGAACCTGAAGGTCATTCACATCGTCTTCGTGGGCAGCGCCGTCCTGCTGGCGCTGTTCTTCGGCGGCTGGTGCCTCGCCCAAGGCGGCGGCTACGCGGTAGGCGCCTTCCTGTCCTTCGCGGTCGCGGCCGCTCTGGTCTGGTACGGCGTCTGGTTCTGGCGCAAGATCACGACGCCCGAAGAGGAGTGGGCGCGGCGCCGCAAGCTGTTCCGCACGATCCCGGTCGTCGCCGCGGCCTGGCTGTTCGCTTCCGAACCCGCTGCCTGGGCCTGCAGGGCCTGCTACGGCGGCCTGGGCGACGAGGGCGTCGGCGGGGGCATCTTCGGCGGCGGCGGGGGTGGCGGAATGCTCGATGCCGCGCGCGCGGGCGCCTGGTTCCTGCTCGGTTCGGTGTTCGCGATGCAGATCGCCTTCGTTCTCTTCTTCCTCTATCTCCGGCGCCGCGCGCGCCGGTTCCGCGAGTACTCTCAGAAAGACCCCGTGCCGCCCTGGTGGAGCACAGTTGAGGAGCCTCTCAAATCATGATGGATGCCATGTTCCCGGTGGCTGCTTCGGAGCACGCCGGCGATATCGACAACATGATCGACGTTGTGCACTACCTGATGCTCGCGCTCTTCGTCGTCTGGGGCGTGTTCTTCATCTACACGCTGATGCGTTTTCGCGCCGGCCGGAATCCGAAGGCGGACTACGTCGGCGTCAAGAGCAAGGCGAGCACGTGGGGAGAGGTCGCCGTGGCGATCGCGGAGGGCATCCTCCTGCTCGGCTTCTCGATCCCGATGTGGGCGGAACGGGTCGATGAAGTGCCCGACGAGTCCGAAGCGACCGTCGTCCGCGTCGTGGCCCAGCAGTTCGCGTGGAACGTCTGGTATCCGGGCGCGGACGGCGAGTTCGGTGCGGCGGACGTGAACCTGGTCGACGAGGCGACGAACCCGATCGGCCTGGACCGCAGCGACGAGCACGGCGCCGACGACATCTGGACGGTCAACCAGTTACACCTGCCGGTCGACCAAGCTGCGATCATCCACCTGTCGTCCAAGGACGTGATCCACAGCTTCAACCTGCCGAACATGCGGATCAAGCAGGACGCCATTCCCGGGCTGTCGATTCCGGTGTGGTTCGTACCCACGAAGACGACCGCCCAGATCCGGGAAGAGACGGGCAATCCCGACTACGTCTACGAGATCGCCTGCGCCCAGCTCTGCGGCAACAGCCATTACTCGATGCGCGGCTTCCTGACCGTCCACACCGAGGAAGAGTTCCAGGCGTGGCTCGATGAAGAGGCGTCCTACCTCGGCGACACCGGCGAAGACGACTTCTTTAACTTCTAGGAGCTTGCGCCGTGGAACGCAGCGAAGCGAGTTCCACGGCGCAAGGTGCTAGGGAGGTGGGGGCTGGGGCCAAACACGGAGCCTGCGACGGGTTTGGCGGCGCTAGGCGGATGCCCGATTGGGGGCGCCGGGATCTGCTGAAGGCGGCCTGGGTGGGGCCGGCGGCGACCGCTGCCGCTCTTCGCGCCCGCGCCGCGGCGGGGCAGGATCCGGCTGGGGGACAGAGCCCCGCGCAGCAAAACGAAGCGGCGGCCGAGGGGTACCGCGCGGGTTTCGCCTCGCCTCCACTCGAGCGGGTTCGGATCGGCTTCGTTGGCGTCGGCCTGCAGGGTGGCAGCCACGTGCGCAACTTCCTGCGCATCGAGGGAGTTGACGTCGTGGCGGTCTGCGACATCGACGAGCCCCGTGCCGAGGAGGTGGCCTCGTGGGTCGTCGACGCGGACAATGAGCCGCCGGAGCTCTACACGCGGGACGAGACGGACTTCAAGCGGCTCTGCGAGCGGGACGACGTCGACCTGGTGTTCAACGCGACGCCGTGGCGGTGGCACGTGCCAGTGTGCGTCGAGGCGATGGAGACCGGCAAGCACACGGCGGTCGAGGTGCCGGCCGCGATCACGATCGAAGGCTGCTGGCGGCTCGTCGAGACTGCCGAACGAACCGCCCGCCACTGCGTGATGATGGAGAACTGCAACTACGGCCGCAGCGAGATGATGGTCCTGAACATGGTGCGGCAGGGTCTGTTCGGCGAACTTCTGCACGGCGAAGCTGCCTACATTCACGACCTGCGGTCGCTCAAGTTCTCCGACGCGAACGAGGGGCTGTGGCGGCTTCAGCACTCGGTCGAACGCAACGCGAACCTCTACCCGACGCACGGCCTTGGGCCCGTAGCCCAGTGCATGGACATCAACCGGGGTGACTGCTTCGAGTACCTGGTCTCGCTGTCGAGCCCCGCCAAGGGGCTGGCGCTCTACGCGGCGGAGCGCTTCGGCGCCGACGATCCGCGCGCCAGGGTCCGCTATGCCCTCGGCGACATGAACTCGAGCCTGATCCGGACGCGGCGCGGCCGCAGCATCCTGCTTCAACACGATACGACGACCCCGAGGCCCTACAGTCGGTTGAACCTGGTGCAGGGCACGCGCGGTGTGTTCGCCGGATTCCCTGACCGCATCTTCATCGAAGGCGAGGCCGAGGGACACGACTGGAGCGATGTCGGACCCTACCGGGAGCGGTTCGAGCATCCCCTCTGGACGGAGCGGGCCGGCGACGCCGAGGGTGCCGGTCACGGGGGCATGGACTATCTCGAGGACTACCGGTTGATCCGCTGCCTCCTTGAGGGCACACCGATGGACATGGACGTCTACGATGCGGCGGCTCTGTCGGCGCCGGTCGAACTGAGCGAGCTTTCGGTCGCGCGGGGCAGCGAGCCGGTCGAGTTCCCGGACTTCACCCGTGGCGCGTACAGGACACGGGCACCCCTGGGAATCGTGGCCTGAGAGTCGCCTACCTGTTGCCCGGCGCCGCCCTCTATGGAGGCGTCAAGGTCGTGTTGCAGCACGTCCGGGCGCTTCGGGGCCTCGGAGTCGACGCAACCGTCCACTCGCCGGATCCGTGCCCGAACTGGTTCGATGGCGCGGACACCTTCTACCGGCAGGTTCGGACCCTCGATGGTCGATCGTTGCCGCGGGTCGAGGTAGCGGTGGGGACGTTGGCGCCGACGGTCGCTCCGGCGATCGAGATCGCCGAGCGCCTGGCGTGTCACCTCTCCCAGGGGTACGAGCCGGGTCACGAGACCTTGACGGTGGCCGAACGCGAGGTGATGCGAGCCGCGTACGAGTTGCCGGCTCGGAAGCTGGTCGTGTCGCCGCACCTCGCCCGTACCATCCACGATCGTCACGGCGTAGTGGCCCGGTGGATTCCGCAGCCCTTCGAGCCGGACCTGTTCCGGCCGCCGGCGAGGGAGCGAATCGAGGACGGACGGCTACGGGTGCTGGTCAGCGGGCACTGGAATCTCGAGGTCAAGGGGGTGGCCTGGTGCCTGCGGGCGCTGCGTCCGCTCTTCGAACGGAGCGGCGGCCGTCTCGAGCTGGTGCGGCTGTCTCTCGACGCGGACGCGGAAGAAGTCGCCTTCTGGCCTGAAGCGGAGCGGCACCGTCACGTTGCGCCCGCCGAGGTTCCGGCATTGATCCAGGACGTCGATCTGTGCGTCGGGCCGTCGTCACCTCTCGAGGGCTTCGGCCTGCTCGCTCTGGAGGCGATGGGCTGTACCCGTCCCTGCGTTCTGACGGACATTCCCTCCCACCGCGACCTCGATGCGGAAGACCGGGCCTCGATCAAGGTGCCGTTCGGTAACGGGGTGGCGCTTCGCGACGCGGTGGAGCGCCTGTGGCGTGACCGGGAACTGCGCCGGCGGCTCGGCCGGGCCGGACGCGCGATTGCCGAGACCTACACGGAACGCCGCACCGGTGAAGCGCTGGTGAGGGCGTTCCGCCCCTAGGTGAAGATCGAGACGTAGAAGCCGGCTGTGGTCAGGCTCTCGCGGTCCGGCGCAAACGACTCCGGCAGCGCGTCCATCCGGGCCGGCAGGGGAGTGGTCTGGGCGTCGATCCGGTAGCGGTCGAAGCCGGCCGCATGCAACCAGTCCTCGAGCGTGCGGCGGGTGAAGAAGCGGACGTGGGTCGCGCAGAGAAGTCCCATGGGGATGTAGTCCCAGCGCCCGGCGATCAGGTCCTCGACGACCGAGTAGTGCCCGACATTCGGCACGGAGAAGACCATTCGTCCGCCGGGACGGAGCCAGCCGGCGGCGCGTTCGAGGAACGCCTGACCGTCGGTCAGGTGCTCGAACAGCTCGAAGGCGACGATCGCGTCGAAGGTCTCTCCGGGTTCCACGGTCTGGACGTCACCCCGAATCACCCGGTCGAGCCGGCTCTCGGCTGCCAGTGCCGCTTCGGGATTCAGTTCGATTCCGACGGTGCGGCAACCCAGACGCTCCCTGATCAGGGCCGCGGTCGCGCCGCGGCCGCAACCGACCTCCAGGACGGAGGATTCGGGCCCGAGGTCTGGTGGCAGGAGCGGCAGGACATCGGCACGTTCGCCGCCGTAGTAGTCGATGAACTCGTAGCAGAGGCCGGCTCGCGGACCGGGTATCCGCTCGCCCGAGACACACCTGGCGGTGGCCGCTGGGGACAGCAGGGCTGCCGGGAAGGTACCTTCCCCGGACGGAGCCGTGGCCGCGTCGGGTCCGTCACCTGCCAGCCAGGCCGCCTCCGCCTGTTCGAAGTCCGCGAGTGTGAACAGGTCGGCGCCCGCCTCCGGCCCGGTCGTCGTCAGGTCGGTGGCGTAGACGGCGCCGTCGCCGCCGTCACGGCTGTGCGCCGCGAGTTCTTCTCGCATTCTGCGCAGAGACTTGCGGCCAACCAGGACGCGACAGGACCTCAGGACGAGGATTGCTTCTGCATCATCGGGCGGCTTGGCCGGCAGCTCGGAGACGACGTCGACTTCGCCGAACACGGCGCGAGCCTCAGAGGCGAGCCAGCGGCGGAGGTACCACCACTCGGCGGACGCGTCGGCCTCGGCGTCCCAGGGAAGGACCAGCAGCAACATCGGGCGATCGTAGCGACCGTTCGCTACAGGTGGGCCATGACCTCGTCGTGGAACTGCTGGATGACCCGCTCCTGGGTGGCAAGGGAGGGCAGCAGCATGAGCTGGTCCAGTCCGGCGTCGGCGAGCGTGCGGACCTGGACCCGCACTTCCTCCGCGGTTCCCGTAAGACAGGACGCACGGATGAGATCGGGCGTGACGAACCGCTCCTCCTCCGGCAGGGAGTACGTGCAGTGGCCGGCGTGGACGCGCAGGTGTCGTCCGCGTGCAGGAGTTTCCTCGACGAGTGTGCAGTACTCGTCCCACACCGGCCGCACATGGGGCGGCGGCTCGCGGTCGAACTGGTGCTGCTGGTCGTAGAGGTAGTGCAGGCCGGAGAGCACGAAGGGACCGCACTCCTCGATCACCCGCGGCGAGGCCAGATCCTCACCGGGCTCCAGAATCACGGCGGTGGTCAGCGAGCACGTGTAGAAGCTGTCCTGGTCGAAGTCGTGGCCGGCCGCCTCGGCGCCGCGGCGGCAGTTCTCGATCGCCCGGTCGAACAGTGAGGCGTTCGGCGGAATCGACATGACGAGGCCATCGCCGACTTCGCCCGCCAGACCCTGGCTCTTGGGACCGAAGCCGGAGACGTACATCGGGATGCGCGGCTCGGTGGCGATGAAGCCCTGTTCCTCCATCAGGAAGCGCAGCGGCTCCGTGCGGTCGCGGAACGTGAAGTCGACCTCCTGGCCGTCGAGCAGCGCCCGCACTACGCGCAGGTACTCGCCGAACTCCTTGACGCCGACCGGACGGTGTCCCATCAGTCGGAGCGCCGTGTTGCCGGCGCCGATGCCGAGGAAGGTGCGTCCCGGAGCGATCCTGTTGATCGTCGCGATGCTGTGCGCCGTGACCGGCGCGATCCGCGTTCCGGTGATCGCGACGCCGGTCCCCAACTTGATGCGGCTCGTCCGCTCCGCGGCCAGCGCCAGCACCGCATAGCAGTCCGACCAGATCATCTGGCTGTCGGCGATCCACGCATGGCTGTACCCGAGCGCTTCCGCCCTCTCGATGTAGCCGATGTCGTCGATCTTGCTGGCGACGCAGACGCCGAAGTCCATGGGGCCGGCAGTGTACCGCCGGAAGCGTCGCTGCACCCGCCCGGTCTGGGCCGGAGGAGAGGGTCCCAGCGGACCGGCGGCGCGGTAACATCCTCGGAATCCAGAAAGAGGATTGGGTTCCGGAGCGGTTGAGACGTATGGACACAAGAGTCAGCAGGGTCGCGGGTGCGATGCTGATGGGCTTGGGTTTGCTTGCAGGCGGTGGGGGACTCGCCAAAGCCGCGACGCTTCCGGACTTCGAGTCGGAAGTCCTGCCGGTGTTGAAGAGCCGCTGTTTCGCCTGTCACGGGCCTCTGAGGCAGCGGGGAAATCTGCGGCTGGACTCGCGGCCGGCGATGTTGATCGGGGGTGGCCGGGGAGCGGCGATCGTGCCTGGGGATGCCGAGTCGAGCCTGCTCGTGGCTGCGATTCGGCGCGAGGACGAACTGGAGATGCCGCCGCCGCGGGCGCTCGAGGAGGCGGAGCGGGCGCTGCTCGAGGCGTGGATCGATGCCGGTGCGGAGTGGCCTCTGGCGTATGAGGAAGAGGTTGGGGGAGTTGGCGTCGCGGCGCGTGAAGTTCCGCCCGTGGAGCACGACATCGCGGGTCCGGGCGAGCCCCTCTCCTTCAATCGAGACGTCCGGCCGATCCTCTCGGACCACTGCTACGAGTGTCACGGCCCGGACGCGGCCGTGCGTCAGGTGGGCCTGCGGCTCGACCAGGGCAAGTCGGCGCTGGGTGTTCTTTCCTCGGGGCGTCGTGCCTTGGTGCCCGGCAGCCTGGACGAGAGTCAGTTGTTCCAGAGGATCGCGGCAGTCGATCCTCTCGATCGCATGCCGCCGCCTCACGCGGACTCGACGTTGTCCGACCGTGAGATCGAGACCCTGGGCCGGTTCATTCTGCAAGGAGCGGAGTTCGAGGATCACTGGGCGTACCTGCCGCCGCGGCGTCCCGATCCGCCGCCGGTGGCGGACCCTGATTGGGTCCGCGGCGATCTCGATCGCTTCGTTCTGGCCCGGCTGGAGAGCGAGGGGCTTACGCCCGCGCCTGAGGCGGCCCGCCGCACACTGGCGCGGCGTCTGTCACTCGATCTGACCGGGCTGCCGCCGACGCCGGGCGAGGTGGAGGCCTTCCTGGCCGACACCTCGCCGGACGCCTACGAGCGTCTGGTGGACCGGCTGCTCGCCTCCGAGCGCTACGGGGAGCACATGGCGCGTTTCTGGCTGGACGCCGCCCGCTACGCCGACACGAACGGCTACCACCGGGACCTCGAGCGGTCGATGTGGCGCTGGCGCGACTGGGTGATCGACGCGTTCAACCGCAACCAGCCCTTCGACGAATTCACGGTCGATCAGCTCGCCGGCGATCTGCTGGCGGATCCGAGTCCGGAGCAGTTGCTTGCTACCGGCTTCCACCGCAACCACATGATCAACAACGAGGGCGGCGCGATTCCGGAGGAGTACCGCGTCCAGTACGTCTTCGACCGCACGGACACGACGGCCACGGTCTGGATGGGGCTGACCGCCGGCTGCGCCAAGTGCCACGACCACAAGTTCGATCCGATCAGCCAGCGTGAGTACTACCAGCTCGCCGCCTTCTTCAACACGGTCGACGAGGCCGGTCTCGATGGCAACCAGGGCAATGCGGAGCCGAAGATCCAGGCGCCCGACCCGGGCCAGCGTGCGTTGCTTCGGGAGATTCGGGAGGAACTTGCGCCGCTCGATGCGCTCCTCGACGATGCGAACGGAGAAGCCGTCACGGCGCAGGCCGCGTGGCAGCAGGAGTGGGACCGCCGGCTGGGCGAGAGGTGGCGGCCGCTGGTGCCGGTTTCGCTCGAGTCCACCGCTGGAGCCCGTATGACCGTTCTCGATGACGGCTCGATCGAAGTGTCCGGTGAGAATCCCGTGACCGACGTCTATGTGATCGAGGCCGAGACCGACCTTGACCACGTCGGCGCGTTGCGGCTGGAGGCGCTTCGGGATCGGTCCGATCCGTCGCTCGGGATTGGCCGGGCCGAGGACGGGAGTTTCGTGCTGACCGAGGTCGAGGTCGAGGTGACGCCGCTCGATGGGGGACCGTCCGGCGCCCTGGACCTGGCTGCTGGCTACGCCGACTACGCGACGCCGTCCATGGGCCTCGAACTGGCGGTGGACGGCGATCCTGAGACCGGCTGGGGCGCCGGCTACATGACCCGGGCCACCGCCCGGACGGCCGTGTTCCGGGCGGCTCGGGCTCGGACGCCCGAGGCGGCCGAGGCGGCGCCGGGCCCGGCCTTTGGCGTCCGGCTGCGGATCGTGCTGCGGCAGGAGTCGACCTATCAGTACAAGACGATGCGCCGTTTCCGGCTGTCGGTATCCGACGCGCCCGAGGTGGCGTTTCAGGTGCTGGAGCCGAAGCAGCTGCCGCCACCGTACGGCGGTCTCGTGACGGCGTACCGGGATGTCGAGTACCTGGTCGGGCTGCCCGAGGATCAACGGACCGGGGAGCAGGCGACGACGATCCGCCATCGCTTCCGGCGGGGCTACTGGTCTCCGTGGCTGGTGCATGAGACCCGCTACGCCGCGCTCTCGGAGCGTCTCCGTGTGATCGAGGCCGCCGTGCCGACGACGATGGTCATGCGCGAGATGGACGACCCGCGGCCAACCTTCGTGTTGCGTCGCGGCGAGTACGACCAGCAGTTGGACGAAGTCGACGCGGCCGTTCCGGCGGTGCTGCCGCCGATCCCGGAAGACCTCCCGAAGAACCGGCTCGGCCTGGCGCGCTGGCTGGTCAGCGGAGATCATCCGCTCACTGCGCGTGTGACGGCGAATCGCATCTGGCGGAAGTTCTTCGCTCGCGGCCTGGTGGCGACGGCCGGCGACTTCGGCGCCCAGGGCGCGTGGCCGTCCCACCCGGAGCTGCTCGACTGGCTGGCGACCGAACTGGTCCGGCAGGACTGGGATCTGAAGGCGCTCCAGAAGATGATCGTGCTGTCCTCGACTTATCGCCAGAGTTCCAGGGCGAGCCCGGAACTCATCGCACTCGACCCGGAGAACCGGCTGCTGGCGCGCGCGTCCCGCTTCCGCCTCGACGCGGAGGTGATCCGGGACGGGGCGCTGGCCGCTTCCGGCCTTCTGGTCGAGAGGCTCGGCGGCCCGAGCGTCAAGCCCTATCAGCCGCCCGGTCTGTGGCGGGAGATCGGCTACGAGAGCAGCGCCAGCGTCTTCGAGCAGGACCACGGCGAGGCGCTCTACCGGCGCAGCCTGTACACCTTCTGGAAGCGGACCGTGCCACCGCCGAACATGCTCGTGTTCGACGCGCCGAACCGGGAGACGTGCGTAGTGGAGAGGTCCCGCTCCAACACGCCGCTGCAGGCCCTGGTGCTGATGAACGATCCCCAGTTCGTCGAGGCGGCGCGCGTTCTGGCGGAAGACCTGCTTGCGGAGAACGCCGCCGCGGCGCCGGCCGACGCCGGCGATGCGAGTCTGATCGACGGGCTCTTCCGCCGGGTGCTGGCGCGTCCGCCGACGGCCGTGGAGCAAGAGGCGATGTTCGATCTCGTCGCCGATCTGCGGCCGCGCTACGAACGGGATCCGGCGGCGGCCGAAGCGTTGCTGAACGTCGGCGAGTGGCCCGTTGACGAGAGTTTGCCTGGCGCCGAACTCGCGGCCTGGAGCGTGGCCGCGAGCGCGGTGCTCAACCTGGACGAGGCGGTGACCAGACGATGAACGGAAAGAAGACCGACTCCTACTGCAGTGACTGCGGCCCGAAAAGGGGCACGGATCCCCAGGCCGACTATGCGCTCGGCGTCAGCCGGCGACAGTTCTTCGGCCTGGCGAGCACGGGGATCGGCGTCGCGGCGCTCTCCTCGCTGCTCGACCCGGGGCCCTCGTGGGCCGCCCGAGGCGAGGCGGCGAAGGCGTTGGGCGCTCTCGGTGGGACCCACTTCCCGTCCAGGGCGAAGCGGGTGATCTACCTGTTCCAGTCCGGTGCGCCGTCCCAGATCGATCTCTTCGACTACAAGCCGCGTTTGACCGAGTGGCACGGCGAGGAACTGCCCGCTTCCGTGCGCGGCGACCAGCGCGTAACCGGCATGACGGCCAACCAGGACTCGTTCCCGATCACGGCGTCGATGTTCGGGTTCGCCCAGCACGGCGAGAGCGGCGCCTGGGTCAGCGAGCTGATGCCCCATACCGCGGGGATCGTCGACAAGCTCTGCTTCCTCAAGGCGGTGCACACCGAGGCGATCAACCACGATCCGGGCATCACCTATCTGCAGACAGGACACCAGCAGCCGGGCCGTCCAAGCCTCGGAGCCTGGCTGAGCTACGGCATCGGCTCGGAGAACAGCGACCTGCCGGCCTTCATCGTGCTGATCTCCCAGGGCAGCGCCAAGCGCGAGTCGCAGGCGCTTTTCCAGCGTCTCTGGGGCGCCGGCTTCCTGCCCTCGGAGCACCAGGGAGTCAACCTGCGGGCGGCGGAGGATCCGGTTCTCTACCTGTCCGATCCGCCGGGGATCGACCGCGGCGTCCGGCGCCGGATGCTGGACGTCGTGGCGAGGTTGAACGAACAGCACCACGAGGAGTTCGGCGATCCGGAGATCACCGCCCGGATCGCGCAGTACGAGATGGCCTACCGGATGCAGGCCTCGGTGCCCGAGCTCGTCGATACGTCGGACGAACCGCGGAGCACGTTCGACCTCTACGGCGAGGATGCGCGCACCCCGGGCACCTACGCCGCGAACTGCCTGCTGGCGCGGCGGCTCGCGGAGCGCGACGTACGCTTCATTCAGCTCTACCACCGCGGCTGGGACCAGCACGGCGATCTGCCGAGCGACATTCGCCTGCAGTGCGGCGACGTGGACCGGGCGTCGGCGGCGCTGGTCACCGACCTGGAACAGCGGGGCCTGCTGGAGGACACCTTGGTCGTCTGGGGCGGTGAGTTCGGACGCACCGTGTATTGCCAGGGCGCGCTCTCGGAGGACAACTACGGCCGGGACCACCACGGCCGCTGCTACACGGTGTGGATGGCCGGGGCGGGTATCGAGCCTGGCACGACGTACGGCGAAACGGACGACCACTGCTACAACATCGTCTCGGGCGGCGTGCACATCCACGACCTGAATGCGACGATCCTGCACCAGCTCGGGATCGACCACGAACGCCTCGTGTACCGCTACAGTGGTCGGGACTTCCGTCTCACCGACGTCCACGGACGGGTGGTGGAGGAGGTGCTCCGCTAGAAGTCGAGGTTGTCTGACAGTACGTCGTGCCGGCGGCGCCTAATCACTACGGAGGGAAGCCATGAATTGGGGTAAAGCGGTCGTTGCCGGTCTGGTTGCCGGAATCGCCCAGAACATCGTCAACTTCGTGATGCACGGCCTGATCCTGGACAGCGCGGGGACGTACGAAGGTCATGCTGCGTTCGCGCAGGAGGATGATCCCACGGTCTTCGTCTGGTTCACGGCGATCGCCCTGGTCATCGGCGTCGTCGCCGCCCTGTTCTTCGCGTCGAGCCGCCAGTCCTGGCAGGCCGGGGCCAGGGGCGGTCTCCACTTCGGCATCCTGCTTGGCGCGGTCGTCGGTTTCCAGCAGTTCTACCTGACGCTGGTGATCGACGGGTTCCCGTACCACGTCGCGTGGATCTGGCTCGCCGTCGAGATCATCTCCTTCGGCGTCGGCGGCATGGTGCTGGGCGCCATGGTGAAGCGCGCCGACTGAGCCCGCATCCGGCTGACCGGTTGCGGATCCGAGCCGCCGCGGACGGCTCGTGCCAGGCGCTACAATGCTCATGTTCCGCGTGTGAGCTAGATCCGGCCGCGCTGTCCAGGTCCTCGAGAGAGGGGGCGGGCCATAACCAACAGCCGGAGGGGAAGACATGCAGCCCCAGTTGAAGCCACCTTCGTCACGACGGACCGTTCTCAAGGTGCTCCTCGCCGGCGCCGTGCTGCTGCTCGTCGCGACCGCGGCGGGTGCCCAGGTGTCCGGTGAAGCCACGTACGTCTTCAACACCTACGCGTTTCTGGTTTGGGGCGCGTTCATCATGTGGATGTGCGCCGGCTTCACGATGCTCGAGGCGGGCTCGGTCCGGACGAAGAACGCGTCCGTCATCTGCCTGAAGAACATCGGCCTCTACTCGATCGCCGGCATTGCCTACTACTTCATCGGCTACAACCTGATGTACGTCGATGTCAGCGGCTGGATCGGTTCGATCACGCCGCTGTTCGAGGCGTCCGCGGACGAGATGGCCTTCCTTGCCGGAGATGCCGACAAGGCGGCTGCCGTCATCGGAAGCGGCTACTCGGAGATGTCGAGCTGGTTCTTCCAGATGACGTTCGTGGCGACCACGGCCTCGATCGTGTCGGGAGCCCTCGCCGAGCGCGTCAAGCTCTGGTCCTTCCTAATCTTCACCGCCGTGCTGACCGCGGTTCTCTACCCGATCGTCGGCGCCTGGACCTGGGGCGGCGGCTGGCTGGCCGAGCGCGGCTTCCAGGACTTCGCCGGCTCGACGATCGTCCACTCGACCGGCGGATGGGCCGCCCTTGCGGGAATCATCATCGTCGGAGCCCGGCGTGGCAAGTTCCGCGCCGACGGCAGCGTCAAGGCAACGCCGCCATCCAACGTCCCGATCGTGACGCTCGGCGTCTTCATCCTCTGGATGGGGTGGTTCGGATTCAACGGTGGCTCGCAGCTCGCGCTCGGCGGCGCCAGCGACGCCACGGCGATGGGTAACCTGCTGATCAACACGAACCTCGGCGCGGCTGCCGGCGTCATCGCGGCCCTCGCTCTGTCACGGCCGTTGCTGGGCCGGGTCGACCTCCTGGCCGTGCTCAACGGCGCACTCGGCGGACTGGTCGGCGTGACCGCCGGTCCGGACCTGGTCGGTCACCACTGGGCGCTGCTGATCGGCGCCATCGGCGGCGTGGTCACGGTCGCCGGCATGAAGATGCTCGAGCGGATGAAGCTCGACGATGTCGTCGGCGCCGTTCCGGTCCACCTGTTTGCCGGCATCTGGGGCACCCTCGCCGTGTGCATCGCGGCCGGCGGCAGCTTCGTGCCGCAGGTCATCGGCATCGTCGTGATCGGCGTCTTTGTCTTCGGCGTTTCCCTGCTCCTCTGGTGGGTGCTCGAGAAGACGATCGGTGTCCGGGTTTCGCCGGAAGTCGAGGAACTCGGTCAGGACATGACCGAACTCGGCATCGAGTCCTATCCCGAGTTCATCCTGATGCCGGACGAGGACGACATGCAGGCGGCCAAGGCGGCGCAGGAGGGCGCGAGGAGCTGAGTCAGCCGCGAAGGCCGATGGTGTAGCTTCGTCGCGTGTTCACCAGTGCGGTCAGGCCGATGATGGCGGCGCCGCTGCTCGTCGCGGCGTGGCTGGGCACGGCGACAGCGGCCTGGGCGGCGGCGAACGAACCGAAGTTCCACGACGTCCACTTCCACCTCACGAACTACGTCCAGCGGGGCATCACGCTCAGCGAGTTCCTGGAGATCGCGGCGAAGGACGTGGGGCGCACTGCGGTCTTCGGCATCCCGTTGCAGCAGAAGTGGGACTACTTCGAGTCGGGCGACCGGGCGCCGGACTACTACCTGCACTCGGATTCGGCTCTCTACTACTACTCCTTCGTCGACGCGATCATCGCCGAGGAGTACCAGTTGCTACCGCCCGAGGACCAGGCGCGCTTCGACCCGATGATCACGGGCTTCAACCCGACGGACATGTACGCCGCGGATCACATCCGCCGTGTGCTCGAGCACTACCCCGGCGTCTTCTCGGGAATCGGGGAGTTCTCGATCCACAAGGAGTTCGTGACCTCGAAGATCCTCGGCCACACGGCCAGCCTGCGGAATCCGGCGCTGGACCGCGTTCTCGACTTCGCCGCCGAGGTAGGCCTCGTGGTCATCTTCCACAACGACATCGACGTCGTGCTGCCCACGGAGGCGCAGGAGCCCGTTCACCTGGAGCCCGTGCGGGAGTTCTTCCGGGCCCACTCCGACGCCACGATCATCTGGGCCCATACCGGGCTGGGACGGTTCGTGGCGCCCGCCGCGGACCATGTGGAACTACTCGACGCCCTGCTCTCCGACGAGGCGTTCTCCCATGTGCACTGCGACCTGTCCTGGGACGAGGTGGCCAAGTACATCGTGCGCGACGAAACCTCGCTTGATGCCTGGACCGCGCTGCTCGAACGCCATCCGGACCGCTTCCTGTTCGGGACGGATTCCGTTGCGCCTAGCGGCCGAGATGGGTACCTCAAGACATGGCGCGACTACGCGCCGCTCTGGGACCGGCTCAGCGAACCGACACTGCACGCGATCACGATCGGCAACTACGAGCGCATCTTCGACGAGGCGAACCGCAAGGTCCGGGCGTGGGAGGCCGGCCAGTAGACTGCCCGGCGAACTTCCACGGAGCAGACCACGATGAGCGTGAATCAGGTTTCGACGGCTACGGAGACAGCCACGCCGGCCTACGTGCCTCCCTTGCAACTCACGAAGGGGCAGCCGCCGCCCGTTGCCGCGAACGGAGGCCTGTCCTACATGTCGTTTGACCGGGACGGGGATGCGGGAACCGCCGCGGCGACGGAGGCCACCTTCAGGCAGGTCGCCGAGGGGCACGAGAAGGTGTTTGCTGACATGCTCGACAACGCTCCTGCCGGACCGATCGAGACGAAGTGGGGCCCGGGATTCCGTCGCTACGCGGAGTGCCTCGAGTACATTCGGGCGAACAACATCGAAGCCCCGGAAGGCGGCCTGGCGCTGCCGCTGCGCTACTCGGTCCGCGAGGAGCCTTCCTACTCCATCGTCTCGTCGAACGCCCTCTGGCGGGACCCGGCGCGACGGGCCGACGCGGAAGCGCTGCGCCGGTACGAACGGGACATCGCGCGCGGATGCCTCTACTTTCCGCACGTGATGCGCGACGCGCGTCGAATCGAGGAAATCTACCCGGGTCTCAGGCCCGACAGCGCCGAGTGCATGGACAGGCTTGGGCTCTCGCTGGGGCACTGCGAGTCCGAGTGCGAGAACTTCTACGACGCTGCGGAAGTGGAACGCGTGTTCTACCCGGAGATGGAGAGGCTCCTCCTGGAGTTCTTCCCGGATGCGACGGATGCGTTCGTGTACAACCACGACGTGTTCGACAAGGACTACCAGGGAGACCGGACCGAGGACCAGGACAACAAGAACCCCGGTGTGAACGCCAACTACGCCAACCTCGTGCACAACGACCTGAACGACAACAGCGGCCGGGTCCGCTGCCGCGAGCTGCTCACCAGGAACCTCCGGAACTTCGGCCGCGAGCAGCACTACACCGAAGAGCAGGCGGACGCGAAGATGTCGCGGCGCTTCATGTCGATCAATCTCGCCAAACCGATGGAGACCGTGCGCCAGAATCCGTTCGTGCTCTGTGCCTGGCCGTCCTTCGCCGACCAGCCGTACATCACGAACTACCGCATCTACGATGACCGCGTGGGTGAGACCACCCGCTTCACCTACCGCCCGCACCACGAGTGGTACTGGTTTCCCCAGCAGACGTCCACCGAGGTCTCGATGCTCAAGTGCTACGACTCGGTCACCGACGGCTCCGTCTCGCGCTGGTCCTTCCACACCGCCTGCATCGACCCGACCGCGCCCAAGGATGCTCCCTGCCGTAGGAACGTCGTCGTCCGCTCCTTCGTGTTCTTCTAGTCCTCCCGGAGGCGGCGTCTACTTCGGCTGCAACTCGGACAGCCGCAGTGTCCGGCGCAGCAGGCCCCGGTTCGCCACGTTCCGGACCTCGACGTGGACCTCGGGGTCGGCGGCGGTCCAGTCGACCTCGATGTAGCCGAAGCTCGGCTCGCGCGTGGCCTGGCCGACACGGTGCCGGTTCGGACCGATCCCGGCCGTGCTCCGCCGGTTCAGCGGACCGGCGGTGAAGTCCCACAGCGGATAGGGCGCCTCTCCGTCGAGGCGCGAGATGTCGGCCCAGGGGGTGTCGCCGCTCAGCAGCAGAACGCCGGTCGCGCCGGTGTCCCGGATCAGGTCGATCAGCCGCTGGCGCTCGGTCGGCATGTTCGCCCAACTCTCCCGGCCGGTGAACTCCATGACGAAGGGGATGCTGGTGACGATCAGACGCAGGTCGGCCGACTGGCGAAGCTGTTCGTCGAGCCAACGCCACTGCTCCTCGCTCAGCATCCGGGCGCGCTCGTGATCGTTCGGCAGGTAGGGGCCCATGCCCAGCAGTTCCCGCCTCCGCGCCTCCTCAGAAGATACCTGCCAGAGCGGTCCGCGCCCGTATCGGGTATCCAGCAGGATGACCTGGAGACGCCGTCCCGGCGGTCCGAAACGCTGGGACGTGTAGACCCCCTGCTGTATCCGTCGCGGCGATCCGGACGGTTCGTTCCAGAAGTCCAGGAACACCTGCTGCGACTCGGCCCGCTTGTCGAACTCGGCGCCGCCGTCCTCGCGGCCGAAGTCCAGATCGTTCCATGTAGCCATGAAGCGGCTCTGCCGGCGCAGTTCGGCGAACCCCGGCTTAACGGTCAGCTTGTCGTACTGCCGCCGGAGTTGGACCATGTCTTCCGTCTCGGCGAGAACGCTGTTGCCCAGCATCAGCATGAGTTGGGGGCGCAGCGCCAGCACGGTGTCCCAGACCGGTTGCGCCCGGTCCTGATCGGCGCCGGCACCGAAGGCGATGCGGCTCACGACTTCCCGGGTCCGGGTGTCCGCGGCACGGCGTCGGCGATGGAGCGACCAGACGTAGGCCGCCAGGGCGTCGACATCGACCTCGTCGAGGTCCATTCCGCCCAGGGGCCACATCTCGTACTTGCCGCCGAAGCGGCGGCCGGCGCCGTGGCGAAAGCCGGTCTCGATCGCCCTGCGAACGGCAGTCAGCGAGCCGTCGCCGTGAAGCCACTCGTCGTCGGTCAGGTCCGGCCCCCGACGGTTCCCCTGGCCTTCCCAGTGGTGACACACCGGGCAGGTGCCGCCACGGTAGATCACCGCGCCCCGTTCAACCGCCTCCGGGTCGGCGGCGGCCCCGCCGGCAGGCGCCGCCACTGGAGCGAGGACGACCGAGACGACCCCGAGATGAAGAGCCCATCGCCGGCGGCGGCGCACGCTGAACCGGACGGTCGGCATGCGCGGAATGTACCGCACGGGTGTATCGTTCCGCGCCGATGTGTGAACATGCCGACGGATCTGAGTGGGGCTACGAGCCGCACAACGGCCCCGCTGTCTGGGGCCGTCTCGACCCTGCGTACGAAACGTGTTCGCTGGGCGGTGAGCAGTCTCCGATCGATCTGAACGGTGCTCGTAACGCGCGGGTCGATCCGGTCGAGTTCGAGTACCGGTCTTCCCGGTCGACGGTCGAAAACACGGGGCATTCGATCCAGGTGAACCCGGAACCCGGTAGCGGCGTGGTTGTCGGGGGCGTGCGGTTCGAGTTGGAGCAGTTCCATTTCCACCACGGCGCCGAGCACACGATCGAGGGCGTCCGTCTGCCGCTCGAGCTGCACTTCGTGCACCGGAGCGCAGGCGGTTCCCTGGTGGTCGTCGGAGTCCTGTTCCGTGAGGGGCCCGCGAACCGGCCGCTGGTGCCGGTGTGGTCATGCCTTCCGGTCTCTGCCGGGGCGCCGCGTCCCGTTCCGGACGCGGTCGATCTGCGGGCCCTGCTGCCGAAGCACCGGACCTCCTGGCGGTACCGTGGGTCGCTGACCACCCCGCCTTGTACGGAAGGCGTGGCCTGGATCGTCCTGACGGAACCGCTCACGTTGTCGGCCGGGCAGATCGATGCCTTCGCGGCGATCTTCCCGAACAACTACCGGCCGGTGCAGCCGCTCGGCGAGCGCGTTCTCATGCGCGGATGAGGGATGAGGTCCGTCAGTTCGCGTCCCGCACCAGCCGCAGCATGGCGTCGCTGACGGCGTAGGAGAAGCGCGGGTCGTTGATGTTCGCGTCGACCTCGGTGACCGGCACTGCCCGCCGCAGGTTCTCGCGCAGGGCATGGAACAGCGCGTCGTCGGCCGCCGGATCATGGAACGGTCCGCCGGGCGCGGAGAGCGTGGAGACGCCGCCAAGCGGCAAGTAGACCTCGACCGGGCCGGTGGAGGCATTCAGCTTGGAGGCGAGGACCTGACCGAGCTCCGCGCACTCCTCCCGGGACGTGCGCATCAGGGTCATGTTGTCACTCAGGTGGTGAAAGGTGCGACCCTCGAACTCGCTGGGAACGGTGTCCCGGGCGAAGAAGCTGACCATGTCGAGGCAGCCGGGTACGACGATGGCGGGTGTACCGCTCGTGGCCGCGGCCTCCAGCCGGGAGGGACCCGCGGTGCGTACGCCGCCAACCAACTCGTCCGCGCACTCCGTGGTCGTCAGGTCGAGTACGCCGCGCACGAAGCCGGCTTCAATCAGGCTCTCCATGGTGCGGCCGCCGGCGCCCGTGGCCTGGAAGACGAGGACCTCGAGACCCTCGGTCTCGAGTTGGCGCCGGCAGGCATCCACGCAGGGGGTTGCGCTCCTGAACGTGGAAGCGGCAATCAGAGGACGATCGTCCCCGCCCTCGATCTCGACGCGGGCCATGGCGCAGACCGCGGCGGCGGTGCGACTCAGAATCTGCCGGCTGATCCGGTTGATACCGTCAAGATCGACGATCGAGGGCACCATGACGATGTCCTTGAAGCCGACGTAACCCGAGGCGTCTCCGCCGGCCATCGTCGACACCATGACCTTGGGTACGCCGAGAGGCAGGGCACGCATCGCCGTTGTCGCCATCGCGGTGCCGGCCCGGCCGCCCAGGCCGACGATTGCGTCGAAGCTCCCGCGCCGGTAGCTGCGGCGGACAACCTCCTCGGCACCGGCGGACATCGTGGCGATCGCGCGCCTGCGGTCGGCCGCCCGGGCCAGTTGCTCGACCTTCTCGCCGCCGGCGCAGGCGACTTCACGGCGGCTCACGTCGGGCAGCCGGCTTCCGTCGAGGGCGGGCTCGCCGAGCACGCCGAGGTCGATGACGAACGCGCGGCAGCCCCAGTCGCGCACGATGCGATCCACCAGATAGGAGGCTTCGCCTCCCTTCGTGTCGAGGGTGGCCAGCACCGCGATCGTGCAGGGCGTCTGGGGCACAGCAGCCTGATCCTACGGAGGGGAGGCGTCCGAAGACAAGATCCGGCCGTATAGGATCGGCGACCGGTCGGGCCGCGAGGACTCTCTTGATAAAGGACGCCTTCTCCCAGATTCTCGGCCTGGCTCTTGCTCTCGGGCTCGGCGCCGGGGCGAACGCCCAGGAGTTGATGCCGGATCACGATGCCTCGCGCCGGGAGCGGCTCGACTACAACGGCGGGCGTTTCCGTACCGGTGATGGTTTCCGGGTCGAGGCGGCAGCCGAGCCGGGGCTGTTCGGTTCCGTCGTCAACATGACCTTCGACGCCGAGGGCCGAGCCCTCCTGGCGCTCGAAGGCGACGGACTGGCCGTGCTCGAAGACGCCGACGGCGACGGCGTCTTCGACCGCAGGATTGACATCGCGCCCCAGGTCGAGACAGCCCACGGCCTGTACGTCATGGGGCCCGGCGATCTGCTCGTCCATGCGAACGGTGACGGCCGCCTCGCCGAGGCCGCCGGCGTCGAGGGTGAGGTGCGGTCCAACGGGTCGGTCGAGGACACCGGGCTGTACCGGCTCCGGGACACCGACGGCGACGACAGGGTCGACGCGGTGGAACGGATCGCCCGCGCGACGGGTCGGATCCAGGAACACGGCCCGCACACGATCGCCCGGGGCCCGGACGGCGCGCTCTACCTGCTGTACGGCAACTACTCCGAACCCGACGTTCGGCTGGCCCCGTCGTCGGCCCTGCGCGACCTCGAGGAGGATCAGCTCCTGCCGCGCATCCTCGATCCCCGGGGCCACGCGAACAGTCTGCGAGCGCCGGGCGGCACGCTCTACCGCCTCGATCTGGCGGCGAACGTCTGGGAGCGACTTTCCGGCGGTCTGCGCAACCCGTTCGATCTGGCGATCGGGGCGGCCGGCGAGGTGTTCGCCTACGAGGCGGACATGGAGTGGGACCGCGGCCTGCCGTGGTTCCGCCCGACCCGCGTCGTTCACCTGATCCCGGCCGGAGACTATGGCTGGCGCACGGGTTCCGGGAAGTTTGCGTTCTACGAGATCGACACCCTGCCCGGGGTGGTCGACATCGGCCGCGGATCGCCGGTGGGCGTCGTCTTCTACTACCACGATGCCTACCCCGAGCGGTATCGGGGCGGCTACTTCATGGGCGACTGGTCGCGGGGCCGTATCCGGGTTCTGTTCCCCGAGCGATCCGGCGCCACCTGGACCGGCGAGGCCCACGACTTCGTGCTCGGCGAGCCGCTCAACGTGACCGACCTGGATGTCGGCCCCGACGGCTGGCTCTACTTCGCCACCGGTGGCCGCGGCACGTCGGGCGGGTTGTACCGCGTGACCTACGACCAGCCGGGCCAGCCTCCGGAGGCGACGGGCGCGCTGCGCGCCGTGCGGCAGCCGATGCCGCGGTCCGGGTGGGGCAGGGAGGCGATCCTGCGCGCCCGCGCCGAGGTCGGCGATGCATGGACCTCGGAGCTGTGGCGGATCGTCCGCGATCCGGCCAGCGAAGCGCTCGACCGCCAGCGGGCGCTGGAACTGCTCCAGGTCCACGGTCCGAAGCCGACCCTCGACCAGACGTCTGCCCTGCTTTCGAGTGATGAGCCCATGGTGCGTGCGGCGGCGGCGTCGCTTCTGGGTTCCTACACCTTGCCGCAGGTGCAGGAACCGCTTCGCGGCGCGCTCGCGGACCCGGATCCACTTGTGGCGCGCCGCGCGGCCGAGTCGCTGGCCCGGTCCGGGCTGCATCCGCGCGTCAGGGGACTCGAGGCCGCAACCTCGGAGGCTCTCTACGACCTGCTGGATCACGAGGACCGGTTCCTTCGCTATGCCGCGCGCGAGGCGATCCTGCGGGTCCCGCACGGCTACTGGTTCGACCAGGCGTTCATGGCTTCTCCCCAGCAACGTCCGCGCGGTTTCTTCGAGGCGTTGCTGGCGACGATCTACCGCCAGGAGCACAAGCTGGAGTACAACTTCCTTACGGGCAAGCTGACTCAGGCGGTCCGGGCTGATCTGGACGCGGAGGGAGAGCTCGACTTCCTGCGCATGCTGGAGCTCTTCTTCATTCGCGATGAGGATCCGGACGCGCCCGGGCGCGCCGACGCCAGATCAGGCCTGGGACCGGCGCTGCTCGCGCGTTACCCGCATGCGGATGACCGCGTGAACCGTCAGCTCGAGCGGCTGCTGGCCTTCCTGCAGCCGGACGGCGCGCTGGCGAAGATGGCTGGGCGTCTGGATGAGGAGCGACCACCAGAAGAGCAGATTCACACCGCCTACTGCATCCGTGCGATGGATCGGGGCTGGACCCCGGAACTGCGCGACCGGGTCGTGTCGTGGTTCGACGACGCCCGCGGCTTCCGGGGCGCCGCCAGCATGGCGGGGTACATCGATGCGATCTGGCAGGGCGTCCTGGCGCACTTTCCGGCCGAAGAGCGGACCGCCGCCGAGGAGCGGCTGGACCGGCAGCGGTCCGAGCGGGCGCGCCGCGCAGCCGAACTGATCACCGATGTCGACGGTGACCGGCCGGGCCGGAGCGACCTCGCTCAGATGAGCTTCGAGGAACTCGCCGAGTATCTGGAGTACGACGTGATGGCCTACGAACGGTACAGCCCGGAGCAGGGCGAGCGGGTCTTCCACCGCGCCCGGTGCTCGGCCTGCCATGTGTTCGGCGACATTGGCCGAGGGGGTGGACCGGATCTGTCGACGGTGGTCAGGCGATTCCGTCGCCGCGAGATCCTGGAGTCGATCATGTACCCCTCCCGGGTGATCTCGGACCAGTACCAGGCGGTCGATGTCGAGCTCGATGACGGCAGTTTCCACAGCGGCATGGTCGTCGAAGACGGCGAGACGGGGTTGACCCTGATCGACGCAGGGGGCAACCGGCTCGATCTGGACCGTTCAAGCATTCGCAGCCGGGAGCCGTCGGCCCTGTCGATCATGCCGGAGGGCCTGCTCGACGCGATGACCCTCAGCGACCTGGCGAGCCTGATGCGGTTCCTGGACCAGCCGGCGGAGGGCGAGCCCTAGCGAGAGGGCGTCGCCAGGGGCCCGGCGTCGTCGCCGCGGATCGCGTCGAGTTCGTTTGTCAGCCGGCCGACGAGGTCGGGACGCTCCAGGTAGAGGTCCTCGGTTTCGGCCGGGTCGGCGGTCAGTTCGTAGAGCTGGCCGGCGGCGCCCCCGGGGTCCGGGGCGAGCTGGCGGGGTTCGGTGAAGCCTCCGGAGCCGAGTCCCTCGATCAGCTTCCACCTCCGCGGCGTGCCGTCGTCGTCGACCTCGTCGAAGCGGAGGGCGAACATGCCGCGAGCGCTGTGGTGGATCAGGGAATCGCGGGGCGCTCGTGCGTCCGCGTCGCCCCGGAGCACAGGCCACAGGTCGACACTGTCCTCGGCGCTGCCCGCGGGCAGTTCGCGGCCCAGGAGAGAGGCCACGGTACGGAAGATGTCGAGCAGACCAGCGAGTTCCGAGCGGACCGAACCGGCGGGGATGTGGCCGGGCCAGCGCGCGACGAAGGGAACACGATGACCGCCCTCGTGGATGTCGGCCTTCTGGCCGCGCAGCGCACCGTTGGCGCGGTGCCCGGTTTCTTCGATGTCGCCTGAGAGCCAGTGGGCGCCGTTGTCGCTCGTGAACAGAACCAGGGTGTCTTCGGCGAGGTTCACAGCGTCGAGATCGGCGAGCAGCCGGCCGACGCCGGCGTCGACCTGGGCCACGAAGTCGCCGTAGACACCGGCTCCGCTTGAGCCCTCGAACTCGGGGAGCGGCATCCACGGAGTATGAGGCGAGGGCAGGGGCAGGTACAGGAAGAACGGGCGTCCATCGTCGCCGGCCGCTCGTTGCCTGATGTAGCTGCTCGCTCGCTCGAAGAGCGTCGGCGTCACCTGCAGGAATTCGAAGCCCGGGGCGATCTGGCCGGCGCGCCAGAAACCGCCTCCACCGCGACGCCTCATGTCGCTGGCCTCGACCGTTCCGGTGGCGGCCTCGACGACGCCGTCGTCCTCGATGTACAGATAGGGCTCCATGTCAAGGGATGCCGGAATGCCGAAGTAGTGATCGAAGCCGACCGTCAGCGGACCCGGCCGAAGCGGTGCGCCGTAGTCGGTGCGTCCGGGTTCGTCGTCGTCGGGGTCCGCGTCGGCGCCGAGGCCCAGGTGCCACTTGCCGATACCGGCCGTCGCGTACCCGTTCGTCTGCAGGAAGGCAGGAAGCGTTTGCCGTCCCGGTTCGATCAGTGCCGTCGAGCGGCCGCCCAGAACACTGCTCTTGAGTCGGGAACGCCACGCATAGCGGCCGGTAAGAAGCGCGTACCGGGTCGGTGTGCAGACCGCGGATGGACTGTGGGCGTCGGTCAGCCGCATGCCCTCGGAGGCCAGGCGGTCCAGGTTTAGGGTCGGTATGCGGGAGTCCGGGTTGTAGGCGCCGAGGTCGCCGTAGCCTAGGTCGTCGGCGAGGATGAGAAGGATGTTCGGACCCGCTCGCGGCGTCGGTTCGCTCGACTCGGGCGGCGAGCAGGCGGCGAGAAGCGTCGCCGCGACCACGAAGCAGACGGCGCCGCCGCGCGGGTTCGCGGGCCGAGGCGCCGGCTCGTGGCAGCAGGATCGTTGGTACAGTTCGCCGCTTCCCTTCCGACGGGATCGTAACCGCTGACGTCGCTTTCATGCCTCGCAAGCCGCAGTCCAGTTCCTGGCGCCGCAAGCACCTCCTGTGCCGCGGCGTCCGCGGCGCGACCACGGTTCCGGACTCCAGCCGCGAGCAGATCCTCACCTCCACCGCGGAACTGCTGGAGCGGATGGTCCAGGCGAATGGAATCGAACAGGAGGATGTCGCGAGCGCGGTTTTCACGACGACGCCCGACCTGACAGCCGAGTACCCGGCGCTCGCCGCGCGCTTGATGGGCTGGCGCGACGTGGCGCTGCTGTGCGGTCACGAAATGGCGGTGCCGGGCGGCCTGGATCGCTGTGTGCGCATCCTGCTGCACTGGAACACGATGCGGTCCGCTTCCGAGATCGAGCATGTCTACATCCACGGTGCGGCGAATCTGCGGCCGGATCGTAGCGAGCTCGAAGAGCTACGCCGGCAGCTTGAGGCGGCGGAGCGTAAGTAGCCGGAACTCCATGACCTGGC
This sequence comes from Acidobacteriota bacterium, assembly GCA_026707545.1. Taxonomy (NCBI): domain Bacteria; kingdom Pseudomonadati; phylum Acidobacteriota; species Acidobacteriota bacterium. Next base: position 1,515,962 of record JAPOWR010000001.1, on the reverse strand, counting down.
GACCGGGGATCTCCAGGGCGCGGAGAGTGAGCGTGCCGCGACCGGGTTCGAGTTCAATCTCGCCCAGAACCTTCGGCCGGAAGTCCTTCACATAGGACTCGATGCGCAGCACCCGGTCGTCGTCCATGCCGACGAGCGGCGGGGCGTGCGCTTCGTTGATCCGGCCGGTCAGTGCGTGCTCGCCGAGCCCGAGTTCAATGACGGCACCCGTGTCGGCTTCGGCGCAGGTGTAGTAGAGGACGGCCTCGAAGCGGCCACCGGAGAGGACCTCAACGTCCCACGTGATCGCGTCCTCAGGGCTTGTCCAGTTGGTGAAGTAGGAGTCGTTCGGGTGGCGGCTGGACCGTTCGATACCGCCTCGGGCGACGCCGTCGCGTGCTGGCAGATGCGTGTACTCGTGTGCGGGTTGGCCGATCGGAAACGGCCGTGTGTCGGTTTCGGGGAGTTCGGGAGTTACCCGCTCGATCCAGGTGTCGCGGGTAGCGGTGAGCCTTGCTGCCACGTCCGGTTGTTCGACGGCGATGTCGTTTCGTTGCCCCGGGTCGGCCGCCATGTCGAACAACTGCCCTTGATGATCGAGTCGGTACCGCTGGCTACGGATGCTGGTGCGGCCGCGCCAGTGGTTCACCAGATGGCGGTCGGGCCATCCGCCGGCCGCCGTAGATCCGGGCTCGAGCAGCGGTTTCAGGCTGAGGCCGTCGATGGTGTGGGCGGTGGTGTACGGGATGCCGGCGAGTTCGGCCAGAGTCGGCAGCAGGTCGATCGCTCCGGCGATCCGGTCGACGGTCGTGCCGGTTTTGATGGCACCTGGCCAGCGGACGAAGAAGGGGGACCGGACGCCGCCTTCATCGGTTGAACCCTTGCGCCCCTTCATGCCGCCGTTCCAGCGCCAACCGTTGGGTCCGTTGTCGGTCAGGTAGATGACGATCGTGTCGTTCTCCAAGTCGAGTTCAGCGAGCCGCGCTGTCATCCGCCCGACGTTCCAGTCGATGTTCTCGACCATTGCCAGGGCGGCCCGGGTGTGATCCGGCTGCTCCCTCTCGGGATCGCGGTGGCGCTGGACGATCGGGTCGGCCGCCAGCCGGGTCCACCAGCGGTCGGGAACCTGCATCGGGCTGTGGGGCGTGTTGTAGGCGATCCAGACGAAGAAGGGCTCGGTTTGATGGTCCTCGATGAACCGGATGGCGTGGTCCGTGAAGTCGTCGGTGACATAGCCGTTGCCCCTGACGACGCGGCCGTTGTGGTCCAGGGGTGGGTCGAAGTAGTGCCCCCAATGGCCCGACGTGAAGCCGTAGAACTCGTCGAATCCGCGCGCGTTGGGGTGATAGGGCGGCTGCGTTCCGTTGTGCCACTTGCCGAAGGCGGCGGTAGCGTAGCCCGCGTCGCGGAAGACCTCTGCGACCGTCGTCTCGTCGAGGTCCATCCGTTCGCCGCCTCTGGAGGTCGCGTGGACGCCGGACCGGACGTGGTAGCGGCCGGTCAGCAGCTCGGCGCGCGTCGGCGAGCAGACCGGGCTGACGAAGAAGTGATGGAAGGCCGCGCCGTCCTGAGCCAGCGCATCGATACTCGGCGTTCGGACGTTCGTGTTGCCGTGGATGCTGAGGTCGCCCCAGCCCTGGTCGTCGGCGAGGAAGAGGACGACATTCGGGCGGGGGGCCGGCTCCGGCGCCGCGCACGCGGCCGCGACGATGGCCGTTAGCAGGATGGCCGCTTTCCGCACTCTCTCGTTCTATCCCAGCCGGCGCTAAACGTGACTAGAATGATCACCTTTCTCGGCGCTCCAGGCTACGCGCTCCGCCTAGACCCCGATTTGACCGGAGGAACCATGTCACTGCGAATCAACGACGAAGCTCCTAACTTCACCGCCCAGACGACGGAGGGAGAGATCGACTTCCACGAGTGGATCGGCGACAGCTGGTGCGTTCTGTTCTCCCATCCCAAGGACTTCACGCCAGTGTGCACGACCGAGCTGGGGACCGTGGCCGGTCTCAAGGGCGAGTTCGACCGGCGCAACTGCAAGGTGATCGGCATCAGCGTCGACGGCGTCTCGGATCACGCGGCCTGGTCGAAGGACATCGAGACGTCGCAAGGCCACGCGGTGAACTACCCGCTGATCGGCGACCCAACGCTCGACATCGTGAAGCGTTACGACATGCTGCCCGCCGACGCCGGCGACACGTCCGAGGGCCGCACGCCGATGGACAACGCGACCGCCCGATCGGTCTTCGTCATCGGACCGGACAAGCGGATCAAGGCGACCCTGACCTATCCGATGAGCACGGGCCGCAACTTCGCCGAGATTCTGCGCCTGGTGGACTCCGTGCAGTTGACGGCGCAGGAGCAGGTCGCTACACCGGCGAACTGGGAGCACGGCGACGACGTGATCATCCTGCCGGCGGTGTCGGACGAGGCGGCGCGGGCCAAGTACCCGCAAGGCTGGCAGCAGCCCCTGCCGTACATCCGGGTCGTCCCGCAGCCGTAGTCAGTCAGCGGGCGAGTCGAACCGGGAGCCGCCGCGGCAGTCGGGCGACAGGCTCCGCTGTTCGTCCCGGGCCTGCCATTCGGCTGGCGTCAGCGCGTCGATCGCCAACGCGTGCACCGGGCCCGCCAACTCGTCGGCCAGGGCACCGTGGACCATCCGGTGCCGGCGAAGTCGGGTTTCGCCTTCGAACCGGCTGCTGACGACCACGACCCGGAAGTGGGTTTCCGCCTTCGGCGGGACGTTGTGCATGCGGCTCTCGTTGAGAACCTCCAGCACTTCGGGGCGGGTCGCCGCTTCGATCTTGGCACGCATCGTCCGCTCGAGCGGCGTGCCCCGCACGACTGCCTTCCCGGAGGCGTTGTTGGTGGCCAGGGGACGGCCGATACCGGTCATGAGCGAAGCATAGCGCCGGCAACGGCCCGGGGCGGCCGACGGCGTGCTACGGTGCCCGGCGATGGCTGCCGAGCGCCGTTCACCCTGGCTCTACGCGCTCTTCGGTTGTCTGGGGCTCGTCGCGGTGATCGTCGTGGTGATCGGCGCGCTCACGTTCGTCGGGGTTCGCACCGCCCGGAACATCGCGGCGGACAACGAAGATCCGGAACGGCGAGGGCAACGGGCGCTCGAGATCCTGGGCGCCGACGAAGCGCCGGGAGGGTTCCACGCCGTGGCCGTGGTCTCCGTTCCCTTCGTGATCGACATGGCGATTCTCTCCGACGTCGCTCCCGGCGCTGAACCCTGGGCCGGTGAGTTTGGCGAGCGGGGTTTCTACTACGTCCAGGCCCTGTGGGGGGGCGACGACCTCAGGGCATTCTTCGACGGGGAGACGTCCGAGGCCGAGACGCTGCGGGACATGGGGCTGGAACTCGATCTCGGGGAGCATCTCGGGCGCGGCGATCTGGACCGCGAGGATGTCGCTGCGCGGTGGGCGACGTTTCGGGGAAGCACGATGTTCGGTCCGGGGGAACAGATCGGGGAACTCGTGACGTTGATTGAGTTCGACTGCCCGCAGGACGAGCGGATGCGGATGGGTATCTGGTTCGGTCCCGCAGTGGAGACCGGGGGAACGGATGAGACGCAGGGACGAGACGCGGCCGCCTCGGTTTCTGGGAGCGACGCGATCGCGGCCTTCCTCGAGCCGATCCATCCCTGCGGCTCCACGGCTGCCGATGGCGCTTGAGGGAGAGGCTGGCCCATTCCGAAAGCCGGTTCGCCTGCGGCGTCTTCGTCTTGCCGTGGCCGCGAGTCTCTGGTGCTGCTGGTTCACGCTGCCTCTGGCGGCACAGTCGTCCGAGGGCGACTCCGCCAGGTATCGCCTGACGTTCGAGGGCACCTGGACCCTCGCCGCAACGCCGGGAGGCGTGCACCGCAACGCGCACTTCTCTCCGCTGGTCGGCGCCGTCCACAGCGACCAGGTGAGCTTCTGGCGCCCGGGCGGCACAGCTACCCCCGAACTCGAACGGGTTGCGGAACTCGGAATTCAGGACCGGCTAGCGGCGTTGATGGGCCGCAGTCCCCATGTGCTTGCCGTGTTCGAAAAGGAGCCGGCCCGAGGCGGCACGGCGCGGACGACGATCGAGTTCGAAGCCACCAGGGACGATCCCCTGGTCACTCTGGTCACGATGATCGCGCCCAGCCCGGACTGGTTCGTGGGCGTTTCGGGTCTGTCGCTGCTCGACGGTCAGGGAAGGTGGTTGACGAGCCGCAACGTCGACCTGTTTCCCTACGACGCGGGTACCGAGGAGGGCGAGGATTTCTCCCTCGATAATCCGGCGACCGTGCCGCGGGGAACGATCACGAGGATCCGGGGCATGGGGCCGTTCACCGATGCGCCGATGGCGAAGCTGACCTTCGAACTTCTGGAAGCCGACGACGCGGCGGAGTTCGAGGGAGCCGTAGCGGCGGAACCGGTGGGCGATGACGCCGTCATCGTGTCCTGGATGGGGGAGTGGGCCGAACCGGAAAGAGGAGCGCTCGACATCGAGGCGCGCGGCCAGAAGATGGGTTGGACTCTGCTCCGCACGGCCAATGCGTCGGACGGGATGGCGAAGATCGATGGACTCGACGTCGGGGCGCCATACACCTTTCGGCTGCGCGCGGACACGGTCGGAGGGGGAGCTGCGTACTCGGAGGAGGTCAGCGCGACGACCGGCGACGTCCGCGGCGCCTGTCGCACGGACGAGAGCTTCCTCTGCCTGCGTGAAGGTCTTTTTGAGGTCCAGGTGCACTGGAAGAACAACACCGTGGTGGGCGACTACGGATCGGGCCGCACCGTGCCGGTCGAGGCGTTGGACGAGTCCGGACTGTTCTGGTTCTTCGATCCCGCCAACATCGAACTCGTCGTCAAGGTTCTTGACGGAGGGGCGTTGAACGGCAACTACTGGGTGTTCTTCGGCGCGCTCTCCGATGTCGAATACTGGATCACGGTGCGGGACGTGGCCGGCGACGGAAGGCGCACCTACCACAACCCGCAGGAGCGAATCTGCGGACAGAACGATACGGCGGCATTCCCACAGAGTGAGGCCGCCGCTGTCGTCGCGTCGGGCGCGAACCGCGCGGTGGGACGTCCCGGCATCGACCTCCTTCGGCTCGCGGCGCAGTCCTTCGGGGAGGCCCGGCTCACGCGGCCGGCTCATGGTGGCGGCCACTGCGAACCGGGCCCCCACCGTCTCTGCGTCCTCGACAATCGCTTCGAACTGGAGGTTCGCTTCGTCGATCCCAACGCTTCGAATCCGGAAGGGGATCCGGGGAAGGCGGCGACGGTTCTGCCGTCGCTCACCACCGGAGCGACCGGCTTCTTCTGGTTCTTCAACGAGGCCAACATCGAGTTGGCGGCCAAGGTGCTCGACGGCCGGGCCCTCAACGGACGCTTCTGGCTGCTCTACGGGGGGGTCTCAGACGTCGAGTACACGCTGACGGTCACGGACACGGTCACCGGCCTTTCGGAGAGCTACCACAATGAGCAGGGAAGCATCTGCGGAGGCGTCGACACGGACGCCTTTTCACCATAGCGAGAGCCGCCAGACCTCCTAACCGCCGCCCACGATCTTCCGCAGGTCTCCTGCGCGCGCGAGGAGCGACTCGAGCAGGGCGAACTGGACCCGGCATCGGTCCAGATTCTGGCCTGGCCGCTCGACGCGGAAGTAGATGTCGTCCTGGAGGTGGTCGGTCAGGAAGCGGACCGCCTGTTCGAGCGTCAGCACCAGAGCGCCATCGACCAGGCTGCGCCGTTCTTCGGCGGTCAGGAAGCCGGCCCCGTCCAGGTAGCCGGCGGTCAGCGCTCCGAACAACTCGAGGTCGACCTCGATTCCTCTCGGGTCGCGGGCATCCTCGTCGGCCCGGTGAGCCATGGACCGCGCCATGTCCCCGAAATCGAAGGCCGCGAGACCTGGCATCGCGGTATCCAGGTCGACAACGCACAGCGCTTCGGCGCTTCGCCGGTCGAAGAGGACGTTGCTGATCTTGCAGTCGTTGTGAACCGTTCGCTGGGGGACGCCACGGGCCGCGGCCTCGATCAGCCGTCCGGCCAGGTGCCGATGCGCGGCAGCGGCCCGGATCTCCGCCTCGGCTCGCGTGTGGCGGGTCGCGGCCTGTCTGCCTTCCGGCTCGTCCCTCAGCACTCTGTCCAGAGCGTCGAAGCGGCTCAAGGTGTCGTGGAAGCCAGCGATCGTCTCGAACAGGGGTGGCGGGGGAAGGTCCGCGAGCATGCCCTGGAACTGCCCGAACGCCTGCGCTGCCCGAAAGACCTGATCGGCTGACGACGCGGTGACCTGAGTCGTCACGTCTTCGATCAGCTCGTACATCCGCCAGTAGCCCTCCGCGCCGCTTCCGTCCCTTCTCCTGCCACTTCCTTCGGAAGCGCTCCTGATCTCGATCCACGTTCGACCGCTGTCCGCCGGAATCAGCGTCAGCCGGCGCCTCCTCCTCCCGGTGCTGAGCTTCCCGGCGAGGTGCCGGGTGATCCGCTCGACGTTCTCCATCAATCGACGCGGATCGGTGAAGACGTGTTCGTTGATCCGTTGCAGGAGTCCCCGCCGCCCGCCGGGCCCCGAGATGACATAGGAGTCGTTGATGTGGCCGCTCCGCAACTCGTGGGCGGCGGTGGGCGTGCCGCCGAGTTCAAAGCGGGTGGCGGTCTCCAGGACGGCGTCCATGGAGAGGGTTGGTCGCTGCTCCGTCATGCAGGGAAGCTTCCGGAGTAGGAGCTTGCAGTATGATATGTAAGTGATATCATCCTTATATCAACCATCCTCACGGCCGTTCGGGCCGTGTTTGACCTAAGGAGTCACCATTCATGAAGACCAAGATGGTAGAGCACCGGGAGGAGCGCCTCTCGGTCAGGTCGGGCCTGACCATGCTGTGCCTGCTCATCCTCCTCATCCTTCTAGCGATTGCGGGGACCGCCGTCTTCGGGATCTGGCAGGTCATCCCAGTCGTCATCTTCTGCGCCGTGTCCATTCCCGTTCTCGTCTTCCTCATGTTCGGGCTGTTCATGGTCCACCCCAACGAGGCGAAGGTGCTGCAACTGTTCGGCGACTACCGGGGCAGTGTCTACGACACCGGCCTTCGCTGGGCGAACCCGTTTCTGACCAAGCGCCGCGTGTCGGTGCGAACCCGGAACTTCGAGACCGGCAAGCTGAAGGTGAACGACAACGCGGGCAACCCGATCGAGATCGGAGCCGTCGTCGTCTGGCGGGTGGTGGACAGCGCCGAGGCTCTCTTCAATGTCGACGACTACGAAGACTACGTTCAGGTGCAGAGCGAGGCGGCGCTACGGAACATGGCCACCGGTTACCCCTACGACGCGCACCAGGAGGGGGAGATCTCCCTGTCGCACCACACGGCCGAGATTTCGGAGCGTCTGCGGGGCGAAGTGCAGGAGCGGCTCGCCACCGCCGGCGTCGACGTGATCGAAGCCCGGATCAGCCATCTCGCCTATGCCGCGGAAATCGCGGCAGCGATGCTGCAGCGCCAGCAGGCCGCGGCGGTTGTGGCTGCGCGGGCCCAGATCGTCGACGGCGCGGTCGGAATGGTGGAGCAGGCGCTTCACATGCTGAGCGAGAAGAACGTGGTCCACCTCGACGACGAACGCAAGGCGGCAATGGTCAGCAACCTGCTCGCCGTTCTGTGCAGCGACCGCCATACCCAGCCGGTCGTGAACACCGGCACGCTCTATCCGTAAACGGGGAGACGTGGTTCGGTGGCCGCTCCCCGCAAGGCATTCCTGCTGCGCCTGGACGTCCGGGTCTACGAGGAGATCCGGAGCCTCGCGGCGTCGGAACTCCGGAGCGTCAACGGGCAGATCGAGTACATGATTCGGCAGGCACTCCGGAAAAGGGGAAGAAGTACGGGCCCCTCCGATGTTGAGACGACCGGAAACGCAGCCCCTGAGCGAGAGCGGAACGAAACACCACAGGGTGGCTGATCGTCTTCATACTGGTACACTTGCGCGTCGTCGGTTGTCCTACGGTCCGCAAGCCGCTGAGACGCTCCTCCAGCGGATGGGGTGGTCTGTAGGTTGAGGCCCGCCAGAAAGACACGCGCAAGCTCGGGCGAGAAAACACACTTTCCGGAGAACGAAGCATGGCAGTTGCCCCCGTAAAGGACACAGGCAAACCGCTTGAGGCGAGGTACGCCTCGATCCGTCAGTTGCTGGAACTGGGGAAGGCGAAGACGTACCTCTTGGGTGACGAGATTCAGGACATGATGCCCGCCGACATGGTCGGGGTCGAGGGGGAGATCCGTGAACTCCACGACCGCCTCCGGGAGCTTCGGGTGGGCGTCATCCGCCGCCCGGACTGGTATGTGGCGAATCTCGACGAAGCGGTAACGCTCGAGATCGACAAGGCGGACGATGATCCGGCGACGCCGACCGTGAGCGAGCCGGTGAACACCAGCGATCCGGTGCGGATGTATCTGCGCGAGATGAGCACCGTGCCGCTGCTGGACCGGGACGGCGAAGTCGAGATCGCGCGGGCGCTGGAGGACGGCGAGTGGCTGATCTTCCAGGCCATGGCCGGCAACCCGGATCTGATGACGCGTCTCTTGGCGCTGACCGAACTCGCGGACCGCAAGAACGCAAAGCCGCTGTCCCAGTTGGTCGAGATCGACCACCCGCTGTCGCTGCTCGACGAGAACGGTCTGAAGCGGATCGCCAAGCGGGTGGGCGTGTTCGAGAAGATGAAGGAGCTGGAAGGGCAGCTGGAGCGCACGCGGCGCCGCCAGAAGCGGTACAGCCCCCGTGGCGACCGCTACCAGGAGATCGAGCGGGAGATCGACCGGCTCGAGGAGAAGGTCTCTTCGCTGATCGTCGAGCTGGCCTTCACCGGCCCGGACCGCAACCGGGTGGTCGACCTGGTCAAGCTGATCGACAACCGCTTCCGGCGCAGTGAGCGCGACATCAGCCGCGCCCAGGTGGCGCTCGAGCGCGAGAGCAACGAGGAACTCAAGGCGTTGCACCGCCGGCGTATCCAGAAGTACCGCGAGGCGGTGCGGGCGCTCGAGGCGCGGTACTCGATCACCCAGGGTGAGTTGCGGGCGCTGGTGGCGAAGGTCAAGCGCGGCGAGGCGTTGAGTGAGCGCGCCAAGGAGCAGCTCATCATGTCGAACCTGCGCCTGGTCGTGTCGATCGCCAAGAAGTACACGAACCGCGGCCTTCAGTTCCTGGACCTGATCCAAGAGGGCAACATCGGTCTGATGAAGGCGGTGGAGAAGTTCGAGTACCGCCGCGGTTACAAGTTCTCGACCTACGCGACCTGGTGGATCCGTCAGGCTGTTGCGCGCGCGATCGCCGATCAGTCACGGACGATCCGGATCCCGGTTCACATGATCGAGAACATCAACAAGCTGACGCGTACGTCGCGTTCACTGGTGCAGGAACTGGGCCGCGAACCCACCGCCGAGGAGATCGGCGAGCACATGGACCTGCCCGCCTCCAAGGTGCGCAAGATCATGAAGATCGCTCAGGCGCCGGTGTCGCTGGAGACCCCGGTCGGCGAGGAAGAGGACTCCCACCTGGGGGACTTCATCGAGGACAAGAACTCGCCGTCGCCGGTGGACGAGGTCATTTCGGCCAACCTTCGCGAGCAGACCGGCAACGTGCTGCGGTCGCTGTCGCCCCGCGAGGAACTCGTGCTGCGGATGCGCTTCGGCGTCGGCGAGGGATCGGAGCACACCCTCGAGGAGGTCGGCAAGTCGTTCAATGTGACCCGGGAACGCATCCGGCAAATCGAATCGAAGGCGCTAAGGAAGCTCCGGCACCCCGACTGGGCGCAGAAGCTCCGTCCGTTCCTCGACGACGGCGCCTGATTCCCCGGTTTACCGGGTCGATACCGCGTTCAGGCAGTGCGGGTACGCACCGGTACCAGTGGGTTCTCCTACCCGGCGTGGGCGGGACCGTTCTATCCGGCCGGCACGAAGCGGCCGGACATGCTCTCGTTCTATGCCTCCAGGCTCGGCTCGGTGGAGATCAACAACACCTTCTACCGCATGCCGAAGACGGATCTGCTGGAGCGTTGGCGCGACGCGGTGCCCGAAGGCTTCCGCTTCGCGCTGAAGGCATCCCGGCGGATCACGCACCAGCAACGACTCAAGGATGCCGGGGACTCGGTCGACTACCTGTTTCGCACCGCGGAGGTGCTCAGCGAACGCCTCGGCCCCTTCCTGTTCCAGTTGCCGCCGTACCTCCGTCGCGATATCGATCGGCTGGCGAGTTTTCTCGGCCTGTTACCAGACGGAATGCGCGCCGCGTTCGAGTTCCGCCATGCCAGTTGGTTCGACGACGAGGTGTTCGCACTGCTTGCCGACGCCGGCGCTTCGCTCTGCATCGCCGACGCCGGAGGCGACCATGACGCGCCGCTGGTGGCGACCGCGGACTTCGGCTATCTTCGGCTTCGCCGCGAGGACTACGACGAAGCGGCGCTTCGCGCCTGGGCCGACAGGATCCGGCGGCAACCCTGGCGCGAGACTTACGTCTTCTTCAAGCACGAAGACGAGGGGGCGGGACCGCGCATGGCGGCGCAGTTCGAAACCCTCCTTCTTGAATCCTGACCCATTTCACACAGACACGAGCCATGAACATCGACATCTCCTATCGGCGCATCTTGGCGCTGGCGGGACCGGTGGTCATCACGCAGATGACCCACACGGCCATGGGCTTGATCGATGCGATGATGGTCGGTCGGCTGGGCGTCGTCGCCCTGGCCGGGGTCGGCCTGGGCGCCATCATCTCCTGGTGGTTGCTCGGCTTCTTCGTTGGCCTGCTGCAGGGCGTGAACACGTTCGTCGCCCAGTTCTTCGGCGCCGGCAGGAAGGACCGGGTCGGCGTCGCCTTCTGGCAGGGTCTCTACCTGGCCGCCGGCGCGGGCGTCGTCGTTCTGCTCGCGGCGCCGCTGTCCGGCTGGGCGTTTCGCGTGATGGGGGCGTCGGCGGAAGTCCAGGCGATCGCAACGGACTACACCGAGGTGCGCCTGGGCGCCGCGGTGGGTCTGATGATCTTCCTCGTCGCGGAGAACTACTATCGTGGACTCGGTCGCACCGAGGTTCCCATGTTCGCGGGGCTGATTCAGCTAGCCCTGAACTGCGGGCTGAACTACCTGCTCATCTTCGGCGTGTGGGGATTCCCGGAGCTTGGTGCCGCAGGCACCGCGGTCGGTACGGTAATCGCCCAGTTTCTAGTCGCGCTCGGCCTGCTGGCCGGGGTGCTCGCGACGAAGATGGGGCGCGACTACGGTGCGACCCGTCCCAGGCCGCCAGAGGCGGCCCTGCTCGGCCAGATGCTCCGCGTCAGCCTGCCGATCGGCGTCCAGGTGTTCATGGAGATGGGCGGAATCAGCGTCTTCACGGCCCTCGTCGCGAACCTGGGCGACGCGGAGATGGCGGCGACGAACGCCGTGATCCACGCGTGGTCCGTTTCCTTCATGCTCGCCGTCGCGCTGGCCGTCGGTTGCACGACGCTGGTCGGGCAGTGCCTGGGCGCCAGACAGCTCGACGACGTGCGCGTCGTCGTCCGTCGCGTGATGTGGTTGGGCTACGGGGCGATGGCAATCATGGCCATCGTCTACGTCGGGTTCCCCGGGTGGCTCATGCAGTTGTTCGCGCGGGAGGCGGGAGATCTCGCAGCGCTTCTGCCATACGCCAGGCCGCTGTTTCTGATCGCCACGCTGTGCCTGATCTTCGAACTGCCGTTCAACATCTACTCCGGCGCGCTTCGAGGCGCCGGCGACACGACCTACCCGATGGTCGTGAACATCGGCGTTGCCTGGCTCGTCTTTGTGCCGCTCGTCTTCTTCGCCACGCGGAACTGGGGCCTGGTCGGTGCCTGGAGCTGTTTCATCGTCCACGTAGCGTTGCTGGCGGGCCTGCTCGCCGTCCGGGTGCGAGGACGGACCTGGATTGAACGCGGCGCCTCCCTGCTCGATGCGGAGCGGGCTGGAGGCGTTGCAACGTCGAGCGTGTCCGAGATCGACGACCTCCGCTCCTCGCCGGCGCTCTGAGCCGGTTCGGCTGTCGGGCGGCGCGAGCGGACCGCGTCTATGGTGGGCGGCAGCCGTCCGGGAAAGCGGTCGCGTCGGTGATCGTCGGCGCTGGCACGCCCGGTTCGTTCTCGTACTCCTTCACCGTCTCCGTCAACGTGTCCGTGACGCGGATCGTGTAGCCGAGGTCCGTCGTCGAGGCGGCGTACACCCAGACGTGACCGTTCAGGGCACAGCCGTCCAGCACCTTGACCAGGATCTCCCAGTTGTTCCGGCTGAAGAAGGTGAGCAGCCCCGAGTCGTTCGTTCTTGCGGCGGCCACCACACCGGCCACGCCGGTTTCGCCGTCCGGCTTTCTCCACTCCACGGTCACGGCGTAACGTGAATCCTGAAGGCAGAGCGTTTCCCGGTCCGGCTCACATGACCCTTCGTCTTCCGTCGGCGGCGGCTGGGCGGCGGCAACCTGCAGGAAGATCGCGCTGACGGCGCCCCAGTTGCTGTCGCTGTCTCTTGCCCGCACGAAGACACTATGTTGACCGGCGCTCAGACCGGTCGTGTCGATGGTGGCACCCGCGTTCTCCGTGCGGCTGTCGAAGTCGCGATCGGCCGCGTACATGGCCCTCGCAGTGCTACCCCGCGCCCAGGGCGGCGCGTCGACGTAGTACTCGCCGGCCGCGATGTTCTGCGTCGGTTCGAAGCCGTTGCTGTTCTCGTAGCGGGTGTCGTCGAAGGTCGCTGACAGCGTGACGGCCGTTCCGGCCGCGACGCCGGTCGTCGACGCGCCACCGCTCAGACTCAGGTTGCGAACATCTGGACCGGCGGGGGTTCGGTACGGCGTCCGTGCCACCTTGAAGGCGTAGATAAGGGACTCCAGGTTGTCGTCCAGAATCGAGTTCTCGAATCGGCTGCAGCCCTGGAAGAACGTCGTGCCCAGTTCGTAAGTAAAGGAGGCACGGCCGAGCACGCCGTACCCGTAGTCATCGGTCGTGCCGCTCGTCGGGTAGAACCCGACGGCTTGAAGCGGCGTATAGCCGTTGAAGTACGCGAGCTTCCGGCCGAGGGTCTGGAGCGCCGTGCCGTTGGGCGCCGGGTCGTGTACGTGACCCCAGGGCCAGAGGATGAGACGCCCATGGCTGTGAATGTCGAGGACGACGCCCGATGTGCGGCTTGACGTCGCAGCGTAGTCGCCGGGTCCGCGAGCGTCGGGGAACAGCCTCGCCATGTAGGTCTGGATCGCCTGCGTCTCCGGCTCGGAGGCTGCCGACAGGCCCCGGTACACGGTGCTGCACTCGTTGGTGCTGGAGCCCGACTCCCCCCACTTGAAGTCGAAGTTGCGGTTCAGGTCGACTCCTGCCCATGAATGGGGACAGTGGCGCGTGTTGTGGTTCTTGCGCCAGAGCAGACCCTCCTCGGCGCGTTTCCTCCCGTCCGGATTCGCCTGCATCATGATGTGGACTTCCTGGTAGTCCAGTAGCCAGCGCACGTCGGCGTCCGTCTCGTAGGAGTCCACAAGGTGCTCGGCGAAGCGCAGGGCGAGTTCGGCGGTCGTGTACTCCCGGGCGTGGAGCGCTGCGGTGATGAAGAGGGCCGGCTTCGGACCCGGGGTTTCCGAGTTCGTCAGGCGCAGCACATACAAGGTGTGGCCATCGGGGTGCCTCCGCGTTTTCTTCCACGATCTTCCGGCCCATCTCCAGGAGGCGAGTTTCGGGTGTGCACGGGTGATCGCCCGCGCACTCTCGTAGGTTTGCTCCACGGTGCGATAGCACGGGAACCCCGCGATCGTTCCTTCTACGACGTCCGCTGGCGGCTCGGAGGGGAGCGCGACGGAAACGTACTCGTCGTCTTCGACGATCCGCATTCCGGCTTGGCGGGCGGTTTCGATGTCCTCGTCGGTGGCTCGCAGGACGATGTAGCCCTTCTCGTACTCCGACTCGAGAGCATCGAGCGACATGACCGCTCTGGCGGCGACCAGCCGATCGTCGAAGTAGGCGCGCACGACCCGGGCGCCATCGGGCTGCTCGAGCTCCTGCGCCGGCAGCGCGCCGGTGGCCGCGAGAACGGCGGACAGGGCGAGGATGCGGGTCATTTGAACCGCAATTCGATCACAGGCGGCAGGCCCCGCCCACGCGTGGATCCCAGGGTCGATCAGGACGCGACTTGTGGCTATGATCACCGCCGGGCCGACCGCGCCCCTCGCCCACGCACTTCCATCCAGCGACCCAGAGAGGACAGAATCCGAGATGGCTTTCTCCGCCGTGCTGAAGCGGCGATCGTTCGGTGAGACGCAGCGTCAGGACGCCTGGTGGCTGCAGCCAGGCGCCGTTGTCGTGGGTCTCGGTCTCGCAAGCGTCTACGCGACCTGGGCGGCGCTTCAGGCCGATCACTACCACTTGGGCGGCTACCTGTCGCCGCTGTACTCGCCCGAGGTCTTCGGCCTCTCGCACCATGCCTGGTTCGAGGGCTTCCCGAACTGGTGGCCGAGTTTCGTTCCCCAGTCGCCGGCGCTGTTCATTCTGATCCTGCCGCTGGGATTCCGCGCCACCTGCTACTACTACCGGGGCGCGTACTACAAGGCATTCTGGGCCGATCCGCCGGCCTGCGCGGTCGGCGAGCCGCGGAACGCCTACCGGGGGGAGAACTCCTTCCCGCTGATCGTCCAGAACATCCACCGCTACTTCCTGTTCGCGATGATGGCCTGGATCTTCGTGTTCTTCCCGATCGACGTGTACCGGGGGTTCGTGTTCGAGACCGCGTCCGGCGGCCATGCCTTCGGCATCGGCGTCGGCAGCTTCGTCCTCCTGATCAACTGGCTGCTGCTGAGCGGCTACGCCCTGGGCTGCCACTCGACGCGCCACGTGATCGGCGGCTTCCGCAACGTGATGGCGGGGAAGCCGTTCCAGAGCGCCTGCTACCGCTGCGTCTCCTGCCTGAACCGCCGGCACATGGCCTGGGCCTGGTTCAGCCTGATCTGGGTCACCTTCTCCGACATCTATGTCCGGCTCTGTTCGATGGGCGTCTGGACGGACTTCAGGCTCGTCTGATGGAGCAGACACCCTACGATTACGACGTGCTGGTGGTCGGCGCGGGCGGCGCCGGGCTGCGCGCCGCGATCGAAGCGTCGGCCAAGGGCGCGTCCTGCGGCGTGATCTGCAAGTCCCTGCTCGGCAAGGCCCACACGGTGATGGCCGAAGGCGGCATGGCGGCCGCGATCGGCAACGTGGACGAACGCGACGATTGGAAGGTCCACGTCACGGACACCCTTCGCGGCGGCCAGTACCTGAGCAACCCGAAGATGGCGGAGATCCACGCGAAGGAAGCGCCGGCGCGGGCGCTGGAACTCGAGGCCTGGGGTGCCCTGTTCGACCGGACGAAGGACGGGCGCATCCTGCAGCGGAACTTCGGCGGTCACCGCTATCCGCGCCTGGCTCACGTCGGCGACAGGACGGGGCTCGAGATGATCCGGACCCTGCAGGATCACGGCATCCACCGCGGCATCGACTTCCACATGGAGTACACGGTCTTCCGGCTGCTGCTGGACGACGGCCGGGTGTCCGGGGCCCTCGCCTACGACCGGGAGCGCGGCCGGTTCCGGGTGTACCGGGCGAAGTCGGTCGTGCTGGCCACCGGCGGCATCGGCCGTGCCTTCAAGATCACGAGCAACAGTTGGGAGTACACCGGCGACGGCCACACGCTGGCCTACGACGCCGGCGCCGATCTGATCGACATGGAGTTCGTCCAGTTCCACCCGACGGGCATGGTCTGGCCTCCGAGCGTGCGCGGCATCCTGGTCACCGAGGGCGTGCGCGGCGAGGGCGGGATCCTCCTGAACTCGGACGGTGAACGGTTCCTGTTCGACGAGATCCCGGCTCTCTACAAGGATCAGACCGCGGACAGCGCCGAGGAGGGCTGGCGCTACGTCGTCGGCGACCGCGACGCACGCCGTCCGCCGGAGCTGCTGACGCGGGACCACGTCGCCCGCTGCATCGTGAACCAGATCAAGGCCGGCAAGGGGTCGCCGCACGGCGGCGTGTACCTGGACATCGCCTGGATCAAGGAGAAGATCAGCAACTCCGAGGAGCACATCAGGAAGAAGCTGCCGTCGATGTACCACCAGTTCAAGGAACTGGCGGGTCTCGACATCACGAAGGAGAGGATGGAAGTTGGGCCGACGACGCACTACGTGATGGGCGGTGTTCGGGTCGATGCCGAGAGCCAGATGTCGTCCGTCCCCGGCCTCTACGCCGCGGGCGAATGCGCCGCGGGGCTCCACGGCGCCAACCGGTTGGGCGGCAACTCACTCTCCGACCTGCTCGTCTTCGGCAAGCGGGCGGGTGAGTACGCGGCGGCATTCGCCAGCGAACAGGGCGACGTCCGGCTCGACGAGGGAGCGGTCGATACGGGGATGATGGAAGCTCTTGAGCCGCTCGAACGGGAAGGCGGCGAAGGGCCGTACCAGATCCAGCACGAACTCCAGGACCTGATGCAGGAGAAGGTCGGCATCGTCCGAATCGAGTCGGAACTCGAGGAGGCGATCGAAGAGATTGGCCGGCTCTCCGAACGGGCCAGGGCTGTGTCCGCACCCGGCAACCGCGAGTACAACCCGGGCTGGCACACGGCGCTCGACCTGCACCCTCTGCTGGTCGTATCCGAAGCGGTCGCCCGTGCCGGTCTGATGCGGCGCGAAAGCCGCGGCGCGCAGTTCCGGGACGACTATCCGCAGAAGGACGAACACTTCGGCAAGGTGATCGTCCGGGTCGCCAAGGGCGCCGACGGGGAGATGGTCGTGGAGGAGGTACCGGTGGAGCCGATGAGCGACGAACTGACCAGGCTGGTCGAGGAGATGGGCTGAGATGGCCGCGACGCAGTTCAGGATCTGGCGCCAGGACGGCGCCGAAGGCGAGGGCGGCTACCGCGACTACACGACGGAAGTCACCGAGGGCATGGTCGTCCTGGACGCGGTTCACCAGATCCAGGCCGAATCCGCGAACGACCTCGCCGTGCGCTGGAACTGCAAGGCAGGCAAGTGCGGGTCCTGCTCGGCGGAGGTCAATGGCAACCCCCGTCTCATGTGCATGACGCGGATGAGCGACCTGCCGACGGACCGGCCGGTGACGGTCGAACCGATGCGCGCGTTCCCGGTGATCCGGGATCTCGTCTGCGACGTGTCCTGGAACTACGAGGTCAAGAAGAAGATCGAGCCCTTCGAGCCCAGGCCGCCCGATGCCGAGGACGGTACCTGGCGGATCGACCAGGAGGACGTGGAGCGGGTCCAGGAGTTCCGCAAGTGCATCGAGTGCTTCCTGTGCCAGGACGTCTGCCACGTGCTGCGGGACCACCACCTCCACGACGAGTTCGTCGGCCCCCGTTTCTTCGTCTACAACGCGGCGCTCGAGATGCATCCCCTCGACACGCGGGACCGACTCGCGTCACTGAAGCAGGACGAGGGGATCGGCTACTGCAACATCACGAAGTGCTGCACGAAGGTCTGCCCCGAGCACATCACGATCACCGACAATGCGATCATTCCGCTCAAGGAGCGGGTCGTGTC
Source organism: Acidobacteriota bacterium (assembly GCA_026707545.1). NCBI lineage: Bacteria > Pseudomonadati > Acidobacteriota > Acidobacteriota bacterium. The sequence goes on along the minus strand of JAPOWR010000001.1, from coordinate 1,498,462 downwards.
GGAGTTCTACGACCCGCTGAAGAAGCTGTTCCGGGTGTTCTCGGGCGGTTCGCGGGCGTAAGACCGTCTACAACTGCTCGAGGGCAGCGCGGGCCACGTCCGCGTACTCGCCCTCCGGATCGAGCTCGAGCGACTTGCTCAGGTGCTCGCGGGCCGTGGCCGCGTCGCTCGCGTTCACCGCGAGGATCCCGAGTTCGTAGTGCGCTCTCGCCAGGTCCTTGACGTCCTCGTCTTCCGGCGCCGATGCCAGGTACTTCGTCAGGTGTTCCCTGGCCGGGCCGGAATCGGCGCTGCGACGGTAGATCACACCGAGCCGGAAGTGGGCGCGCGGGTGGTTGTCGTCCCACGCGATCAGGGACTGGTCGTAGAGCTTCGCATTACCGTAGACCTCGTCGTTGAAGAGCTGCTCGGCCTGGTGCTGCACCTGACGGCCCGCGGTCGGGTTCGCCTCGATCCAGGCCTTACCGGCCTCGATCGAATCTTCCAGGTTGCCCTGCAGCGCGTAGCTGAAGAACGTCATCCGCAGCGCCTCGTTGTTCCCCGGATCCAGTTCCAGCGTGCGGCCCAACGCTTCCAGCGCCGGTTCCCAGTTCTGGTTGTTGAAGTGGATCGTGCCGATGTTCCGGTATGCCTGGAAGAGGTTGGGATCGAGTGAGGCCGCCTCGGTGAAGAGGGTGACGGCGCCTTCATCGTCGCCTGCCCGGACTGCCGCAACACCCTGGGAAAACACGTCCGGAGCAATCTGCGCTCCCATTCCCGCATCGACCGAGGCCGTCTTGTACTCCTCCGCCCGAGCGTCGCCGACGGCAAGGAACACGCTGAACGCCATTGGCGCGAACTCGAGAGGCAGCGGCTCCAACTCGAGGTACTTGTTCAGCGGTTCGAAGGCTTCTTCGTTCTGTCCGAGGTCGTACCGGATCGCGGCGATCAGGCGATAGGCGGCGGCAATCGTCGGATCGAACTCCACCGCCTCCTCGAAGTGAGGCAGGGAGGCCGTGGCATCGCCGCTCTGAATTGTCCGAATCCCCTCATTGAAGGCGTCGACCGCCTTCTGCTTCTTCATCGTTTCCTCGTCCCAGAGCTGCGGCGCGAACGACGTGTCACGGCCCTTGGTCATCGTGAACTCGACCTCCCGGTCGGGATGGCCTTCCTTCTGAAGCAGGAGCTTGTAGGGTTCGTCAGCCGGTTTGAGGCGGACCTTGATGCGACCGTTCTTCCGGGTGGTTTCCTTGATGACCTCGCCGTCGGGCGACGTGATCGTGATGTTCACGGGGCCGAGTTCCTGCCCCTGCATGTCCTGAACCCGCAGGTCCAGTTCACTCTGAGCGGTCGCTGCCGAGGCGACGAAGAGCATCGCCAGGGGAAGGAGTCGAAGGACGGTTCTCTGCATCGTCTGGTACCTCGGGGTCGGCCGCCGTACCCTTGGGCCGGCGTTTCACTTGGGAGACTGGAGCAGTGTGGCGATCCTATCGCTTGACGCGGACTTCGCGCGTGGGGGATCGTACGGCCCATGCACGCCGACGACTTCTTCGAACTGCTCTCCACCGCGCGCTCCGTGCGGCGCTACAGTCCCGAGCCGATCCCGGACGAGGATCTGGCGCGGATTCTCTATGCCGCGAGCCGGGCGCCGTCCGGTACGAACCGCCAGCCCTTCCGCTTCATCGTCCTCCGGGACGGACCCCGGGCGCGGCGGGCTCGCCGGTTGCTGGGCGAGTCCTTCCGCCGCGGCTGGGCCCGCAAGACGGAGCAGGAGGGCTGGAATCGCGGTTCGGCCGCCGATCCGAACTCGCCGAAGTCGAGGGTCAACCGGGCGATTCAGCACTACGTCGATCACTTCGAGCAGATCCCGGCCGTCGTCATCGCCTGCTACGTCCGCTACCGGGCGCTGACGCACTCGGAGGGCGCGTCCGTCTTCCCGGCGTGCCAGAACCTGTTCCTCATGGCGCGGGCGCTGGGCTACGGCGTCTGCTACAGCGGCTGGCACCACGCGGTGGCGGACGAACTGCGTGAGATCCTCGGGATTCCGGACGGGGTGGAGCTGTCGCTGACGATCACGATCGGTCGGCCGCTGGGGCGTCACGGCCCGCTCCGCCGGCGGCCGATTCGCGACACGGTCTTCGACGATTGCTGGGAACAGGGGGCGGAGTGGATCAGCGACCCGCCGGACGCCCGGCTCTCGAAGAGGCGTTGACTCCTATCCGGTCGGCAGCGCGTACGCGACCAGCGAGTGCTCCTGGCCGCGGTTGCCGACGGGGACGACGATGAACTGACGGCCGGAGACGACATAGGTCATCGGGCTGCCCCCCGGCGTGTCGGGCAACTCGGTTCGCCAGACCTCTTCGCCGGTCGCCTTGTCGAACGCATAGAGGAAACCGGTCGACGGGCCGCGGGACGCGAAACCGCCGGGCCCCTCCTGATACGTGCCGGGAACCTGTTCGCTGGTGACGACGAACACAAGAGTGGCGGTCACCATCGGCCAGCCTGGCGTGAGACCGGCGAGCGGCCAGGCGCCGAGCCGTCCCAGGTCGAGATCGGCAAGAGCCGGATGGTCGCGGGGGCCGTCGCCCAGTGGCGTCTGCCAGACGATCTCGCCACGGTTCAGGTCGATCGCGGTGAGCCGGCTCCAGGGCGGTTTGACGAGGGGCAGACCTTCCGGGCCGGCGGGGAACGTGAACGCCGGCAGGTAGTCGCGGTCGGAAGGCTGCCGCTCGGACGGAGGAATGAGGGCCATCGTGCCCAGGCGCGTCTGCGACGGCACGAACAGGACGCCGCTGTCCGGATCGACGGCGGCACCGCCCCAGTTCGCGCCACCGGCCTGGCCGGGGAGTTGCGCCATCACCCTCCGGTTCTCGCCGGCCAGGGTCGGCGGCGTGAACATTGGGCCTCCCAGGAGGGTCTTCCGGTAGATCTCGAGCGCCTTGGCGTTCAGCTCCAGTGTGAAGTCGATCAGGTCGCTTTCGCGCAGGCCCTGGCGGTCGAACGGCGGCGGCCTGGTTGGGAAGGGCTGCGTACCCGCGGTCCATTCCCCGGGAACGAGGCTCTCGGGGACCTTGCGCTCCTCGATCGGCCACACCGGTTCGCCGGTCTTGCGGTCGAAGACGTACGTGAAGGCCTGCTTGCTGACCTGGGCTACCGCTTCGATCCGCTTGCCGTCGACCTCGATGTCGAGCAGGATCGGAGCGCACGGGAAGTCGTAGTCCCAGAGACCGTGCCGGACTGCCTGGAAGTGCCACTTCTTCTCGCCGGTCGCGGTGTCGATGGCGACCAGGCTCTCGGCGTAGAGGTTGTCGCCGTGGCGGTGGCCGCCGTAGTAGTCGCTGGTCGGCGTGCCGGTGCCGAAGTAGACCCATCCGGTCTCGTCGTCGCAACTCATCCACGACCAGACGTTGGTGTTGCCCGAGTAGCGCCAGGATTCGTCGTGCCAGGTCTCGGCGCCGGGCTCCTCGCCCTGGGGCACGGTGTGGAAGACCCACTTCTTCCGGCCGGTGCGGATGTCGTAGCCGCGGATGTGGCCGGCCGGCATCTCCTGGGTCAGGGAGAAGTCCATGATCGTCATGCCCATGAGGACCGTGTCGCCGCAGACGATGCCGGGCGAGTTCGCGCCGGTCTCGCGCATCTGGTCCGGTCGCCCGATGTCGCCGCGCATGTCGACCATTCCGGCTTCGCCGAACTCCAGGTCGGGCTTGCCCGTCTTCGCGTCCAGGGACACGAGTTGATGGGTGCCGGTGACCAGCACGATTCGCTGCATGCCCCGGTGCTCCCAGTACTCGATGCCGCGCTGGGTGAAGCCGCCGTGAGTCGGAATCCCGCGCTCATAGGCCTTCGGATCGTAGGTCCAGAGTTCTTCGCCGGTCGTCGGGTCGACCGCGCTCACGAGGTTCATGGCCGACACGGCGTAGAGCGTGTCGTTCACCATCAGCGGCGTGCCCTTGAGGTCACCGGTCAGGGTCCTCGTTTCGACGCGGCCGTCAGGAGTGACCCAGCGCCAGGCGACGTCGAGCTCCGAGACGTTCGAGGCGTCGATCCGGTCCGCCGGCGAGTACTTCGTGCTGGCGCGGTCAGCGGCGTAGTGGCGCCACTCGATCGTCTCCTGGGCCGCCACGGCCGCTCCGCTCACGAGGATTGCGACGAGGGCCGTGCGTGCGTGCGTTGCGGTCATCGGCCCTTGAACTGCGCGGGTCGCTTCTCGAGGAACGCGAGAACTCCTTCGCGAGAATCTTCCGTCGCGCCCGCTTCAGCCTGGAGGCGCGCCTCCAGGTCGAGTTGCTGCTCGTAGACGTTCTGCCAGGTCGCCCAGTACGCCTTGCGGATCATCGCCAGTGAGCGCGGTCCGTTCGCCAGTCGTTGGGCGAGTTCCGTGGCCCCCTCCATCAGCGACTCCTGGTCGTCGTACAGCCGGTTGACGAGACCCCACTCGAACGCCTTGTCGGCCGGCAGACGCTCGGCGAGCATGGACAGTTCGACCGCGCGCCCCCAGCCGATCAAGCGCGGCAGCATGAACGTGGCGCCGCCGTCCGGGACCAGTCCGATCCGGGCGAACGCCTGCAGGAAGAAGGCCTGCTTCGAGGCGCAGACCAGGTCGCCGATCAGCGCGAAGCTCATGCCGACGCCGGCGGCCGCGCCATGCACCGCAGTGACGATCGGCATGTTCAGGTCGCGGAGAGAAAGCAGAAGCGGGTGGTAGTTGTTGCGCAGGTTCTCGCGGGCAGTGGGGTTGACGGCACCTTCGGCCGGCCCGCCGCGGCCCGAGAGGTTGGCGCCTGAACAGAAAGCGCGGCCCGCGCCGGTGAGCAGCAGGGCGCGCACGCCGCTCTCCGGATCGCGGATGCGCAGGACGGCGTCGCTGAGTTCGCCGACCATCCGGGCGTCGGTGGCGTTCAGCACTTCCGGGTGGTTCAGCGTGATCGTGGCGAGACTGCCGTCCTGTTCGAACAGGATCCGTTCGTAGCTCATGTTCTCCTCTCTCAGTCCGGATACATCTCGCGCATCGCGTCGAGGGAACTGCGCATCAGTTGCTCCAGCACGTCCATGTCGACGTCGGCGAGCTTGTTGACGTAGAGGCAGGACTTGCCGGTCCTGTGCTTGCCGAGTCGTGACAGCAGGTCGTCGTAGTTCGAGAACCCGGGCATGACGTAGATCGTCAGGCTCTGTTTTCGGGGCGAGAAGCCGATGCGTGGCCAGTCGCCTTCCCTGCCGCTCGCGTACCGGTAGTGGTAGCTGCCGAAACCGACGATCGACGTGCCCCACATCCGGGGCTTCTCGCCGGTGACCCGCTTCATCAGCTCAAGGACAGTGAAGCTGTCCTCGCGCCGGCGATCGTTCTCGACGGCCGCCAGGAACTCCTCCACGTTGGCGTCGTTCAACTGCGTCTTCAATGCGCTCATACCGTCACTCGATCTTGGCGGGGCGGGTGTCCGTGCGGGCGGAAGCGGGAACCGTAGCAGACCGCTTTTCGCGGAAGATCCGTGCTCCGCCATCCGTGCGCTCGAAGACTCGCGAACGTAATGGTGTCTTATGCTCGACGTGGTGAGCGCGGAAGGCCACTACTGCGTCATGGGGATCGGCGACATGGGTTTCCACATCGCCGAGGCCTTCGGCCGGGACGGTCGGAGCCTGACGCTCATCGACACCGACCCGAACAAGGGACACCGGATCGAGGAGGAACTCGACGCCGCCTTCGTTGTCGGCAACGGCGCCCACCAGGCCGTCCTGGAGCGGGCTCGGGTAGGCGAGGCGGACCTCTTCATCGCGGCTTCCTCGTCCGAGGAAGCGAACCTGGTCGCGTCGGTGATCGCCCGCAACCTGGGCGCGAAGCGTTGCGTCGTGAGGATCGACACGTCCGAGGATCTGACGACCTACCGGCGCTCATACGAACGCCTGTTCGGCGCCGACCTCCTGCTCTCCCCGCAGAGTCTGGCGACGAACGCCATCCTGAATGTGGTGCTTGGCCATCACACCCACGAAGTCGACTACCTGGCCAAGGGACGCTTCGAACTGCGCACGATCCAGGTCCAGGAGGACAGCACGGTCGCCCGCGTGCCGATGAGCAAGGTACCGCTGCCGGAGGGCGCCCGGATCGTCGGCTACTTCGACGCGGAGCACGAACTCTCGATCCCGGGTCCGAACCTGCGTGCCGCCCCGGGTGGACTGGCGATGGTCCTGTGCCGTACCCAGACGACCCACGAGGTGGAGGAGCTGTTCGCCTCCCAACTGCAGGAGCCCCGTACCGTCGCCATCGCCGGCGGCAGTCCGGCCGCCGTGGCGGTCGTCAGGGCGCTGCGCAACCAGGTGAAGCGGCTGCGCTGGATCGAGCGCGACCGCCGGCGGGCGGAGTACCTGGCGCAGTCGTTTCCCGATGTCGAGGTGCTCCACGCGGATCCGATCGACGCCGCGACGATGGAGAGCGAGGGGCTGGGCCGGGCCGATGTGCTCATCGCGGCCACAAGCCACGACGACAGCAACGTGGTCGCGGGGTTGATCGCCCAGGAGCTGGGCGTGGGGCAGGTCGTGGCCCTGATCCACCACACGACCAGCCGGCTGTGGCAGCGGGTCGGCGAAGTCGAGCTCGTGTCGCCTCACTCCCTGGCGATCGACCATGTCCGCAACTTCGTCGCCAACGGCTACAAGGCGAACCTGGTCAACCTGGCGGACGGCGCCCTGCAGGTCGTGCAGCGCGTGATCCACGAGGCCAGCCCGGCGGCCGGCGCCACGCTCGCCGACCTTCAGGCTCCACGGGGCCTGATCGTCGGAGCGGTCGTGCGAGGTGACCGCGTGTTCATGCCCGAGCGCAGCAACATGCTGCGGGCCGACGACCAGGTCATTCTGTTCGTGCACCGCTCCCAGACCCAGATGGCCCGGCTGCTGTTTCCGGGCAGCGAAAGCGAGGTCGCCAGCTAGCTGGATTCTTCGGGCTCACCCGTCCGCTCCTGCGGCCGGAGGGGAGGGTCTTTGCGGACGCACCCGCCCGTCCTGGGGCCGGAGGGCTGGAAGTCGGTGCTGAGGAGAGCTGACGCCCAGAGCCTCGCAGCGACCTCTGTCTGGATGCGGACTGGACGGCGTCGGCAGGGCGTTGGCGGCGCTCCTAAATGGTCTTGGGTAGGCTGTAGGCTTGTGAGGGAACTGAAGACGTAGGGAGACACAACGATGAACAAGTTGCGATCGTTTCGTTCGTCTCTAGGGGCTATCGGGTGGTGGGGGGCTGTTGTCGCCCTCGCCGCTGTGGTGTCCCTTGGGGTCGGAGAGCCGGTGGAGGCGGTGCAGCCGGGGGCGGACTTGAGTGGGGAGTGGGTCCTCAACGAGGAGGCGAGTGACAATCCGCAGCAGATGATGCAGCGGTTCGCGAGGTCGCGGGGTGCGGCCGTCGATGGCGGCTTCCGCGGCCGCGGCGGCGGGACCAGCCTTGGCGGCGGTGGCCGGGGTGGTTCTGGCGGCGAAGCTACTGTCGGTCGTGGCGGAGCCGGTGGTGGCCGTGGCGGTGCCGGCGGTGGCCGTGGCGGTGCCGGCGGTGCCGCCGGTGGTGGCGGCGGCGCTGCTGGTGCCGGAGGAGCCGGAGGTGGCCCCGGTGGCGGCGGGCCTCAGATGGCCCGTGGCATGAGCGCCGGCGCGGAGGTTCTGGCCATCGACATGCTGGAGGGCGGACTTCGGATCACGGACTCGCGGGGGCTGGCCCTCGTCCTGCGGACGGATCGTGAGTGGTACGAGGTTGGTCAGGGGCGTGAGATTCAGGCCTTCTGGAAGAAGAAGAAGCTGGTGACCAGGAACCGTGGACGCGGGGAGGCCCTCCAGATCCAGGAGTACAGCGTCAACAAGAAGGACCAGTTGGTCGTCCTGACCCAGCTCCAGTTCGGCGGCGACGGGGGCACCGCTTCCTACAAGCGGATCTACGACCGCCAGGACAGCGGCTAGGTACGAAGCAGGACCGCGAACGGCGGTCGTGACCGGGTCAGTTCGCGCCGGTCGGGATGTCGTTGAACGGCCGGTCGCGGTCGACACGGATCTCGCCGGGCAGGGTGAGGACGCGCTCGGCGATGATGTTGCGGAGGATCTCGTCGGTGCCGGCCGCGATCCGCATGCCGGGAGCCGCAAGGTAGGCGTAGTGGAACATGCCGGCCGAGGGGGCGTCCTCGCGTCCGCTGACGGCGCCCGCGGAATCGAGCAGGTCGGCGGCGAACGAGGCGATGTCCTGCCGGGCGCTGGCGGTGATCACCTTGCAGATCGAGTTCTCGGGCCCGGGTTGCTTGCCCTGGGAGATGGCGGTCAGGGTGCGCATGAAGGTCAGCTCGACGCCGCGGCACTGGACGTACCAGTCGGCGATCTGCTCGCGCACCGAACTCTGGTTCGCCGCGGGTTCGCCATCGATCTCGAGTTCCGAGGCGAGGCGAAGAGCATCGCTCCAGTCGGGCGTCATGTTGTAGCGGCCGTGGCGCTCGTTCATCAGCGTGGTGATCGCCACCTGCCAGCCGGCGCCAACCTCGCCGAGGCGGTTGTGATCGGGGATCCGGACGTTCTGCAGGAAGACCTCGTTGAACTCCGACGTGCCCGGGATCTGCCGGATCGGACGTGGGTCGATGCCCGGCGATTTCATGTCGACCACGAAGAAGGTCAGTCCCTTGTGCTTGGGCACGCTGGGATCGTGCCGCGTAACCAGAATGCCCCAGTCGGCGTAGTGGGCGCCAGAGTTCCAGACCTTCTGGCCGTTGACCACCCACTCGTCGCCGTCGCGCTCGGCGCGCGTCCGTAGCCCCGCCAGATCGGAACCTGCTCCCGGTTCGGAGAAGAGCTGGCACCAGACCTCCTCGCCGCTGGCCAGTTTGGGCAGGTAGCGGCTCTTCTGCTCGTCGGTGCCATGGGCCATGATCGCCGGCGCGCAGGTGCCGTGGCCGATGCCCAGGTAGCCGTCGGGGACGTCGAACTTCGCCTCTTCCTGCGCCCAGATCACCCCCTCCATGAACGTGGCGCCGCGGCCTCCGTGCTCCCTGGGCCAGGTGATGCAGGCCCAGTCGTCGTCGTACTTCTTCTGTTGCCACTCCTTGGCCGCGGCCAGGCCCTCCTGCTCGGGCAGGCCGTCGAACCGCGAGGTGCCGCCGGGGGGCAGAAGTTCGGCGTTCGCTTCGAGCCAGGCGCGCGCTTCGGCGCGGAAGGCGGCCTCCTGAGGTGAGTCCTGAAAGTCCATGGATCGTCTCCTGGGCTGCTCGGTGGTGTGTGGGTAATGCTGAGCGGGCGATTGTATGCGGGATTGGCGGCCGATTCAGAGCCGTCCGGAGATCACTCCCTCGTCGGCGAGGCTCGCGATCTCGGTGGCGTCGAGACCAAGCTCCCGTAGCAGGTCACCGGTGTGTTCGCCGAGTTCGGGAGCCGGCTGTGGCTCCACCTTGTTCTCGCCCTCGATGAACACGGGACTGTCGACGGTTCGCAGGCGGCCATACCGGGGATGGTCCAGGTCGCGGAACACGCCGATCGCTTCCAACTGCTCGTCGGCGACGATGTCGTCCAGATTCGAGACGAGGCTGTAGGCGATCTCGTAGCGCGTGAAGCGTTCGCTCCACTCGGCGAAGTCCCGCTGGGCGAAATCGATGTCGAGCAGGGCCACGAACTCGGGCATGTTCTCGATCCGCTCCGGTGTCGTGCAGAAGCGCTCGTCGTCGATCAGATCGGGGCGGTCGAGGGCATGGCAGAAGCGCACCCACTCCCGGTCCTGTTCGACGATGCTCAACTTGATCAGGCGGTCGTCGCGGGTGCGGTAGTAGAGCTGGCCGAAGTTCATGGTGTGCTCGCGCGGCCGTTTTTGATGGAACTCCGCACCGACCAGCTTGGCCTGAATGGCGCACGCGTTGGCCCAGGCCCCGGCCGCGAGGAGCGATGTCGTGACGTACGTGCCGACGCCGGTGCGCTCGCGCTTCAGCAGGCCTGCCAGCACCGCTGAGAACAGCGTGACGCCGGTCGGGTGGTCGCCGGTGCCGCAGCCGAGCGGTCCGAGGTAGCCGTCGACCGGTGTGAATGTCGCGACGAGCCCCGAGCGTGTCCAGTAACAGACCTGGTCGTAGCCCGGCTTCTCGGCTTCCGGGCCAGTGTGGCCGTAGCCGGTGCCGTGCGCGAAGATGAGCCGCGGGTTGACCTGCCGAAGACGGTTCCAGGTCATGCCGAGAGCCTCGAGCACCGAGTTGTGGCAGTTGGTCAGGAAGACGTCGGCGGTTTCGACCAGCCGGTGCCCGATGGCCTGACCGCTTTCCTGCTTGAGATCGATTACGACGCTCTTCTTGTTGCGGCCGTCGAGCAGGAAGCAGTAGGGGATCTCCGAATCCGGCATCCCCGGAAGATCCTGGAAGTAGCGGTAGATATCGCCTCTTCCCGGCGCCTCGATCTTGATGACCTCGGCGCCGAAGTCGGAGAGGATCGCACAGGCGGAAGGCGCCATCACGATCGTGGCCAATTCGACGACGCGGATCCCATCCAGGAGGGCCGCATCCGCATCGGCGCCGGGAGGCGTGGTGTCGGGAGCGGCGATGTCGGGAGGAAGATGCTGATCAGACAGGGCGGCGCGGATTGTGACACAGCGCGAGATACGATCCGCCGATGATCGGGGCAGCAGGATGAGCGGAGTGCGGCTCACCAAGCCCTGGCTGGACCTGGACGATGCGGCGGTCGCCGCGTTGCCGGGACAGTTGGGCGTGTTCGAGATCGGCGACGAGGACGGCTCGACCCTGGAACTGGGGTTTGCCGGCGGCCGGTCCCGCTTCGGTCTGCGCAGCGAGATCGCCGAGGTCGCGGCGAAGCACGAAGACGCGACGTGCTTCCGTTACGAGGTCACGATGCAGTACTGGAGCCGCTTCGAGGAACTGCTGGCGGTTTACCTGGCCGACCACGGCGAACTGCCGGCCGGCAATGCGGAGAGCCGGGGCGACCGGCGGGTGGGCCGGATCGGCGCCCCCGGGGGCTGAACGGATGGACTTCGAACTCAGCACCGAGCAGAGACTGATCCTCGAGACCGTGCGCCGCTTCGTACGCGAGGAGATCGTTCCGCTCGAGACCGACCTGGACCCGGACGCGAGCGAACTGCCGCCACGCCACCGTGACCGGCTGGTGGCGATGACGAAGGAACTCGGCTTCTACGGGCTGGACATCCCGGAGGAGTACGGCGGTCCCGGGATCGACCTGGTCACCAGGACGCTGATGGCCTTCGAGATGGCGCAGCACCGGGCCGGTCTGTACGCGCCCTGCTACGGGGTGTTCGGCGGCGCCGGGCTGGCGCAGTTGTACGAGGCGGACGACGGCCAGAAGGAGCGTTACCTCTATCCGGTGCTTCGAGGGGAGAAGCGTGGTTTCTTCGCCCTGACCGAGCCCTCCGGAGGCAGCGATCCGGCCCGCGCCATCCGCACGACCGCGGTGCGCGACGGCGACGACTGGATCCTCGACGGAGAGAAGACGTTCATTTCCGGCGCCGACAAGGCGGACTTCGGCATCGTCTTCGCGCGGACCGACCCGGAACTCGGCCGCAAGGGGATCACCTGCTTCCTGGTCGATACGGACATGCCCGGCTTCCGGGTACGGCGTATCGTCCACACCCTGCGCTCCACCCACTACGCGGCGGAACTCGAGTTCAACCGGGTGCGGGTGCCCGGCCGGAACGTGCTCGGCGAGGTGAACCAGGGCTTCGCGATCGCCAACGACCGGCTGAGCCGCAACCGCATCCCCTACGCCGCGGGCTGCGTCGGCGTGGCGCTCAAGGCGCAGGAGATGGCGATCGCCTACGCCAAGACGCGCAAGACGTTCGGCGACTACCTGGCGACGCGGCAGGCGGTGCAGTGGATGATCGTCGACAACGAGATCGACTTGCGGACCGCCAGGGCGTTGACCCTGGAGGCCGCGGCGCGCGCGGATGCAGGCAAGCCGTTCCGGACGGAGGCGGCGATCTGCAAGCTGGTGGCGAGCGAGGGTGCGAGCCGCGTCGTCGACCGCGCGATGCAGATCCACGGCGGCTACGGCATGACGAAGGACCTGCCGCTCGAGCGCTGGTACCGGGAGCTGCGCATCCGCCGCGTGGGCGAGGGGCCGAACGAGATCCAGCGCCTCATCGTGGCCCGCGACGTGATCGGCGGTTCGTTCCATTGAAGGCGCCCAGACCTCTCGCCGGGATCCGCGTCCTGGACCTGGGTCAGGTCTACCAGGGGCCGTATGCCGGCTTCCTGCTCGCCCAGGCCGGCGCGGACGTGGTCAAGGTGGAGCCGCCGCGCGGCGAGCCGCTACGGCGGCGCGAAGCCCACGGCGGGCCGCCCTCCTTTCCGCTCGCCTTCCTGAACACGAACAAGCGCTCCGTGACCTGCGATCTGAAGCAGGAGGAGGGTAGGGAACTGTTGCGACGGCTGGCCGGGGTCGCGGACGTGCTGATCGAGAACTTCGCACCAGGCGTGCTGGACCGGCTCGGCGTGGGCTGGAAGATGCTCCGCAAGCTGAACCCGCGTTTGATCTACGCCTCGGGCACCGCCTACGGCCTGAGCGGTCCCGACCATGAGTCGCTTGGCATGGACATTACAGTCCAGGCCTGGTCGGGGGTGATGAGCGTCAACGGCGTGGTCGGCGGCGATCCGCTCAAGGCCGGTCCGGCGTTCATCGACTTCCTTGGCGGAACGCACCTCTACGCAGGCGTCGTCAGTGCCCTCTACGAACGGGAGCGCACGGGAACGGGTCGACTGGTCGAAGTGGCGATGCAGGAGGCGGTCTATCCGACGCTGCTTTCCCAGCTTGGGGTGATGCACCACGAGGGGACGCTCCCGGGACGCTCCGGCAACCGGCACGGGCGCGTGTCGCCCTACAACGTGTACCCGTGCCGTGACGGTCACGTGGCACTTATCTGCATCACGGAAAGGCACTGGCGCAACCTGCTGGGAGCGATGGAGCGGGAGGATCTGACCGCCGACCGGCGGTTCCGGACCAACGAGGCCCGCGTCGCCCATCGGGACGAGACGGACGGCCTGGTCGCGGAGTGGACCGCCGCCCTGACCCGTGCCGAGATCAACGAGGCAGCGCGCTTCCGCCGCGTACCGTGCGCGCCGGTCCGCGACCTGGCCGAGGTCAACTCGGATCCGCACCTCTGGGAGCGCGGTTTCTTCGAGACAGTCGATCATTCGGCCCTGGGCAGCATCGGGCTGCCTACCAGTCCGATTCGGTTCGAGGGGCAACCGTCCGGACCGCTCGAGCCGAATCCCTCCCTGGGACGGGACACCGAGGACGTGGTTCGGGACTGGCTGGGTGGTCCAGTGGCCACGGAGAGGAGCACCGCATGAACGTCGCTCGCATCGAAACTCGCCACTGCGACGCCGGTTGGCGGAACTACCACTTCGTCAAGCTGATCACCGACGAGGGGCTGGTCGGCTGGAGCGAGTACGACCAGCACCAGGGCGCGCTCGGCGTGACCACGGTGATCGAGCAGCTCGGCGAAGTGATCGTCGGCATGCGCGTTGCCGACCTGGAGCGGATCTACCAGCGTCTGCTGACGCGGGCGCGGCAGTCGATGTCCGGCGTCATGGCGATGGCGATCGGGGCGATCGAGAACGCGCTGCTGGATGCCCGGGCGAAGGAACTTGGCGTCCCGTGCTGCGATCTCTTGGGCGGGCGCGTACGGGAGCGGGTGCGTGTGTACTGGTCGCACTGCGCGACGTGGCGGATCGGGTTGCCTCAGGTCTACGGGAACGCGATCACCGACATCGAAGGAGTCGTCGCCCTGGGAGAGGAGGTCCGCGAAAGCGGCTTCACAGCGCTCAAGACGAACATCTTCGACTACGCGAGCGGCGCGCCCCGGGGCTGGGCGCCTGGCTTCGGCCGGCCCTTCGAGCCCGGCCAGAACGTCGACCGCAAGGTCATCTCGAACCTAAGGCGGCACCTCGAGGCGCTGCGCGAGGGGGCCGGACCGGACATGGACATCCTGCTCGACCTGAACTTCAACGCGAAGATCTCGGGCTACCGCCAGATCGTGCGGGCGCTCTCGGACCTCGACCTCTTCTGGATCGAGATCGACACGCCGTCGGCGGAAGGTCTGGCGACCGTTCGTCAGGAGAGCGGGCACCCGATCAGCTCCTGCGAGACCTTGATCACGCCCGCCGCCTTTCTGCCATTCCTGCGCGCGGAGGCGGTCGACGTGGCGATCATCGACGCCGTCTGGAACGGCGTCTGGCAGTCGATGAAGATCGCCGCCCTGGCGGGAGCCCACGAGGTGAACGTGGCGCCGCACAACTACTACGGCCACCTGGCGACGATGATGAACGCGCACATGAGCGCCGCGGTGCCGAACCTGCGGATCATGGAGACGGACATCGACCGGCTGCCCTGGGACGGAGAGGTCTTCACCTGTGAGCCGGAGTTCGAGGACGGCTGCCTGATCGTGCCGGACACTCCCGGTTGGGGCACGGAGCCGGACGAGGAGGGTCTTGCGGCCCATCCGCCGCGCTGACCGCCGACGGGCGACCGGCGCTAACATCCGCGCGGTGACTTCCGCCCTCACCTACAGCGACGCGCTGCTCGCCGGCATCCTGCGCCGGGTGCGAACCATCGCCATGGTCGGCGCCTCGCCGAACTGGAAGCGTCCCTCGAACTTCGCCATGAAGTACCTGCAGGAGAAGGGATACCGCGTGATCCCGGTGAATCCCCGGGCGGCGGCGGGAGGGGCGTCCATCCTCGGTGAGCCGGCTCGTGCGTCCCTGGCGGACGTTCCGGCGCCGGTCGACATGGTCGATGTCTTCCGCGGCTCGGACGCGGCTCTGGAGATCACCAGGGATGCGATCCGGCTGCGCGAGGAGAAGGGAATCGAGGTGGTCTGGATGCAGCTTGGCGTGCGCAACGACGAGGCCGCTGCCGAGGCCGAGGCGGCTGGGCTGACCGTGATCATGAATCGCTGCCCGAAGATCGAGTACGGCCGCCTGTGGGGCGAGCTGGGTTGGGGCGGCGTCGACAGCGGCGTGATTTCCAGCCGGCGCCCGCGGCTGGTGCCTGCCCCCGGACGCGGAAGGTCGGGGTGAGCTTGAAGGGTCCGCGGGAGCCGGACTGGGGGTTCGAGACCCGGATGATCCACGCCGGGGCCGTCCCGGAACCAATCTCCGGCGCCAGGCAGACGCCGATCTTCCAGAACACGGCGTATGCGTTCCACGACGCGGATCACGCCGCGTCGCTGTTCAATCTGCAGACGTTCGGGTTCATCTACTCCCGCCTGGGGAATCCGACCGTGGCCGCCCTGGAGCAGCGGCTGGCGAGCCTGGAAGGAGGACGCGGGGCCGCCTGCTGTGCGTCGGGCCACGCCGCCCAGGTCCTCGCGTTCTTCCCCTTGATGGAGCCTGGCTCGCGGTTCGTTGCCTCGAACCGGCTCTATGGCGGTTCCATCACGCAGTTCAGCAGAACGTTCGCGAAGTTCGACTGGCACTGCGACTTCGTCGACACGGAGGACCTGACCGCTGTCGAGGCGGCGCTGGACGCGGGCGCCAAGGCACTGTTCATCGAAAGCCTGGCCAACCCCGGCGGCGTCGTCTCGGATCTGGAGGCTCTCGCCGGACTGACGAAGGCGTCCGGGGCCGTGCTGATCGTCGACAGCACCCTGGCGACCCCGTGGCTCTGCCGGCCGATGGAGTGGGGTGCCGACGTGGTCGTCCACTCGGCGACCAAGTTCCTTTCCGGCAACGGCACGGTGATCGGGGGCGCGGTGATCGACAGCGGCCGCTTCGACTGGGGCGCTTCCGGACGCTTTCCCGGCCTCTCCGAGCCGGAGCCGGCCTACCACGGGCTGAAGTTCAGCGAGACCTTCGGCGACCTGGCCTTCACGACCCACGCTCACGCCGTCGGTCTGCGCGATCTGGGCGCCACGATGGCGCCGATGAACGCCTTCCTGATCCTGCTGGGCCTCGAAACGCTGTCTCTGCGGATGGAGCGTCACTGCGGAAACGCGCTGCGGGTGGCCGAGTGGTTGGAGGGACATCCGAAGGTCGAGTGGGTTTCCTACGCGGGGCTGCCGGCGAGCCCGTACCGTGACCTGGCCGCGAAGTACATGCCGAACGGCGCCGGCTCGGTGTTCACCTTTGGCGTTCGCGGCGGCTACGACGCTGGCATCCGCGTCGTGGAGGGTTGCGATCTCTTCTCGCACCTGGCGAACGTCGGCGACGCCCGCTCCCTGATCCTCCATCCCGCCTCGACCACCCACCGTCAACTGAGCGACGAGCAGCGCGCCGCGGCCGGCGCCGGGCCGGAAGTCGTCCGGCTCTCGATCGGTCTGGAGACGGTCGACGACCTGATCCGCGACCTCGACCGCGCCCTGGCGGCTGCATAGACGCCCCGGCTTGTTCGGATGAGCGTGCGCCGCGCGCGTAAGATCGCCGGCCATGCTCGAATGCCAGCGGCAACGGTTCCAGCTTCCGGACGATCTGCACTACCTGAACTGCGCCTACATGGCGCCTCTGGCGCGGGACGTGGAGGAAGCGGGGCTCAGGGGAATGGCGCGGCGGCGCGATCCGTCGACGATCTTCACGAGTGACTTCTTCGCCCAGTCCGACGCGCTGCGCGAACGTTTCGCGCGGCTGATCGGGGGTTCGGATCCGCGGCGGGTTGCGATCATCCCTGCAGTCTCCTACGGCATCGCGACCGCGGCGCGGAACACGCCGGTGGGCCGCGGGCAGAACATCGTCATCCTTGGCGAGCAGTTCCCGAGCAACGTGTACGCGTGGATGCGCAAGGCCGCCGAGGCCGGTGGGGAGTTGAGGACGGTCGAGCGTCCGGCGATGGGGAAACCGAGCCCGGGCGCGGTCTGGAACGAGCGGCTGCTGGACGCCATCGACGCGGACACGGCGGTAGTCGCCCTGCCGGTCGTCCACTGGGCGGACGGCACGCGTTTCGACGTTGCGGCGGTCGGACGGCGGGCGCACGAGGTCGGTGCCCTGTTCGTCATCGACGGCACCCAGTCGATCGGTGCGATGCCCTTCGACGTCGAGGAGGTAGCGCCCGACGCACTGGTCGTCGCCGCCTACAAGACGCTGTTCGGTCCATACCAGAGCGGTCTGGCGTGGTTTGGCGAGCGCTTCGACGACGGCGTTCCTCTGGAAGAGCCCTGGGCCGCCCGGGAAAGCAGCGAGCTGTTCGTCGCCGGCCGTCTCGACTACGTGCAGGCCTATCGGCCCGCCGCCGCCCGCTACGACGTGGGCGAGCGGGCCAACCAGATCCAGCTTCCGATGCTGAACGCCGCTCTGGACATGGTGCTCGAGTGGCGCCCCGAGCGGGTTCAGGGCTACTGCGCGAAACTGCTCGAGCCGTTCGAGGACGCCTTTCGCGAAGCGGGTTTCGATCTGGAGGACGCGGCGTGGCGCGGCGCGCACCTGTTCGGGTTGCGTTCCCGCCGCGGACTGGACGCCGATGCCACCGCGGCGGCTCTTCGCGCCGCCCGGGTGTTCGTTTCCGTTCGCGGTACGGCGATCCGCGTTGCGCCCCACGTCTACAACGACCGCTCCGACCTCGAGGCCCTCGCGGCGACGCTCCGGGCGCTGTAGAAGGCCCCTACATCGGCTCCGTTGCAACCAAAAGACATTTGTGATCGTATTTGTCACAAATGTCGACCGACGTGAATCCAGGCGACCTCGGCGGCGCCGTTCTCGAGTTCCCCGGCCCGGCCGCCGACGGCGATCTCTGCGTGCTCGGCTGGGCGATGGAGTTGGAACTCGCGACCCCGGAGCAGGTGCTGCGCTGGGCTCATGGCCGTTGGGGGAGTGGGCTGACCCTGGCGACGTCCTTCCAGGCAGAGGGCATGGTCCTCCTGCACATGTGCCACCAGCTCGGCCTGCCGGTTCGTATCGTGACGCTCGACACCGGTCGGCTGCCGGAAGAGACCTTCCGGCACATCGAGCATGTGCGCCTGCACTACGGCGTCGATGTCGAGATCGTCGCGCCGCGCGCCTCGGACGTTGCGCGCCTGGTCAAGCGGGAGGGACCGAACCTCTTTTACGCTTCGGTCGCGGGGCGGCAACGTTGCTGCAGTGTGCGCAAGGTGGAGCCGATGCGCCGGGCCCTGGCGCGCACCCCCGCCTGGCTGAGCGGCCTGCGCCGGGATCAGACGCCAACGCGCGATGTCCTGAACAAGGTCGAGGTCGACCGGGTGACGAGGACGAAGGGGCGTCTGGTCAAGGTCTGCCCGCTGCTCGACTGGACCGAGGACCAGGTCTGGGCCTACATTCACGAGCAGGGAGTGCCCTACCACCCGCTGTACGACCGTGGCTACCGGACGATCGGCTGCGCGCCCTGCACCCGTCCTTCACGGCCCGGAGAGGGGGCCCGCGGAGGTCGCTGGTGGTGGGAGTCGCACACCGGCAAGGAATGCGGGCTCCACGTGCTGCAGCCGCGTTGAGCGGCACTCATCCTCCGTCGTACTACCCGGTTTTCCTCTCGCTCGCCGAGCGGTTGGTTGTCGTCGTGGGAGGCGGTCCCGTGGCGGAGCGAAAAGTGGCTGGCCTGCTGCCGTGTGGTGCGCGCGTGCGCCTTGTCGCGCCGGAAGTGACGGCGCGCCTTGCCCGACTGGCCGAACGCGGCGAGATCGAGCACCTTGCGCGCGCCTTCCGGCCCGGCGACCTCGAAGGTGCGTTCCTGGCGCTCGGCGAGCCGGGGGACGGGTCGAGCGATGCCGCGTTCTTCGAGGAGGCGGAGCGACGCGGCATCTTCGCAAACGTGGAGGACGACCTGGATCACTGCAGTTTCATCGCCCCGTCGATCGTCCGGCGCGGCGACCTCGTCGTCGCGATTTCAACCTCCGGCCGGGCGCCGGCGCTGGCCGTCCGGCTGCGCGAGCGGCTGGAGCGGGAACTGGGGCCGGAGTACGGCGATCTGCTGGAGCTGGCGGGCCGTTTGCGGGCGCCCCTGGCGCGGGCCGTGCCCGAGTTCGAGGAACGCCGCCGGCGCTGGTACAAGCTCGTGGATTCGGACGTGCTCGAGCTGTTCCGCGACGGCCGGGCGGCGGAAGCCCGCGAACGTGCGGAGCGGATTCTCGGTGTGTCCGCGGAGGAGGTGGGCGGATGAGCGCTCCGGGGCGGGTCACGCTGATCGGGGCCGGACCGGGCGATCCGGACCTGATCACCGTCCTCGGACGGAAGCGGCTGCGGGCGGCGGACGTGGTGCTGCACGACCGGCTCGCGGCCCCGGAGCTTCTGGCTGAGGCGAAGGCGGACGCCGAGATCGTCGACGTCGGCAAGCGTCCCGGCGACGAGGTGCAGGCCCGGCAGCGCCGGATCGAGAAGCTGATGATCGAGCGTGCCCGGGCCGGTGCCCATGTGGTCCGGCTCAAGGGTGGCGACCCGTCCGTCTTCGGTCGCGGCGGCGAGGAGATCGAAGCCTGTGCCGCCGCGGGCGTGCCCTGCGAGGTCATTCCCGGCGTGAGCAGCATCGTGGCCGCGGCCGCGGTCGCCGGCATCCCGCTGACGCATCGCGGCGTGTCCCTGGGCTTCGCCGTCGTGTCGGCGCGGAACGCCGAAGGCGGCGAACCGGATTGGGCCGGTCTGTCCGGCGCGGACACGGTCGTCGTCCTGATGCCGGCGCGTCGACTGGAGCGCATCGGCCGCGGCCTGATCGCCGCCGGACGCCGACCCGCCACGCCGGTGGCAGTCGTCGAGCGGGCGACCACTACCGAACAGAGGACGGTGCACTGCACCCTTCAGACGTTGGCGGCTGGAGACCACTCAGGCCGGATCAAGCCGCCGTGCGTCGTCATCGTCGGCGACGTGGCGTCTCGGCAGTTCCCGCTCCCCCGAACAGACGGATGACCTCGCCAGCCGTCGACTCGCCCACCTGGCGTGCAAGGCCTGCTTCACGCACGGAGGCGATGGCCCGTTCGAACCGGCGCTTCTCGCTTTCCGGAAGATCGATGGTCTCGACGCCGGCCTCCTCCGCCAGGCTTATCCCCTCGGCGCCGGCGCGTTCGTAGGCGACGGCCCCGGCCATCGACAGGGAGACATCCGCGGCTTGGTCGACCCAGCCCCGCGCCTCGGGAGAAAGGCCGTCGTACACCTCCTGATTCATCAGCAGGACAAACGGCAGCCCGGACGCGGGAAGCCAGGAGGTCAGGTAGTCGGCCGGCTCGTGGAGCTGGAAGGTGACGATCCCCGAGGGGGAGATCGCGACGCCGTCGATGACTCCTGTCGCCAGGCTCTGGTGGACGACCGTCCCGGGCTGCATGACGGCGCTCGCGCCTAGCGCTTCGATGAACGGGATGGCGCTCCGGGTCGAAACCCGGATCTTGAGCCCGCGCATGTCTTCGAGCGTGCGTACCGGCGCGTTGCGGGTGAGCAGCACAGGGGCGGCGTTGGACCAGAGCGCCAGCACCCGTGCCTGGTACTCCGGCTCCAGTACCGACCGGGCGCGCAGCATGGCCTCGGTGCAGTCCCTCGTCGTCTTGCAGATGCCGGGGTAGGCGATCAGGTCGGTCCTGGGAAAGAGGTCGGCGGTGTAGGCGGGAATGGCGAGGGCGATGTCGGCCACGCCGCTACGCAGAATCGAGTACTGGGCCGGCGCCGACGAGTTGAGGGCGCCGGCGGGGAACTGTCTGACGGTCAGCCTGCCGCCTGAGAGCTCCGCGAGTTCCTGCGAGAACGGCGTGAACACCGCCTCGTCCAGAGGGTGATCGGCTGGCAGAAAGTGCGCGAGCGACAGTTCCCGGGTGTCGGAGGCGGGCCGGCAGCCGCAGGCGAGCAGCAGGCCGAGGACGAGGATCCGGCTGGGCTTCGCCATCTCAGGATCCACGCCGGGGGCCGGCGGAAACGCGGAGAGTCAGGATGTCCGTGTCGTGAAACTGCTGGTGTCGAACCGAGGACGCGAGGTGTCTGAGCAGCCGAAGGGAGACCTCCTGCTCGACCCGGGCCGCCCGGGTCTCCGTGTCGAGGGACGTCAGCCGGTCCTGGAGATTGAGTTCGTCGGCGCTTGCCGCGCCGACCTTGAACTCCAGCACGGCCTCTCCGTCCTCTTCGCGTGCCTGGAGAAGCAGCTCCGGTCTCTCGTCGTCGTGGGCGCCGTCCTCCCCCTTGCTTTCCGTGCGCGACTGCAGAAGCGTGAGCAGGGTTTCCTCGGTCGCGGCTTCGAGCCGGTCCACCACGGACTCCAGGCCGTGGCGCGCGGCGAACGCCTGAATGAACTTCCTGATCCGCGGCAGTTCGGCCGTGTCGAGCTTGCCCTTGAGCTGGCTCTTGCGCCGTACGGTCAGCGCCGCGAGCAGGAGGGCCAGCAGGCCCCCCGTGGTCAACCCGCTGCTCAACAGACCACCCGCGAACTCGGCGAAGAAGGCGGGGAAGATCATGTCGAACTCGAAGGCGACACCGGTCCAGAACGAGACGGCCGCGATCAGGCCGTTGCGGGGATTCGACCCCATGCTGCTCGCGACCTCACGCACGCCGACCGTGAACAGCGTCGCCATGACCACGGCAACCGAAGCGGCCACGACCCCGGCAGGGATCGCGAGAATGAGAGCGAGCGCCTTCGGCAGGAAGGCCAGGGCGACGAAGGTCAACCCGCACACGACCGCGACCCTGCGCGCCGCGACGCCGGTGATCTCCACCGCGGACACGGCGCCCGCGTTCAGTGTGTTGGGCATCGTTCCCGCCAGCCCCGCCAGCAAGCTCCCGGCGCCTTCCGCGGCCACGGCCCGCTGCACGGCCCGAAAGTCGACCGCGCGGGCCCGGCGCCACGCCACGCGCTGGGCGGCGACCGCGACCGCGACCGACTTCGTCGAGCCGACCAGCGTCACGAACAGGAATGCGGGCAGGAGGGCCCAGAACGCGGCACCGAACTCGAGGTCGAGTCCGGGCGGCCGGCCCTGGGGAATGCCGATCCAGGCCGCGTCGGCTACGCGTCCGGCGTCGTAGATTCCGAGGAATGCGCCGGTCAGGGCGCCGGTGACGATACCGACCGCGGGGGCCCAGAGGCGCGCGGTCCCCTTGCCCTTGAGAGCGATCCCCAGGAAGGTGCAGATCATGACGCCGGCGCTCAGCGGACCGGCGTACGCGGGGGCTCCCGGCGGCAGCTCGTTCAGCATGCGGAAGAGAATCGGCATCACGCTGACGGGAAGGAGCATGACGACCGTTCCCGTGACGACGGGGGTGAGAACCCTGTGGAGCAGGGCGAGCCGGGCCGAGAGCGCGACCTGGGCGAGGGCCGAGACGACGACCAGGGTTGCGAGCAGCCCCGGTCCGCCCTGGATCAGGGCCTCCGCGCAGACGGCGACGAAGATCGCCGAGCTGACGTGAGGCAGGACGTAACCCGCCCCGAACCGTCGCACCCGCAGGGCCTGCATGATCGTGGCGGCACCGCAGGCCAGGACGGAGGCGAACACCGCCCAGAGCACGAGACCTTCGGCGCCGCCGGCACGGAAGGCGATCGTCGGCAGGAGGACCATCCCGTTGAGGCCTAGGGCGGCGAGCTGCAGGCCGAGCCCAACCGCGAGCGGCCGGGGAATCCGGTCGTCGACTTCGTAGAGCAGTTCGTCATCCGCCTTGAGCCGCGAGCCCTTCGTACGCTTCGTGTTCATCCGTACATGGCGTCCGGCAGCAACGTGGCGATGCGGGGAAGGAGCGCGATCAGAACCATCGCCGCGAGGAGGGCAAGCCAGAACGGAACGATGCCGCGAAACATCGTGCGGACCGGCACGTCTGGCGCCACGCCCTTCACGACGAAGATGTTCAGCCCGACCGGAGGCGAGATCAAGCCCATCTCGAGTGCGATGACGATCATCACACCGAACCAGATCATGTCGACGCCCAGCGACTCGAGGATCGGCTGGACCAGCGGAACGGTGAGCACCAGCATCGCGAATCCGTCCAGAAAGGTGCCGAGGACGATGAACATGATCAGCACCAGCAGGACGACCTGAGCACCCGAGAACCCCTGTTCGCCGACCCACTCGGAGGCGACGAAGGCGATGCCGGTGAATCCAAGGAAGATCTTGAACACGAACGCGCCGAACAGCACCAGGAAGGCGGTGCCGCTCGCCTTCAGCGTGGAGTTCGCCACTTCGATCACGGTCTTTCGGTTCAGCGTACGCCGCACACAGGCCGCGACCAGCGCCAGCAACGCTCCCATTCCGGCCGCTTCGATCGCGGAGAAGATGCCGGCGTAGATGCCGCCGATCGTCACGACGACGATGCCCAGAATCCACGCCGCCCTCGCGGTGGCCCTGAGCCGTTCCCGCCACGGAACGGACGCCGTGGCGTGCGGCGCCTTGTCCGGGTCTCGCCTGACGACGATCCAGATGGCAAGAACGAAGAGGAGGGTGAGCAGAATCCCGGGGATGACTCCGGCCATGAACAGGCGCCCGATGCTCTCCTCGGTGATGATCCCGTAGATCACGAGCCCTGCCGACGGCGGGATCAGGATGCCGAGCGTTCCGCCGGCGGCGATGGCGCCGGTAGCGAGCGAATCGTCGTACCTGAACCGCCGCATCTCGGGCAGCGACACGCGGCCCATCGTCAGCGCGGCGGCCAGCGACGAGCCCGAAAGAGCAGAGAATCCTGCGCACGCGACGATCGACGCGGAAGCGAGGCTGCCCCGGAAGCGGCCGAGCCAGCTATGGGCGGCTCGGTACAGGTCCTGGCTCATCCTGGAGACCAGGGCCAGATTGCCCATCAGCATGAACAGGGGCAGGATGGTGAGGGAGTAGCGGGAGGAGACCGCGAAGATCTCCCCGGCCACGACCGGGACGACGGCGCCGGGGCGAATCATGGCGATCCCGGCCGCGCCCACGATCAGCATCGCCAGCCCCGCGGGCACGCGGATCAGGAGCAGGGCGAAGAGGGCGATAAAGCCCAGCAGCGCGATGCCGGTTCCGGCCGTCATTCGACCGGCTCGTTCGGGTCTTCGGCGTTCCAGACGGCCAGACCCAGGAGCATCTGGGACGCGAGCAGGGATCCATAGACAGCCAGCGACGCGCCGAGTACGTAGTAGAAGGGCGTATGCGGGATCGAGACGTTGCCGGTCACGTCGCCGCAGGGTGGCCCGCAACTGCCGTGGACGAACAGGGCGTAGGCGGCCAGCGCCGTCACGCCCAGGCCCAGAAGCCGGGCGATCGCGTCCGTGACCCTCGTGACCCGTCTGGCCGCGAAACGCGCGATCAGGTTCAGGCAGACGTGGGAGCCCTCGCCGGCGCCGTAGGCGACCGCGGCGGCCACCACCACGGCGAGCGACATGGTCGAGACATCCTCGGTCCAGGGCAGCGAGTCGTTCAGGACATAGCGCCACAGGACTTCGGCCACCGTGATTCCGAGCAGCATCGCGAGCGCGATGCCGCCCACGACGGCGAAGGCGGCCGGCAGACGGCGGCAGGTCGACTCGGCCCGCGCCAGGCGCGCGCGGTGCTGTTCGAACAGGGGCAAGGCTCCCTATTGAAGCACACAGGCCGGGTGGTGGCAGCTACGCGGAGTAGACCGGCGCCAGCGGGCTCGCCGCGAGGTCGGTTACTTCCCGGCCCTCCGAGCGCGCCACTTCCCGCAGGAGCCAGTCCAGGCGGTCGTTGCCCCAGAAGCGCTCGCCGCGGTAGATGAAGAGCGGTACGCCGAAGGCGCCGTCTTCCCGCGTGTGGGCGAAGCCGGCCATGACGGCGTCCTTCCACTTGGGATCGTGGGCGACGGCCAGGGCCTCGTCGCCGTCGAGGCCCGCGGCGGCCGCGGCGGCACGCATGACCTCGTCGCTGGCGAGGTCGAGGCCGCGTCCGAACCGGGCCATGAACGCCTCGCGTGCGTAGTCGATCGCCTTGCCCTGCCCCCGTGCCCAGACGTAGATCTGGTGCGGCGGGAACCAGTCCGGATCGTCGCCGCCCTTCGGCCAGTTCATCGGTAGTCCGTAGGCCTTCGCGATCCGCTCCGCATCCTGGCGGACGTAGCTCGACTTCGCGCGCCCGGCGGAGAGGTTGGCCCCCTTGCCGAAGGGGAAGATCGGCACCGCGTCGATCCCGTTCCAGTCGAGCACACCGGTCGTCGTGATCCGGTGAAAGGCGAACCACGAGAAGGGGGAGCGGAAGGAGAAGTAGACGCGCAGATCCTTCGGGTTCATGGCGGCGGGGCTCCTGTTGGCGGGCGGGTTGAACTCAACGGAAGACGTCGACCAGCCGGCTGTACTTCACGATGACGGTGCGATCCGGCCGCTCGTAGAGGATGCGGGCGCCGAGTTCGTCCACTTCGTTGTACACCACGAACAATCCCGTGTTCGCGTCCTGCAGCCAGGAGAAGCGGAGGTTCGCGGAGACGTTGTCGGACTGATCGTTGTACTGGGCGAGCGCCTGGACCAGCATCCGCGGTGTGATCGAGTAGGAGAGCCGGAGGCGGCCCAGATTGACCTGGAAGCTGCCCGCGTCGATGTCCACGTCGTTGTGGTCCCAGGTGAGTTCCGAGGTCAGTCGCTCGCCGCGCCGGGCGAGCAGAGTGAACGAAGTGGAGCTCCGGTCGCCGCCGAAGAAGCCGCCGGTGATGTTGCGGATGTAGACCGAGAACGGCTTCGCCTGGTTCGTAGAGAACACGGTCTGCAGCTCGTCGTGGCTGTACCTGCCCGCCTGGACCGGGATGCCCTCGACGATCTCGAAGGTCTCCTTGACGCCCTCCTTGGTGAAGTTCACGCCGGTGTGGACCTGGAAGCCGTTGCGCCACTCCCAGTGGTTGTCGACGTGGATGTACTCGGTCTCCAGGTAGCCGTCGAAGTCCCAGATGCCGCTGTACGAGGCGTGAGGCCGGAGTTCGTGAAAACCGAGGAGGTTCTTCGGTCGGATCGTGCGCATGCCGAACGCGGAGAAGTTTCGGAAGTCCCGTCGCGACATGAAGCCGACTTCCGGGTTGAAGTTCTCGCGAGCTTCCGCGACGCTGAGGCTGCCGCGCCACTGGGGCTTGCCGAGGTTGTAGCTGACGAGCATCGAGCTGTCGTCGCCGTCGAGTCCGGGCGTGTCGGTCTGGGCGACGTAGGTCTCGATCGTGTGGTGCTCGCCGATTCCCCACTTGCCGTCGATGGCGTAGGCGCGGTTCGTGTCGTCCTCCGGTGCGAGGCTGCCCACGCCCTCTCGGCTGACGAAGATGCCGCCGATACTGGAGCGCTCGCCCAGTTCCCGGTTGACGCGGGCGACGGCGTAGTTGTTGCCGTGAAGCCCTCCCACCGTGGCGGTCTGCATGTGGAGCAGCCCGACGTTGAAGCGGCCGGCCTTGCCGGAGAGCCGGCCGCCGTAGTCGATCGGGATCAACTCGCCGCGGGGTCCGATGCCGATGCGTCGGCTGAAGAACAGGTCGACGCGGGCCGATGCACGGCTTCCTCCCGAACGGGCTCCGACCGTGAACAGCCCGGCGTTCTCCAGAAAGAACGGTCGCTTCTCGGGGAAGAACAGGTTGAACCGGTCGAGGTTCACCTGCTGCTCGTCGACCTCGACCTGGGCGAAGTCCGTGTTGTAGGTCAGGTCGAGGGTCAGGCTCGGGGTCACGCTGTACTTGAGGTCGACGCCGAGGTCGGAGTCCGACTCGTTGTCGCTGCCGGCCGTGGGCGGCTCCCGGCTCGATCCGATCGCGTAGGGGATCAGCTTCAGGTTGCGCTGGGGCGGCGGCTCGACGCCCTGGAGCGAGCCCGCGTCGGTCAGCCGGTCCAGGTCGTGGTTCCGGTCAAGTTCGGACCAGAAGGCGACCTCCCGGTGGCGGGCGATGTTGCGCTGGAAGTTCAGGCCCCAGGTCTGCACGTCGGTCGGGGGATAGCGGAGGGTACGGAACGGAATCGCGAACTCGGCGCTCCAGCCGAACTCGCCGACTTGCGTCGCGACGTTCCAGGCGCCGTCCCAGTTCAGGTTGAATCCGGTGGACAAGGAGCCCCGGAAGCGGCTGCCGCCTCCGCCCATGCCGCTGAACACGCCGGAGCCGCCTTGCACGACCTGGCCGTCGTACTCGATGCCGGCGGGGTTCGTGCCGAACACGAAGCCGTTGCGCCCGTCCTGGAACGTGTCGAAGATGACCTGGAAGCTGTCAGTCTCGTCGAGCGCCGCGTCGCGGCGGCTGTCCGAGATGACGATGCCGTCCGGTTGGCGGTCGTGGCAGACGACGGCGACGAAGAGGGTGTCTTCCGTGAACGCGAAGCGGACGTCGGTGCGTTCGGTACCCGGCTCACCGGCGAAGGGCCGGGTCTGGGTCGTGCCGGAAGCCGGCGCGACGCTTTGCCAGACCGGATCGTCCAGAACCCGGCCGTCGAGCAGGGGCGCCTCGCCGATCGCCAGGGCTGTTGCCGCGGGGCGGTCGGTCTGGCCTTCGGACGCAGCGGCCCATAGCGACGGGATTGCGACGAGCCACGCCGCGACAACTCTCTTCACGGGGGCTGACTCTACTCTGAATGGCGACTCAGTTTTCGTGTCTCCCACTCACGCTGGCGGCGTTCACGGCTCCTGTAGCATCGGCGCATACGACAGGAACAATCGGAGGAGGGAGCGGCAATGAGAAGGGACTCCATGGCGAAGGTCGGATTCGGGATGGCGCTGGTCGGAATTGCCGTCGCGGCGCTGACTTCCGTGCCAGCCCTGGCCGCCGGCGAGTTGATGGATGTCGAGGGCTACCCGTCCCTCGTGCGCAAGCCGGTCGAGATCTGGAGCGACGGCACGCGGCTGGCCGGCGACGTGTTCTACCCGAAGGCGACGGCCGAAGGCGAGAAGCTGCCGGCGATCGTGCTCTGCCATGGCTGGGGCGGCACGAAGGCGCACCTGAACCGGGGCATCGCGCCGCGTTTCGCCACCGCCGGCTACCTGGTGCTCGCGTTCGACTACCGGGGCTGGGGCGAGAGCGATTCCCGTCTCGTCGTTCACGGCGAGATGCCGAAGCCCGATGAGGACGGCTACGTGACGGTCCGGGCGCAGGCGATCCGGCAGCTCGTCGACCCGCTGGACCAGCAGGAGGACATCGACGCCGCGATCAGCTTCGTCGAGGGTGAGCCGCACGCGGACGCCTCGCGGATCGGCATCTGGGGCTCCAGCTTCGGCGGCGGCCACGTCATCTGGCGCGCGGCCCATGACCGGCGCGTGAAGGCGGTTGCGGCCCAGGTCGGCGCGATGGATCAGCGGGCGGGCCTCGTCACCGCGCCGGGCGGTCTGAAGGGATTCCACCGGACCGCCATCCAGCGCGCCCGCGGCGAGGTCGAGCCGGTTCCGGTCGGCGCCGCCCAGCCGGAGGGCCTGACCGGCAGCCCGTACTACGAGCGCTTCGCGAAGTTCTCACCGGTCGAGGACGCGCACCTCATCACGGCGCCCACGATCATCATCGACGCGCAGCAGGAGCACTACTTCGACATCCGGGAACACGGCCAGCGGGTCTTCAAGATCCTCTCGGGCCGGGTGCCGGTCGAGTACCACGCCTGGGAGATGAGCCACTACGACATCTACGGCGGTGACTGGCTCGACAAGGCGATGGCCGCCGAGATCGACTTCTTCGACCGCCACCTGAAGTAGCTGCCGGCTACGGCGCCGTCAGGCGACTTCGGCCAGGAACGCCTCGACTTCGGCGTGGAACTCGGCGGGGCGTTCAGTGGGGATCCAGTGGCCGCAGTTCTCGAGCATGATGAGGCGGGAGCCCTGGATCCGGCGGGACATGATGACGCTGCCGCCGGGTGGGGTGAGTGCGTCCTCGAGGCCCTGGAGGATCAGGGTCGGGCAGGTGATCGTCTGCAGATCGACCGTGTAGTCGATGTTCGAGACCGCGCGGCAGGCGGCTGCATAGGAGGCGGCGTCGTTGCGTTCGATGGAGAGACGCGCGGCCTCCGCGATTTCCTCGGCGTGCCGTTCCCCGTATTCCTTGCCATAGGAGATGGCGGGGTCGGCGGGCGCGAGGGCCTTGGCCAGACCGTCCCGCTCGACCACGTCGGCGCGGGCGTTCCAACCGGCTTCGGCGCGTTCGTTCACTTCGCTCGACGTACTGATCAGAATCAGCGCCCGCGTGCGAGCAGGGAAGTCGAGCGCGAACCGTTGCGAGATCACGCCACCCATGGAGAAACCGGCGATCACGGCGGCGTCGGCGCCGATTTCGTCGAGCACGGTGGCAAGATCGGCGGCCCAGGTTTCCGGCGCCATCGTGCCGGGACGTCGTTCCGAGCCGCCGAAGCCCCGGACGTCCCAGGTCAGAACGGTGCAGCGGTCCTGGAGCGTTTCTACCGTGGGCTCCCAGTAGTCCAGATGACCGCCGAGGCCGTGCGTGAGTGCGACGACCGGGCCGTTGCCCGCGAGCCGATAGCGGATTTGCGCGCCGTCAGCCGCGCTCGCCCGCCTGTCAGGCTGCACGCCGGTTGAACAGCCCGATCGTCAGCATCAGCGGAATCAGGAACAGCAGTGTGCGCAGCCAGCCCGGCATGTCCGTGATGAGGAGGATCAGGGTGAGCGGGATCCAGAAGACCAGCCACATCCAGATCGGGATCATCCTGCGCGGGACGGGTTCGGTGCTGGCTCCCTCCGCGATGATGATGACGACCAGGATGCCGAAACCGGCTCCGACGACACCGGCGATCAGGCCGCCGGCCGGGTAGGCGTACGTGGCGAGGATCAGTTCAGTCATAGGACGGACGAATGCTCCTACTGTTGTTGATGAACGCGAATCCTATACATTGCCGGCGGAGAGGGAACCATGCGAATCAGCATCTCGGTCCAGAGCGCCTACAACGTCGACGATCCACGGGAAGGAGCGCGCCGCATGGTGGATCGGGCGCGCGCCGCCCGGGAGGCCGGACTCGACGCCCTGTTCGTCGGCGACCACCATGCGACGGCGCTGCCGTACTACCAGAACACGGCAATCCTTGGGCGGATGCTGGCGGAGTGGGGAGATCGGCCGGCCGGCGCCCTCTACCTTCTGCCGCTTTGGCACCCCGTGATCGTCGCGGAGCAGGTCGGCACGCTGGCCAGCCTGATCCAGGGGCGGTTCATCCTCCAGTGCGCGATCGGTCCGGCCGACAACCAGTTCGAGGCGATGGGCGTTCCGGTCCGGCAGCGGCCGTCGCGGTTCGAGCAGTCGCTCTCCATCCTGCGCCGACTGTGGTGCGGGGAGACGGTGACCACTGGAGGCGAGAACGATCGCTTCGGGCTTCGCGAGGCCCGTATCTCGCCCTGCCCGCCGGAACCGGTCGAGGTCTGGATCGGCGCCTCGGCGCCGCCCGCGATCGACCGCGCGGCCCGGCTGGGTGACGGCTGGCTGGCGGCCCCCGGGTTGACGCCGGCGGAGGCCGCGGGACAGCTAGGCCTCTACCGCGAGGCTTGTGAACGACACGGCCGCCCGGTCGGCGTGTCCGCGATCCGGCGCGACGTCTACGTCGGCGAGACGCCGGTGGAAGCGGAGCAGGCGGCGGCAGGAGTCATTGCGCGCGGCTACCGGGGTTTTCCCCGCGAAGCGCTGATCGTCGGAGATGCGCGTCGAGCCGCGGCCGCGTTCGCGGAACTGGGTGAAACGGGGTACGACGAGGTCGTCGTGCGCCACCTGGTGCAGGATCCGGCGCGCGTGCTGCAGTCGATCGGCCGACTGGCCGAAGTCCGGGAACGACTGGCCGGCTGACGGGCTCGCGGGCGCCTGCGACGCTACCTTCGCGGCACGTCCTCGGGGAAGGGCTCCAGGCCATCGTCGGGCTCGACGCGGATACTCCTGAGCGCCATCGACACCATCCGGTACTGCCCGACCGTGAAGATCAGGTCGATCATCTGCTGGTCGGTATAGCGGGCCTTCAGGAAAGCCCAGGTCCGTTCGGAGATGGCCGACCGCCGGTGCAGTTCGGTCGCCGCGCGCAGAAGGTAGCGCTCGAAGCTGCTCCACGGACCGGCGTTCTCGCCGACGGCGACGTTGCGGATCTCCTCGTCCGTCATGCCGGCCGCCCTGGCCGCCCGCGCGTGGTACCCCCATTCGTACTCGGCCTCGTTAAGCCACGCGGTGCGCAGGATGACCATCTCGCGGTCCCGGTCGGGGAGGGTGCTGCCGCGCAGGATGTAGCCTCCGAACGGGCCCCAGGCCTCCATCAGCGGCGGGTGGTGGGAAAGAGTGCTGATCAGGTTGATGCTCTCGACACCTTCAGCGGGTGGAATCCTGGGCCCGGTTTCGCGTCGCGTCCACTGAGCCGAGAGGGAACTGGCGACGAAGGCCAGGCCGAGCGCCACCGCTGCCGTCCTGCGAAAGGTCTGTGTCTTCATTGTCGATCCTCCTTGTCGCGCGTCACTCTATAGCCCCGCGGCGGTCTTGAAGCCCGAGTACTTCGGCTGGTCGATGGCGATCTGATTGACGACGGTGGCGCGCAGGTGTTCGTGCAGCTTCCGGTCGTCGAGGGCGATCCCGTCCTCGCGGATCGCGTGGACGAGCTTCCAGCGCAGTTCCAGGAGCGAGCCGTCGGTACGGAGCAGGCCGCGGAGGCGTTCGTGCTCCCGGCGGCGATGCTCGGCTCCGAGGTGCAGATCGCGATGGACGATGTCGAGGGCGTTGCTGGCGACGAGAGCGTGGAAGCGGGTCCGTCCGGTCGTCTCCTCGCGCACCTGGCCGTGCAGGAAGTCCCGGGTCGCGCCGACGAGCTCCTCGAGCCGGGGCATGTCGGGGTCCGGGAGCTGGTCGGGCGCCCCGACGAGTTCGACCGGACCGGGGATCAGGAGATTCACGCAGTCGACCTGACACTCCGTGGTGCGGCGTCCGATCGTCACGCGCTCGACCGAGGGGTCCAGTCCCGTGCGGTAGTGCTGCGTGATGCCGAGGGTGGAGACGGCCCACCAGAAGGAGCCGAACACCTCCCAGTACTGCACGCGCTTCAGGTCGACCGCCTTGCCGCTGGTCGCCTCGTAGCCGGCGAACAGGTCCCCGTATGTCCCGAAGCCGCCGACCGGAAGCTCGGGGCCGGCGCCGTAGCGCCAGGAGTTCGTGCAGATCCAGCCCAGGTCCCGCATCGGGTCGCCGATGTGGGCGATCTCCCAGTCGAGCACCGCAATGACACCCGTCTTGTCGACCATCAGGTTGCCGTTCCGGAAGTCGTTGTGGACCAGGGCCCGATCCGGCGAATCCGGCAGGTTCTTCATCAGCCAGCGCGCGGTGAAGTCGATCATCGGTTGCGGTGTGCCGAGGGCCTCGTAGCGGCCGCGGGTCTGCCCGATGAAGTCGACCGCGCTGAGGCTCGCCAGATCCCGGTCGAGGCCGTGGCCTTCCAGGTCGATCGTGTGCAGCCGCCCAAGGATCTCGCCGCATTGCCGGGCCAGTTTCGGTCGCGTCTCGGCGAGGTCGGAGGAGCGCACGATCCGCGCGCCCAGCGCGATGCCGTCGAGCCACTCCATGACGAAGCCCGCCCCGAGCTGGTCGGCGGGCTCCAGCACGTAGAACACCTCGGGCCCGGGGATGCCGTTCTCGCGGGCGACCTGCATCAGCTTCGCTTCGATGCGCAGGCCCGGCGCGCTGCGCTCGACTGCCTTGGCTTCTTCCGCCTTGCCGCCCGGCGATCGCCTGAGCGCGAGCACGCGAGGGCCTCCGGGCACCTTGACCTCGAGCCGGTAGGTCTCCTGGCTGGCGCCGCCCGAGAGCCGCTCGATGGCGGTCAGGCGCCTGCAGCTGTCGATCTCCCGCCGCAGCACCCGTTCCAGCCGGGCCTCGAAGCTGTCCGGCGCCCAGGCGGTGCCGCTGCCGCCGGCAACGGGAGCGAGGAGGTAGATCTCGTCACCATCCTCGAGCGGCCGGTCGCGGTTGCTCTCGAGCGGGCAGCGCTCGCCGTTGATCATCAGCGTGTCGCGCAGGTGGGGAGACTCTTCGATCGCCGAGGTCAGGGGGACGCCGGCGACATCAGCGAGCGGTAGCAACTCCGCCAGCGTGGCTCCGGGAGCAAGTCGGAACGTGCGGTCGACATCGTGCCAGCCCGCGCCGATTCGGCCCCGGATCAGCACCCGGACCTGGACCTTCGGCGGCGTGGGGGTTCGAGTCAGACGGCGCAGCAGGCCCATCGATTTGGTGTACCGGCCTCGATCAGGCCAGGTGCGCCTCCAGCAGGTCGTCCATGCCGAGTTGCTCGGCGCGGGTCCGGCTGAGCCGGCCGGTTTCGGGATCCC
Source organism: Acidobacteriota bacterium (assembly GCA_026707545.1). Lineage (NCBI taxonomy): Bacteria > Pseudomonadati > Acidobacteriota > Acidobacteriota bacterium. The sequence goes on along the minus strand of JAPOWR010000001.1, from coordinate 1,465,434 downwards.
AGGACATCGCCTGGTAGTAGTCCCGTTTCAACTGCTCGAGGGGTGCCTGAACGCCGGCCAGCGGCCCGGAATCGAGTAGACCGTCGCCCTGGCCCATCATCCGCGCGTGGGGCGTGAAGTCCGCAGGCACGACGCCCTCGCGGACGTTGAAGGCGTTCCTGAGGTTCTGGATCCGCTCGCCGCAGAGCAGCAGCTCCTTCTGGTCCACCTCCCATCCGGTCAGTGCGTTGACCATGTCGACCCAGGGCAAGCCGCCGGTGAGGCCGGTGAACATGCACAGCCCCAGTCCGTTCAGCGTCTGGTGGGCGTTGCTGAAGTGCGCCTGGGCGACGCCCTTGTTCTTCGTGCCCTTCCAGGCGATCGCCACCTCGTCCTTGTCGACCGCCTCGGGCAGCGGGAAGGCGGCGCCGAAGGTCTCGTTCCAGGACGCGGAACCGGCGGTGTGGCGGCCCGGAGTCGGATCGGCGATGTAGGTGACGCCCATGAGCGAAGTGAAGCGTGGGTCGTGGTACGCGGGTTCCTGGCCGCCGACATGGACCGCGTAGGCGTCCGTGCCGCGCCCGACGTGGCGGGACGCGGAGGCGAGGCCGTGGCGGAGCCACTCGCCACAGCCCTCGCCTTCACCCATCTTGACGGTGAGGGTGAGCGCGCCTTCTCCGTTCCCCCAGCGCATGTCGACCCCGTTGAGGTCGTCAGCGGTCAGGTCGCCGCGTTCGACGGCCTCGCACACCCAGGCGATCGTGGCGCTTGAGCTGACCGCGTCCATGCCGTACCGATTGCAGGCGTCGTGGCAGGCGGTCACGAGCTCCAGGTCGTCGTTCAGGATGTTGGCGCCGAAGCCGACGATCGTCTCGTAGTCCGGGCGGCGCACGTCCGACAGGCCACGTTTCTTGACGCCTACGATCCCCTTGCACGGGGCCGGGCAGTCGCCGCAGCTCAGCTTCTTCGTGATCAGCTTGTCGACTTCCGCGCCGTCCAGCTTCCAGCCCTTCTTCGCGAGCGGGAAGTCGCGGGCGCCGACGCCGGTCCAGTTCTTGAGCGGCGCGTCGCCGTTCTCGACGGACAGCGCGACGGCGGCCGTCGTTCCCCGGTCCGCCCACATCTGCCGCATCGCCGGCTGCGGCGACTCGATCTTGATCCCGAACTTCGCGAAGGCCTGGTACAGGAAACCAAGGCGCCTCCTGGGCGCCGCCATCTTGACGACGAGCCGCATCGGCAGGCTGATGTCGCTCCGATACTCCCGGTTCACGTCCTCGCAGAGCGCCCGGAAACGTCTCTCGTCGCGGACCGGCACGGTGTTACCGGTGTTCTCACCGCCGTCGACGACCACGGCCTTCAGGTTCTTCGAGCCGAAGACGGCGCCGAAGCCCTGGCGGCCGAAGGCGTGGTAGCGGTCGTTCATCACGGAGGAGATGAGCGCTCCGCCTTCTCCGGCCGGGCCGATCGCCGAGACGCCGACCCGGAACTTCGTGCCGTAGCGCTCCTGGAGCGCGTCGAAGGCTTCCGGAATCTGGGTGCCCCAGAGGTCGCCGGCCGGTTCTACCTGGATGCCGTCGGCCCGCACGACGAGGACCGAGGGCTCGGCGGCGCGTCCGCGGACCACCAGCGCGTCATAGCCGGCGTGGCGGAGGTGGATTGCGGTGCTGCCGCCCGAGTTCGAGTCGGCCCAGGTGCCGGTGAGCGGCGACTTGCCGACGATCTGGATGCGCCCCGAGAACGGCGTGCGGAGCCCCGTGAGCAGGCCCGAGACGAGCGCGAAGCAGGCCTCGGGAGCGGTTGCCTCGGCGCCGGCGGGGAAGTGCTTCCACATCAGCCAGGCACCCAGGCCGTAACCGCCGAGGTATTGCCGGAAGACGTCTCCCGGGATCGTCTCGACGCGGTGTTCGCCGGTCGAGAGGTCGACGACGAGGGCGCGGCCGTGGGCGCCGTAGAGGCCGTTGCCGCTGTTGCCGTTCCGGGAGTCGTTCATCCGCTGCGTACCTCCGGGTGGGCTGCTACTGCCGCTTGAGATGGAAGGTCATCGTGCCGGCCTCGCTGTTGCCCTCATGGGCCTTCCAGGCGCTGTCGAGCCGGTCCCTGCCGTCGAGCCGGATCTCCGCCGAGTGGATGTGGCTGGGCGTGGTGTCCAGGTTCGTGCCGCCGTCGAAGTCGAAGACCAGGCGGTTGGGAACGCTGGCGGCGGCATTGAACTTCATCCGCGGCTGGTTGCCGCTCGAGCAGTAGTGGGTGAGGACGAGGTCGGAGCCGTCGAGGTGGTACATGTTGACCATCTCGTAGGCGGTGTCCGGCCCCATGCGCTCCATCAGCACGTGGCCGCTGGCGGTGACCTCGAATTCGTGGACGACCTTGCCGGTGGCGTCCGCCTCGGCAGCGGCCTCCTCGCCCTCGCCGGTCGCCGATCCTTCCCAGGTGCCGGCCAGCGCCTTGAGGCGTTCGAACGCCTTCTCGGCGGTCAACTCGTCTGACGCCGCCGCTGTGGCGGGAAGCAGCAGGACGGCTGCCACGATCGCGATCCACTGGACTCTCTTCATCTCGTATCTCCGTTGGGGGGCGGGGTGGTGGTGAAACGGCAAGGATAACCGGCCAGAGCCGGTACGTCCGCCGTGCTTGGCGTATCCTCCCGCGCACCATGACGACAGACTCGGCCAAGCCCCGGAGTGTCCGCCTCCCTGGTGCCGGCAGCATCGAACTGCAGGTCTACGACTACGGCAACGAAGGTGCGCCATCTCTCGTCCTGCTGCACGGTATGCAGGATCTGGCCTTGGCGTTCGAGCCGCTGGCGAGCCGGTTCCGCGACCGCTACCGGGTCGTTTCCTTCGACCTGCGCGGCCACGGCGACAGCGGCAAGCCCGGCGTCTACGCCTTGCCGCACTTCGTCGCCGATCTGCACGCGGTCATCTTCCAGCTCCAACTGGAGCGGCCGGTGCTGGTGGGTCACAGCCTGGGCGGCCAGATCGTCAGCCACTACGCGGCGGTGTTCAACGACGTGCCAAGCGTGATCGTGAACATCGACGGCGTCGGCGCACCGTTCCGCGAGAGCGACATGCCGGTCGAGAATCGCCAGCTTCGCCTGCAGAACGGCCACACCAGCCTGCTGAGGGCCGGAGGCCACAAGCGGCCGATGATGGACCTGGACGACGCCTGGCGGCTGTACTGCAGGTTCCATCCCGGGCTCGATCATGAGCTGGCGCGGCACCTGGTGGAGATTGGCACGACCGAGCACCCGTACGGCGGCCTGCAGTGGAAGTGGGACCCGCAGGTCGAGACGACGGGGCTGACAATGTCAAGCCGCCTGTCAGAAGAGCGCTGGCCCTGGGTTTCCTGTCCGGTGCTCGTCGTCACCGGGGGCCGTTCCGCCGAGTTCTACCGTGGCCGCGGCGGGATCGACCACGACACGCCCGCCGCACCGGACGAGATCGAGCGCCGGGTGCGCCTGTTCCGCAACGTGCACCACGTCGAGATCCCGGAGGCGGGCCACATGGTCCACTTCGACGCACCGGAGCGGCTCGGTGAGATCATCGACGCGTACCTGGAAGCCGGGTAACGGGAGAACCATGGACTTCGAGATTCCCCAGGACATCCGCGACAAGCTGGCCGAGCTCGACGACTTCATCGAGCGCGAGATCAAGCCGCTGGAGCGGCAGGACGACAACATCCGATTCTTCGACCAGCGCCGCGAGTGGGCGCGGACGGACTTCGAGAACGACGGCAAGCCGCGGCCCGAGTGGGAGGCACTGCTGCGCGAGATGAAGCGCCGCGCCGACGCCGTCGGCCATCTCCGGTTCGGCCTGCCGAAGGAACTCGGCGGCCAGGACGGCTCGAACCTGGCGATGGCGGTGATCCGGGAGCACCTGGCGGCCAAGGGCCTGGGGCTCCACAACGACCTGCAGAACGAGTCCTCGATCGTCGGCAACTTCCCGACGGTCATCATGATGCACCGCTTCGGGACGGCGGCCCAGAAGGCGCAGTTCATGGAGGGCATGATGACCGGCGCGGTGCGGATGGGCTTCGGCCTGACCGAGCCGGACCACGGCTCGGACGCGACCTGGCTCGAGACCTCGGGGGTCCGGGACGGCGACGACTGGGTGATCAACGGCGCCAAGCGGTTCAACTCGGGCCTGCACGCGGCCACCCACGACCTGATCTTCGCCCGCACCTCGGGTGATCCGGGGAAGGCGGACGGCGTCACCTGCTTCATCGTGCCCACCGACTCGCCGGGATTCGAGGTCCCCTTCATGTGGTGGACCTTCAACATGCCGACGGACCACGCCGAAGTTTCCCTGACCGACGTGCGTGTGCCGAACGAGGCGATTCTGGGCGAGGAGGGCCGTGGCCTTGCCCTGGCGCAGACCTTCGTCCACGAGAACCGGATCCGTCAGGCCGCGTCGGGCGTCGGCGCGGCGCAGTTCTGCATCAGCGAGAGCGTCAGGTACGCCCGCGAGCGGATCGTCTTCGGCAAGCCCCTATGGCTCAACCAGGCGATCCAGTTCCCGCTCGCCGAACTCCAGACCGAATGCGAGATGGTCCGCAACCTCGTCTACAAGACCGCCTGGGAACTCGACCAGCAGCATCACATGGAGGTCACCGACAAGGTCTCCATGTGCAACTACCGCGCGAACCGTCTCGTCTGCAACGCCGCCGACCGGGCCATCCAGACCCACGGCGGCATCGGCTACACCCGGCACATGCCGTTCGAGCACATCTACCGCCACCACCGGCGGTACCGGATCACGGAAGGCTCCGAGGAGATCCAGATCCGCCGCGTCGCGGGGATCATGTTCGGCAAGCGGGCGAAGCGTTAGCGAAGAGGGCTACGAGCCCGGTTCGAGGATCGCCTGGTAGGTGAGACGGCGGCTCAGGGACCGGACGTCCGGCCGCCGCGGTCCGAAGTGCTGGATCATGCCGACGAAGACGAGGTCTTCCTTGGGGTCGATCCAGAACCAGGTGCCGGCGGCGCCGCCCCACCAGTACTCGCCCTTCGAGATGCCGTCGTGGGCCACCGGGTCGAGGACGACGCCGAAGTCGAGGCCGAAGCCGGCGCCCGGCGACATCTCCTTGACATCGCGCGGCAGGTGGTTCATGTGCATCAGCCTGACCGTCGAGGGCGCGAGGATGCGCACGCCGTCCAGCTCGCCGCCGTTGAGCAGCATCTGGGAGAAGCGCATGTAGTCCATCGTGGTCGAGACCAGGCCGCCGCCGCCGGAGAGGAAGTTCGGCGGCTCGAGGTAGTTACGGCGGCCGCCGAAGCCTTCCTGGGGAGCCAGGTTGCCGTCCTCGTCGTGGGTGTAGACCTGGGCGAAGCGTTCCGCCTTGTCCGCGGCCACGTGAAACGCGGTGTCGTTCATCCCGAGCGGACCGAACAGACGCTCGTTGAGGAACTCGTCGAAGCGCTGTCCCGAGAGCACCTCGACGAGGTAGCCCTGGACGTCGACGGCGACGCTGTAGTGCCACATCGAGCCCGGCTGCTGCCGGAGCGGGATCTTCGACAGCTTGTCGATCATGTCCTTGAGCGTCGAGTCGTTGTCGAGGACGTTCGCCTCGTTGTACAGCGTGTCGACCTGGGACTGCGAGAAGATGCCGTAGCTGAGGCCGGCGGTGTGCGCCATCAGCTCGCGGATGGTCATCGGGTGGTCGGCCGGCTCGGTGATCGGCTGGCCGTTCGGCCCGTCTTCCTTGGCGACGACCAGGCCTTCGAACTCGGGGATGTAGCGGTGGACGGGGTCGGAGAGCCGGAACTTGCCTTCCTCGTAGAGGATCATCAGGGCGACGCCGGTGATCGGCTTGGTCATCGAGTAGATCCGGAAGATGACGTCCTCGGTCATCTCGGAGCCCGCCTCGATGTCGCGGTGGCCGAAGGTGCCGAAGTGGGCGACCTTGCCGTGGCGGGAGATCATCGTCGTGATGCCGGCCAGGAGACCGTCGTCGACGAGGCCCTGCATCGCGTCGTCGAGCCGTGCGAGGCGGTCGCTCGACATGCCGACGGTTTCCGGCGCCACGCGCGCGAGGTCGCGGGGGCCCTCGATCGGGACGTCGGCTCTGGTCTGGTCACAGGCAGTGAGACCGATGCTCAGAAAGGCGACCGCGAGGATGGCGGTCAGAAGGCGGGTCAGGCTCGCGGCACGGGTCATGTGCGTCTCCTATCCACGGGCAGATGATCTGGTTTCGGAATCTGGCGAAGCGGCAACCCTACCAGCCGGCGGTGCGCCGCGGGGCTCCCGGTCGGCGCGGCCGCTGGTACGATGAAACGGGTCATGGACAAGACGATCGACAAGCCGCAGCTTGCACGGGACATCATGGTGACGAAGCTGATCACGGTGCATCCCCGCACCCACGTCTACGACGGCATCAGCGCCCTCCTGCGGCACCGCATTACGGGTGCGCCGGTGATCGGCGAACGCCACCGCTACCTGGGCATGTTGTCGGAGAAGAGCTGTCTCACGGTGCTCACCGTGACCGCCCGCGCCGCGGACGAGCAGGGGCTGGCCCGGAGCCGGCGAACCCGGGCGCGCGACTTCATGGCCAGGCGCCTGGTCAAGCTGCAGGCCGGCATGTCGGCTCTCGATGCGATCGGACTGCTGCTCAAGAACCGGATCTCGGGAGCGCCGGTGGTGGACAGCGGCGGTCGGCTGCTCGGCGTCTTCTCCGAGAAGTTCTCGATGGACGTGCTGCTCGGCCTCGCCTACGACCAGTTGCCGGCGGCCCCTGTCGACGCCTTCATGAACACGGACTTCGGCCGCGTGATCGACGGCACCGAGCCGCTACTGGAGATCGCTCAGCGCTTTCTGGACACGGAGTACCGGCGCCTTCCGGTGGTCGAGGGCGGCAGCCTGGTGGGCCAGGTCAGCCGCCGCGACGTGCTCGCGGCCGAGCATCATCTGACGTCGGCGCTCGACGGTCGCCGGTCGCCGGTCGATTCTGCGCGAGCGCAGCAGTGAACTGGGGCTGGAGGACCTCGCGGAGCCGGACGAGGAGGGCGAACCGGGAGACTTCGAGCTCGACTCCACCGACGCCTCTGCCTTCATGGACCGCAAGGCCCGCACGATCTCGGAGGACACGGACATCCTGACGATCGCGCGGATCTTCAAGAGCACGCCGTATCGCCGGCTGCCGGTGCTCCGGGGTCGCCGGCTGGTGGGGCAGATCAGTCGCCGGGACGTGCTCGCCGCAACGCACGGCCTGCTCGTGCGGGCGCCCCAGCCGGGCCAGGCGCTGCTCTACCTGAGCGCGGTCGTGGGTTCGGACGAACGTCCGTCGCTGTCGCGCGTGTGAGTCGCGCGCCCACAGGCTTACGGCGGCGCACCCCGGTTGACTGCTAGCCTCTCGACCGGATTCCGGCTGCAAGGAGCAGAATTGATGCGACCATCACTCGTCGTTCTCCGGCCACGTGCGCGACGGCACGTCCCTGTACTGAGTCTGGTCTGCCTGTCTCTGGCCTGGCTGTCTCTGGCCTGGCTGGCGGTTGCACCTGCCTTCGCGGCGGAGGAGGAAGAACCGAAGCTGGTGGAACCGGCGCCGCCGCGGCCGGACGGCGAAGGCCAGGGCCCTTTCGACCGCCTGATCCTGCGCGGCGTGATGGTGGTCGACGGCACCGGCGCGCCGCCGATGGGGCCGGTCGACATCGTGATCGAGGGTAACCGGATCGAGGAGATCAAGAGTCTCGGTATGGCCAATACCGAGATCGACGAGAGCAAGCGTCCGAAGGACGCTGACCATGAGCTCGATCTGACCGGGTCGTACGTGCTGCCGGGTCTGGTCGACCTCCACGTCCACACCGGCGGCGTGCCCAAGGCGCCGCGTGCCGAGTACGTCTACAAGCTGTGGCTGGCGCACGGCATCACGACGGCGCGCGGTGTGCCCACCGGCCCGCTCGAGTGGGACCTGAGCGAGAAGGAACGTAGCCGCAGGAACGAAATCACCGCGCCGCGCTTCGTTTCCTATCAGCGTCCGGGCGGGGGCAAGGAGTGGAAGGACCGGGACATCCGCACTCCCGCCGACGCCCGCGAGTGGGTGCGCTACGCCCATGAAAAAGGCGTGGACGGTCTCAAGCTCGGCGCATTTCCGCCGAAGATCATGGCGGCGCTGCTGGACGAGTCGAGGAGCCTGGGAATGGGATCGACCGCCCACCTCGACCAGATGGGGGTCGCCCACATGAACGCGATCGACTCCGCGCGGCTCGGGCTGGTCGGGATGACCCACTTCTACGGGCTGTTCGAATCGATGTATGAAGGCCACGACGTGCAGCCCTGGCCGGCAGAGATGAACTACATGGACGAGCAGTTCCGGTTCGGCCAGGTCGCTCGGCAGTGGAGCATGGTCGAGCCCGGCGGCAAGCGCTGGAACGCCCTGCTGGAGGAGTTTCTGGAACTCGACTTCTTCATCAACCCGACGATGTCGATCTACTCGGCCGGCCGCGACGTGATGCGGGCGCGCAACGCCGACTGGCACGCGGACTACACGCTGCCCAGCCTGGCCGAGTTCTACACCCCCAGCCGCCTGGACCACGGTTCGTACTGGTTCTACTGGACGACCTGGGACGAGGTGGCCTGGAAGAACTTCTACCGCGTCTGGATGCAGTTCCTGAACGAGTACAAGAACCGCGGCGGCCGGGTCACCGTCGGTTCGGACTCGGGGTTCATCTACCAGACCTACGGTTTCGGCACGATCCTCGAACTGGAGATGCTGCAGGAGGCGGGCTTCCATCCGCTCGAGGTGATCCGCTCGGCGACGATGAACGGCGCCGAGGAATTGGCGAAGGCGAGCGGCGCCGACATCGAGTTTGGGATCGTGCGCGAGGGGATGCTCGCCGACCTCCTCGTCGTGGACGAGAACCCGATCGCCAATCTGAAGGTGCTGTACGGAACCGGCGCGGTCCGGCTGAACGACGACACCGGCCGGCCCGAACGGGTCGGCGGTGTCCGCTACACGATCAAGGACGGCATCGTCTATGACGCGAAGAAGCTACTCGCCGACGTGGCGGATATGGTTGCCGCCGAACGGATGAAGCTCACAGCGCCGCCTCAGGAGACGACGGGAGGCGTCCAGCCCTAGGAGAACCCCAGATGAAGAACGTGTTCGCAGTCCTGACCGTCACCCTCCTCCTCGCCGCGCCGCTCTCGGCAGGCTCGGACGCCAAGGTGCACGCCGACGTCGTCTACGGCCACAAGATGGGCATGGCGCTGACCTTCGATGCGCTCGTGCCGTCCGAGCAGAACGGCGCGGCGGTCCTGGTGATGGTCGGCGGCGGGTGGTTCTCGCGCTGGTCCGACCCGCACCGCATCGCGTCCGGCGAGGGACGCGCCTTCGGCGCGGTCGGCGATCTTCTGGACCGGGGTTACGCCGTGTTCATGGTGCGGCACGGCTCGGCCCCGCTGTTCAAGGTGCCGGAGGCGGTCGCCGACGTGCGCCGCGCGGTGCGCTACATCCGCCTGAACGGGGACGACTTCGGGATCGACCCGGATCGCATGGGCGTGTTCGGTGGCAGCGCCGGCGGCCACCTGTCGCTGATGCTCGGCAACGCCTCGGACGAAGGAGACTCCGAGAGCAACGACCCGATCGAACAGACCGGCAACCGGGTCGCGGCGGTGGTCGCCTACTTCCCGCCGGTCGATCTGCAGGGGATTACCGGGCCGAACGACCGCTTCCCGGCCCTCGACTTCGATCCGGCCAAGGCCGCCGACATTTCGCCAGTGCTGTTCGTCAGCGCGGACGATCCGCCGACCCTGCTGATCCACGGCGACCAGGACCAGCTCGTGCCGCTCAGCAACAGCGAGCGGATCAAGGCCGCCTTCGACGAGGCGAACGTGACCTCGAAGCTGATCGTCATCGAGGGCGCCGCCCACGGCTTCCGTGGCGATGACGGTGAGCGCGCCGAGAGCGCGCTGGTGGCCTGGTTCGACGAGCACCTGGGGGTTTCGTCGGAGTAGCGGCGCGAAGAAGGTCAGCCCGCAATCTCCAAATCATCGCCATCAGGCCTCCGATGATCTCCCTGATGTGACACTGGTGTGCGAGCCTCCAGGGGCGTGGAGAGGATCACACGTTGTGTCCGCTGGGCGCTGGCAGCGTCGCTGTTCGTTGCTCTCGTAGCAGCCGTTCAGCCGATCCCACCAGCCCCCGGCCCGCCGGCCGTCGGCAAGAGTCCGATCGCGGCGGGGGAGTACACGGACTGCCGCCCCACATCGACGCCGCTGGTCTTCGACGGCGGCTACGAAGTGAGCCTGTGCTACGAGACGGCCGCGGGGGTGGTTGGCGAGGGCCGTGGCGGAATCTGGGCTTCGGGCCAGGCGGGCCTGCTCTGGTTCTTCGACCGTGGCAATGCCGAGGTCCTGGTCAAGGTCCTCGACGGTTGCTCCTACAACGGCCGTCGCTGGGTCTACGTGGCGCCGGTGACCGACGTGGCCTTCAATCTCCATGTGACGAGCCACAACGGCCGCCGGTGGACTCATCGAAACAGGCTGGGCGCGACGGCGGTTGCCCGGAGCGATACGTCCGCGTTCGTCTGCGATACGGACGACGAGGTGGCTGGCGTGCCGGCTTCCGGAGCGCAGACCGTCGCCAGGAGCCCGATAGCGGCCGGGGAGTACACGGACTGCCGCCCCACCTCGACGCCGCTGGTCTTCGACGGCGGCTACGAGGTGAGCCTGTGTTACGAGACGGCTGAAGGCCTTGTTGGCGAAGGGCGCGCGGGGATCTGGGCTTCGAGCCAGTCCGGCCTGCTGTGGTTCTTCGACCGGGACAACGCTGAGGCGCTGGTCAAGGTACTCGACGGCTGCGCGTACAACGGCCACCGTTGGGTGTTCGTGGCGCCGGTTACCGACCTCGCCTTCAATCTCCATGTGACGAGCCACAACGGACGGCGGTGGACGCACCGAAACCGGCTGGGCACGACGGCGGCTACGAGGAGCGACACCTCCGCCTTCGACTGCGCCACGGATGACGGCATGGCGGCCTTGCGGGTCGCGCCCGAGGAGCTGACGTTCACAGCCGCCGGCCAGACCGCGCAGCTTGCGGCGACGGCGCTGGATGAGTCTGGCCGCGTAGTCAGCGGAGCGGAGGTGTCCTGGTGGAGCGACAACCGGGCGATCGCCACGGTGGATGCCGCGGGCCTGGTGACGGCGGTCGGCGTCGGGACCACCACGGTCAGGGCGCGGTGGGGCTCGCTGTCCGCCACCGCGACGGTCAGGGTGAAGGGGGTGCCGACGGTCGCCGTATCGCCCGCGAGCACCACGATCGCGCGCGGTGACAGCCTGCGCCTCGTGGCCGCAGCGTACGACGAGTACGGCAACGCCGTGAAAGACGCCGCGTTTGCCTGGTCGTCGAGCAGACGCTCGGTGGCAACGGTGGATGGGTCGGGCCTCGTCAGCGGCGTCGGCCTGGGCGAGGCCACGATCACCGCGACCGTCCGCTCAGGTGGCGCCGAAAGCAGTCTCGAAGGGGTCAAGGGAACGTCCGAACTCCGGGTGGTCACGGCAGAGGCGCATGACAGGGCTGTCCTCGTTGCCTTCTACGAGGCCACCGGCGGCTCGGGCTGGAGCCGCAGCGACGGCTGGCTGACCGGTGCGCCGTTGGGGGACTGGTACGGAGTGGAGACGGACCGGTCGGGGCGCGTGGTGGGGCTCGACCTGGGTGGAGAGACTTTCCGCGACTGGCAGACTGTCAGTCTCCGCAAGGGGCCCGGCCTGATGGGTTCGATTCCCCCAGAGCTAGGCCGCCTTGCCGGCCTGAAATCGCTGGATCTCTCGGACAACCGTTTGACCGGTTCGATTCCCCCCGAACTCAGCCGCCTTGCCGGCGTGGAATCGCTGGACCTCTCGGCCAACCGTTTGACCGGCTCGATCCCCCGCGAACTCGGTCGCCTCGCCCGTCTGGAGTCGCTGAACCTTGCGTTCAACCACCTGACAGGTCCCGTTCCTCCCGAACTCGGGGATCTCGCGAACCTGAGAGTCCTGGATCTCGAGAGCGGCTTTGGGGGCGACCTGCGCCTTACGATCCCTCCCGAGCTCGGTGCCCTCGCAAACCTCAGGGTCCTGAATCTCTCGGACAATCACTTTGTTGGGATCCCGTCCGAACTTGGCAGGCTTGCCCGGCTCAGGTCGCTGGACCTGTCGGTGAACACGCTGAGCGGTCCGGTTCCAGGCTTTCTCGGCCGCCTCGCCAGTCTGCGTGAGCTGGACCTTTCGTACAACGCGTTCACCGAGCTGGAACCGGCTGTTTTCGCTGGCATGGCGAACCTCACCTACCTGGACCTGAGCAAGAACCCGGGCGCTCCGTTCAGGCTCACTCTCAGGCCCGAGCGCTTGGACAGCGAGGATCTGCTGGCCCCGGGGCCTGCCCGCATCCGGTTTGCAGTGACGGAGGGCGCGCCGTTCAGGATGGCACTTCCCCTCGCGGCCGCCGGAGGTGACCTGTCCGCGGCCCGGGTGACGATCGGCGCCGGCGGTGAGCGGAGTCCGGAAGTGCGAGTGACCCGGAACACCGGGGCGGCCGGCGGCACGGATCTGGCGTCGACGGCCGTGCCGCCCCTGCCGGAGGGCTTCCATGGCATCGAGGTTCGTGTGGAACCAGTCGTCCTGTTTCGGCCCACGGCGCCGACGGTCTCGCTCAGCACGAGATCCGCGGCCGCGCCGGAGGGGGATACGGCCCTGCTCAGGCTCACGTTGAGTGAACCGGCGGCGTCCGCGGTCACGTTCACCTACAGCCTTGGCGTCGACGCTGACCCGTCGACCGCCGACGCCGACGCATCGGATCATGCCCACGATCGCGGGGGCTCGGTCCGGATTGCAGCGGGCGCCAGTGGCGCCTACATCGAGATTCCGATCGTCGACGACGACGAGCTCGAGCCGCCGCGCGAGGTCCTCACGGTTATCCTGGACCCGCCCGGTGAGGGAACCGGCTACCGGCGCGGCCACCCGCACGCGGCTAAGGTGATCGTCGAGGAGGGCGTCTGCGACCGCACGCCGGCGGTCCGGGCCGCGATTCTGAGTGAAGACGAGTTCCTTCGGAACTGGAGCCCTTTCGTGACTCTGTCGGACCCTGCGGAGGTTGGCAGCGCCAACTGCGCTGAGCTGGACGAGTATCGCCTTGCCGACATACCCGCCTTGCAGATCTTCGGCGCGGCCGCGACGAGCCGGAGCGAGGGCGGTAGTCGCTGGACTCCGGAACTTGTGGCGCGGGTACGGGCGGGCGAATGCGGCATCCAGAGTCTGTTCGCTGACGGGCCGGAAGCTGGCCAGCGGGCGACGTGCGTGGAGGCGGGAGACCGGACCGAGGCAGTGCGGTTGCGGAGTGACCTCACGAGCGTCGAAGGCGGCACCACGGCCACAAGCCTGCGCGAGGACGACTTTGCGGGCCTCTCGAACCTGCGCGTCCTGTGGCTCAGTGGACTGGGGTTGACGGAGCTGCCTGAGGACGTCTTCGCTGGGCTGACCAGGCTCTATGAGCTCATTGTCCAGGAGAATGAGCTCGCTTCCCTGCCTCCCGGGATCTTCCGCGGACTCCATAACCTCCGGCTCCGTCTGGGCCTTAGTCGGAACCGCCTCACGAGTTTGCCCTCGGCGGTGTTCTCGGATGTTCCCGAGGTCTGGTTTCTGCACCTCGACGGGAACCAGTTGACCGATCTGCCGACCGGTGTCTTCTCGGGCCTGTTTCGCCTCAACCAGCTGGACTTGGAGCGGAACCGTCTGACGGATCTGCCGCCGGACGTATTCTCGGACCTGTCTGGTCTCGACTTGCTGGACATCAGCGAAAACGGGTTGACTCATCTCCCGCCCCGGATCTTCTCGGGCCTCTCCGGCCTCAGTTGGTTGAGTATGCATTCCAACCAACTGACGGATCTGCCGTCAGAGGTGTTTGGGGACCTCTCAGGCCTCGAGTTGCTGGCCCTTCAGCAGAATAGGTTGACGGCCGTGCCCACCCGGGCGCTCGATGACCTGTCCGGTCTGAAGTGGCTCTTCATATGGGGCAACCCTCTCGGCAAACTGGAAGCATCGGCCTTCTCGGGACTTGCCAGGCTCGAGCGGCTGTCCATCGGCGAGGCCGAGCTTGCCGAAATCTCCCCGCGAACCTTCGCGGGTCTGGAGCGCCTCGAGACGCTTCTCCTGGCTCCCAATCAACTGGAGGAACTTCCGCCCGGCGTGTTTGCGGGCTTGAGCCGCCTGCAGACCCTGCGGCTCGATCGCAATCAACTGGAGGAACTTCCGCCTGGCGTGTTTGCGGGCTTGAGCCGCCTGCAGAACCTGCGGCTCGACCGCAATCCGGGCACTCCGTTTCCGCTCACCCTCGAACTACGTCGCACGGATACCGCGAATGTCGGGGCGCCGGGTCCGGCCAGGCTGGCCCTCGCCCTGGAGCAGGGCGCGCCGGTCAACATCAGGGTTCCCCTGGCTGCCCACGGAGGCAGTGTCTCGGCGGAGGTCGTGACGCTCGAGGCCGGGAGCGACAGCAGCGAGGAACTCGCCGCCGTCCCGGCCGGCACCGGCCGGTCCGCTATGCAGGTGGTCGCGGGACCCGCTCCCGAGCTCTCCAGGTACGTTCGAGGCGTCGAGGTCCGGTTGGCCGATCCACTGGTTCTGTTCGGGACCGCGTCGAACCGGGCGCCGGTTCCGGAGCGCGCCCTGCCCCTGCTGCGGCTCAGGGCGGGAAGCGCAGGCGCGTCGGTCGACGTTTCGTCCTACTTCCGGGATCCGGACGGGGACAGTCTGACCTACGCCGCGGCGGTGGACAGGCCCGGCGTCGTGTCGGTCGGGACTTCGGGCAGTAGCGTGACGGCTGAGCCGGTTGGTCCCGGGCAGGCGGCGGTCGTGGTGACAGCGACCGACCGGAGCGGCCTGGGCGCACGGCTGTTCCTCCCGGTGTCGGTCAGCGGTGCCAGTCCCGGGGACTTCGACATCGACCTGATCCTGAAGGGCGAGGTCCCCACGTCCGTGCGGGCGGCGTTCGACCGGGCGGTCGAGTACTGGTCGGCGATTCTGGCGGCCACCGAGTTGCCGGATGTACCTGTTTCCGGCGACCTGGTGCTCGGGTGTCTTGGCATCACCGCGCGTGGCTTCCAGGGCAGCGTGGATGACCTCTTGATCGTGGCGAGGGCCGGCAGCATCGATGGCGAGCGCGGGGTCATCGCCCGAGCCGCCGTGTGCGGCGTGCGGCAGGGTGAGGGCGGCCTGCCCTTCGTGGGTGCCGTCGAGTTCGACGCGGACGACGCGGAGTGGATGACGAGCCGCGATCTGTATGAGGTGATTCTCCACGAGATCGGACACGTGCTGGGAATCGGGACGCTCTGGTCCCGTTTCGGCCTGCTCCGCAATCCTTCTCTGGAGGTAGACGGGATTCCAGACACTCACTTTGCCGGTCCACTTGCCATCGGGGCGTTCGACCAGGTGGGCGGCACGGCGTACACGCACGGGGAGAAGGTGCCCGTGGAGAACAGGGCGAGCTTCGGTTCGGGAGACTCGCACTGGCGAGACCGGGTATTCGACCACGAACTCATGACGCCGACCCTGAACCTCGGTGTAGCTAGCCCGCTGAGCGCGGTGACCATCCAGTCGCTGGCCGACCTCGGCTACGTGGTTGACGTCGCTCTGGCGGAACCCTACGCGCTCCCCGGAACAGTCGCTGAGGACGCCGCCGAATCGGTGGACAAGATCGAGTACGGCGACGACACGCCGAGAGTGCCGATCATCGTGGTGGGCCGCAACGGGCGCATCGTGGGGACGATCCCGGAGTGAGGCGCCACGCCAGCGTTTCAGCGGCGCTCGCTGGCGGGTGAACGATCAGCCGACGACTTCGAGTTCCCCGTCCCCATACCGCGCCCGCAGCACCTTCTTGTCGAACTTGCCGACGCTCGTCTTCGGCACCTCGTCAATGAAGGTCCACCGCTCGGGCACCCACCAGCGGGCGACCCGGTCAGCCAGGTAGCTCCTGAGTTCGCCCGGATCGGCCTCCGCGCCGTCGCTGAGGACGACGCAGGCGAGGGGCCGCTCGTCCCAGCGGTCGTCGGGGACGCCGACCACGGCGGCTTCGGCGACCGCCGGATGGCCCATCAGCTCGTTCTCGAGATCGACGGAGGAGATCCACTCGCCGCCGGACTTGATGACGTCCTTGGCCCGGTCGGTGATCTGCATGAAACCGAACTCGTCGATCGAGGCGACGTCGCCGGTCCGGAGCCAGCCGTCGTGGAACTTCTCGGGATCGTCGTCGAGGTAGTACGAGCCGGTGATCCACGGGCCGCGGATCTCGATTTCGCCGACCGCCTCGCCGTCCCAGGGCAGGACCTCGCCGGCGTCGTTCGTGATCCGGACTTCGACGCCGGAGATGATGCGGCCGGTCTTGACCCGCCAGTCGACCTCCTCGTCGCGCGGGGTACCGCGCGGGGGAATCGCCATCGCCGCGAGGGGCGAGGTCTCGGTCATTCCCCAGCCCTGGATGATGTCGACGCCGAAGCGGTCCCGGAAGCCCTCGATCAGGGAGCGCGGGACGGCGGAACCGCCGCACAGCACCGCGCGGAACGAGGAGAAGTCCACCTCGTGGTTCTCGGAGTAGCGCAGGACGTCGTTCCAGATCGTCGGTACGGCGCCCGAGAGCGTGGGGCGGTGCTCGGCGATGATCCGGCAGAGCGGTTCGGCCTGGAGGAAGGGACCGGGCATCACGAAGTCGGCGCCGGTGAACCAGCCGACGTGGGGAAGGCCCCAGGCGTTCGCGTGGAACATCGGCACGATGGCCAGAATGCTGTCCTTCTGGTTGATTCCCAGCGCGCCGCCGGAGGCGACGCCCAGGGCGTGCAGGAAGGAGGATCGGTGGCTGTAGGCGACGCCCTTCGGGTTGCCGGTCGTGCCGCTCGTGTAGCACATGGCGCACGCCGCCCGCTCGTCGATCTCGGGCCAGTCGAACGCGGTGGGTTGGCCGGCAATCAGGTCGTCGTAGCGGTGAATGGCAGCCCCACCGGCCTCGAGTGGAGAGGCATCGCCGTCGCCGACCACGATGAAGTGCTCGACCGTGGTCAGGTCGGCCGCCACCTGTCCCAGGAGCGGCACCAGGGAGTCGTCGACGATCACGACGCGGTCCTCGGCATGGTTCGTGACGTAGGTCAACTGTTCCGGGAACAGGCGGATGTTCAGGGTGTGCAGGACGGCCCCCATGCAGGGGATGGCGAAGTAGGCCTCCATGTGCTCCTGGTTGTTCCAGGCGAAGGTGCCGACCCGGTCGCCCGGCTCGATCCCGAGATCCCTCAACGCGTGGGCGAGTTGGGCCGCATGGGCCGCCACTTCGGCGTAGGTGCCGATCCGCGCGCCGTCCGCGGTGCAGGTGATCACGCGGCTGTCCGCGTACACCCGGCGGCCGTGATCGAAGATCATCCTGATCGTCAGCGGGTAGTCCATCATCGTGCTGAGGGTCATCGCGGCGCTCCTGCGGTCGGGAAGGACGGGAAGCGGTACCTTAGCGACTTTGGGTAGCCCCGCGTAGACTGCGCCGATGGACCCGGTTCGGCTGGAGCTGTTCTCCAATCGGTTCGCCGCGATCGCGTCCGAGATGGGCGTCATGCTGCAGCGGACCGCGATGTCGGTCAACGTCAAGGAGCGGCTCGACTTCTCCTGCGGGATGCTCGACGCGGACGGCCGGCTGCTGGTCAACGCGCCCCACATCCCGGTGCATCTGGGCGCCCTTGGCGAGTGCGTGCGCGGAGTCGCGGCCGAACTCGATCTGGCGCCGGGCGATGTCGCGGTGACGAACCATCCGGGCTACGGTGGCTCCCACCTGCCGGACATCACGGTCATCGCTCCGGTGCATGTCGAGGGACGGCTCATCGGCTACGTCGCGAACCGGGCCCACCACGCCGAACTGGGCGGTATCAGGCCCGGCTCGATGCCGCCGACGGCGGCGAACCTTGCGGACGAGGGCGTCGTCATCGCGCCGCAGTACTTGGTGAGGAGGGGAGAGCCGCAGTGGGATCGGATCGAGTTGCTGCTGAGCCGGGGCCCGGCACCGTCCCGTTCGGTAGAGGAGAACCTCGCCGACCTTGGCGCGGCGGTGGCCGCGAACCGCCGCGGAGTGGCGGCTCTGCGGCAGCTCGCGAAAGGCCACGGCGAGGACGAGGTGCGCCGCTACATGACGGCGCTCTACTCGCGCGCGGCCGATCGCATGCGGGTGGCGCTCGACGAGCATGCGGAGAGCACCGGCCGCCAGGTCTTCAGCGCCCGCGAACGGCTTGACGACGGTTCGCCGATCGAGGTCGAGGTGACGGTCGACCGCGGCTCGGCGCGCATCGACTTCACGGGCAGCGCCGCGACGCACCCGGGCAATCTGAACGCCACTCCGGCGATCGTGAGGAGTGCCACCATCTACGTCCTCCGTCTGCTGATCGGCGTGCCGCTGCAACTCAACGAGGGGCTGCTGGAGCCGGTGGAGATCGAGATCCCACGGGGCATGCTGAACCCGGAGTTCCCGGCCGATCCGAGGCAGTGTCCGGCCGTGGTCGGGGGCAACGTCGAGACGAGCCAGCGGGTCGTGGACACGCTGATCCGGGCACTGGGTCTGTGCGCCTGCGGGCAGGGAACGATGAACAACACCCTGTTCGGCGACGACACGTTCGGCTACTACGAGACGGTCGGCGGGGGAGCCGGGGCCGGGCCGGGATTCGCGGGCGCCAGCGGCGTGCACACCCACATGACGAACACGCGCATCACCGATCCCGAAGTGTTGGAACACCGGTATCCGGTCCGCCTCGAGCGGTTCTCCCTGCGCCCGGGTTCGGGCGGCGCGGGTCGCTATCCGGGTGGCGACGGCCTGGTACGCGAACTGCGGTTCCTGTCGCCGCAGCAGGTCTCGGTGCTCGGTCAGCACCGGGTGGAACAGCCGTACGGCATGGACGGCGGTGAGCCCGGCACCACCGGCCGAGCACGTATTCTGCGTGCCGCGGGCGGCGTGCGGGAACTGACCTCGGTCGATCAGGCCGACGTCGAGCCGGGCGACCGCCTGGTCCTCATGACGCCGGGCGGCGGCGGCTGGGGTCGGGGCGAAGGCTGACCGGCGGGGCAGCTGCCGCCGCCGGTTACAATGCGCGCGTCCCGACGAGTCGGGCGACCCTTAGCCAGCAAGCACCAAACAGGAGCCGAGTCGATGAGCCAGCAGAAGGTTCAGGTGAGCGAAGAGAAGGCCCGCGCGGTCGCCGAGGCGTCGCGCCAGAAGGAGTGGAAGAACCCCTCCTTCATGAAGGAACTGTTCCTGGGCAACTTCCGCTTCGACCTGATCAGTCCCTATCCCACGCGCGAGGAATGGCGCCCCGAATTCGAGTCCTTCTACTCGGCGCTGACGGACTTCCTGCGTGACGAGGTCGATCCGGTCGAGATCGACGCGTCGGAGGACTATCCCGATCACGTGATCGACGGTCTTGCCCGGCTCGGCGCGTTCGGCATGAAGATCCCCACCGAGTACGGTGGGCTCGGGTTCGACCAGGTCGAGTACGCCCAGGTGATGGAACTGGTTGGCGCCTTCGACGGCAACCTGACCGCGCTGCTGTCGGCTCACCAGTCGATCGGGGTGCCGCAGCCGCTCAACCTGTTCGGCACCGAGGAACTCAAGCGGAAGTACCTCCCGCGGTGCGCTTCGGGCGAGATCTCGGCCTTCGCGCTGACCGAGCCGGAGGTCGGTTCGGATCCGGCCCGGCTGTCGACCACCGCCGTTCTCGACGGCGATTTCTACGTGCTGAACGGCACTAAGCTGTGGTGCACGAACGGCACGAAGGCCGGCCTCCTGGTGGTCATGGCGATGGATCCGGCGACCGAGAAGATCAGCTCCTTCGTCGTCGAAACGGAGTGGGAAGGGGTCACGGTGGAGCGCCGCTGCCACTTCATGGGGCTCCGGGCGCTCGCCAACGGGATCATCACGTTCGACAACGTGAAGGTGCCGAAGGAGAACTTGATCGGCAAGGAGGGGCGCGGCCTGAAGATCGCCCTGACGACGCTGAACGACGGTCGCCTCTCGATCCCGAACAGTTCGGTGGGCGCCGCCAAGTACTGCCTCAAGGCGGTGCGGGAGTTCGGCAGCAGCCGGATCCAGTGGGGCGTGCCGATCGGCAAGCACGAGGCGATCGCGCAGAAGATCTCGGATATCGCGGCCTACGGCTTCGCGATGGAGGCAATCGTCAAGCTGGCAAGCCACATGTCGAACGACAAGCGGCTCGACCTGCGGCTCGAGAGCGCGGCCTGCAAGGAGTGGAACACCTGGCGCGGATGGCAGATCATCGACGAGACGATGCAGGTCCGCGGTGGCCGCGGCTACGAGACGGAGTCCTCCCTGCGCGATCGCGGCGAGGACCCGGTAGGCATCGAGCGGATGATGCGCGACTTCCGGATCAACCGCATCTTCGAGGGTTCGAGCGAGATCATGCACCTGATCATGGCCCGCGAGGCGGTGGACAGGCACCTGCAGGTGGCGGGCGCGCTGATCGACAGGCGCGCGGGCTTCGGCACGAAGCTGGCGGCGCTGCCGAAGATCGGCCTGTTCTACGCCTGGTGGTATCCGACCCGGTGGCTTGCATGGGGGCGCTGGCCCCGATACGCGGGCTACGGCCGTCACGCCCGGCACCTCCGCTTCATCGACCGGGCGGCGCGCAAGCTGGCGCGCGAGAGTTTCCACGGCATGTTGGTCTACCGGGAGAAGATGGAGCGTCGCCAGATGTTCCTGTTCCGGCTCGTGGACGTGGTCAACGAGCTGTTCGCCATGGCCGCTTCGATCTCGCGGGCCCATACCGAGGCGCAGGGAGGCGTCGAGTCGGCCGAGCGGTCCGCCGCGCTGTCCGACCTCTTCTGCCGCATGGCGCGGCGACGGGTGAAGCAGCTCTTCCGCGAGCTGTGGCACAACGACGACGCGCTGAAGTACAAGACAGCGCAGGAAGTGATGAAGGGGCGGCACGTCGGACGCGAGGAGCTTCTCGCCGACATCGATCCGGCGGGACGCGCTCCGCGCCAGGCGGCGGCCGCCGCTTCGTAGCGACGCGTCGTAGGGAACGTGACGAGCCCCCGAAGGAGGGTGGAGCCCGGCGCCTCGTCCGGCGCGGCCGGGCCCGGGCGTTCAAGCGTCGGCCTGGTCAGCCTCGGCTGCGCCAAGAACCACGTCGACAGCGAGATCATGCTCGGGGCACTGGACCGCCAGGGCTACCGGCTGGTCGCGGATCTCGACGAGGCCGACACGGTGATCGTCAACACCTGCGGGTTCATCGACGAAGCCAGGGAGGAATCGATCGACGCGATTCTGAACGCAGCGGCCCGCAAGACCGACGGTGCCGCGCCCGTCAGGCAGCTTCTCGTGGCGGGGTGCATGGCCAACCGGTACGGCCACGAACTTCAGGCCGAGATCCCGGAGATCGACGGTTTCATCGATCTCGATTCCCTGCGGCAGGCAGGCGATCTGGTGAAGCTCGGCGGCGCGCCGCCGGCCCGGCCCTCCGCCTCGCACCTGGTGTTCGATCACCGCGACAGCCGGCTGCTGACGACCTCCGGCTACGCCTACCTCAAGGTCGCGGAGGGGTGCAACAACCCGTGCACCTTCTGCGCCATTCCGGTCTGGCGGGGCCGGCTGCGCAGCCGCGAGATCGACAGCCTGGTGGCGGAGGCGAGAAACCTTACCGGGCGCGGCGCCCGCGAGCTGGTGCTGGTGGCCCAGGACACCACGCGCTACGGCGAGGACCTCGGCTACGGGAGGCACGGCCTCGTGCGGCTGGTCGAGGCGCTCCTCGCCGGCACGGACGCGGACTGGATCCGGTGCCTCTACGCCTACCCGACCACACTGGACGACGACCTGTTGCGGCTGATGGCGAGTGAGCGGCGGGTGGCGTCCTACCTCGACATGCCCCTGCAGCACAGCGACCGCCGGATGCTGCGCGCCATGCGCCGGGGCGGCACGGCGGAGCGCTACCGGCGGATCTTCGCGCGGGCGCGGGAACTCGATCCCGAGGTCAGTCTGCGCACGACCTTCATCGTGGGGTTCCCCGGCGAGGACGACGCGGCCTTCGAGGACCTGCTCGAGTTCGTTTCCGAGGTCCGGTTCGATCACCTGGGGGCTTTCGTCTACAGCCGCGAGACCGATACGCCGTCGGCGGCGTTGCCCGACCAGGTGCCGCGCGGCCTGGCCGAGGAGCGCCGGGAACGGTTGCTCGAGCTGCAGCGCGAGGTCTCTCTGGCGCGCCGCCGGCGTTTCGTCGGCAGGACGGTGCCGATGCTGGTCGAAGGGCCGTGCGAGGAGACCGAGCACCTGCTCTGTGCCCGGCACCAGGGGATGGCGCCGGACGTCGACGGTCGGGTGCTGATCAACGACATCGTCACGGCCGGTTCGGGGAGCGGAGACGGCGAAGCGTCGCTGGCCGACGTCGCGGCCGGCCGGATGGCGGAGGTCGAGGTGACCGATGCGTTCGCCGACGATCTGGTGGGCCGCGTGGTCGCCGCTCGGCCTGTCACAGCCTGGGCGAATGCCTGATGCAGGCGATCCGGGATGCCATGACGTCGACCGAGCTGCCGCGCGGGGTGATCGCCACGATCGGCAACTACGACGGCATTCACATCGGCCAGCAGAGCGTGCTCGACATGGTCACCGGCCGCGCCCGGGAGGTCGGCGCGCCGTCCGCGGTGATCACCTTCGACCCCCATCCGCTCAGCGTCGTTCGTCCGGAGGAGGCGCCGCCGAGGCTGGTGACCCAGGACCAGAAGGAGGCTCTGCTGGCGTCGGCGGGCGTGGACTACGTGCTGACGATCCGTTTCTCGCACGAGTTCTCCAACACCCGGGCGCGGACCTTCGTGCGCGACTTCCTGCACGGCCAGCTCGCCGCCCTGGAGCTCTATGTCGGCTCGAACTTCACCTTCGGCCGCCGGCGCGAGGGCAACATGGCGCTGCTCAGGGAGATGGGAACGTCCTGCGGCTTCGTGGCGGTGGAGATCGACGAGGTGCGTTCCGGGGGCGAGCGGGTTTCGAGCAGCCGGATCCGCAGCCTCGTGCTGGAAGGCAGGATCGCCGAAGCGAACGATCTGCTCGGACGTCCGTACACGATGACGGGCACGATCGCGCGCGGTGACCGCATGGGCCAGCGGCTCGGCTGGCCGACGATCAACCTGGCCCCGGACAACGAGCTCTACCCGCACAACGGCGTGTACGTGACCAAGGTGTACTTTCCCAGCTTCGAGGCGACGTTCCGGTCGGTGACGAACATCGGCACCAGGCCCACCGTCTATGAGAACTACCGGCGGGTCATCGAGAGCCACATCCTCGACTTCTCGAGCGATGTGTACGGCGAGCGCGTGGACCTGTCCTTCTGCCGGCATCTGCGCGAGGAGAAGCTGTTCTCGTCGATGATGGACCTTTCCGCGCAGATCGGACGTGACGCCGACGCCGCGCGGGAGTACTTTCGCCGTCTCGAGAGTTCCACCAACAGACCCAACTGAACGAGGGACCCAACCCCATGACAAGCGAACAGATCTTCAACGTGGACAGTCAGAGCTTCGAGGAGCAGGTACTGGGTGCGGACAGTCCGGTCCTGGTCGACTTCTGGGCCACCTGGTGCGGGCCATGCCGCATGGTGGCGCCGATCCTGGACGAACTCGCGGACGAGTATGACGGCCGGGTACGGATCGCCAAGCTGGACGTCGACCACGCCCAGGACGTGGCCGCTCGCTACGGCGTACAAGGCATTCCGCACTTCATCCTGTTCAAGGATGGCGAGATCCTGGGCCGCATGACCGGCGCCGCGCCGAAGATGCGGTTCGAGGCCTTCCTGAACGATCACGTCTGACCTTGGACCTGGCGCCGGTGGGATGACCTGGCCGCGCAGCGAGCTTCTGGGGGCGCTTCTTTCCGAGGAGAAGGCTGAGGCACTCGTCGTCTTGGCTGGGTCGAGCCGTGACCCGGACTTGGCGCCCTTCGTCGGAGGCGCGCGCCTGGGAGATGCCTGTGTTGTGGCGCATGGAGGTGGCGCTCATCTCGTGTACTTCACGTCGATGGAGCGAGAGGAGGCCGCTCGGGCGGAGGCGCAGGGCGTCGACCTACTTCACCCGGCCGATTTCGGGATGGAGGCGCTTCGTCGCGACGGCAAGAGCCGCGAGGAGATCCTCTCTGCCGCGGTGAACTCGGCCTTCGAGCGTGCCGGAATCGGGGCTGGCAGGGTAGTCCTCGCCGGGCGACCACCTGCCGGATCCGCTCTGGCCTTGGCTCGAATGCTTGAGAAAGGGGGTCGGCAGCCAGTCTCTGGCCGGGGCCTGATGCTGGCGCTGCGCCGGAGCAAGACACGGAGGGAGATCGACGGAATCGCCGCCGCCGCCCGTGCCACGGTGGCTGCCTTCAGGTCGCTGGCGGAAATGCTGGCCGCTAGCTCGGTTCGCGAGGACGGCGAACTTTGGTTGGAGGAAGAGCGTTTGACTGTAGCTCGGGTCAAGGCGGGAGCCGCCGCCGTGTTCGCCGGCTACGGTCTCGAACAGCCGGAGAGCTCCATCGTGGCCCCGGCGGAAGAGGGGGCCACGGGTCACAGCACTGGTACGCCAGATCGGGTGCTGCGGGCTGGCGAATCCGTGGTTGTCGACCTTTTCCCGCGTGGCCTGCTGTTCGCCGACTGCACGAGGACATTCTGCGTCGGCCAGCCGCCGGGGGACCTGGCGCGGGCGCACGGCCTGGTGCTGAAAGCGCTTGGCAAGAGCCTCGACGAGGTTCGACCCGGCGTGCGGGGCTGGACCCTGCACGAATGCGTTTGCCGCCTGTTCGAGAACGAGGGCTTCGCGGTGCCCGACAAGAACCCGGGCACACAGACCGGCTACTTCCACCTGCTGGGCCACGGTGTCGGCTACGAGCTGCACGAACTCCCCAGCTTCCGAAAGACCGGACCGGGCACGGAGGAGTTTCGGACCGGCGACGTGGTGACGATCGAACCCGGGCTCTACGACCCGGAAGCCGGATGGGGCGTGCGGCTCGAGGACCTGGTGGTTGTGACCGGGGACGGCATGACGAATCTCACGCCCTTGCCCTACGATCTCGATCCCCGCGCCTGGTCGCCCTAGCTCCGGTCGACCCAGTAGTTGGGCGACTCCTTCGTGATCACCACGTCATGCGCGTGGCCTTCCTTCTGGCCCGCGGCGGTGACCCGGACCATGCGGGCCCGGGTTCGCAGTTCGCCGATGCTGGCGCACCCGGAGAGGCCCATGCCGGACCGCAGGCCGCCGGTCAGTTGGGCGATCACCTGGTGGACGCTGCCCTTGTGGGGGACCATGCCTTCGATGCCCTCGGGCACCAGCTTCGAGAGCGGCTCGTCGTCGGACTGGAAGTACCGGTCGGCGCTGCCCTCGGCCATCGCGGACAGGGAACCCATGCCGCGGTAAGCCTTGTAGCTTCGCCCCTGGTAGAGGATCGTTTCGCCGGGGCTTTCCTCGGTGCCGGCGAGCAGCGAGCCGACCATGACGCTGTGGGCGCCGCAGGCCAGCGCCTTGGTCAGATCGCCGGAGAAGCGGATGCCGCCGTCGGCCACGATGGGCACTTCTCCTGCTTCGGAAGCGGCGTCGCGGATCGCCGTGACCTGGGGCATGCCGGCACCGGTAACGACGCGCGTGGTACATATGCTGCCCGGTCCGATGCCGACCTTGATCCCGTCCGCGCCGCGTTCGGCGAGGGCCCGCGCACCCTCGGCGGTCGCCACGTTGCCGACGAGAAGCTGGGCTTCCGGGAGCGCTTCGCGGATTCGGACCAAAGCACTGAGCACGCCGCGGCTGTGGGCGTGCGAGGAGTCCACGACGAGCACATCGGCCTGGGCCGAGGCCAGGGCCTGCGCCCGTTCCAGGTAGTTGCCGGCCGTGCCGACCGCAGCCGCCACCCGCAGGCGGCCGAGGTCGTCCTTGCAGGCGATCGGGTACTCCATCATCTTCTGGATGTCCTTGACGGTGATCAACCCCTTCAGGTTGCCGTCGTCGTCCACGACCAGCAGCTTCTCGATCCGGTGGCGGTGGAGTTCGGCCTTGGCCTGGTCCAGGGTCGTTCCCTCGGGAACCGTGACCAGGTTCTCGTGCGTCATCAGCTCGGACACGGGAAGGCTCGTGTTCGTCTCGAACCGCAGGTCGCGGTTGGTCAGAATACCCACCAGGTGCCCCTCGCGGTCGGTGACCGGGACGCCGGAGATCTTGTAGCGGGCCATCAGGTCGAGCGCTTCGTGAATGCGCTGCTCGGGCCGGATCGTGATCGGGTTGACGATCATGCCCGCCTCGGAGCGCTTGACGCGATCGACTTCGGTGGCCTGGGCTTCGATGGAGAGGTTCTTGTGGATCACGCCGATGCCCCCCTCCTGGGCCAGGGCGATCGCCAGCTCGGCCTCGGTCACGGTGTCCATCGCGGCCGAGATCAACGGGATGTTCAGCTCGATGCCGCGCGTGACGCGGGTGCCGAGGCGAACGTCGTTCGGATGCACCTCCGACAGGCCCGGGGCCAGGAGGACATCGTCGAAGGTGAGGGCAAGTGCGGGGGTGTCACCCCCGGAATCCGACGTTTCCATGCCGAACGCTATCAGCCACGACTCGCGATGTTCGCGTTTCGGTCGCGCTGACTCCTAGACGGCGACCGGCGCGCCGCAGCACTTCTTGTACTTCTTGCCGGAGCCGCATGGACAGGGAGCGTTGCGGCCGACCTTGGCCTGCCCGCGGACGACGGTGCGCGGCTTCTGGGGCCGCATGGGTGGTCCGGTGGGGCCTTGCGGCGGCGGGAAGCCGCCAGGCGCAGGACTTGGGGGGCCGCCGGAGGGCATTCCGGGAATGCCCGGCATGCCGGGGCCGGGGCCAGGCTGCGGTCCGGCGCCGGCAGCGGGCAGGCCGAGGGCGCTGGGGTGGCGAAAGCTCATGCTCTGCGGGCCGAGCGCCCGGCGGCGGCGTTCGAGTTCCGCGATCTCCTCGGCGGAGACCGGGCGCAGCCGGAACAGATCCTTGATGATCGTGTCCTCGGTCCGCTCCTTCATCTCGGTGAACAGCTCGTAGCTCTCGCGCTTGTACTCGTTCTTCGGATCGCGCTGGCCGTAGCTGCGCAGGCCGATTCCCTCCTTCAGGTGGTCCAGGGCGAGCAGGTGGTCCTTCCAGGCCGCGTCGACCACGCGCAGCATGTGGTGGCGTTCGGCGGCCCGAACCGCATCGGCGCCGTGCGCTTCCTCCTTCTCGTTGTAGCTCCGCTCGGCGGCGCTCGTGATCGCGTCCTGGAGCTCCTCGGTACCCATCTCCTCGAGCGGTTCTCCCAGATCCGCCTCGTCGAGATTGAAGTACGCCCGGATCTCGGAGCGCATCTCGTCGATCTTCCAGTCGCGCGGGTCCAGGTTCGCGGGGCAGTGCCGCTCGATCACGTAGTCGACGACGTCGCGGGCGATCTTCATCACGTAGTCGCGCCCCTCGCGGCCGAGGAGGATGTCGCGGCGCAACTCGTAGATCGCTTCGCGCTGCTTGTTCATCACGTCGTCGTACTCGAGGAGGTTCTTGCGGATCTCGAAGTTCCTGCCCTCGACCTGCGTCTGGGCCCGCTCGATCGCCCGGTTCACCATCGGTGCCTCGATCGGTACCCCCTCCTCCATGCCGAGCCGCTTCATCAACGCCTGGACCCGATCGGACGCGAAGATCCGCATCAGGTCGTCCTGCAACGACAGGTAGAAGCGGGAGGAGCCGGGATCGCCCTGGCGGCCCGAGCGGCCGCGAAGCTGGTTGTCGATACGACGGGATTCGTGCCGTTCGGTGCCGAGGATGTGCACGCCGCCGGCGGCGACGACTTCCTCCCGTTCCGCCGCGCACAACTCCCGGTAGCGGGCGAGTGCCTCGGCGAAGCCGTCCGGGTCTTTACTCTCATCGACCTCGGCCAGGGCCAGTTGCTCGGGATTGCCGCCGAGGACGATGTCCGTGCCGCGGCCGGCCATGTTCGTGGCGATCGTCACCGAGCCGCGACGGCCGGCCTGGGCCACGATCGCCGCCTCGCGTTCGTGGTACTTCGCGTTCAGGACGACGTGCTGCACCCGGTTCTTCTTGAGCAGGCGGGACAGCATCTCGCTGTTCTCGATCGAGACGGTGCCCACCAGGACCGGCTGGCCGTTCTCCTGGCACTCCTGGATCTCCTCGACCACGGCGTTCCACTTCTCGGGCGCCGTGCGGTAGACGAGATCCGAGCGATCGTCGCGGATCATCGGTTCGTTGGTCGGCACGACGACCACGTCGAGGTCGTAGATCTGACTGAACTCGCCGGCTTCGGTGTCGGCCGTTCCGGTCATGCCGGCCAGCTTCTCGTACATGCGGAAGTAGTTCTGGAACGTGATCGTCGCCAGGGTCTGGTTCTCGCGTTCGATCCGAACGCCTTCCTTCGCCTCGACCGCCTGATGCAGACCGTCCGACCACCGGCGGCCGGGCATCTTGCGGCCGGTGAACTCGTCGACGATGACGACCTGACCGTTCTCGATCAGGTACTCGACATCCCGTCGGTAGAGGTGGTGCGCGCGCAGTCCCTGGTTGACCGCGTGCAGCACATCCATGTTCTCCATCTCGAACAGGTTGCCGATACCGAGGAGTTTCTCCACCTTGGCGCCGCCCTCGTCGGTGAGGGCCGCCGTGTGCGCCTTCTCGTCGCAGATGAAATCGCCGGTCGTGTACTTCCGGTCGCCGTCGCGAATCTCCTCGCCGCGCTCGAGCTTGGGGATGATCCGGTTGACCAGCGTGTACTTCTCGGTCGACTGCTCGGACGGGCCCGAGATGATCAGGGGTGTTCTCGCCTCGTCGATGAGGATCGAATCGACCTCGTCGACGATGGCGTAGTGGTGGCCCCGCTGGACCATGGACTCCAGCGTGAACTTCATGTTGTCGCGCAGGTAGTCGAAGCCGAGTTCGTTGTTCGTGCCGTAGGTGATGTCCCGGCCGTAGGCGTGCTGGCGTTCCTGGTCGGTCAGGCCGTGCTGGATGACGCCCACCTCGAGACCGAGGAACCGATAGATCTGGCCCATCCACTCGGCGTCGCGCCGCGCCAGGTAGTCGTTCACCGTGACGACATGGACGCCGTTGCCGGCGAGGGCGTTGAGGTAAACGGGCAAGGTGGCGACGAGGGTCTTGCCCTCGCCGGTCTTCATCTCGGCGATCTTCCCCTGGTGGAGGACGACGCCGCCCAGCAACTGGACGTCGTAGTGCCGCATCCCCAGGGTGCGCCGTGAAGCCTCGCGCACCGTGGCGAAAGCCGGAACCAGCAGGTCGTCCAATTCGGCTCCCTGGTCGAGTCGGGCTCGGGCCTCGCCGGTGCGGGCCCGCAACTGATCGTCCGTGAGTGACTGGAGCTCCGGTTCGAGCGCGTTGATCGCCTCGGCGAGCGGCTGGAGCCGCTTCAGATCGCGGTCATGCTTGCTGCCGAAGATCCTGGTGATCGTTTTGGAGATCATCGACTCGTTCCGGGGAGGGGGCGACGCCGCGGCCGGCTGGATCGCCGATCGACGGTTTCCTGGGTGCCAGGCCGCGGTACGTCCGGCGTCGCGGCGCTACCGCTAACTCTGGTCTCGCATGAACTCGAACGGGTCGCGCGTGTCGCCGCCGAGCCGGACTTCGTAGTGCAGGTGGTAGCCGGTCGCGCGTCCGGAGTTGCCGACCCGGCCCAACGTGTCGCCGCGGCGGACCTCCTGGCCTTCTTCGACCAGGATCTTCGACAGGTGGCCGAAACGGGTCTCGTAGCCGAAACGGTGAACCACGTAGACGGCGCGACCCAGGTTGCCCGCTCGTTCGGCACGAACGACGATGCCGTCGGCCGTGGCGACGACCGTCTGACCGCGGTCGGCCGAGATGTCGATGCCGTCGTGATGGGCCCGCTGCCCCGTGATCGGATCCCGACGGAAGCCGAAACCGCTGTTGATCACACCCCGGACGGGCGAGATCATGGGCGTCGACCGGAGCAGGAGCAGGCGATTCTCGACAGCCCCGTTCACTTCGTCGAGTTGACCGTCGAGCCGAGAGGCCCGGGCTTCGAGGAGAGACAGGTCGTAGCTGTTGGGGGCGGTGGGGCTCGGGTAGCTGCCGCCGGCGCCGGTCTCGGACGGACGGTTCTCTGGCTCGGCACCGACCATCTGCTCGAGGCCGGCGACGATCGAGAGTTCGCGCGTGCGATCCTCGGCGTCCGTCAGCGCCTGCTGCAGGCGGGAGATGCTGGCCTCGAACGAGTCGTTGGCCCGGCGCAGTTCCTCGTTCTCGTTCTCCATCCTGGCGAGGTCGCGTAGTTCTGCCGCCGAGCGCACCTGGGCGACGGTGGCCCAGCCAACGAAGCCCAGCACGAGGGCGGCAGCGGTCGCGACCGCGGTCAACCAGCGGCTGCTGATGCGGAACTGCCGCGTCCGCTTCTGGGAGTGCGGAACGAAGACGATTGTGTGGAACCTTGATCGCATGCTGGGAGAGCCTGTCCGGGGCGGGGTGGCAGCGAGCGTCGGACGCCGAAGCGGTACGTATAGATCAGCGCGAATATTATCCGTCCCGGACGGGCCGGTGTCAAGAACCCGGAAGGCCGGTGGGAGACGGGGCGAACCGGATCGACGAAGGCACTCTAGCAGCAAACCCGAGCGATTCGTCAGGGGGCGGCCGGACGGGGCTGAGGGGAATCCCCGTCCGGCCGCCTTCCGCTTCGACATCACGGTCCGCTGCGATCGAGTGGCCGATACTGGATCGCTTCCGCGACGTGCGTGACGTCGACCTTGGGGGATCTGTCCAGGTCGGCGATGGTGCGAGCCACCTTGAGCGCGCGGGCCAGAGCCCGGGCGGACATCGCGAGGCGCTCGAACGCGGCGTCGATGAGGCCCTGCGCCGCGCTCGTGGGTCGGCAGTACCGATCCAGGTGCCGTCTCGCCATCGCGCTGTTGAAGGGCGTCGGATGGCCTGCGGAAAAACGCGAGGACTGCGTGCGGCGCGCGGCCGACACCCTTTCTGCGATCGAGGCCGAGGTCTCGGATGCTGGCCCCTTCAACTCGTCGAGACTGGGTACCGGCATTTCGACGTGGAGATCGATGCGATCGAGCAGGGGTCCGGAGATCTTTCGGCGGTATCGGTCGACATCGGCGGCCGTGCACACGCATTCGGCGCGCGGATCCCCGAGATGGCCGCAGCGGCAGGGGTTGGAGGCGGCGACCAGGGTGAAGCGGGCCGGGAAGGTGAGCCGAGCCTGCGCCCTGACGACCGTTACGGTGCCATCTTCGAGCGGCTGGCGCAGCGCCTCGAGCGCGTCGCGGCGGAACTCGGGCAATTCGTCGAGGAACAACACGCCGCCGTGGGCGAGGCTGATCTCGCCGGGTCTCGGCATCGAACCGCCTCCGATCAGCCCGGACGAGGACACTCCAGCGTGGGGGCTGCGGAATGGGCGTGTCCACAGCAGACCGTTCATGCGGGCGGCGCGGGCCAGAGAGTGAATCTTGGTCACCGTGATCGCTTCGGTCTCGCTCAGCGGCGGCAGAATGCCGGGTAGCCGGCGGGCGAGCATCGTCTTGCCGGTTCCGGGCGGCCCGACGAAGAGCACGTTGTGCCCGCCCGCCGCCGCGATCTCGAGTGCCCGCTTGGCGGTCTCCTGGCCGCGGACGTCGGAGAAGTCCGGGACCGCGGAGTCGGTCTCGTTTCGGGGGAGGGGAGTCGCCGGACCGATGGCCAGGTCTCCGTTCAGATGCTGGATCGCCTCGCGCAGATGGGTGATCGGCACCACCGGCGGTCCGGACAGCGCGGCGGCCTGCCGGCTGTTCGCCGCCGGGAGCAGGAGTTCACGGATGCCGAGCCGGCCGGCCAGCTCGGCGACTTGGAGGGCTCCCCGGATCGGGCGCACTTCGCCGTCGAGGCCGAGTTCGCCGCAGGCCATTCGCCTCTCCAGCGAGTCGGGCGTCAGCTCGCGATGCGCGGTGAGCAGACCGAGGGCGATGGGCAGATCGAGCTGGTTGCCCTCCTTCTTCAGGTCCGCGGGCGCGAGATTGATGACCACATTGCGGTTCTTCAGGTCGTAGCCGCTGTTGCGGATTGCCGACCGGACCCGGTCGCGACTCTCGCGGACTGCCGTGTCCGGGAGCCCGATCAACTGCATCGCGGGAAGACCGAAGTCGGCCCCGACCTCGACCTGGACCTCTCGTGCTTCGATGCCCCAGGGCGTCGCGGAACTGATGTAGGCGATCACATGGACTAAGACGCAGAACCGCGCCAGAACCTGGATCGGAGTGTCCGGGGGCGCCCGTGGTCGGGGTCCTTTTGGCCCCGGTTCCGCTTCATTCAGACGCAAGAGAGCGCAGGCATGGAGCCTGCGCTCTCGGATTGTCCCCGGCCTGAATGGATGCGTTTTCGCGGTGGGCGTTCGGCGCCCGCTGGGCCTCGACTCGCTCTCCTTGGCCTCGGCGCGGTCGGTCCGGATCAGGGATCCGGCGGACGCTCGGGCTCTTCAGGCGGCGGTCGAGCGGCCGGATGTCGTTCGTCCACTCAGGCTGCGGACTTGGCGGCCCCCGGCTTGTGTTCCCGGGCGGTCAGCCTCGGGACGGCCGGGGGCAGGAGATGGCCCGGCGGAGTCATGGTGCCTCCTTTCACTGAACGCTGGGTACACCGTAGGAGCGGAGCTCGACTCTGTCAAGCGTCCGACCGGTCGGACGGTGGGGCGCATGCGAGCCCCGCGGCGCTACACTGGCCGGTGTTCACAGGTCCGAGGTGGAGGTGGTTCGCACGGTCGGGGCCGGGATCAGGAAGCGCTGCCTGACTCTCTTTCTGCGGGCGCTGGCGAGGCTGTTCTTTCGCAGCGTCGAGGTGGTGGGCCGCGAGAACGTGCCGCGCGAGGGAGGCGGCCTCCTGGTCGCGTGGCATCCGAATGGCCTCGCCGACGGCATCCTGATCCTCGGTTTCTGTCCGCGGCCGGTCACGTTCGGGGCTCGTCACGGCCTGTTCCGCATGCCGCTGATCGGCTGGCTGCTGCGCGCGTTCGGGGCGGTTCCGCTCTACCGGGCCCGGGACCGCGGTGAGGCCGGCGCCCCCGCGAGCGACCGGGAACGTCGGGTCGCGAACCACCGGAGTCTCGTTGCTCTGGCGGCCGCGACCCGGGAGTCCTACGTCGCGATCTTCCCGGAGGGGGCGACCCACGACGAGCCGAACCTGCTCGAGTTGCGGGCCGGAGCGGCGCGCCTGTTCCAACTGGCGCGGGAAGGCGGCGGCGAGCCCGCGCTGGTGCCGGTTGGTTTGCACTACGAGCGCAAGCACGCCTTTCGGTCCCGGGCGCTGGTGGCGTTCCACCCGCCCGTTGAGGTGGGCGCGGATCTCAGCGGCGACGGCAGCGACACGCAGGAGTCGAAGGCCGGCGGAGCGGGAGGGGACACGTTCGTTTCCCGACTGACGCGGGTGATCGAACAGCAACTGATCGAGGTCACCCACCCGACGGAGAGCTGGGGCATTCACCGGGCGATGGAGCGGGTGCGTTCGCTGGTGCGCGCGGAAAGCGCGGCTCGGGAGGGAGAGCGCCTGCGGCGGGCCCCGATGCAGGAACGGGATCAGGGGTTCGCGCGCGTCTGGGCCGGCTACCGCAGCCAGAGGACGAGGGATCCGGAGGGGACGAAACGGCTTATGGCCAGGGTGACCCGCTATGACGAAACGCTGCGACTGCTCGGTCTGAACGACCGGGAACTGGACGGTGTGCCCGTCATGCGGACGGCGCTACGCCTGCTCCTTGTCGGCGCCGAGGCGCTGGTCATGCTGCTGCTCCTGCCGACGCTGGTCCTGGTCGGCAACCTGATCAACCTGCCGGCCGCGCTGCTCGTCGTGTTCGGGGCGAAGAAGTTCTCGAAGACCAGGAAGGAGCAGGCGGGACTCAAGATGGCGTTGGGTCTCGTCATTCTGCCGGCGGCGTGGATCGTGGCGAGCGTCGCGGTCGGTATCGCCTGGACCGAGCCGTTGCCGGGATTCGACTGGATCCCCGAGGCCCTGTGGGTGCGCGTTGCCGGGATGCTCGGGCTCTGCGCCCTGTCGGCCCTGCTCGGCCTGCGCTACCACCGCCTTGTTGCCGAGCTCGGTCACGGTCTGAAAGCGCTGTGGACCGTGGGTCTGCGGACTGGCGCGGTGAAGCGGTTGCGCCGGCGGCGCGCCGAGCTGTACGACGAGGTGGTCGCTCTGGAGGCTGCTCTCGACTGGTAGTCTGCCGCCGCTGTGTGGCCGTCCGGCGCTCTTCCTGTGCTGCTCGCTGCCGGTGCGGTGGCCGGCGCGGCGTTCGTGTTGCTGCGGGTACGGCAGCGGATCCATGCCCTGCGTCTCGAAGTGACCCGCGTTGCGACGCTGTGCGGCGCGCTGCAGGACCGGATCGACGAGATGTCGGATCGGGCCGCGGAGGTCGAAGAGGCGCTGTTCTTCGAGCTGTATCCGGCGGAGGTGCTGCCGCTCATCGACAAGCTGGACCGGAGCGGCCGGTTGACCGAGGGGACGGCGGACCGGCTGCGCCGTCTGACGCTCGAGATACGCGCCGAGGGCTGGTCCGACGAGGCGGCCGATAGCGGTTTCACGGTTCCACGAGCGACGTAGAGCGATGCGCATCGGCTTCGATGTCGCCAAGGTTTTCGGGCCGCGCGACGGCATAGCCAGCTACACGGTGAGCCTGCTGGAGGTGCTGGCGGTTCGGGCGGAGCAGGGCGGCGAGTTCTCGCTGCATCTCTACGCCGGCGACGTCGAGACCGGACCGCGCGACTGGGATCGGGCTCTGGGCCATCTGCCGGCGAGCGCGATCCCTCATCCCGGTCGTCACCCCGATCAGGACGAGCTCGACCTGTTCCACACGACGTCGTTCACCGACACCGGTTTCTTCGACGGTCCGGTCCTGTTCACGGTCCACGATCTGACATTCCTTACTCACCCCGAGCACCATCGCTCGGTCAATCGCGCCCATTGCCTGCGATCGACCCTGCGCGCCGTCTGGCAGGACGCGACGCTGGCCGTCGATTCCCGGGCGACGGCGGACGAGGTGCTTCGCTGGTTCCACGTGCCGCCCGAGCGGATGCGGGTGGTGTATCCGGCGGCATCGCCGGTGTTCGTCGCACTGGAGGGCGCAGAGCTGGCTAGCGCGGAGCAGCGACTCGCCTGTCGCTTCGGGCTGAACGGTCCCTTCGTGCTGACGGTCGGCACGCTCGAACCGCGGAAGAATGTTGCCCGGCTGATCGAGGCCTACGCCGGCCTCGACCCGGATCGGCGGCGCAGCACGCCTCTGGTGCTGGTGGGCGACGGGGGCTGGAAGCCGGAGGCCGTCTTCACCGGGGAGTGGCCCGACTTCGTGCGCCGTCTCGGCCGGGTAGACGAGCCGGATCTCGTGGCTCTGTACAACGCGGCGTCGGTCGTTGCCTATCCGTCCCTGGTCGAGGGATTCGGCCTGCCCGTCGTGGAGGCGATGGCGTGCGGTACGCCGGTGTTGACGTCGAACGTCTCCTCCCTGGCTGAGGTGGCGGACGACGCCGCGGTGTGCGTCGACCCGCTGGACGTCAATGCGATTCGCGGCGGTCTGGAGGCCTTGCTCGGTGATCCGTCGCTGCGGGGCCGGTTCCGCGAAGCGGGCTTCCGGCGGGCCGCCGGGTTCTCGTGGGAGAAGACGGCGGACCAGGTGATCCAAATCTACCGCGAGCGCGCGGCTGCCGCGCCGGAGGGGACCGGGGGAGGGTGATGTACGCTGGCGGGGCATGCGGCGGGTGACCCGGCTCCTGGAGTTGCTTCGGCCCCTGGTCGTCCTGCTCGGACGCGGTACCCGATCAGCCGCGGCCCGGCCGTTGCGGGCAGTCCTGCGCCGGGCAATCGGCAGTGAGCGCTATGAACGGCTACGCCTTGCCGTCTGGGTCCGAACGAAGCAGGCAGTGAGGATCGATCCGCTGCACGCCGACATCCTGCCGCTGATCGAGCACCTCGAGGGCGAGGGCCAGCTGATGGCCGGCGCTGCCTCGAGGCTGCGGTCCGTCGCCTTGGGCATTCGGGCCGAGGCGAGAGGGGAAGCGCGGGCTTCGAGGCCGGGCTGACGGGTATGCGCGTCGGTTTCGACGTGAGCAAGATCTTCGGGCCGCCGGATGGCGTGGCCCGCTACTCGGTCAGTCTCCTGCAGGCACTTGCCGAGGAGGCGGAGGAACGGGGCGGTACGCCCGCGCTCCATCTCTACTCCCTGGGTGCGGAGGCGGACTCCGCGGCCTGGAAGGCCCTTCTGGATGAACTGCCGCGAAACGTACGGAAGGGACCTGGTCGCTGGCCGCGCCGTCGCGACCTCGACCTGTTCCACATCCCGTCGTTCTCCGATCCTGCCTGCTTCGACGGTCCGGCGGTGTTCACGATTCACGACCTGACGTTCCTGACGCACCCTGAGTTCCACGTACCGGACAACCGGAATCAGTGCCTGCTCGGCACTCTGCGGGCGGTCTCGCGGCAGGCCACGATTCTGGCTGTCTCGGAAGCGACCGCGAAGGAAGTGCGGAAGTGGTTCGTGCTGCCTGAGGATCGGCTGCGGGTGGTCTACGAAGCGGCGTCGCCGGTCTTCGTTGCCTTCGACGGCGCGCAGTTGACGGCCGCCCGGGAGCGTCTTGCGGCGCGCTTCGGGCTTGAGGGACAGTTCGTGCTCTCGGTCGGCTCGCTCGAGCCGCGAAAGAACATCGCTCGTCTGGTCGAGGCCTACGCCGGGCTCGACCAGAACCTGCAGGAGAACACGCCTCTGGTGCTCGTGGGCGGCAGCAGTTGGAAGGAGGATGCCGCGTTCGGCGGTCCCTGGCCGGGTTTCGTGCGCCGCTTGGGTGCTGTCGAGGAGGAGGACCTGATCGCCCTCTACAACGTTGCCGTCGTGGTGGCCTATCCGTCCCTGGTCGAGGGGTTCGGCCTGCCCGTGGTGGAGGCGATGGCCTGCGGCACACCGGTGTTGACGTCGAACACGTCCTCGCTTGCCGAGGTTGGCGGAGACGCCGCGCTGTGCGTCGATCCGACTGACGTGGCGGCCATTCGCGGCGGCCTGGCGGCGCTGCTCGGCGACGCGGACCTGCGACGCCACTATCGACGGGCGGGTTTCGTTCGCGCAGCCGGGTTCTCCTGGCGGACGGCGGCGAAGGAAGTGATCGGGATCTACGGCGGAATGGTGGACGCGGGTTGATGAACGAGACGGCGGTAGGGCCGCGGTCGATCGGCGTCGTCGCCTATGAGATGGAGGGGGAGCCGACGGGTGTCGGGCGCTACACGGAGGAACTCCTGGCCGCTCTCCGGCGCACGCCGCGGGCGGAGGACTGGAGTCTGCGGCTGTACTTCAAGGGCGATCCGTTCGACCACCCGCTGTGGACGGGCAAGGCCGGGGGCGCTAGCCGTTGCGAGGCGGTGTTCGACCGCCGGCCCGGCGCGCATCCGATTCTCTGGGAGCAGTTCCGGTTGCCCAGGTTGCTGCGGCGCGAGCAGCCGGACGTCGTGTTCTCGCCGGGCTACAGCCTGCCGCGCACGCCGGAGCGGCCATCCCTGGTGACGATTCACGATCTCTCGTTCGAGCACCTGCCTGGGGACTTCGGCTTCCGTGAGTTGCGGCGGCGGCGCTACCTTGCCCGCAGCGCCGCGCGCGCGGCGACCAGGGTGCTGACCGACACCAGGCGCACGGCAGCCGATCTGCGGCAACGGTACGGCCTGCCGGCGGATCGTGTAGCCGTTGTTCCGCTGGGCGTGTCGCCCCACTTCGCTGCAGCCCGCGAGTCGAGCGGAACGGGAGAGCGGAAACAGGACCGGATGCTGGCGGAGCTGGGGGTTCGGCGGCCGTATCTGCTGGTTCTGGGTTCGATCCTCCCGCGCCGGCGGCTCGATCTGGTGCTGCGTGCCCTGGGTCGCCTTCTGCGCGAGCCGGGTCCGGGCGGCTCGGGATGGGATGCCGGGCCCGTGAACCTGGATCAACTCCGTCTGGTCATCGCGGGCCGAAACCAACTGCCTCGTCGTGGAGAGCTCGACCGGTTGATCCGGGCCGGCGACTGGAAGGAGCGGGTGGTCCGTCTCGGCTACGTAGACGACGATCTGCTGCCGCCGCTGTACGCGCGGGCCCTGGGGACGGTCTACGTGTCGGACTACGAGGGATACGGTCTGCCTCCTCTCGAGTCGCTCGCGGCCGGGACTCCCGTGCTCGTCTCGGATGCGCCGGCCCTGGCGGAGTTGTGGCCCGAGTATCCGCTGCGATGCGCAAAGCTCGAGATCGACGTGTTGACGGAGGGTCTAAGGCGGCTAGTGCTGGATGAGGAAGCCCGCCGGTTGGCGAGGGGGGAAGGACCCGAGCGTGTGCGGTCGCTGACCTGGGACCGTGCCGCTGAGCGCTTCGCCGATCAGGTGGAGGCCGTCTGGCGCATGGCGCGGGAGAAGGGGCCGTGAGCGACTCGGATCGCCCGGCGGTCAGCGCCCTGGTGGTCAACTACAACTCCGGGGACTGGCTCCGGCTTTGCCTGGAGAGCCTCCAGGCGATCGCCGAGGCCTGGCGGCGGGACGATCCGGCGAGGCCCGGTTCT
The DNA here is from genome assembly GCA_026707545.1 of Acidobacteriota bacterium. Taxonomy (NCBI): domain Bacteria; kingdom Pseudomonadati; phylum Acidobacteriota; species Acidobacteriota bacterium. The sequence goes on along the minus strand of JAPOWR010000001.1, from coordinate 1,426,973 downwards.
CCGGCCGCCCTGGAGGCGGTCGTGGTCGACAACGCGTCGAGCGACGGTTCGCTGACGACGGTCCGCGAGTTCGAGACGGCCGGTGCCCCGGTCCTGCCGGTCCGACTCGTCGAGGCGGGCCGAAACCTCGGCTTCGGCGCTGCCTGCAATCTGGCCGCTGCGAAGTCGGCCGGCCGTCATCTGCTGTTCATGAACCCGGACGCCTGGATCGACGAAGAATCGTTGCGGCGCCTGGTCGAGGCGCAGGAGTCCGAGGACCGGCTCGCTGTGGCCGCCCCCTGTCTTTCTTACCCGGACGGGTCGCCGCAGTTCGTCTGGGCGCCGCCTGTGGGCGTTCTCGGCGAGGCGTGCCAGAGGTTCCGCAACCGGTTCGAGGAAGCGGCGTGGAACCACGGCCGGCTGCCGCGCCTGCTGAAACCCTGTGTCGGCGCGGGTTGGTACACGGCAGCCTGCCTGCTTGTGCGCCGCGCGGCCTTCGACGACATCGGCGGATTCGACGAGCGGTTCTTTCTCTACTTCGAGGACGCGGACCTGTGTCTTCGACTCCGCCGGGCCGGCTTCAGGCTGCGCGAGGTGCCCGGGGCGCGGGCGTGGCATGTGCGGGGCGCGGTGACCGGAACGGATCGCGAACGGCGCCTCACGCCCGCGGCGGAGCGCTTCTACCGCGCCTCCCAGTTGCGCTACTACGGACTCCATCGACCGCGCTGGGAGCGCGCGTACCTGCGCAGGCGACTGCGCCGGAAGTTCCGTCGGGTCGAGGACGAAGAGCAGAGGCGAGCTCTGCTGCGCCTCCTGGAGGGAGGCGACGGCTGCTAAGGTGCGAACCGGCTGTGCCCAATGAGGAGGAAACACTGATGTCCCATGTTCGTGCCGGGTGCATTCTCGCTCTTCTCCTCGTTCCGGCCGCCGCGCCGGTCCAGGGTCAGGAGGACGGATTCCAACGGGAACTGCCAGCGGCCGAGGACTTCCGGCTGGTGAACGCGGAGGTCCGCGCCGACACTCTCGATGGCAGCGCCGCGCTGCGGATGGCGGGCGACGAGGCGGTGCTGGCCTCGGTCGCGGCGAAGAGGCGGGAGGTGATGCAGGAACTGCGCGCCCGGGGCGAGCGGCCCGGACCTGAGGCCTTCGAGGCCGTGAGGAAGAACTTCCTCGCGGTGGTCCAGGACACCGACTTCGGCGACGGCACGATCGAGGTGGACCTCGCCGGCCAGCCCGCGGCGGGGGCGCAGGGAGGAGCACGAGGGTTCGTCGGCGTCGCCTTCCGGGTCCAGGAGGACGACGAGACCTACGACTGCTTCTACCTGCGGCCGACGAACGGTCGCGCCGACGACCAGGTCCGGCGCAACCACAGCGCCCAGTACATCTCCCACCCGGAGTGGACGTGGTTCCGGCTCCGTGAGCAGACCCCGGGTAAGTACGAGACGTACGTGGACATCGGCCCGGCGGAGTGGATCGCGGTGAAGATCGTCGTGGCCGGCGAGACGGCGAGGCTGTACGTGAACGGCGCGGCGCAGCCGACCCTGATCGTCAACGATCTGAAGTCCGGTGCGGAGGCCAGGGGAAGGGTCGCTCTCTGGATCGAAGGGTCAACGGTGGCCCATTTCCGCAACCTGCGCGTTTCGCCGGCGGGGTAGGGCCGCGTGGTCCGTCCGCGGCAGGGCCGCATCCTGCGGACCGTGCTCTGAGCCGAAAGCGGGAATGCGCCAGTACCTCGACCTGCTGCAAGAGGTGCTCGACGACGGCGTGGTGCGCGACGACCGCACCGGCACCGGCACCCGCAGCGTGTTCGGCCGGCAGTTGCGCTACGACCTGGCCGACGGTTTCCCGGCACTGACGACGAAGCGGCTCCACCTGCGGTCGATCATCGTCGAGTTGCTGTGGTTCCTGCGCGGGGACACGAACGTCGACTTTCTGCATCGTCACGGGGTGACGATCTGGGACGAGTGGGCCGACGACAACGGCGACCTGGGGCCCGTCTACGGTTCGCAGTGGCGGTCCTGGGCGACGCCGGACGGACGGTCGATCGATCAGATTACCGCGGTCATCGAACAGATCCAGGGCGAGCCCGACTCGCGGCGGCTGATCGTCAGCGCCTGGAACGTCGCCGAGGTCGACTCGATGGCCCTTCCGCCCTGCCACACCCTGTTCCAGTTCTACGTCGCGAACGGTCGTCTCTCCTGCCAGCTCTACCAGCGCAGCGGCGACCTCTTTCTCGGAGTTCCTTTCAACATCGCCTCCTACGCCCTGTTGCTGATGATGATCGCCCAGGTCTGCGATCTCGCGCCCGGCGAGTTCGTCCACACGTTCGGTGACGCCCACCTGTACAGCAACCATGTGGAGCAGGCGCGCGAGCAGTTGTCCAGGCAGCCGCGTCCGTTGCCCAGGATGCGGCTCAACCCGGATGTCCGCTCCGTCTTCGATTTCGCGCTCGACGACTTCGAACTCGTGGACTACGACCCGCATCCCCCGATCCGCGCCGCGGTCGCGGTCTGAGCGATGCGGCTCTCGGTGATCCTGGCAGCGGCGACGAACGGCGTCATCGGCCTGGACGGCCAGCTTCCCTGGAGGCTCCGGACGGACGTGCGGCGCTTCAAGCGGCTGACCGTGGGCCATCACGTGGTGATGGGACGGCGCACATGGGAGGAGATCGGCTGCCGGCCGCTGCCGGGACGGGAGTGCATCGTGCTGAGCACCCGAACGGACTTCCAAGCGCCGGGCGCGGCGACCTGCCGTTCGCTCGACGAGGCGCTTGCGGCGGCCCGCGGCGTGGGAGAGGAGGAGACCTTCGTGATCGGCGGCGCCGGGCTGTTCGAGGCGGCCTTCCGTTTCGCCGACCGCGTCTACCTCACCCGCGTGCTGGCCGAGGTCGAGGGCGATACGGCGGTCGATCTTTCGCCCCTTGAGAGCTGGCGGGTCGAGAACTTCGAGGACGTTCCCGCCGGCCCGGACGACGAGCATGCCACCCGCTTCGAGATCCTCTCGCCGCCCGAAGACTCCGGATGAACGCGGCGAAGAACCGCGCCGAGCTGTTGATCGGCTGGGCGCTAGCGTCCGGCTTCGACCGCGCGGGGGTCGCGTCCGTCGAACCGCGAGCCGGCGCCGGGTCGGCCTTCCTGCGTCGGCTGGAGCGGGGCCTGTTCGCCTCGATGGCCTGGCTCGGCAGGCGGACACGGAGGCGTCTGGTGCCGGCCTCGGTGCTGGACGGCGCGCGATCCGTGTTGTGCGTGGCGCTTCACTACCACCCCCTCGAGGGCGAGCCCGAGCCGCAGGGCGACCTGTGGCCGCGAGTGGCCCGTTACGCCCGCGGGGATGACTACCACCTGTTGATGGAGGGGCGACTGCGGGCGCTTGCCGCCCGTATCCGGGAGGCGTTTCCGGGCTCAGGCGCGCGACTCTACGTGGACACCGGGCCGGTGCTTGAGAGGGAACTGGCGGCGCGGGCGGGCCTTGGCGCGATCGCCAAGAACACACAGTTGCTCGACCGCACGGGATCGTGGTTTCTGCTCGGAGAGTTGTTCCTGACCCTGGAGCTCGAACCGTCCGAGCCGATGGCCGAGGATCTGTGTGGCGACTGCCGGCGCTGTCTCGACGCCTGCCCGACTGGAGCGCTGCCGGCGCCCTATGTTCTGGACTCCGGCAAGTGCATCAGCTACTGGACGATCGAGCACCGCGGAGAGGTGCCGGAGCAGGCGCGACCCCTGGTCGGAGACTGGGTGTTCGGATGCGACGTCTGCCAGGAGGTGTGCCCCTGGAACGAGCATCGCGCGAGGCCGGCGGCGCACGAGCGGAGTGGGGAGTTCTCCTTGCCGGCGCATCGCGCGGAACTGGATCTCGTGACGCTGCTCACGATCTCGGAAGACGAGTACCGGACGCGCTTTCGCGGCAGTCCGATGAAGCGGCCCGGTCGTTCGGGACTGCGGCGTAACGCCGCGCTGGCGATGGGGAACCGCGGCGAAGCCGTCTACATCCCGGCGCTCGAACGGGCACGGGGAAGTTGTGACCCCGTCGTCCGGAGCCACGCAGTCTGGGCCCTGGAACGGCTGGAAGCTCGCGTCGTGGAGCGGCCGGAACGTGGTGCCTAAGTGTTGTGAAATGAGTGTTTAGGCCACTGGCGCGGCTGCCGTTGGTGGAGCCCCGACCGGTTGACCGCTTGCGGCCGCGTCCCTATACTTGTCGGTCTGACCCTTGGCGTCCGTTCGGGCCTCGACGCCTGCTTTCGGCAGCGCGTTGCGGCCCGATTGTCGGTGCGCCGTCTACCTAGAAACGCCCACCGCACGGTTCAGAGCCGAAGCGAGAACACAGGAACTCATGGAACCCACCGAAGAACACACGTCCGACGCGCTTCCCGGCGAAGCGCAGGCGCCCGATACAGACAACCTCTCCTATGAGCAACTCGTCGAGATGTACGACGACAGCATGCGTCATCTCAACGAGGGAGAGATCGTCCCCGGCAAGGTGATCGCGATCACATCGAACGATGTCGTCGTGGATGTCGGCTACAAGTCCGAAGGCCTGGTGCCGATCCACGAATTCACCTCCCGGAACGACGAACTCCAGGTCAGCGTCGGCGACGACGTGGAAGTGCTGCTCGAACAGACAGAGGGCGCCGACGGCCATGTGATGCTCTCCAAGGTCAAGGCCGAGCGCATGCGGATCTGGGCGCAGGTCGAGAACAGCTTCAAGGAGGGCAAGGTGATCACGGGCCGGGTGATCGACCGGATCAAGGGGGGCCTTACGGTCGATGTCGGTCTGCGGGCGTTCCTGCCGGGTTCGCTGGTGGACATCAAGCCGGTCAAGTACCTGGAGTCGTTCAAGGGCGAGGAACTCGAGTTCAAGGTGATCAGCCTGGACCGCCGGCGCAACAACATCGTGCTGTCGCGGCGCGCCGTGCTCGAGAAGGAGTACGCGAAGAAGAAGGCCGAAACCCTGACCAAGCTGAAGGAGGGGGCTCGGCTGCCGGGCGTGGTCAAGAACATCACGGACTACGGCGTGTTCGTCGACCTGGGTGGCATCGACGGCCTGCTCCACATCACGGACATCTCCTGGGGCCGGGTGAACCATCCGTCGGAGCACTTCGGGGTCGGCGACGAAGTGGAGGTCGTCGTGCTTCGTTTCGACCCGGAAACCGAGCGTGTCTCGCTCGGCTTCAAGCAGACCACCGAGGATCCGTGGACCCTGGTCGACAAGAAGTACCCGCTCGGTTCGCGGGTCCGCGGCCGGGTCGTCAGCCTCGTCGACTACGGCGCCTTCGTGGAGTTGGAGGAGGGTGTCGAGGGCCTGGTGCACGTCAGCGAGATGTCGTGGACGAAGAAGGTCGTGCCGCCGTCCAAGATCGTCAGCGTCGGCCAGGAGGTCGAGGCGATCGTGTCGGAGCTCGACATGCAGCAGCGTCGAATCAGCCTGTCCCTCCGCCAGGTGGAGTCGAACCCGTGGGAGGATCTCGCGGCGCGCTTCCCGGTCGGCACGATCGTCGAGGGCCGGGTGCGGAACCTGACCGAGTTCGGCGCCTTCGTCGAGATCACGGAGGAGATCGACGGCCTCGTCCATGTCTCGGACATGAGCTGGACGAAGCGCGTGAAGCACCCCAGCGAGGTGCTCGCGAAGGGCGATGCCGTTCGCGCCCGGATCACGAACATCGATGTCACCGGACAGCGGGTGTCCCTGTCGATCAAGGACTTCCTTCCCAACGAGTGGCAGGATTTCGTGGACGGCAACCGCGTCGGCGACGACATCGTGGGCCGGGTGGTCAACGTGACCGACTTCGGGCTGTTCATCGACGTTTACGACGGGCTGGAGGGACTGGCGCACGTCAGCGAGGTCGACATCCCGGGCGGCAAGCTCGAGGACCACTACAAGATCGGCGAGTTCCTCCGCGCCCGCATTCTCCGCATCGAGGACGAGGACAAGAAGGTCGGTCTCAGCCTGCGCGGCGTGGTCGAGTTGACCGACGAAGAGGCGGACGAGTTGGCGGCGGAGCGGGAACAGAAGCTCGCGGCGGCTACGGCGGCGGCCATGGCGGCCGAAGAGCCCGAGGAGCCGGAAGAGACCGTCGAGGGGGCCGCGGCCGAGGAGCCTGCGCAGGCTGAAGAGGGTGTCGAGGAGGCCGAGGAGGCTGTGGAGACCGTCGCGGAGGACGTGGAAGCCGAGGAAGCCGCGGAGGCCGTTGCCGAGGCCGAGGAAGCTGAGGAGGTCGCCGCCGAGGCCGAGGAAGCTGAGGAAGTCGTTGCCGAGCCCGAAGAAGCTGAGGAGGCTCCGGAAGTGGAGGCCGCCGGAGCAGAGGTGGAGCCGCCCGCGGAGACCGAAGAGGCCGGGGGCGGGGAGGAGGCGCCCGCCGCGGAGGGTTCGTCGGAAAAGGACTAGAAGGCCGGCTAAGGGGAGAGCCGAAAATGAAAGATGCGATCCAGATCTCTGAAGCCATCCGCCGCGGGATGACCAAGGCTCACCTGGTCGAGGAAGTGGCGCGTAGCACCGACTTGACGAAGAAAGACGCCGAGGTCATCGTGAGCACGGTGCTGGAGAGCATCGTCGACTCCTTGAAGGACGGAGACAAGATCGAACTCCGGGGCTTCGGGAGTTTTCGTATCCGCGAGCGCGGTTCCAGGATTGGGCGCAACCCGAAGACCGGCGCCCGGGTTGACGTTCCTTCCAAGAAGATCCCCTACTTCAAGCCTGGCAAGGAACTCAAGGAACTCCTGAACTCCGACGAGTAGACCGGGCTCCGCAAGGCCCGGGCCCCGCCGCCCGCCGCGCACAGATGACGACGACTTCGCCTCCAGCCGGGCCTCCTGCCGAGCCCCGGGGCGTCCTCCGGCCCGTGCTCGTTGCGGTAGCGGCCTGGGTGGTGCCGGGCTCCGGTCACCTGATTCTGCGCAAGCCGCGGCGCGCCGCGGTCGTGTTCGGCGTGGTCCTCTTCTCGTTCCTGTTTGGCTGCTGGCTCCGCGGGCACCTCTACGTCGTCGTGCCGGAGCAACCGCTCAGCCGGCTCGCGACCCTGAGCTCGATGGGCGCTGGCGCACCGTACTTCGTGGCCCGCTACCTGGTCGAGTACAGCGGGGACATCCTGTCCTCGACGTTCGAGTACGGCAAGGCGTTCATGCTGACCGCCGGTCTTCTCAACCTCCTGGCGGTTCTGGACGCCTGGGACATCGCCAGCGGATCGAAGGACTGACGGACGTGTTGACGAGTCACTTCACCCTGATGGTGATTTACGCCCTCCAGGTCAGCCTGTTCTTTGCCGTGCTGTGGCGACGGCGGCTCAGGGACCGGGTGCGGCTGTTTCTGCAGATGATGGTCGGCATGGTCGGCGGGGGCCTGGTGCTGGCCTGGTTGATGTTCCCGTTCCCATGGTCGCCGGCCGCGCCGATTCCCTGAGCCCGGGCTCGCTGATCGAGGGCAGCCCGGCCGTTCTGATCTCCGCCGGTGAGGCCTCCGGCGACCATCACGCGGCGCGAATGATGGAGGCCGCACGTCGCCTGACCGGGGACGGGGGCCGGATCAGGTTCTTCGGACTCGGCGGCGACGCGATGGCCACCGCGGGCCTGGAGCCGGTCGCGCATAGCGACGAGGTAGCGGTTGTGGGCATCTTCGAGGTTCTGCGGGAGCTGCCGCGGATTCGGCGGGTCTTCCGGCGGCTGCTGCGGGCGGTCGAGGAACGTCGACCCGAGTTGGCGGTGCTGGTCGACTTCCCGGACTTCAACCTGCGTCTGGCGCGGCGCCTCCGCCGGCAGGGCGTACCGGTGCTCTACTACGTCTCGCCGCAGGTCTGGGCCTGGCGCCGCCGCCGGGTGGCAGCGATCGCGCGCCTCGTGAAGCGCATGCTGGTCCTCTTTCCCTTCGAAGTCGACGTGTACCGGGGTCTCGAACTCGAGGTGGAGCATGTCGGCCATCCCCTGGTCGACGAAGTGCCCGAGTTCGCGTCCGTCTGGGAGCAGGAGGCGGATCTGCCGGCTCGGGCAAGGGTGGCCCTGTTGCCGGGGTCGCGGAACAGCGAGGTTCGGCGGATCCTGCCGCCGATGCTGCGGGCCGCGGCCACGCTGGCGTCGGAGGGGCGCGATGCGGACGACGGTTTGGGCCGCGACGGCGCGCGGGTTCGCCTGATCCTTGCCCCCACGGTGGATGCCGGCCTCGTCGATCGACTGGTTGCAGCGAGTCCGCTTGCGCGCCAGAACCTGGAGATCGTGCGCTCAGGGCGGTTTGCGGCATTGGCCGGCTCCCATCTCGCTCTCTGTGCTTCCGGTACCGCGACCCTGGAGGTGGGCCTCCTGGGCACTCCGATGGTCGTGGTCTACCGTGTGTCGCCGCTGACGGGTCTCATCGGCCGGTGGTTGGTCGACCTGCCGTTCATCAGCCTCGTCAACCTGGTTCTCGGTCGCCGGGTCGTTCCGGAGCTGCTGCAGGGCGAGGCCGGTGCGATCCAGATGGCGGCGACAGCGCGGGATCTCCTTTCGGAACGGTCCCGCGTGGACAGCATGCGGGCCGACCTGGCCGAACTCCGGCCGGCGCTCGGAGCGTCCGGAGCCAGCGAGCGGGCGGCCCGCAGCCTCCTTCGGGAGCTCGGTGCGGTCAGGGAATCGCGGGAAGGGGGTCGACCCTGAGGAGCATGACCGGGATCGGGGAGGCGACGGAGCAGAGAGGCCCCTGCCGCGTGACCGTCACGGCGCGGTCCGTAAACCACCGTTACCTCGACTTCGCGATTCGACTGCGGGCGCAGTTCCGGCTCCTGGAGCCGGAACTGCGCGCGGTGGTCGCTGCAAGGATCCGGCGCGGCCGGGTCGAGCTGGGAGTCGAGATCGAGACCGTCCCCGACGCCCCGACCGCCGAGCTGTGCGACGAGACGGCGGATGCCCTGCAGCGGACCGCCCGTCGCTGGCGGCGCCGGGGTCTCGTTGCCTCGGACCTCAGTGCTGGTGAACTGCTGTCGGCCGTGCGCGGTTCGCGGCCGGAGGTGGTGCCGCCGGTCATGGGAATGGAGGAACGGGAACTCGCGGTGCGGGTCAGCCGGCGTGCCGTGGCTGCCCTGGTGGCCGAACGCGAACGCGAGGGACAAGTCCTGGAAGACGCGCTTCGCGGCCATCTCTCCGAGCTGCGCCGCAACGTGGAGGCACTTGCCGCGCGCCGTAGAGAGGTTGTTGATCGAGCCCCGGACGAACTGGAGAGGCGGGTGCGCGAACTGCTCGGAGGACACGGGGCGGGGGACACGTCAGGCGCCGGACTGGACCCTGCGCGCCTGGTTCAGGAGGTGGCCCTGCTGATCGAACGGGGCGACACGGCGGAGGAACTGGAACGACTCGGCGGCCACCTGGACGGCTTCGAGACGGCGATGGCCGAAGAGGGGGCGGTGGGACGGCGCCTGGACTTCCTCACCCAGGAGATCCTGCGCGAGCTGAACACGGTCGGGTCGAAGTGCCGTGATCTGACGATGCAGCGGGCTGTCGTCGAGGGTAAGGTGCTCTGCGAGCAGTTGCGGGAGCAGGTGCAGAACATCGAATGACTGGGGGCACGGCGAGAGGAGAGTTGTTCATACTCTCGGCGCCGTCCGGCGCCGGCAAGACGACGCTCGTGCATCGGGCGATGGAGCTCGTCGCCGGGGTCGAATTCTCGATCAGCCACGCGACGCGCCCCCCGCGCGAGAACGAGGAAGACGGCGTCGACTACCACTTCGTGGCTCTGGAGACGTTCGAGGCCATGGTGGCGGAAGATCGGTTCTTGGAGTGGGCGGAGGTTCACGGCAACCGCTACGGAACATCGGTCGACGAGGTCTTGCCGCGAATCGAGAGGGGAATGGACGTCCTGCTGGACATCGACGTGCAGGGAGCGGCGCAGGTCATGGCCACCGGCGGCGTCGAGGGCCGGTTGGGTACGGCGGTCCATAGTGTCTTCGTCATGCCCCCGAGCCCGGAGGCGCTGGTGGCGCGGCTGCGTGGACGCGACCTGGACGAGGCCCCGGCCATCCGGCAGCGACTTCAGGGTGCGCTCGATGAACTGGGGCGGGTGCGCGACTATGACTATGTTATTGTCAACGACCGCGCCGAGGTGGCCAGCGAGACCCTGGCGGCCATCATTCTCGAGAAACGACAGCGAAGGGAGCGGATGCGGGAGCGCGTACGCCGCGTTCTCGCGGACTTTCATGCACATGGCCCGTTTTCCTGAGAAAGTAGACAGCAAGTTCCGTTTCGTCCTTCTGGCCGCGCGCCGAGCCGAGCAGTTGATCCGGGGCGCCCAGGAACGCATGCCCAGGGAGAGCCCGAAGTTCGCCCGTCATGCGATGAGCGAGATGGAGCGCGACCTCGTCGAGTGGGACTTCGGCGAGGCGCCCGAGTCTTCGGAACCGGATAGCGCCGGGGACGGCAACCCGCAGCCTGGGGACGATGCCTTCGGGCAGCGAAGTACAGTCAACTAGAGCCGCGCCTGCACGGGCTGCCCAGGGCAGGGTCCTTCTTGGCATAAGCGGCGGGATCGCCGCCTACAAGGGCGCCTACCTCGTCCGGAGGCTTCGGGAGCGGGGGATCGCCGTACGTTGCGCGCCGACTTTGGCGGCGGAGAGCTTCGTGTCGCCGCTGACTCTCGAGGTGCTGAGCGGCGAACGGGTCTACGGCCAGAGCTACCTTTCGCGTGACGGCGGTGTGGACGGCGCCGAACTTCATGTCGAGGCGGCGCGGTGGGCCGATCTGCTCTGCGTTGCGCCGGCGACCGCCAACACGCTGGCCCGTCTGGCTCTCGGTTTGGCGGATGACTTCCTGAGCACGACGGCTCTCATGTTCGAGGGACCCGTGGTCGTCGCACCCGCGATGCACGACGCGATGTGGCGCAAACCGCAGGTCGGCGCTCAGGTCGAGGCGCTGAGGAACCGCGGAGCCGAGATCGTGGGGCCGGTCGAGGGCGCGCTGGCTTCGGGCGAACGGGGCTGGGGGCGCATGGCGGAGCCGGAGGCGATTGTGGACGCCGTTTGCCGAGCGTTGGCGCTCCCGGACGACGGAGCGACCTCGCCGGTGGGTCCTCTGGGTGGCAAGCGGGTGGTCGTCACAGCCGGTCCGACCTTCGAGGCGATCGATCCGGTGCGCTTCCTCGGCAATCGGTCGAGCGGCCGCATGGGCTTCGCCCTGGCGCGTCAGGCAGCGCTTCGTGGCGCGGAGGTCGTTCTCGTGGCCGGACCCGTGAGCCGGGGAACCCCCGACGGCGTGCGGCGGATCGATGTCGTGTCAGCGGTGGAGATGGAGGCGGCGCTCGCGGAGACGGCGCCGGCCGCGGACCTCATCGTGATGGCTGCTGCGGTCGCCGACTACCGGCCCCTCGGGTGCGCGGACCAGAAGCTCAAGAAGTCCGGCGCCGACGGTCTGGTTCTCAAGCTCGAGCAGAACCCCGATCTACTCGCCGGTCTGGCGACGGTGGCGCCCCAGGCCGTGCGGGTCGGCTTTGCGGCTGAGACCGAGTGCCTCGAGAGTTCGGCGCAGGGCAAGCTGAAAGCGAAGCAGGCACACTGGATCGTCGCCAACGACGTATCGCGGCCGGACATCGGCTTCGAGTCGCCGGACAACGAAGTGGTCGTCTTCGGCCGGCGGGACGCTCCGGTTCGCTTCGCGAAGCAGCCGAAGGACGAACTGGCCGGCCGCCTGCTGGAGCTGTTTGCGGGCGATCTGGCCGGCGAAGTCGGCACGGGCGAGAGTTCGTGACGCGACTTCCGCTCTCCGTGGGCCAGGAACTCGGCCTGCTGCGAGAGCTCGGTTTCGAGGATGCCTATCCGCCCCGGCGGACGGGGGGAGTCCCGGAAGTTGTGGAGGACCGCTCGGAATGCCTGAAGGCGGTAGCGGCCGAGGCCCAGGCCTGTACCGCTTGCCGGCTGTGCGAGCAGCGCAACACGGTCGTGTTCGGCGACGGTGACGCGAATGCGGACCTGATGTTCGTCGGCGAGGGACCCGGTTACAACGAGGATCGGCAGGGCCTGCCCTTCGTGGGTCGTGCCGGCCAGCTCCTGAACCGGATCATCCGTGCGATCGATCTGCGGCGCGAGGACGTCTACATCACCAACGTGGTCAAGTGCCGGCCTCCGAACAATCGGGATCCGCAGCCCGACGAGACCGCGGCCTGCCGCTCGTTCCTGGACCGGCAGGTGGAACTCATCGCGCCCCGGGTGGTCGTCGCTCTGGGCCGTGTCGCGGCGCAGCAACTGCTGCAGACCCGGGACTCCCTGGGCCGCCTTCGCGGGCGCTGGCACGAGGTGGCGGGGGTTCCGGTGCGTGTGACCTACCATCCGGCGTTTCTGCTGCGGGATCCGTCGTTCAAGCGGGCCGCCTGGGAGGACATGCAGCTCGTCCGGGATCGCCTGCTGGACAGAGCTGAAGATGGCTGACGTCTACGAGGATGTGAGCGAGGCGATCGGCGGCACCCCCATGGTGCGTCTGCGCCGCTCGGTGAAGACCACTGGGCGCGGGATCGAGGTCTTCGCGAAGCTCGAGTACCTCAACCCGATGGGCAGCGTGAAGGACCGCGTGGCACGGTACCTCGTGGACCGGGCCCTGGCCTCGGGGACCCTCTCGCCGGGTGGCTTGGTGATCGAGGCGTCGTCGGGCAACACGGCGATGGGATTGGCGATGATGGCGACGAACAGGGGGCTTCGCTGCCGGGCGGTTGTTCGCCGTCAGACCAGCCGGGAAAAGCTGGATTGCCTTCGAGCCCTCGGCGTCGAACTGGTCCTCGTGGACGGCGATCTGCCTCCGGAACACCCTGAGTCGTACAACCGCAAGGCGCGGAGCCTGGTGGCTGCGTGCCCCGACGCCTTCTTTCCCGATCAGCACAACAACCGGGAGAACAACCAGTGCCACTACGAGATGACCGCTCCCGAGATCTGGCGTCAGATGGACGGACGCATCGACGTCTTCGTCGGCGGCATCGGCACTGGCGGAACGGTCTCCGGCGTGGGCCGGTACCTCAAGGAGCGGGACCCGAAGATCGAGGTGGTCGCGGTCGATGTCGAAGGTTCCGTGTTCAGCCGCCACTTCGCGGCTCTCTCGGGGTCGGACGACGACTCGGCGCCTCCCGGCCGGTACCTTCTCGAAGGCCTTGGCGACGAGGAGATCATCGACTGCCCGGAGTTCGAGGTGTTCGACCGGATGCTCCAGGTGAGTGACTCGGAGGCGTTCCTGACCGCCCGCGAACTCGCGCGGGATGAGGCGATGCTCGTGGGCGGCTCGAGCGGCGCCGCGCTCTGGGGAGTGCGCGAGATTCTGCCCGGGCTACAGCCCGGCGCCCGGGTTGTCACCCTCTTCCCGGATTCGGGCACCCGCTACCTGAGCACGATCTACAACGATGACTGGCTCCGCGAGCAGGGCTTGCCGACGGCGCGCGAGTAGCTTGCCCGCGGGGGCTCAACCGGCGAAGACCAGGTCGTAGCCCACCGCCATGATGGCGAGATCGAGGCAGATGTGGCTGATCCAGGGAGCCAAAAGGCGGTTTCCCGTGGTGCGGTAGAGCTGGCACCACAGGGCGCCGCCCAGGAAGACAGGTAGGGACATGAGGGCCAGAACGATGACCGATGCGTCGCCCAGGTACACCGCGATGACCACGACATGGTGGGCCGCGAAGCCCGCGGCGCCGATCAGCAAGGACCATCTGGCTGAGGTCAGGCGGCATAGCCGCCCATAGACGAACGCCCGCCAGTACACCTCCTCCAGCCAGGAGTGGAGGAAGCTGATGAGAAGCGCCGCGACGACGTAGCGGCTCAGGGTGTCGAGGTGGAAGTCCGCCAGCTTGACGGTGATCGCCTCGGCCGCGGTGGCGGCCATCTCGCCGCCACGAAAAAAGACGACGTAGCAGAGCCAGGTGAAGGCTGCTCCGGCGATCCCGGTGCCCAGCCCGAGGGCCACGGAATGTCCGGGTCGCGAGGGCCCTGTCGCGGCCGCCAGCAGGATCCCCAAGGCCGCTACGGGCCCGGCGAATTGCAGTACCTTGGCGCCGAGGTAGACGGGCGCGACCCAGGCCGTACCCTCCAACCAGACGAAGTAGGCGAGCGAGGCGACTGTCGGCAGGGTCATGGCGGCGATCAGAACCGTCCACCAGACCCTTCGGCCTCGTGGGCCGATCGCAACTTCCTGGCCGTCCGGCTTCATGGTCGTTGGCGCTTGGACAGGGCCTCCAGGTAGGCGTCGCGATACGCGGCGGCGACCTGGTCCCAGGTCAGGTGCGAAACGGCCCGGGCGCGGGCTCTGGCGCCCATCCGGAGGCGGCGCTCCGGAGAGCGCAGGAGTTCGGCGATCGCGTCGCTGAGGGCGTTGCGGTCCTGTTCCGGTACGAGCAGTCCCTCGACTCCGGACTCGATCGCGAGGGGGATACCCGAAATCGCGCTGGAGACTACGGGCAGACCGCTGGCCAGGGCTTCGAGGATCACGTTGGGCAGGCCGTCGACGTTGCCCTGCGGGTCGTGGACCGCGGGTAGCACGAAGAGGTCGGCGCTGCGGTACAGGCCAGGCAGGTCGTCGTGGGCGACGGGACCGGGGAAACGAAGGCGCGCGGCGTTTCGCGGTTCCCATGCCGATACGGCGGACCGCAGCGCGGCCACCTGGTCGCCGCCGCCCGCGATGACGGCGTACAGGTCGTCGAACTCGGCCAGAAGCCGGGGCAGGACGTCGACCAGAACGTGGAAGCCCTTCTTCGTCGCCAGCCTGCCAACACCGAGCAGGACCTTGGCGCGGCCGGGGATTTCGAGCCGCTGACGCCAGTCGCCGGTGCTCGCCGGGTCAGCGGCCTCGGCGGCGGGACAAAAGACGTCGACGTCGACGCCGTAGGGGATGACGTGGCAGGGCTTGTCCCGGTAACCCAGCTTCACGACGCGCTCGACGAGTTCCGGCGAGCAGCCGGTCAGGAGTTCGCAGCGCCTCAGGGCGCGCCGGATCGCCGGACGCACCAGGGCCTTTTCGGCCAGAAAGACATCGCTGCCGTGCAGGCCCGCGGCGATCAGGGCGCCTCGCTTGCGGACGCCCGGCCACAGCGCCGCCAGTCCGTTCGGCACCAGCCAGTGCGCGTGCAGCAGGTCGTACGCTTCGCGGGCGAGAAGGCGGGCGACGGCCGAGGCGGCTGCGCGCAGATAGAGCGGCGCCGCCAGTCCGGCTCCGGGCCGGACGCGCTCGTCCGCGGCCAGGCTGCGGCCGTAGCCAAGTACCTCCAGCCTTCGAGGGGCGTAGGGGAATGTCCGGACCTCGACGCCGTCGTCGATCCAGGACGGACGGACGCCCTCCGCGCGAGGCGCGAGCACCGTGACCAGGTCGCCGTGGCGGACCAGGCCGCGGGCCAGTTCCCGGATGAAGGGTCCGGCGCCGTCGCCCGGCCAGCGTGGGTAGGTCTGCGTGAGGAAGAGGATCCGCAGAGCCAAGTCGCCCTCAACCGACCAGTTCGCGAACCGAGTAGCTGTCGTGGCGGCGGAAGTTCTTGAAGGTGATCAGTTCGCCGATCAGTCCGGTGGTGACGATCTGTATGCCGAGCACCATGAGCAGGACGCCAAGGAGCAGGAGTGGCCGGTTGGAGAGGGACTCGCCCGCGAACCAGAGCGCGGCCAGGTAGGCGCAGATGCCGAAGCCCAGGGCAACGCTGATCAGGCCGATCGGTCCGAAGAGATGCAATGGCCGGCGGGTGAAGCGGCTGATGAAGAGCACCGTGATCAGGTCGACCGGGCCCTTGTAGGACCGATCCCAACCGTAGCGGCTTCGGCCGACGCGACGCGGGTGGTGAGCGACCGGGATCTCGCCGACGGCGAAGCCGCGACGGCTGGCGAGGACCGGAATGTACCGGTGGAGTTCACCGTAGACGGCCACCTGCTCCAGGACCTCCCGGCGATACGCCTTGAAGCCGGAGTTGAAGTCGTGCAGCTTCACGTTGGAAAGGGTCCGCGTGACCCAGTTGAAGACCTTCGACGCCATGCGGCGCCGCAGGGGGTCGCGGCGGGTCCGCTTCCAGCCGCTGACCAGGTCGAGCGGGCCGTCTTCGAGGGCTTGCAAGAGTCTCGGAATCTCGTCCGGGTCGTCCTGCAGGTCACCGTCCATCGTCACCAGAACACGGCCGTTGGCGTGGTCCACCCCAGCCGAGAGCGCGGCCGCCTTGCCGAAGTTCCGGCGCAGGCGGACGAGGCGGACCCTTGGGTCGCGTTCGTGTTCCCGCCGCACCGCATCGGACGTGCCGTCGGTCGAGCCGTCGTCGATGAACAGGAGCTCGCAGCGGGTGTCGATCGCGTCCAGGTTCGCCAGGACGCGCTCCGCCAGAGCGGCGACGGTAGCCTCCTCGTTGAGCACCGGTACCAGCACGCTGACTTCGAGCGGCGTGGGTTCAGCGCCAGCGTCGCTGTTACGGCGCGGGCTCCTCATCAACCGGAGCGTACTCGATCCTCTGGCCGTCCACGATCAACGCCGGCGGCTCGGATTCGAGGTCGAAGTGCACCGTGGTCTCCTGCCTGGAACGCACCCGAATCTGCTGGTCGACCCGCTCCTCGGGCCGCCAGGTCGGGTTCTTGAAGACGCTCAGGACATGGGTGCCGACCGGTATCTGCAGCCCATTGATCGGTGTCCAGCCGATCGCTTCGTCGCCGATCCGCACGAAGACGGGACGTGCCGACTCGTCCGCTGGAGCCACGCTGAGGAATCCGGGTCGTACGAGGGGCACCGGCGTTTCGAGCAGGCGGCCCGATGGAACCTGGGTCACCAACTGCTCCCTGATCTGGTAGTCGCGTGTGGCGAGTTCGAAGGTGAGCACGTGGTCGACGCCGGCTTCGACTTCGAACACTCTCCGGCGGTCCAGAACGACCGGCTCGCCGCCTGCCACCGACACCGTGATCTCAGGGTGCCAGGCTGGGGCCAGAGCGAGGCGGCCGGTGCCCAGGCTCGCCGGGCGGACAGGCAACGGCCTGTTCGCGGCTGTGCCAGCCGGCGCGGTGCCGTCCGTTGGGAGAGGTACGTCGCCGGAGGGGAGAGGGTTGGGCGCAGCATCCGCCGTGCCCGGCCGTTCAGCCTCCGCGACTACGGCTTCCTCGGCCACCGGAGCGTCGGAACCGGCGACGGCTGGACTCCCCTTGGACCACCAAAGCGTGCCGCCGACCCAGAGCGCGGTTCCGGCTACGGTCGCGAACGTCAACCAGCGGCGTCGGAAACGGGAACGCGATGGCCGCTTGATGGCCGCCGCCACCTTCTCGAGACTCGGCGGTGGATCGCCGTCCTTCCCGGGAACGCGGCCCTGGAGTTCGACATCTGCCAGGGAAGCCTCGGTGGCGGTCACGTCGTGGGCCGTGGCCTCGAGGGCGCCGAGAACGGATGTGAAGCTGTCGAGACGGCCCGCCGGATCTTCATCAAGGCAACCCTCGAGGACGGGGAGCAGCCGACGTGGAAAGTCGGAGGGCAAGTCCTTGAGCGGCAGGGAAGCCGCGGACTTGAGCCGGCGGGGAACGGTCTGGTGTCTTCCGGGCTCGTAGGTCAGCAGGCGGTGGAGCAGGACGCCGAAGGCGTAGAGGTCGGTGCGTGCGTCCGCGGGGTCGCCGCGAAGGAGTTCCGGGGCGCGGTACCGGAGTTTGCCCGTGGTGCGCGGATTTGCAAAGCCGCGTAGCGCCGCCGTGCCGTCGGAGCGGATCGTGACCATGCCGGGGTGCAGGTCGCCATGGATGACGCCCATCCCATGGGCGTACTCCAGTGCGCGTGCGATCTGTGCCAGCCAGGCGAGGGCGGTCTCCCTCGGCAATTCGTCGCCCTGTCTGAGCCTCGTTTCGAGCGTCTCGCCGTCGCAGGCTTCCTCGATGCGGCACGAGGTGGTTTTGTCGATGCCGAAATCGAGAATCCGGGCGACATGGTCGTGCTCGAGCACCGCCGCGGCGGTGGCCCGGTCGAGAAAGCGGGCCTGTGCCTCCGGCATCTCCGCCGCCCAGACGTCGATCGTCGCCGGGGAACCGTCCGTCGAGTCGCGGCCGACGTACGAAGCGGCTCCGGCGTGGGCTTCAAGGCGGCGAACGATCTCGAAGCTGCCGATCTGTTTGCTCATGGCTTCATGCGAAGAAGTTGATCGTTAGCAGAAGCCGATGATAGCACGTTTTGGACGTAAGTTGTTGTTTCTCAGTATGTTGTGTCTCACTCAGGCGTCGCGTCCGGTGACTGCTGTAATCTCCCGAGCCGGGATCGGTTGATGCGGGCGAACGGGAACACGTGGGCAAGAGGGCTCGTCTGCTCGGCCACCGGAGTCCGGGCGCCGCTTGACGAACCGGCCTTTCTGTCGCCGGCGGGCAAGCCCTGGCTGGTCGACTACGAACTGGACACGAACCGGGGAAGAACGATCGCCGGTGAACTCCATGGCCGGCCGTGGACGCTGTGGCGCTACCGCGAGCTGTTGCCGGTTGTCGATTTCCACGGCCGCGTCGATCTCGGTGAGGGTGGAACACCGGTACTTCGGCTCCGTCGACTGGCGCCCGACGGCGTGCGTGTCTTCCTGAAGAACGAGGCCGGCAATCCGACCGGTTCCTTCAAGGATCGAGGGCTCTCGATGGCGGTAAACCGGGCGCGGGAACTCGGCGCCCCCGGCATCCAGCTTCCGAGCGCGGGCAACGCTGCCGTCGCTGCCGCGGCCTACGCCGCCGCCGCCGGACTGCCCTGTCGCGTGGCTCTACCCGAGGACACGCCGAAAACGGTTCGCCGACGCTGCCGGCGATTCGGCGCCGAGGTCATCGAGGCAGGTGGGACGCTCGTTGAGGCCGGCGCCGCGCTCCGGGAGCGGGGCGGCGACTTCTGGGACCTTTCGACCCTCCGTGAGCCGTACCGTGCCGAAGGCAAGAAGACGATGGGCTTCGAGGTCGCCGAGCAGTTCGGTTGGCGGCTGCCGGACTGGATCGTCTACCCGACCGGCGGCGGCACCGGCATCGTGGGCATGGCGAAGGCGTTCGCCGAACTCCGTAGGCTCGGCCTCCTGAGCGGTGCCCCGGCGAAGTTCGCGGTCGTGCAGATGGCTGGATGCGCGCCGATCGTGCGCGCGCATGATGCGGGCGGCAAACTCGCCGATCCCTGGCCGGAGCCGGCCACGGCGGTGTGGGGGCTGCGAGTGCCGAGTGCGATCGGCGACTTCCTCATTCTGCGGGCGCTGCGCGACAGTGGCGGCGCGGCCGTAGCGGTGGAAGAGGCTGAGGTCGCGGAGACGGCGGCCCGGGTGGCGGCGGAGGAAGGAGTTCTGGTGGGCCCCGAGACGGCGGCGGCCCTGGCCGGGCTCTCGCTCCTGAGCGACTCCGGTACCATCCGTCGCGGCGAGTCCGTGCTGGTCTTCGCTACCGGCCATCCGGCCAACTATCGCTAGAGGGGAGGCTGACGCGCGATGCCCGAGGAGCTGTTCGGGAAGGTTGCAGACGGGATCAACGGCTTTCTCGGACCGGTAGCCGGCTGGCTCGAGGGGCTGGTCTGGAACACGCCGCCCCAGGCTCCGATCCTGGCGCTGGTGCTCCTGGGGACGGGACTCTTCGTCACCGTCCGACTCGGCCTGATCCAGTTGCGCGGCTTTCGGCACGCTTGGGCGATCCTCGGAGGCAAGTACAACGATCCGGACGACGAGGGCGACCTCGTCCACTTCCAGGCGCTGACGACCGCGCTTTCGGCGACGGTCGGGATCGGCAACATCGCCGGCGTGGCGATCGCGATCCGCATGGGCGGCCCGGGGGCCCTGTTCTGGATGTGGGTAACCGCGTTCTTCGGCATGGCGCTCAAGTTCGCCGAGTGCACGCTGGCCGTGGCCTACCGCCGCGTCCACCGCGACGGCTCGGTCTCCGGAGGTCCGATGTACTACATCGAGAAGGGCCTGGGCGCGAACTGGAAGTGGATGGCGATGCTGTTCGCCGGCCTCGCCGTCCTGTGCTCCTTCGGCACCGGCAACATGAACCAGGCGAACACGATGGCCGATCAGCTCGAGTCCCAGTTCGGCTTCTCTCCGGTGTGGAGCGGCCTGATCTTCGCGTCGCTGGTGGCCTTGGTCATCATCGGCGGCATCCGGCGCATCGGCCGGGTGACCTCGATTCTCGCGCCGGGTATGGCGGTCATCTACGTCGGCGGCGCCCTGTTCATCCTGCTCGCGAACATCGACAGCGTTCCGGCGAGCTTCGCCCTGATCGTCGAACAGGCGTTCCGGCCGACCTCGATGGTCGGCGGCGCCGCCGGTTCCTTCCTGATGACGATGATGTGGGGCATCCGGCGCGGTCTGTTCAGCAACGAGGCGGGCCAGGGCAGCGCGCCGATCGCCCACGCCACCGCGAAGACCGATGAGCCGGTGCGCGAGGGGCTCGTCGCCTCGCTCGAGCCATTCATCGACACCCTGGTCATCTGCACGATGACCGGCCTGGTCATCGTCACCACGGACGCGTGGCGCGACCATGCCCCGCAGAGCTTCGCGCTGGATGAGGTGGAGGGTATCCACCGCGTCCTCGACGACGACTCCGAGCTGCTTGCGGCGCGCGACGAGCGTTCGACGCGCGGCGGCGGCACGGTGGCGGTCGAGGGCGGCGCGGCGGACGGTTCCTTCGTCGTGCTGCACTCGATGATCGCCGATCCGCGCCTGGTCGACGGGGCGGGCGATGCCTGGAGCGGTACGCTGGAGGTCGCTGGAGACGGAACGCTCCGTGCCGGGGGCGGGACGCCGCGGATCGAGGGCGGAGCCCTTCTGACCGGAGCGCCGCTGACGGCCCGAGCCTTCAGCCTGGGCCTGCCCGGGAACCGCGGCGATCTGATCGTGACCCTTTCGGTGCTGCTGTTCGCGGTTTCGACCGCGATCTCGTGGTCGTACTACGGCGACCGGTCGACCGAGTACCTGTTCGGGGCGCGGGCGATTCCCGTCTACCGCTGGATCTACGTCGGCTTCTTCTTCCTGGGCTGCCTGCTGCCGCTCTCCACGGTGTGGACCTTCGGCGACGTGGCCCTCGGCCTGATGTCGTTCCCGAACCTCATTTCGTTGCTGCTGCTCTCGGGAGCGGTCACCGGCATGACGAGGTCCTACTTCCGCCGCCACCTCCGCAGGAACGGCGACGGCGGGAATGGCTGAGGCAAGTCGCGACCGGGGCCCCTGGGCCTCCGTTGCGACGGGCCTGGTTGGAGCTCCCCTCCTCGCGGCGCTGGCCTACTTCCTGATCCCCTCGGCGGTGCTCGACGCCGACGGCCAGATCGTTTCGGGGCTTTCGGCCGGAGGCCGTGCGGTGGCGGCCACCGGCGTGCTCATGGGCGTTTTGTGGCTGACCGAGGCCCTGCCCGTGGCCGTCACGTCGCTCCTGCCCCTGGTCGCGATTCCGCTTCTGACCGGTGGCGACATCGCGATCTCGAGCGTCGCGGCGCCCTACGCGAATCCGAACATCTTCCTGTTCCTGGGCGGTTTCATGATCGCTCTCTCGATGCAGAGCTGGGGTCTGCACCGTCGCCTGGCGCTCCACATCATCCTTCTGGTCGGCAGCCGGCCGGATCGGCTCGTGCTCGGGTTCATGGCCGCCAGCGCCTTCCTCAGCATGTGGATCTCGAACACCGCCACGACGGTCATGATGTTGCCGATCGCCCTGTCCGTGATCGACCTGGTCCGTCAACGCCTGGGCCCGGATGTAGCGCCGGTGGGAAGGCCGTTTCCCTTCGCCCTGAATCTGCTGCTCGGGACAGCCTACGGCGCTTCGATCGGCGGTGTCGCGACGAAGATCGGCACCCCTCCGAACCTCCAGATGATGTCGTTCGTGGAAGACACCTACGGCAGGGAGATCAGTTTCGCCCAGTGGATGCCCTTCGGTCTCCTGATCACCCTTTCCTTCCTGCCCCTGGCGTGGCTGGTGCTGACCCGGTTCGTCTACCGGCTGCGGATCACCGAGGTTCCGGGCGGCAGGGAGCTCATCCGCGGCGAGCTCCTGAAGCTCGGGCGGATCAGCGGCCCCGAGAAGACGGTGCTCGCGATCTTCGTGTCGGCCGCTCTGCTGTGGACGACCCGCACGTGGCTCACCGGGATCGAGATCGGCGGCTCCAGGCCGTTGTCGGGGCTGACCGACCCGGGAATCGCGATCGGCGCGAGCCTGCTGCTGTTCGCGATTCCGGTCGATTTCCGGCGCGGCGTCTTCCTGCTGAGCTGGAAGAAGGCGCTCGAGGCGCCTTGGGGAATTCTGTTGCTGTTTGGAGGCGGACTCAGCCTCGCCGCCGCGGTCGTCAGCACCGGCGTGGACCGTTTCATCGGCGGCCTGCTGCTCGTGCTCGAGGGCATGCCGGTGCTGGTGCTGGTCATCGGCGCCGCCACGCTGCTGATCCTCCTCACCGAGGTGACCAGCAACACGGCGACCACGGCGACCTTTCTGCCGATCCTGGGCGCCACCGCCGCGGCCATCCAGGTGGATCCGCTGCTCCTGATCGTGCCGGCGACGCTGGCGGCGAGTTGCGCGTTCATGATGCCCGTGGCCACGCCACCGAACGCGATCGTCTTCGGCTCCGGGGAGATCACGATTCCCCAGATGGTCCGTGCCGGTTTGTGGCTGAATCTGATCGGCCTTGCGCTGATCGTGTTCTGGGTCTACGTCGCGGGCGGCCTGATCGGCCTCTGAGCGGCGGCCAGGGTCTGGCGGTAGCGGTAGCCGATGCACTTGTAGAGCAGGCGCGCCGCCGTGAATTCGCTGGCCGCGTTGTCGGGGATCGGGGCCAGTTCGACGATGTCCATCGCGATGACGCGCTTTTGCTCGAACAACAGGCGGAGCAGCGTCAGAGCCTGGAACCAGTTGCCGCCGCCGGGTTCGGGCGTTCCGGTGGCCGGCAGCAGCGACGGGTCGAAGAAGTCGAGGTCGAAGGTGAGATAGACGGTGTCGGGCAGTGACGCGAGTAGCCCCGCGAACAGCGCCTGCAGATCCTCCGGGTCCAGGGCCTGCATCTGGTGGCCCCAGATGATCGGGAGCCTCTCTGTCTCGATCCGCACGGCCTCCGGCCGGCTCAGCGACCGGATGCCGACCGCGAGTGTGTGGACGCCGAGGTCGAGCACCCGGCTCATCGCGCAGGCGTGGTTCCAGCGGGTTCCCTGGTAGCTCGGCCTCAGGTCGGCGTGGGCGTCGAACTGCACGAGGCCCAGGTCGGTGCCCAGGTCGGCGCCGGCTGCTTCCATCACGCCACGCACCAGGGCGGGGGTGACCGTGTGCTCGCCGCCGATCGCGGCGAGGAAACGGCCGCGTTCGATCACGGCCCGGGCCGAAGCGCTGATGCGCTGGAGCGCGGCGTCCTCCGACGTCTCGACATCGACCGGCGGCAGGGTCTCGATGCCGATGCGGAAGGGTTCCAGCCGGAGCTCCTCGTCGTACAGCTCGACGTAACGGGAGGCGCGGAGCAGGGCGGCCGGTCCATGTTCCGCACCCCGACCCCACGATGTCGTGCGTTCGTAGGGCACGGGCAGGATGGCGACGGACGCTTCGGCCGGTAGGCCCTCGGAGGTAAGGAACGGCGGAAGTTCGGCGTCGGGTAGCGGCACGGAACGGACACTGTAGCCGGAGGGACAGGCGGAGAACTGGCCTCCCGTGGTGACGAGAACTGGACGGCCGTCAATTCGTCGATGTCCACAGAGGAGGCGCGATGGCAAGACAGGACCGACCGCTCCGCAGCACACTGCGGGAGATGCCTTCGGGGCAGCGTCCGCGCGAGCGGTTGCTGGCGCACGGAGCGGGAGTCTTGACCGATTGCGAACTGATCGCGATTCTTCTGCGGACCGGGCACCGGGGCTGCTCAGTGCTTGATCTCGCCTACGATCTGCTCTACGACGAGGGACGCGGGCTCGGCGGCCTGCCGGCGCTCGCCCTGCTGGTTGAACACGACCTGCCGTCGTTGCGCCGAAAGGGGCTCGGAGACGCCAAGGCGGCGACGGTCCTCGCGGCCGTGGAGTTGGCCCGGCGTCTGGCCAAGGCCCAGCTCCCGCAGAGAAGACCCCTTGGCGACGTGGTGGGTGTAGCGCGCTACCTGAACCTGCGCTACGCGCGCCGCGACCAGGAGGTGATGGGCGCGATCTACGTCGACGTCCGGGGCCGCGTGATCAGCGAGCGGGAGCATTTCGTCGGCGCTCTCGACCGCACCTCGGTCGAGCCGCGCGTGATCCTGAAGGAGGCCCTGCGACTGGGTGCGACGGCGGCGGCAGTCTTCCACAACCATCCCAGCGGTGATCCGGATCCGAGCCGGGAGGACATCGCCTTCACCCGCAGACTAGCGCGGGCCGGGGCTTCGGTGGGAGTCGAACTCGTCGATCACCTGATTCTCGGCGGCGGCGGCCGCTGGGTCTCGATGCGGGAAAGGGGATTCCTGTAGCGGCGGGCGGTTGCGCGGGCAGGGACTGCTAGGGTGCTTCCGATGGCTGCTGGAGGCCCCGACCTGCTCCACTTGGACTGTGCCAGCGGCATCTCGGGCGACATGTTTCTGGGCGCCTGCCTGGACTTGGGGTTGCCGTTGGCCCGGCTCGAGGAAATGGTCGAGCGACTGGGTCTTTCCGGCGTCGAGCTCCAGGTGCGGCGGGCGAAACGCGGGTCGCTGGCGGGAATGCGCTTCAGCGTGCTGCGCGGTGGCCGACCGGTGGAAGGACGCGGTGGCGCGGGCGCCTCGCATCGGAGCCTGTCCACGATCCTCCGCATGATCGAGCGGAGCGGTCTCGGGGCGGGCACGAGAGAACGTGCGTCGGCGCTCTTCAGCCGCCTCGGGGAGGCGGAAGCGAGCGTGCACGGGGTCGGTCTGGACGAGGTGCACTTCCACGAAGTCGGCGCCGACGACTCGATTGTCGATCTGGTCGGCGCCGCGCTCGCGCTCGAGCACTTTGCCCCGGCCAGGGTGTCCTGTTCCACCGTGGTGGTGGGTAGCGGCACGGTGAAGACCCGCCACGGCGTGATGCCCGTACCGGCGCCGGCGACGGCTTTGCTGCTTCGAGGCATACCGATCACCGCCGGCGGGGTGGAGGGCGAGATGACGACGCCTACGGGCGCCGTGATCCTGCGCGAGTTCGTGGATTCCTCCGGGCCTTCGGCAGTCGACTGCCCCCGCCGCATCGAGGACACGGGTGTCGGCCTGGGCAGCAGGGAGCTCGCCGATCGGCCGAACGCGCTCCGTGTCCAACTGGCGACCCGGGTCACGGCCGCTTCGCCCTGGAGCCGCGTCGCGGTGCTGGAATGTCAGGTCGACGATGCCACCGGCGAGGCGATCGGCTACGCGGCGGAGACACTGCTTGGAGCCGGCGCGCTGGATGTGTTCGCCACCCCGGTGCAGATGAAGAAGTCGCGTCCCGGGGTGGCCGTCACCGTGATCTGCCGCCCCGAACGGGCTTCGGATCTCGCCGAGCGGCTACTCCTCGAGACCGGGTCCCTGGGCTGCCGGCGGACGGTCGTCGACCGGCTGGAAGCCGAACGAAGAGTCGTCTCGGTGACGACGCCCTTCGGCGAGGTCCGGGTCAAGACGGCGGCGGTCGGCGGTCGCTCCCTGGGAACGGCGCCGGAGTACGAGGACGTACGACGGATCGCCCGGGAGAGGGAAGTCCCTTTCCGGGCGGTCTATCGTGCCGCCCTCATCGCCGCCGACTGAGCGGCTGGCCGGTGTCGGCCGGCCGACCTGGCGGCGCAGCCTCCTAGTCGCGGCGCGGACCGCGACCGCCGCCCGACCGTGGGCCGCGGCCTCTTCCACCGCGTCCGCCGGGACCGCCACGGCCGCCGCGTCCGCGCGGGCCGCCTCTTCCACCGCGTCCGCCGGGACCGCCACGGCCCCCGCGTCCGCCGGGACCGCCCCTGCGGTCGCCGCCGGCGGGCGCCGGGACGCCCATGCCTTCATAGTCCTTGGGATCGAAGTCGGGAGCATCCATGATCACGGCCTTCCGCGACAGTCGCACCTTGCCCGAAGGATCGATGTCGATCACCTTGACCGTCATCTCGTCGCCCTCGGTGACCAGGTCGCCGATCTCGCCGACCCGGTAGGGGGCGAGTTCACTGATGTGGACCAGACCGTCCGTACCGGGGAGGATCTCGACGAACGCGCCGAACGGCTCGACCCGCCGTACCTGGCCGGTATAGACCTTGTCGACCTCCGGTACCTCAGTCAGGCGTTCGATCATCGCGATCGCCCGGTCTGCGGCGGTGGAGTTCGGCGAGGCGACGACGACACGGCCGTCGTCCTCGATGTCGATCTGGCAGCCGGTCTCCTCGGTGATGCCGCGGATCGTCTTGCCGCCCGGTCCGATCACGTCGCGAATCCGGTCGCGGGCGACCATCATCACGTGCAGGCGTGGGGCGTACTCTGACATCTCCTCCCGCGGCTCGCCGATCTCGGCGGCCATGTGGTCGAGGATGTGCAGTCGGCCCGTCTTGGCCTGGGTCAGCGCCTGGCCCATGATCTCGCGGGTCACTCCGGTGATCTTGATGTCCATCTGCAGGGCGGTGATCCCGCCGCGGGTGCCGGCGACCTTGAAGTCCATGTCGCCGTGGTGGTCCTCCTGGCCGGCGATGTCGCTGAGGACGGCGAAGTCCTCGCCGTCCTTGACCAGGCCCATGGCCACCCCCGCCACCGGGGCCAGCATGGGCACGCCGGCGTCGAACAATGCCAGCGAACCGGCGCAGACGGTCGCCATCGACGAGGAACCGTTCGATTCCAGGATCTCCGAGACCACGCGAACCGTGTAGGGAAAGTCGTCCTCGGTCGGCAGCACGGGGACCAGGGCGCGGCGGGCCAGAACGCCGTGGCCGATCTCGCGCCGGCTGGACCCGCGCAGGAACCGGACCTCGCCCACCGAGAACGGCGGGAAGTTGTAGTGGAGGAGGAACTTCTGGTGGGTTTCACCCTCGTACTCCTCGATGATCTGCGCGTCCCGGCGCGTGCCGAGCGTGACCGAGGCGAGAGCCTGGGTCTCGCCACGGGTGAAGAGCGCCGATCCGTGGACCCGGGGCAGGAGCCCCGTGTCGCAGTCGAGCGCCCGGATCTCGTCGAGCGCGCGGTTGTCGAAGCGTTTGCCCTGCTTCATCACGATCTCGCGGAGCGCCTTGTCCTCGAGTTCGCTGACGATCTTGCCGACCTGCGCGCGCCGGTCGTCCTCCTCGGGAAGCTGCTCGATGAAGCCGTCGACGACGGCCTTCACCGCGTCGCGGCGCTCGAACTTCGCGGGCGTGTTGAGCGCGGCGGTGAAGTCGTTCCAGATGGCGCGTTCGACCTCCTGCTGGAACTCGGCCGTGTAGGCCTCCGGGGCCTTCCAGTCGGGCTTCTCGAGGTTCATCTCGCGGAACAGCTCCCGCTGCGCGCGAACGATCTTCTGCAGTTCCTGGTGGCCGGCGAAGATGCAGTCGAGGATCACGCTCTCATCGAGCTGGTTGGCTCCGGCCTCGACCATGGTCACCGCATCCGCGGTGCCGACGACGATCAGGTCGAGATCCGAGACGTCCCGCTCGGCGCCCGTGGGGTTGAACACGATCTCATCGTCGATCAGCCCGACGCGCACCGCGCCCACCGGGTGGTAGAAGGGAATGTCGGAGAGCACGAGTGCCGTCGACGCGCCGTTGATCGCGAGGATGTCGGGGTCGTTCTCCTGGTCGGCCGAGAGGACGAAGGAGATGATCTGTGTCTCGTGGAAGTACCCCGGCGGGAAGAGCGGCCGGAGCGGCCGATCGGTCAGGCGGCAGGTGATGATCTCCTTCTCGGAGGGGCGTCCCTCGCGCTTGAAGAAGCCGCCCGGGATGCGGCCCGCCGCCGACGTGTATTCGCGATAGTCGACGGTCAGGGGCAGAAAGCCCCGCGGGTTGCTGTCCGGCGCCATGCAGGCGGTGGTCAGCACGATCGTCTCGCCGAGCTGTACGGTGCAGGAACCGTTCGCCTGCTTGGCCAGGCGCCCGGATTCCAGGGTCATGGTGGAGTTCCCGATGGGGATGTCCTTGGTGAACTTCATTGCTTGTTCTCTTGTCTTTCCTTGCTCTGTGGTTGCGCCCGCAATTCGAAGCGGCGGGCAGGTGCCTCACGTCGGCCGAACGGATCCGTCGATGGATCCGAACTCACCTCGTCGGCGAAGCGGCCGGTTCGGGAGAGGCGGAACCGCCTGGCGGCTCCGGGCTCTAAGGGCTACCTGCGAATCCCGAGACGCTCGATCGTCGTCCGGTAGCGCTCGAAGCTCTGGTTGCGGAGGTAGCCGAGCAGCCGACGGCGGCGCCCGACCAACTTCAGCAGGCCGCGCCGGCCATGATGGTCCTGCTTGTGGACCTTGAAGTGCTCGGTGAGTTCGTTGATGCGGTTCGTCAGGAGCGCGACCTGGACTTCAGGGGAACCCGTGTCCGTCTCGTGGAGACGGAAGTCACGAATGATCTGGTCCTTCACTTCGGCTGTCTGTGGCACTCTCTGATTCCTCGCTGACTCTTGCTGGTTTCGTTCTGGGCTGGTTTCCTGTGTTGCCTTCTTTCGGTTCCTTCGTCGTTCCTCTGTCCTTTCGCGGCGCGGAGTGTAGCACGGCCGGCCCTGTTGTCCGCGAGGTCGGCTCTGGCGCCGAACTCCAAGGCTGCGAGGGGTT
Source organism: Acidobacteriota bacterium (assembly GCA_026707545.1). Classification (NCBI taxonomy): domain Bacteria; kingdom Pseudomonadati; phylum Acidobacteriota; species Acidobacteriota bacterium. The sequence goes on along the minus strand of JAPOWR010000001.1, from coordinate 1,398,485 downwards.
TGGGCGGCCTCAGTGGAAGACGATCTTCGGCTGCACGACGGCGAGGCCGCGGTCGCCGATCCGCTCCGCTACCGCGCCCACGGCGAGGAACCGGCCGCGGTTGTTCGTGATCTGAACCCAATCCCCCTCTTCGGCGTCGCAGCCGGGCGCCAGCACGGACTGCCCGTGCGCGATGCGGCGCTCCTGGGTCGCGTCCATCGTGACGCGGGGGAAGGGCAGGGGAATGTCGTCGAACGGCACCCAGGCGACTCCCAGGTCGGTGGCGGAAAGCGGTTCGTCGCCCCGCTGGACCGCTTCGAGCCGCCCGGAATCGAGCGCCCCTTCGACTTCGAACGAGCCGATGCGAAGGCGGCGCAGCGTCGCAAGATGCCCGCCGCAGCCGAGTTGCTCACCCACGTCGTGGGCGAGGGATCGCGCATAGGCGCCGGCCGCACAACTCAACCGGAACGGGATCCGGTCCGGCCCGGGGGCTCCGAGCTGGCCAGTCGCCTCGAACTGGAAGATCTCGACGTCCTTGCCCTCTCGTTCGAACTCCTGCCCGCGTCGCGCGAGTTCGTAGTACTTGCGGCCGCCGATCTTCTTCGCCGAGTAGGGCGGCGGCAACTGATGCTGGAGGCCTTCGAAACGGCGCATCGCTCCGACGACCTGCTCGTGGGTCAGATCGGCGGTGCTGCCCTCGAGGGTTACCTCGCCGGCCGCATCGTAGGTGTCGGTCGCGATGCCGAACCGGATCTCGCCTTCGTAGACCTTGGGTGCGCCGATCAGGAACCGCGTCAGACGGGTACTGCGCCCCACGGTCAGTAGCAGGAGACCGGTCGCGTTCGGGTCGAGCGTGCCGCAGTGACCGACCTTTCGTTCGGCGAGGGCGCGCCGCGCCGCCCGCACGACGTCGTGCGAAGTGCCTCCCGGCTGCTTGTCGACCAGGAGCAGTCCGTGGCGCCCGGGCCCCGCGGTCATGTCGCATCCTCAGAAGCCGTGGCAGCACGCGCGACGTCTTCCCCCTTCGCCTCCACCGCGGCCCCCAGTTCGGCGATCACGTCGGTCTCGTCCGTCGCGGTGTCGATCAGGCAGCCGGCGGCGTTCCTGTGGCCGCCTCCACCGCGCCGGCTGGCGATCGCGCCGACATCGATCCCGCCGCGGCTGCGCAAAGAAACCTTGACGTCTCCCTCGGGACGCTCCCGAAACAGCGCCACCGCCTCGACGCCGCGAATCGACCGCGGGTAGTCGATCAAGCCCTCGGAGTCGGTCGGCGAAGCCCCCGCGCGTTCGAACATCCGCAGCTCCAGACGGACGCTGGCAACTCGTTCGTCGCAGTGGAGCTGGAGCGTTCCCAGCACCTCGCCGAGCAGGCGCACGGCGCCTGGTGGCTGGGACTCGTAGAGCCACCCGGCGATCTGCTCGGGGCGTGCGCCGCGCCGGACGAGTTCGGCAGCCGCTTCGAAGGCCCGCGGGGTGGCGTTCGAGAACCGGAAACTGCCGGTATCGGTCGAGAGCCCGAGGTAGAGCGCGTTGGCCGTTGCCGGGTCGACCGGAGCGTCGAGGGCGTGCGCCAGACGGAGCACCATCTCGGCCACGGCGGGTGCTTCCGTGTCGACCCAGTTGGCGACTCCGTAGAGACGGTTGCCCAGGTGATGGTCCATGTTCAGGACCTCGAGCCGGCGCAGAGCATCCTCCAGGCCTGTGCGGTCGAGCCCCGGGCACTCGAGAGCTACCGCGAAGTCGAACGCCTCGGGAAAGCCGGGCGGCGGCGTTCGGCCGACGTGGATCGGAGTGTCCCCGATGGCGCCGTCGTAGGTTGCCGGCGCCGGATCGACGTTCCAGATCGTTGCGGAGCGTCCGGTCGCCCGAAGGATCCGCGCCAGGGCGACCTCCGAGCCGATGGCGTCGCCGTCCGGGTGGGCGTGGCTCGAGAGCAGGAAGTGCCTGCCGCCCAGGAGGGCGCCGAGGAACTCCTCGGGGACGGTGGGGGAGGTCCTGAGAGCGTTCACAGTTCGCTCAGAAGCTGGTCGATCCGCTCGGCGTGCTCGGCGCCGCGGTAGAGCTCGAAGTGGAGTTCCGGCGTCCGCCTCAGGCGCAGGCGCCGGCCGAGGCGGCCGCGAATGAAACCGGCCGCCCGGCGTACCGCCCGGATCGCCGTCTTGCGTTCGTCCTCGTCGCCTAGCACCGAGAGCTGGATGCGTGCGTGACTGCGATCCGCGTTCAACGTGAGATCGGCGATGCTGGCGAGGGACGCCCGGGGATCCTGGACTTCGCGCCTCAGAATGTCGGTCAACTCCCGGCGCAGCAGATCGCGTGCGCGGGCCTGGGAAACCGATTTCACCGGATCAGAGGGTAGGCGCGACGGCCTCGTGGTCGAAGGCCTCGATCAGATCGCCGGGTTTCACGTCCTGGAAGCGGTCGATGCCGATACCGCAGTCGAAACCGCTCCGCACTTCGGCCGTATCGTCCTTGAACCGGCGCAGGGAGCCGATGCGGCCCTCGTGAACGACCACGTTGTCGCGTACCAGTCGAATCTGCGCGCTGCGCGGGATGACTCCCGCGACCACGTGGCAACCGGCGACCATGCCGACCTTCGGCACCTTGAAGATCTCGCGCACCTCGGCCCGGCCCATGGAGACCTCCCGGTAGGTCGGTTCCAGCAGTCCGGTCATCGCCGCGAGCAGTTCCTCCGTCAGCTCGTAGATCACCGTGTGCAGCCGCACCTCGACGTCCTCCTTGGCGGCGAGGTCGGCGGCGCTGCGCTCGGGCCGGACGTTGAAGCCGTAGATGATCGCTCCCGCGGCCGATGCCAGTAGCACATCGTGGGTGGTGACGGCACCGACGGCGGCACGGATCACGCGCACCTTGACCTTTTCCGTCGAGACCTTCTGCAGCGTGTCCCGCAGCACTTCGACCGAGCCCTGGACGTCGGCCTTGAGGACGACGGGCAGTTCCTTGACCTCGCCCTCCTTGAGGCTCGCGAAGAGGCTCTCCAGGGAGACGCCTCCCGTGCTGGGGGCGAGTTCGCTGCGGCGCTTCTCCTCACGACGGAACTCGGCGATCGAGCGCGCCTTTGCCTCCTTGGCCGCCACCTGGAACGGATCGCCCGCGTCCGGAAGGTCGTTGAAGCCCGCCACCTCCACCGGCATGGACGGTGGGGCCTCCTTGACCCGCTTGCCCATGTCGTTCATCAGGGAGCGGACGCGGCCCCAGGTGGAACCGCAAACGAAGACGTCGCCCACGCGAAGGGTGCCGTTCTGAACGAGAACCGTTGCCACCGAGCCGCGGCCGGTTTCCTTGCTCGCCTCGATCACGACGCCCTGGGCCTGCAGTTCCGGATTTGCCCGGAGTTCCGCCACCTCGGCGGTCAGGGCGAGCATTTCGAGCAGATCGTCGATCCCTTCGCCCTTGAGGGCCGAGATCGGCACCGCGATCACGTCGCCGCCCCAGTCCTCGGTCACCAGATCACGATCTGCCAACTGCTGCTTGACACGGTCCACGTTGGCGTTCGGCCGGTCGATCTTGTTGATCGCGACCAGGATCGGCACCGACGCGGACTGCGCATGGTCGAGGGCCTCGACGGTCTGCGGCATGACGCCGTCGTCCGCCGCGACGACCAGGACCACGATGTCGGTCACCTTGGCGCCCCGGGCCCGGAGCTGGGTGAAGGCCTCGTGGCCCGGCGTGTCCAGGAAGGTGATGCGGCCGCCGTTGTTTTCGACCTGGTAGGCCGCGATGTGCTGCGTGATGCCGCCGAACTCGCCCTCGGTGAGCCTGGACTTGCGAATGGCGTCGAGCAGGGAGGTCTTGCCGTGATCGACGTGACCCATGATCGTCACGATCGGCGGTCGTTCGACCTGTGACAGACCCTCCGCGCTGTCTCCGCTGGCCCCCAGTTCCTCTTCCTGCTCGAGCTGGATCTCCTCCTCGAAGGAGACGATCACCGCATCGAAGCCCATCTGTTCCGCGAGTTCAACCGCCAGATCCGGTTCCAGGACGTGGTTCACGGTCGCCATCACGCCACGCTCGAACAGCGCCTTGAGCAGATCCTTCGCCTTGACCCCCATCTTCTCGGCGAGATCCCGGACCTGCAGACCGTCGGAGATGGTCAGCGTGCGGCGCGGGCCGTCTTCGGCCGGCTTCTCGGCCTCGCGTTCCTGTTGCCGCTCACGGCGGGTTCGGAGGTCGACGGAGGGTGGAGCCGACGGTGGAGCTTCCAGCGGCGGTTCGGGCTGTGCGGGCGGCGCGGTCGCAGCGGCCGGCGAGGTCGCCGGCCCCTGTGCGGGCGGGGCTGCCGGGGCATCGGTCGGTGGGGCCTGGGGCGTGGCCGCCGGCGTGTCCCGGCTTTCGGGCGCCGGCGTGCGCGCGGCCCTGGCCGCCTCCTCGGCCGCGATTTCCTTGGCCGCGATCTCCTCGGGAGTTGGAGGCTTCGGCTTCGACTCGGTCGGCGTCAGGGTGCGGATCGTGTGCTTGTGGACGACCTGCCGCCGCCGGTTCGGGCGCATCGGCCCGGTGGGAGGCCTGAGGCTCGAAATCGGACGGCGACGGGGCGCGGCCGGGGGCGCCGCGCGGTCGCGCAGGATGACTTCGCGTTGGGGACCGGCGATCTTCTTGCCTTCCAGCAGGGCCTTGATGATGTCCGTGTCGATCATCGCGTCTTCGCCCTCTACGCGAACACCGATCGATCGGAACTTGAACAGCAGGTCCCGTTCGGCCACGTTCATCCGCTTGGCCAGGTCCTGGAGCCGGATTTTTGCCATGGAGTCCTCGGTTCCCCTTGCGTCGTGTCGGCTCAGGCGCCCTAGGTTGCGCCGTCCCCCGTGTCCTTCTCGTCGCCCTCGTCCGCGGTTCCGGCCTCCTCCTCGAAGACGCGGTTGAGCGCGGCCATGAAGTCATCTTCATCCATCGCGGGGCCGTCGCCTTCCACCGCCGCTTCGCTGACCTCGGCCGACCCGGAGCGTTCGGCGGTCCATTCGAGGATCGACGCGGCCAGCGCCTCGTCGACACCTGGAACCATGGTCAGAGCTTCCAGGCCTGCGCTCTCGAGGGTTTCGAGCCCATCGAAGCCTGCTTCCGAGAGGGCGATCGCCAGTCCCTCGTCGACTCCCGGGATCTCGGTGAGGTCGAGTTCGTCCGCACCGCGGTCGACGTTCAGCATTTTCGCCAGCGCGTCGGCGACCTCGTCCTTGACGTCCGTTTCGCTCTTGATGTCGATCCGGGCACCGATGAGTTCGCTGGCGAGGCGCACGTTCTGGCCCCGCTTGCCGATCGCCAGCGACAGCTGCTCGTCCTCGACGATCACGTCGAGGTGCGGCGTCGCGCCTTCGTGGGTCACCGAGACGCGGGTAATCCGTGCCGGCGCCAGCGCGCTCTGCGCGAAGGTGACCTGATCTTCCGAGTACTCGATGATGTCGATTTTCTCGCCCCGGAGTTCACGGATGATCGACTGCACGCGCGACCCCTTCATGCCGACGCAGGCGCCGACCGGGTCGACGTCGCGTTCCCGGCTCAGGACGGCCACTTTGGCGCGTTCCCCGGGAGCGCGCACCGCCGTCTTGATGACCACGGTGCCGTCGTAGATCTCCGGCACTTCCATCTCGAACAGCTTGACCAGCAGGCGCGGATCGGTGCGGGACATCACGATCTGAGGTCCCTTGGGCTGCTTGTGCACCTCGACGATCACGCCCCGGATCCGCTCGCCCTGGCTGTAGCGCTCGTGGCGGGACTGTTCGCTGCGGGGCACGATCGCCTCGGTGCGACCGAGGTCGACGATGATGTCGCCGCGCTCGAAGCGTCTCACGGTGCCGTTGACCACCTCGCCGACACGGTTCTCGAACTCGCCGTAGATCTTCTCTCGCTCGGCTTCCCGAACCCGCTGATAGAGCACCTGCTTCGCCGACTGGGCGGCGATCCGGCCTAGCCCCTGGGTGGAGATCGGGAACTCGATCTCCTCGCCGACCTCGGCGTCCTCCTTGTGCTCGCGCGCCTCTTCGAGAGTCCATTCGGCGAACGGGTCTTCGACCTCGTCCACGACCAGGCGGTAGCTGAATGCGCTGAACTGACCGGTTTCGCGGTCCATGTAGGAGCGCACCGGCTCCTTGATGTGGTGCTGCTTCTTGGCCGCGGAGGCCACCGCATCCTCGAGGGCGACGATCCACCGGTCGAGATCGATGTCCTTCTCGTGGGCGACCTGCCTGAGGACCTCGTTGATGTTCACTTCGGGAGTGTGTGGCTGAGCCATTGTCGGATTCCCCGGAGTCAGAGTTCGACCAGGAGTCTGGCCTTGTGAATGCGGTCGATGGTCAAGGGCATGGTCGTGCCGCTGTCGTCCTCCAGGATGAGTGCGACACCGGAAGCCTCGGCACTCAGCCCTTCCAGGAGACCACGTACCGTGCGGCGGTTTCCGCTCGCGGCATCGGTGAAGGTGACCTGAGCCCGCCGTCCGCGGAAGCGCTCGTAGTCGCGGGCGCCGTAGAGTTCGCGGTCGAGTCCCGGCGAGCTGACTTCCAGCACGTATCCGGAGGCGGGGCCGAAGTCCTCGGCGTCGAGGAGGACGGACGCCTCCCTGGAGACGCCGGCGCAGTGTTCGTGGGTGACGCCGTCGGCGTGATCGATCACTAGACGCAGACTGCTGCCCCGAAACGCGGCGTCGAGCAACTCGCACGAGTGGCTCGCCACGAGACGCTCGAGGCGTCGGAGGAAGTCGGAATCGATGGCGGTACCCATACAACGTCCCTAAACAAAAGAGAGCGGGCCGAAGCACCCACTCTCAGCAACCGGCTGCCGGTTTTCGGCGGATTCGCGTCCCGGAAGGGAGAGCGCCGGCAGTCGGGTGTCGACTATACAACCGATGGTTGGGGCGGGGCAACAGCAACGTTGGCAAGTGGATTGCACCCGAGTGAGATGGCCGGCCGGTGCGCTTGGCAACGGGTGGCCGGTACGGTTGTATGCTTTCCCTATTGAGCGAGGTACTCCTGACGATGAATACGAAGAAACAGCTCCTCCTGACCGCCCTGATGGTGTTCGGCGCCCTGGTGTTCGGCATGATCATCGCGGGTGGCCTGAATCTCACGGAACCGACGCGGGCGGAAGAGGCCGGCCGGAGTGCTGAGGCCGCGGAAGAAGACTCCCGCCGCGAACAGGCGAGACGGGTCGAACGTCATGCCAGGACGTCGATCGAGAGCTTCGCCGATCTGGCGGAAGCGGTGCTGCCGGCGGTGGTCACGGTCGAAGTCGCGAGGATCGAAGAGAGCTCCGGCCCCGGTTTTTTCTTCCGGCGCAACCCGTTCCAGCGGCAGCCACAAGGCGAGCCTGAGCCCGACGAACAGCGGCTCCAGGGCGCCGGCAGCGGTTTCCTGATCTCCGCCGACGGCTGGATCGTGACGAACAACCACGTGATCGACGAAGCGGACGACATCACGGTCCGTCTCGACGGCCGCGAGTACGAGGCCGAGGTCCGGGGCCGCGACCGGGAGACCGATCTTGCCCTGATCAAGATCGATGTGGACGAGGAGCTGCCGTTCCTGCCGCTCGGAGACTCGGACGAACTGAGGGTCGGAGACTGGATCATGGCGATCGGCAGCCCCCTGAGCTTCGAGGCGTCCGTGACCGTGGGCGTCGTCAGCGCCAAGGGTCGCTCCTTCCCGATCGAGGGCGGACCCACGAGCTTCGCGAACTACATCCAGACCGACGCGGCGATCAACCGGGGCAACTCCGGGGGGCCGCTGGTCAACACCGCGGGCGAGGTCGTCGGCATCGCCACAGCGATGGCGTGGGCCGAGAACATCGGCTTCGCGGTACCGGTCGACGTGCTGGAGGGAGTCCTTCCGCAGTTACGCGACGAGGGCAGGGTGAGGCGCGGCTATCTCGGCGTGCAGATCCGCGACCTGGAGCACATCGAAGCCCGCTACTACGAACTGGACGAACCGCATGGCGCCTTCGTGCAGCAGGTGGTGGAGGACACTCCCGCGAAGAAGGCCGGTGTCGAGTCCGGAGACGTGATCCTGCGCGTCGACGACCACGATGTCGTCGGCACCCGCGACCTGATCGACTACGTCGCGGCGCTGCCGCCCGGCGAGAGCGTCGAGCTGGAGGTCCTCCGTGAGAACCGGCGGATCACACTGGATGTCCTGCTGGAGGAACGTCCACCGCAGGTTGCCGAGAGCAGCCCCGCGAGACCGGCCCCGACGCGGGGCGAAGGCATGGAGTGGCTGGGTCTCGAGTTGCAGCCGCTGACCGCGAATCTCCGCGAGCGCGTGGGGCTGGACCGGCGCCAGCGGGGCGTCTACGTCTCGGACGTCTCGGCCCGTAGCGTCTTCGCCGAGAGGGGCTTCCAGCCCGGCGTCGTGATCACCGGGATCGAAGACGCCGAGATTCGCGATCTGGACGACCTGAAGGCGGCGACGGCCGATCTCGAGACCGGAGACCTGATCCGTGTGGAGGCAGTGATTCCCGGGACTTCCGGCCCACAGCGGTTCTTCTCGGTCATCGAAGTCCCCTGACGCCCATGGCCCCTCGGGTGCTCGTGGTCGACGACGAGGAGTCGATCCGAAGCTCGCTGCGGATGATCCTCGAGTTCGAGCGCTACCGGGTCGAGGAGGCGTCGACCGGCAGGGAGGCACTGCGCCGGGTGATGATGCGGCCTCCAGCGGCCGTCCTGCTGGACATCAAGATGCCCGAGATGGACGGCCTGGCCACGCTTTCGCGCCTCAGGGAACGCGGTCACGACATGCCGGTCGTGATGATCAGCGGTCACGGCGACATCGCGGCCGCGGTCGAGGCGACCCGGCTTGGAGCATACGACTTCCTGGAGAAACCGCTCGAACGGGACCGGGTGCTCCTGGCGCTGCGAAACGCCGTCGAGCGCCAGCGGCTCGAGGACGAGAACCGGCTGCTGCGTGGGGCGCCGTTCGAGTTGGTGGGCGAGTCCGCCGCGATGCGGGAGCTGCGGGCCGTGATCGAGCGGGCCGCGCCGACTCCGGCCACGGTTCTGATCACCGGCGAGAGTGGCGTCGGCAAGGAACTCGTGGCGCGAGCCATCCATGCCGGCAGCCCGCGCAGCGACATGCCGCTGGTGCAGGTGAACTGCGCCGCGATTCCGGACGAACTGATCGAGTCCGAGCTGTTCGGCCACGAGAGGGGCGCTTTCACCGGCGCCGTGCGCCGCCAGATCGGCAAGTTCACGGCCGCGGACGGTGGCACGATCTTCCTGGACGAGGTGGGGGACATGTCCGCCCGGACCCAGGCGAAGGTGCTGCGGGCGCTGCAGAGCGGCGAGATCGAGCCGGTCGGCGCCCGTACTACGGTCACCGTCGATGTCCGGGTGGTGGCGGCGACCCACCGGGATCTGCTGGCCGAAATCGAGGAGGGCCGCTTCCGCGAGGACCTCTTCTACCGGCTCAACGTCGTCCCGGTTCATGCGCCGCCGCTACGGGAGCGTCTGGACGACCTGCCGCTCTTGGTCGATCACTTCATCGAGCGCTTCGCGGCGGAGAACAACTACCGGCCCAAGACCCTGACAGGCGAGGCGACCCGGCAACTGCAGGCAATGCCGTGGCGTGGCAACGTGCGCGAACTGAAGAACCTGGTGGAGCGTCTGCTGATCCTGACGCCCGGCGACGAGATAGACCGCGGAGACGTGCTCCGGCTCGCCGGCCCGGAGCGTGGGGAGTTGTCGGAGGCTATTCTCGCGGTTTCGACGCTGCGGGAGTTCAGGGAGAGCGCTGAACGTCTCTACCTGGCGAAGAAACTCGAGGAATATGGCTGGAACGTGACCCGGACCGCCAAGGCGATCGGAACGCCGCGAAGCAACCTGTACAAGAAGATGGATCTGCACGGTCTGCGGCGGGAGGAACCCGCGTGAGCGCGGAGCGCCCAGGCGCTATGACCCCGCACCGGATTCTGGTCGCCAAGCCCGGGCTCGACGGCCACGATCGGGGCGCGAAGGTCGTCGCCCGGGCGTTGCGGGATGCCGGCTTCGAGGTGATCTACACCGGTTTGCGCAAGACACCGGAGCAGATCGTCGCCGCGGCCGTGCAGGAGGATGTCCGCGCCGTCGGTCTGTCCATCCTGTCCGGGGCCCACAACACCCTGCTCCCCGAAGTCGTCGACGGGCTCAGAGCGGCGGATGCGGACGACGTCCTGGTGTTCGCGGGCGGCATCGTTCCGGAACGGGACATCGGGGGACTCAGAGCGGCCGGTGTGGACGAGGTCTTTCCCCCGGGCTCGAGCACTGCCGAGATCATCGAGTACCTGAACCACCGACTCGGGCCGCCGTGAAGAAGCGCTTCGACCCGGCGTCCTACGAGGGCAAGTGGCAGGCGTGGTGGGCGGAGCGGGATCTGTTCCGTTGCCCGGAGGATCCCGAACGGAGGGGACCGGCTCCCTACTGCATCCTGATTCCGCCGCCGAACGTGACCGGCAGGCTGCACATCGGGCACGCGCTGCAGAGCACGCTCCAGGACCTGGTGACCCGCTGGCGGCGGATGCGGGGCGACAACGCCCTCTGGCTTCCCGGCACGGACCACGCCGGCATCGCGACCCAACTGATGGTCGAGCGGCACCTGGAGCTACAGGGATCGAGCCGGGTCGAACTCGGCCGCGAGAAGTTCGTTGAGCGCGTATGGCGCTGGAAGGATGAGTACCACTCGAACATCCGGGGCCAGCTGCAGCGGCTGGGGGCTTCCTGCGACTGGTCTCGAGAGCGGTTCACCCTGGACGAACGCCTCGCGCACGCCGTGCGGACCGCCTTCGTCGAGCTGTACCGCGAGGACCTGATCTACCGCGGCGAGCACATGGTCAACTGGTCGCCGGTCCTGCAGACGGCGGTGTCGGACCTGGAAGTGGAGAACCGGGAGGTCGAGGGCAAGCTCTACCACCTGGCGTATCCGCTGGAGCCGGAGGAAGGCAGCGGTAGCGTCCCCGAAGAACCGTTGATCGTCGCGACGACACGGCCGGAGACGATGCTGGGCGATACCGCGGTTGCCTTCCATCCAGACGACGATCGCTACCGACGCCTCGGAGGCCGCTTCGCACGGCTGCCGATCCTGGGGCGGCGTCTGCGGCTGGTCGCCGATGAATACGTCGACCCGGAGTTCGGCACCGGACTGGTCAAGGTCACGCCGTTTCATGACCCGAACGACTACGAGATCGCGCGCAGGCACGATCTCCCGGGCGTGCGCGTGATCGGCCTGGACGGGCGGATGACGGCCGAGGCCGGTGCCGACTTCGAAGGCCTGGACCGCCTGGAAGCCCGGCGGCGGGTGGTCGAACGGCTCGAAGCGGAGGGGCGCCTGGTCGGGACCGAGCGGCACGTCCACAGCGTGGGCCACTCGCAGCGGAGCGGGGAACCGATCGAGCCGATGCTGTCGCCGCAGTGGTTCGCCGATGTTTCGGGCATGGCGAAGGAGGCGCTCGCCGCCGTCGAGGACGGGCGGTTGGAGCTGATCCCCGACACCTGGGACAAGACCTGGGAACACTGGCTGCGCAACATCCGGCCGTGGGTCATCTCGCGGCAGCTCTGGTGGGGACACCGCATTCCGGCCTGGTACGACCGCGACGGGGCCTGTTACGTCGCGATGGACCGCCGGGAGGCCGAGGAACTGGCCGGCACGGACGAACTGACCCGCGACCCCGACGTGCTGGACACCTGGTTCTCGTCGGGGCTCTGGCCGCTGTCGACCCTCGGCTGGCCCGACCGGGATGCCCCGGACCTGCAGACCTGGTACCCGACGGACGTGCTGATCACGGGATTCGACATCCTGTTCTTCTGGGTCGCCCGCATGGTCATGCTCTCGCAGCACTTCTGCGGCGACGTGCCGTTCCGCGCCGTCCATCTGACCGGTCTGGTGCGGGACGCGCGGGGCGAGAAGATGTCGAAGATGAAGGGCAACACGGTCGACCCGATGGACCTGGTCGAGGAGTACGGGGCCGATGCAATGCGCTTCACGCTGGCGGTGCTCGACGTTCCGGGACGCGACATTCCGCTCGACCTCGAGCGGATGGCGGGCTATCGCGCCTTCGGCAACAAGATCTGGAACGCGGTCCGGTTCGCGCTGGCACGGACCGAAGGGGCCAGCGTTCCAGGGTCGGCCGCCGAGTTGCTCGGTGACGACCTGGCGGCGCCCGAAAGGTGGATCCTCTCGCGCCTGTCAGCGACCGCGGCCGCGGTCAACGAGGCCCTGGAGGAGTTTCGTTTCGACCGTGCCTGCAACGCGCTCTACTACTTCTTCTGGCACGAGCTCTGCGACTGGTACATCGAGTTCGCGAAGCCGGCCCTCTCGGGAAGGGCGCCCAGGCCGCGGGTCGCCGAGACGGTTCTGTTCGCGATCGAATCGAGCCTGCGGCTGCTCCATCCGGTGATGCCGCACTTGACGGAGGAGCTCTGGCAGCGCCTGCCGCGAGCCACGGCTCCGGGCTCCGGGGAGCCGGAGAGCATCGCGCTTCAGGCCTACCCGCTGGGCGACGACGACCTAGTTTCGGACGACGTGGAGCGCGGCATGGACGTCGTGATCGCCGCCGTCCAGGCGGCCCGGAGTCTGCGCCGCGAGCGGAACCTCGCCGCGGCGGCGAAGATGTCCGTCTTCGTCGAGGACGGCGACCGGGACCTGATCGCCTTCGTCGTCGACCAGGCATCCCTGCTGGACGCGGTGGCCGGTGTCGGTCAGGTCACAGCCGGCAGGGGGCCGGCCGGGTCGGTCCGGGACCGGGTCGGGGGAGTGAATCTCGCGTTCGAGGTCGAGGTTCCTGCGATGAGCGAGTCCGAGCGCGCGAAACTCGCCAGGGACCTGCAGAAGATCGATGCCGAGATTGCCGGGGCCCGGGGCCGACTCTCGAACACCGGGTTCCTCGAGAAGGCTCCGGTCCACGTGGTCGAGGGCAACCGCGCGCGCCTCGCCGAACTCGAGGAACGTCGCCAACGGGTGTCCGAGGCGCTCGGCCACTAGTGTGAGTGCTGCTAGCCTTCGCGCCCCGATGGCGGACCGCTCCGAGGCATTCGACCAGTTCACCGGGGAACTGCTGGCCTGGTCGCCGCGCCTGGCGGGAAACTTCGTGTTGATGGATACCGTCGATTCGACGAACCGCTTCGTCAAGACACTCGCGGAGCGGTTTTTCGAGGAAGAGTCGATGCCGCAGCCTGCCCTGGTCGTGGCCTTCGAGCAGACGGCGGGTCGGGGTCGACAGGGCCGCTCCTGGGTCAGCACCGCGGAACGGGGTCTCTACTGCACCTGGCTGCAGCCGTTGCCGATCGCGGGAGCTGGCCCCCTGGAGGATCAGCTCGGGTCGCTGCCCCTTCTCGCCGGCATCGGCGTGTGCCGTGCGGTGACGGACTTCGTCGACGGGCGAGCGGGCCTCAAGTGGCCCAACGACGTGCTCGTGGAGGGCCGCAAGATCGCGGGCGTCCTGATCGAGACGGTAGTCGGCGGCGGGGGAGAGACCGTGGCCGTGATCGGTTTCGGCGTGAACTACGACTTCGGCACAGCAGGCGAGCTGCCGACGCCCGTGTCAACATCGATCGCGCTCGAAACCGGAAGGCCGCCTTCGCGGGCGGCCGCCGTCGCACGGCTCGCCAGTTCGATGGAATGCGAGCTGGGTCGTGCGGGTGATTTGGAGTACACCCTGGATTCCTACCGCCGCTGCACGATCCATCGCGAGGGCGACGAAGTGAGCTGCCGGATCGGCGGCGAGACGGTTTCGGGCCGGTTCGCCGGCTTCGACGACGGCGGACGCTTCCGCCTCGAGACGCCGGCCGGCCTGCGCACGATCGCGTCGGGCGAGGTCATCGAGGCGTGACGCCGGGAGCGGATCCCGGGAGCGGGGACCGCGACTACTTCGAGGTCATCGAGGAGGAGTTCATCAGGCTGCGGGGAGCACCCCTGCTGCTGAGTCCGGCGGACTGGCGTCTTGCGCGGCAGTGGCGGCGGGATGGCGTACCGCTAACCCTGGTTCTCGAGAGCATCCGCGAAGTGTTCGCGCGGCGGGCCGAACGGGCGGCCGCCTCGCCGGATGCGCCCAAGCGGCGGGTGAGCAGTCTGCGCTACTGCCGGCCGGCGGTGGAGAAGGCATGGGCCGTCCATCGGGAGCTGGGACCGATACCGTCGGTTCAAAGGCCGCCGCCGGCTATCGATGTGCCTCGGAAGCTGGTCGCACTCGCGGCAGCCCTGCCCTCCTCGCTTCAGGGAGTCGACGCCACAAGACGCAGGCTCCTGGCGCTCGACGGACCGGCGCCGGAGATCGAGGCGAGACTGGCGGAGTTGGATCTCGAACTGGTCGCGCGGGCGTTCGACTCGCTGGCAGCCCCGGACCGCGAGGCCGTAGTGGCGGGCGCCGACGAAGCGCTGCGCCGGACGGCGGGACGAGTGGAGGAGCAGAGGCTGCCGGATCTCCGTCAGCGTCTGGTGCGCCGCCTGGTGCGCGAGCGGCTCGGGCTTCCCCTGCTGTCGCTCTTTGCCGAGACGGCGACATCGCCCGGCGAAAACTGACTCAGTCGGACCCTTCCTGTCGGTTGCGGCGCCAGCGGTCGGCGCAGCGGTCGTAGAGCACGACGCCAACCGTCATGCCGAGGTTCAGCGATACCGCGGTGGGAACGCGAAGGCGATGGTCGCTGTGCTTCAGGATGCGCTCCGAAACCGAACCGCTCTCGGGCCCGAACACGTAGCAGGCCCGCTCGGGGTGAACGAAATCGGGAAGTGCGATCGCATCCGGAACGATCTCCACCGCGACGAGGGCCGTGTCGCGAGGAGTTGCCTCGAGCAGATCCTCCACCTCGATCACCGGAACGTGCCGGTAGGCGCGGGTCGGATCGGTCGGCAGCCGCCGGACGTCGATGTGTTCCGATGGCTGGCCGAGGATGATCATCCGGGCCTGGAAGCAGAGCGCTGCCCGCAGGACGTGGCCGACGTTGACGGGATCGGCAGGTCGGTCGAGGGCGACGCAGGCGAAGCCGCGACCGCCTGCAAGATCCGCACGGCGCTGGACAGGGCGTTCGACTTTCTTCGCCACTCAGATCGTCTCGCTGCCGTGCTGCTCGAAGAGACGCTCGATCAGGAGCTGGAGCGGGAACCGATTCAACCTGCCGGTTCCCGCGGCGCGCTCGCCGTAACTTGTCACGCCGTCCGGTGCGATCCCCTCACCCCAGATCAGCACCGGCACGGGATCGGCGCCATGCGCGCCCAGTTCAGACAGGGTGGCGTGATCGGCCGTCACGGCGACCCGGACGGGTTGCTCCAGCCGGTCGAGCAGGGTCCCCAGTTCGCGGTCGAGCCGTTCCAGGAAGGCGACCTTCAGATCGGGGCGGCGGTCGTGGGCGGCGATGTCGGCGCCCTTGACGTGGACCATCACCAGGTCGTGCTCCTCGAGCGCCTCCAGGGCGCAGTCGAACTTGAGCGAGAGGTCCGTATCCACGTTCGCGGTCATGCCGCGGCGGCGGATCACGGAAGCGCCGAGCGCCGAGGCGATCCCCATCACGGTGCGGTCGCCGCCGACGCAGGCAGCTTCGAGCGGCAACCCGCCGGGTTCCAGGGGAAGCAGGCGGTGGACCCGGCCCACGCCCCGGGTGAGGACGGCGTTGGCCGCCAGCTTTCCGTTCTCCAGGCGTTTCTCATTGACCGGGTGCCGGGCCAGGACCCGGCGGGCCTCCTGTTCGAACAGGGCGAGGACACGGGCGGTTCGCTCGGCGCTGTCGTCGTTGGGATCGAGGGGTCGCGGCGCCAGGGGCGGCCCGGACGGAGCCCCCTCGCCCGGGTCGGAGCCCTGGATGGCCGAAGTCAGCCCGCCTCCGCGCAGCGTGATCGCGAGCCGATGCTCGGTCGTTGCCCGCACGCGCACCTTGACCCGATCGGAAGCGGGAAGGTCCAGCTTGTCGATCGCCTTCGCCAGCTTCTTCGCGTCCTCGCGGATGCGGCCGGCGCGGCGGTCGACGACGCTGCCGCGTTCATCGAGGGTGGCGAAGTTGCCCCGAATGGCGATCGTGCCCGCCTTCAGCTTGAGGCCGGCGCCGAGCGCCTCGATCGGTCCACGCGTCATCACCCGCGGTGACTGCGCGAACAGGGCGAGGTTGCCCGAGGCCGTATCCGGAACGACGCCCGGTGCCACCGGGTCGGCCAGACCGCAGACGCCTTCCCTGGCTAGCCGGTCGAGAGTCGGGGTGCGGGCGGCCTCCAGGGGCGTCCGTGCACCGAGCGAGCGCAGGGGCCGGTCGGGTAATCCGTCGATCACCAGGAGCAGAGCCGGCGTGCGTCGTTCGCCGAGCGACTCGACCGATGCCTGGGTCAGCCAGGGAAGTCGCTGGGAGAGGCTCTGTCCGAGCAGGGCGATGGCCGCCGAGAGCGATTGTTCGCGGTCCGTCGTGTCCAGGATGGGGATGTCGGCCTCTCCGGCCAGGTGCAGGAGGCGGTCCTGCTGTTCGCGAATCACCGTGAAGTGATCCAGGTGCCGGCTCGACTTCCGGCCGTCGAAGGTCTCGCGCGCCAGAAAGTGACTCCGATGAACCTCCTCGTCCGGGGTGGAGAGAACGACGAAGAACTGATACGCCTCTCCCTCCAGGTCGGTGAAGGGAACCAGTCCGGGCGAGAGGTGGACTCCCTCGACCACGAGGCTGATGTTCTCGGCGATCGCCCTTTCGACCACGGCCCGCACGCCGACGCATACCCTGGTCGCCTGCTCTTCGAGCGTGGCGAGTTGTGGATTCGCGGCTCCCGCGGCAAGTTCGGCGGAAGGGTCCGTTGCCGCCTCATAGCTCGAGACGTGAAGCGCCGGCAGAATCGCCGGCGCGAACACCATCCGCATCACCTGACGCACGGTGTCGGTGGCGTTGATCCGGTAGATGCGGAGTTGCGGCGCCAGGTCGAGGGCCAGCGTCGATTTCCCTGTGCCGCCGGCGCCGCCGATGTAGAGGATCAGGGGTTTGGGCAGCCGCCGCAGGCGCCGGATCAGCCGGTAGCGACCGGCGGTGTCTGAGCCCTCTTCCGTGTCCAGAAAGTCGGCGATCCGCCGTACGAGACGCCGCTTCTCGAGGCTGGTCGTGCCTTCGTGCTGCAACTGTCGCTGCAGTTGCTCCACCCGACGGTAGGCCCGGTCGAAGTCGAGTCCGGCAGCGTAGAGGCTGCGGGCGAGCAACCCGCGGGAGAACGGCTGCGTCTCGCCGTGGTGAGTGATCTGGATCGGGCGCTCGGTGGCGCCCTCGGTGACGATCAGGTCTCCTCCCGCGCACGGCGCAGCGGGCAGTTGGAGCAACTCAGCGGCTCACCATCGGGCCCGAGCACATCGGGACCCCCGCAGGACCCTCGCAGGCAGCGCCCGCTCAACAGCACGCCGACCGCCATGAGAATCACCGAAGCGGCGATGACAGTAATCGTGAGAAACAGGACCGCCATGACTCACAGGCGAGTCTACCGGCGCGGGGCGGAGGAGAGCACCCGCCTGGTCCGGGGTTCCGTGGGGGGAAGGGTCCCAGCGGCCGTGCGCGCTCTCTGAGAGGATGGGAGGACTGCGCGCACTCCACTACGCTCGCTCCGGTTCGTTGTCAGTCGGCAGAGGGTCGCCGGGCGTCGCTCGCTTCGAGTCCGCTGGGACCCCTCCCCCCACGGAGCCCCGGACCGGCTGGACGGCGTCGGGCTGCCCGCTACTCGGCGGGTCCGAACCGGTTGCGAAAAGCGCGGCTCGGGAGTTCTTCGAGTGAGTCCTCGCGGTAGACAAGGAGCAGGGCGGCGATGTCGTTCTCGTCCGCCCACTCCAGGCCGTCCTCGGGGCCGAGGACCATCAGGGCGGTGGCGTAGGCGTCGGCCACGGCGCAGCTGGTGTGGAACACGCTGGTCGAGGCAAGGGCGTGTTCAACGGGCCGTCCCGTGCGGGGGTCGATCGTGTGGGAGTAGCGGACGCCATCACGCTCCCAGTAGTTTCGGTAGTCGCCCGAGGTCGCCAGGGATCCGTCGGTGAAGAGGAGAACCCTCTGGAGCCCGGCTTTTGGGGCCTCCGCCGTTGTGGTTGCCGGGGCGCTTGTTGGCGCGGGATCGGTCACTCGAACGGGTGGCCGTTCAATCGCGATGCGCCACGGGTCGCCCGCTGGGCTACTTCCGGTGGTGCGCACCTCGCCGCCGACCTCTACGAGGTGATTGGTGTAACCGGCTTTGAGCAGAGCCTCGGAAACGCTATCGACTGCCCAACCCTTGGCGATAGCGGATAAGTCGAGAGCTGCTCCGTCTTCGAGCTTGAGAACTCGGTGGCCCTCAGATGCCAGCTCGATCGAGCCCACCGCCCGACGTAGCTCCACTAGGCGATCATCGAGAGGAGGTGTCGGCTCCGCACCGCGTCCGGGCGCACCGAAGCCCCAGGCGTCGACGAGGGGCCCCACTGTTGGGTCGAACGCACCGTTGCTCTCCTCGCGCACCCGCCAGGCGAGTTCCAGGACTGCCCAGGTTTCCTCTGCGAACACGAAGGACTCGCCGGCCGCGAGCCGATTGAAGCGAGAGATCTCCGAGTCGTCCCGGTAGGTCGACATCCTGCGGTCAACCGCATCCAACCGTTGCTGGACCAGAGCCCGAATCGTCTCGCGATCACCCGAGTCCGCAATGGCGCGCACCCGATAGTAGGTGCCCATCGTCGGCCCCTGCAGCACGAGCTCCTCAGATGCCTGCCCACAGCCGATCGTGAGGCCAGCGAGGACTGCCAACACCGGCCAGCCTGGTCGCCATCCCCGCTTCGACCGAGACGACTTCGGTGCCGACGGTGCGATGCGACAGCTCGACGACGTCCAGCCAGGTGCGGGTCCGGGGGGAGGGGTCCCAGGTGGCTCGGAGCGAGCGACGGCCGGCGCCATCACGGCAACCGGTGCCTGACCGAAGCGAGCGGAGTGCAGTGAGCGCACCCCCTTACATCTTCCGACCAAGCGCGAACGGCACCTGGGACCCCTCCCCCCGGACCCGCGCCTGGCGGGTGCCACCAACGCCCCGCGCCCGCAGCGCATCGCCAGGCCTAGCCGAAGTCGTCGAAGGCGATGTTCTCGGGTTCGACGCCGAGGTCGTCGAGCATCTTCATGCAGGCCTGGAGCATCAGGGGGGGGCCGCAGAGGTAGTACTCGACGTCTTCCGGGGCGGGGTGGTCCTTCAGGTAGTTGTCGTATAGGACCTGGTGGATGAAGCCGGTGTAGCCGTCCCAGTTGTCTTCCTCGAGTGGGTCGGAGAGGGCGAGGTGCCAGGTGAAGTTCGGGTTCTCTTCGGCGATCCGGTCGAAGTGGTCGATGTAGAAGGCCTCTCGGTAGGAGCGGGCGCCGTACCAGAAGGACACCTTGCGGTTCGTGTGGATGCGTCGGAACTGGTCGAAGATGTGGGAGCGCATGGGCGCCATGCCGGCGCCTCCGCCGACGAAGACCATCTCGGCGTCCGTGTCCTTGGCGAAGAACTCGCCGAAGGGGCCGGCGATCGTCACCTCGTCGCCTGGCTTCAAGTCGAAGATGTAGGAGGACATCTGACCGGGCGGCAGGTCCATCTGGCGGGGAGGCGGCGTCGCCACGCGCACGTTCAGCATGATGACGCCCTTCTCGTCGGGGTAGTTCGCCATCGAGTAGGCCCGGATCACGGTCTCGTCGACTTTGGACACCAGGTCCCAGATCTTGAAGCGGTCCCAGTCGTCGTGGTACTCGTCCTCGATGGCGAAGTTGCTGTAGTTCACCACGTGCGGCGGGCACTCGATCTGGATGTAGCCGCCGGCGCGGAAGGGCACCTCCTCGCCTTCGGGCAGCTCCAGCACGAGTTCCTTGATGAAGGTGGCGACGTTCTCGTTCGAGCGCACCTTGCACTGCCACTTCTTGACCCCGAAGACCTCGGCGGGGATGCCGATCTTCATGTCCTCCTTGATCTTGACCTGGCAGCTCAGGCGGCAGCCCTCGCGCGCCTCGCGGCGGCTGATGTGCGTCTTCTCGGTCGGCAGCATGGCGCCACCGCCCTCGAACACGTCGACCGTGCAGACGCCGCACGTGCCCTGGCCTCCGCAGGCGGAAGGGATGAAGATCTGGTGCTCGGCCAGGGTGCCGAGCAGGGTGCCGCCGGTCGCGGCGGCCAGCGTCTTCTCCTCGTTGATCAGGATCGACACCTCGCCGCCGGCGACGAGCCGGGCCTTGGCCTGCATCAGGGCCGTGACCAGGGCGAGGATGACGACGGTGAACATCGTCACCCCGAGGACGACGGTGATCACAACTGGATGCCCCCGAAAGCCATGAAGCCGAACGCCATCAGTCCGGTGATGACGAAGGTCATGCCCAGGCCGCGCAGACCGTGGGGCACGTTGCTGTAGCGCAGGCGCTCACGGATGGACGCCAGGGCGACGACGGCCAGGAACCAGCCGATACCGTTGCCCAGGCCGAAGACGACGCTTTCCCCGAAGTCGTAGTCCCGTTCGACCATGAACAGGGAGCCCCCCAGGATGGCGCAGTTCACCGCGATCAGGGGCAGGAAGATGCCCAGTGTGGCGTGCAGCGCGGGGAAGAAGCGGTCGGTCGTCATTTCCACGAGCTGGACCATCGCCGCGATCGTGCCGATGAAGCAGAGCAGGTTCAGGAAGGTCAGGTCGACGCCGGCGAACTCGGGGCTGATCCAGGCGAGAGCGCCCTCGTTCAGGAGGTAAGTCTGGATCAGGTTGTTCGCGGGCACGGTCACGGTGAGCACGAAGATGACCGCCAGGCCGAGGCCGACCGCGGTCTCGACCTTCTTCGACACGGCCAGGAAGGAGCACATGCCCAGGAAGAAGGTCAGGGCCATGTTCTCGATGAAGATGGCCTTCACGGCCAGGTTCAGGTAGTCCTCGAACATCGTCCGGCGTCCTCCCTAGCCGTCCATCTCGACTTGAACAAGGAGCAGGGCTACACGCGCCGCGTGGGGAGTGCTTCGTCGCTTGTGCATGGCGTCCCTCCTTACCCGTCCATCTCGACTTGAGCGGGTTTGTACACGCGTAGCGCCCAGATCAATCCGCCGATGATGAAGAAGGCGGCGGGAGACAGCAGCATCAGGCCGTTCGGCAGGTACCAGCCTCCTTCCGAGACCGTGGGCAGAACGCTGTAGCCGTAGAGCTTCCCGGAACCGAACAGCTCGCGCAGGAACGCCGTGACCATCAGGATCGCGCTGTAGCCGATGCCGTTGCCGATGCCGTCGAGGATGGCCAGGGACGGCGGGTTCTGCATCGCGAAGGCTTCCGCCCGCCCCATGATGATGCAGTTCGTGATGATCAGCCCGACGAACACCGAGAGCTGCTTGCTGATCTCGAACACGTAGGCCTTGAGGATCTGGTCGGTGACGATGACCAGCGATGCGATGACGGTCAACTGGACGATGATCCGGATGCTGTTCGGGATCTGATGCCGGAGCAGGCTGATCGTCAGGTTCGACAGGGTGAGCACGGCGATGACGGCCGCGCACATGACGACCGAGGTCTCCATCTTCGTCGTCACCGCCAGCGCCGAGCAGATGCCTAGGACCTGGAGCGCGATCGGATTATTGTTGAAGAGGGGATCGAGCGCCGCTTCGCTCTTCTTGACAGCCATCAGTTGGCCTCCGCGCGGATCCGGTTGAGGTAGGGCTCGAAGCCGTTCTCCCCGAGCCAGAAATCGAGCATGTTCGTTACCCCGTTGCTGGTGATCGTCGCGCCGGCGAGACCGTCGACCTCGTAGGGGTCCTCCTCGGCGTTCCCGGCAAAGCCCTTGATCACGGCCAGGCGAACCTCGCCGTCGTCATCGAAGGCCTTGCGTCCGGGCCACTTGTCCTTCCAGCTCGGATTGTCCACCTCGCCGCCCAGGCCCGGCGTCTCCTTGTGCTGGTAGTAGGTGATGCCGCGCACGGTCGTCGTGTCCGCGTCGAGCGCCAGAAAGCCGTACAGGGTTCCCCAGAGTCCCAGACCCTCGATCGGCAGCACGACCATTTCGAGTTCGCCGCCGTCGCCGCGCACCTCGTACAGCAGGGACTGATCGGGAATGCGCTTGACCTTGGCCAGGTTGTCGGGGGCTTCGATGCTGGTGGCGGGATCCCGGGCGCGGCGCTGCTGGTCGAAGGTCGCCGTGTCGCCGTCCACCGCCTCGCCCGAGGTGAGCTCGATGAGCACCGGTTCGATCGGCGCGAAGCGCTCCGCGACCTCGGCCTCTTCGATCGGCTCACCGGGCTGGAGCAGGCCCACGGCCTCCAGCACCCGCTTCTGCTTGTCGAGGGCGATGTTCTCGTCCTGGAGCTCCTCCAGGCTGACCGCGAAGGAGGACACGAGGATCCCGCACACGATGCAGATCGCGGTCGCGAACAGGAGGGTGTAGCCGGTGGCCTGTCGGTTTGCCATGGTGAACTCCGCCGGTCGAGTGGAGCTTACTGCGCGTAGCGTGCCTGGCGGCGCTTGATGTTCGCCTTCAGCACGTAGTGGTCGATCAGGGGCGCGAACAGGTTCATGAACAGGATGCCGAGCATCACGCCTTCCGGGAAGGCGGGGTTGATCGTGCGGATCAGGACGGCCAGCACGCCGACCAGGAAGCCGTAGATGTAGCGTCCCCGGTTCGTCTGCGCGGCGCTCACCGGGTCCGTAGCCATGAAGACGATGCCGAAGGCCCAGCCGCCGAGCACGAGGTGCCAGTGGAAGGGGACAGAGAGCATCGCGTTGGTCGGCGATGCGATGAGGTTGAGCAGCAGGGAGATCGCCGCCGTGCCGGCCGTCGCCGCGACCATGATCCGCCAGGAACCGATGCCGGTCGCGATCAGAATCGCCGCGCCGATCAGGCAGGCCAGCGCGGAGGTCTCGCCCATCGATCCCGGAATGTCGCCGAGAAAGGCCTGCATCCAGGAGACCTTGCCCTCGATGGCGCTCAGTCCGTCCAGCGGCGCGTCGGAGCCCTCGACGGGCTCAAGCACCGCGATCTCGCCGAGCGCGGTGGCGCCGCTGTAGCCATCTGGTGCCGACGACGTGCCCGCAGCGATCCACACGGCGTCGCCCGAGATCTGGGCCGGATAGGCGAAGAACAGGAAGACCCGCGCCGTCAGAGCCGGGTTCAGGACGTTGTAGCCCGTTCCACCGAAGATCTCCTTGCCGACGACCACGCCGAAGCTGATGCCGACGGCGACCTGCCACAGCGGGATCGTCGGCGGCAGCACCAGGGGGAAGAGCATGCCGGTGACCAGGAAGCCCTCGTTCACGTCGTGCCGCCGGACAACGGCGAACAGTCCCTCCCAGGCGCCGCCGACGGCGAAGGTCACGACCAGGACCGGCACGTAGTACAGCGCGCCGTGGACCGTGTTGGCGAGCAGGCTGGAAGCGTCGAACGACAGCCCGAGCATCTCCATCGCGTCGGTCCGCCAGTTGGGCAGCGCGGTGGCACCGCCCGCGATCGCCAGGTGGGCCTGACGGCCCGTGTTCCACATCGCCATCAGCACGCAGGGCACCAGCGCCACGACGACGGTCATCATCAGGCGCTTCAGGTCGAGCGCATCGCGTACGTGGGCGGCGCCGGCCGTCGTCTTGCCCGGGGTGTACAGGAAGGTGTCCGGCGCCTCGTACAGCGGGTAGAAGCGCTCGAACCTTCCCCCCGGCTCGAAGTGGCGGGCCTGCTTGTCGAGAATCCGGCGCAGGAATCTCATTCGCCCCTAGCCTTCCTTCTCGATCAGTTCGAGCGCGTCGCGGAGGTACGGCCCATACTCCGTCTTGCCCGGGCAGACGAACGTGCAGAGCGCCAGGTCCTCCTCCAGCAGTTCCAGGCAGCCGAGTTCCTCGGCCCGCTCAATGTCCCCGGCGACCAGGGACTTGAGCAGGAAGGTCGGCTGCAGGTCCCAGGGAAAGACGCTCTCGTAGAGGCCGATGGGCACGATGGCGCGCGGCGAGCCGTGCGTGGTCGTGGTCATCGCGAACGACCGGCGCGGCAGCAGCGAGGAAGCGAAGGCGCGGGCGCGGGAGAAGGCGCCGAAACCGGGGTTGAGCCAGCCCAGGAAGTGGCGGCCGTGGTCGTCCTCGAGCACCGATACGGTGTCGTGAAAGCGGCCGAGGTAGCCGTGGAGATCGGCCGGCATCTCCTTGCCCATCGCCGTGCGACCGCTGAGCGGCGAGCCGGTGATCACCCGCACGGTACCGTCGGGGACGGCTTCCGCACCGGTACCGATCTCGCCCCTCGTCACGTCGGCGAGCGCGGCGCCGAGCCGGGTGCGCAGCAGCCTGGGCCTCTGCACCGGTGGACCGCCCAGAGCAATGATGCGCTGGACGTCGGGTTCACCCGTGGCGAACAGGCGGCCGATCGCCAGCGTGTCCTGCAGCCCGATCTGCCACACCAGCTTGTTGCGGTCCACCGGGTCCAGGGTGTGAATGTGCAGCCCCGCGGCGCCGGCCGGGTGGGGTCCCCTGAACTCCTCGACGCGTAACGAACCGCTGGTCTCGATGCCGGCGAGCGTGCCGGGTGCGCGGCAGAGGTACACCGGTCCGTCCGTCAGCCGCGCCAGCGCGGCGAGGCCCCGTTCCAGGTCGCCGGCCCGTCCGCCGGCGATCATGTCGGTGGCAGGAGCGAAGGGCTCGCTGCTCATCGCGGTCACGAAGATCGACTTCGGCGTCGATCCGGGAGCCGCGGTGCGTCCGAAGGGACGGGCCCGCAGGGCGGTCCAGTCGCCGGACTCGACCAGCAGTGCCACGACCTCCTCGCGGCTGAGCGCGCTGGGGTGGCGGCCCGTGTAGCCCGCGAAGTCGGCCTGGGCGCCGGCGCTGGCCCGGTCGGAGGCGTCCACCCGCACGACGACCGAGATCAGGGCCCGCTTCGCGCCCCGGTTCACGGCGGTCACCGTGCCCGCGGCGGGGGAGGTGAAGCGCACGCCGGGCTGCTTGCGATCCTCGAACAGGAGCTGCCCGCGCCTCACCGCATCGCCCGGTGCCACGTGCATCGCCGGCTTCATACCCGGGTAGTCGGCGGCGCTGATCGCCACGGTACCGGGAGCCGCGGCGTCCTCCACCGTCTGCTCCGGAGCGCCCGAGATGGGCAGGCTCAATCCCCGCCTGAAACGGTGCGTGCCCATCGATCGTGACGTGCTCTATTCCGGCGAGCGAAGGCGAATCGGAGCGCGTCGCTCGACCAGTGAGGGACTATTCCACAACGGTGGGGGTTGGGCAATACGGGAGGACCGCGCCGCCTCCTGGGCCCCCTGCTACGGCGCGTAGTAGGGGTTCGTGCCGGCGGCGTGATCCGTCGTGTCGAGGACGCGCTGCACGGCCGGCACCGCCTCCACGATGGCCTGCTCGACGCCCTGCTTGAGCGTGTAGTCGGCCATGCCGCAGCCCTGGCAACCGCCGCCCATCGTGATGTAGGCGGTTTCGTCCTTGACCTTGAGCAGGGTGACGAAGCCGCCGTGCGCGGCGATCTGCGGGTTGATCTGTTCATCGAGGACGCGCTGGACGTCGGCGGCCACTCCGTCGCCCCAGACCGAGTTCGGGTTGTCGAACTTGAAACCGCTCTCGGAGAGCCGGGTGACGAAGTCGATCGTGGCGCCATCGAGATCCGGGGCGCTCTCGGAGTCGACGTAGACCTTGAACGCCTCGGTGTCCAGGATCTCGTCGCCAGGGCGGGCCTCGTCGAGGCCGACCAGGTCCATCTGGTAGCGGAAGCCGCCGCCTGTCCGGCCGGCGATCGCGATGCGGAGAGCGAGGTCGTCGCGCTCCTCGTCCTTCATCGCTTCAGCCACCTTCTTCTGTGCCAGCTCGGTGATCGTTAGCATGCGCCGCATCTTACCGAAGGAGGTCCGGTGCCATGAGTTTCGAGCACATCCAGGTGTCACACCAGGGTCCGGTCACGCGGTTGACCCTGAACGTGCCGTCACAGTTGAACGCGATGACGCCGGCGATGGGCGGGGAGATCCGGGACGCCGTTCCCCTGATCAACGAGCGGGACGAGACCCGGGTGGTCATCGTGAGCGGGTCCGGACGCGCCTTCAGCGCCGGCGGCAGCCTGAAGAGCATCCAGGAGGAGGTCAGCGAGGATCCTGGCGCGGGCCCCGGCCTCGGCGGCGGCGCGAACTTCTACCGTCTGTACCTCTCCGTTCGTGACCTCGAGGCGCCGTCCATCGCCGCGATCAACGGCCACGCGATCGGTGCCGGGCTCTGCTTTGCCCTCGGCTGCGACATGCGGGTGATCAAGACCGGCGCGCGGGTCGGCATGACCTTCGTGAAGCTCGGGATTCACCCCGGGATGGCCGCCACCTGGACACTGCCCCGGCTGATCGGTCCTGCCCGGGCCGCCGAGCTCCTCTACAGTGGCCGCCTGATCGACGCGGCGACGGCGGTCGAGTGGGGGATCGCCAGCCGCGAAGCCGACGGGGACTTCGACCAGGTCGTCGAGGATCTGGCGCTCGAGATCGCCGCCGCCGGGCCGATCGCCGTCAAGGCAACCAAGCGCACGGTACGTGGGACCTTCGAACGCACCCTCGGCGAGGCCCTCGATCTGGAGAGCGCGGAGCAGGAGGTCACCTTCCGCACCGCCGACGCGCGCGAGGGGGTGCAGGCCTTGACGGAGCGCCGGCCGCCGCGATTCGAGGGCCGGTAATAAGCTACGCCGATGCCGACGGCAGCGGCCCTGATCATCGGGAACGAGATTCTCACCGGCAAGGTGGAGGAGGCGAATCTGACCCTGCTGGCGCGGGAGCTGTTCGGTCTCGGCATCGAACTCGAGCGGGTCGTCATCTGCCCGGACGACGCCGTCGGCATCGCGGCCGACATTCGTCGCCTGCGGCACCGCTTCGACTACGTGATCACGAGCGGCGGCGTGGGGCCGACCCATGACGACGTCACGCTCAAGGCGGTGGCTCACGCATTCGGGCGGCCTCTGGTGCGCTCTTCGGAGCTGGTGGCGAAGATCCGCGAGATGGTGGGGGAGCGCTGCACGGAGGGACACCTTCGGATGGCCGATGTACCGGAGGGTGCGGAACTGGTCAGCACGCCGGACGTGCCCTGGCCGTCCGTCGTGATGGAGAACGTCTACGTACTGCCGGGGGTACCGCGGATCTTCCGCATGAAGCTGCCCCTGCTGCGGGACCGGTTGGCTGCCGGTCGGCGGTTCTACAGCCGTGCCGTCTACACGATGTGCCGCGAGACCGACATCGCCGAGATGCTCGATCTGGTCGTCGCCGCTCATGCGGAGGTCGAGATCGGCAGTTATCCGGTGATGGACGGCGACTACCGGGTCAAGCTGACGGTGGACAGCCGCAGCCGTGGAGCCGCGGACCGCGCGCTCGAGGCACTGGTCCAGGCGCTGCCCGTCGGTGCGGTGGTGCGAGTGGAAGGCGGGGCGGCAACCGCCGGAAGCCGCTGATGAGAACTAGGGAGGAACCATGAACGAGTGGAATCGCCTTTGGGAGGCTGGCGCGAGTTACGGTGTCCGGGCGGGGATCGCTTCGCTTGCGGTGTTCCTCGGCGTGGTCGCTATGGCTGCCGCGCAGCAGGGAGCCGACGGCGAAGTGACGGAAGGCGATGCCGGCTGGACCTACGAGCTGGCAGAGGTTCTGCCGGAGGATCCGGCGGTGCTGACGGGGCGCCTCGACAACGGGCTCCGGTACTACGTGCGAGCCAACGGGCGGCCGGAGAACCGCGCCTTCCTGCGCCTCGTCGTGCGGGCCGGCTCGGTGCTCGAGGACGACGACCAGCTCGGCCTCGCCCACTTCGTGGAACACATGGCCTTCAACGGCACCCGGAACTTCGAGAAGACGGAGCTGCTCGACTACCTGCAGGGCATCGGCATGCGCTTCGGTCCCGACGTCAACGCGTACACGAGTTTCGACGAGACGGTCTACATGCTCGAGGTGCCGACCGACGACCCGGAGATTCTCGACACGGCGCTTCTCGTGCTCGAGGACTGGGCGTCCGGAGTCAGCTTCGAGGACGAAGAGATCGAGCGCGAGCGCGGAGTCGTGGTCGAGGAGTGGCGTGGCGACCGGGGCGCGGGCGCGCGGCTGCGCGACGCCGAGATCCCGTACCGGTTCCACGGCTCCCGGTATGCCGAAAGGCTGCCGATCGGCGACCCGGAGATCCTGCGCGAGGCGCCGCCGGAGCGGCTGCGGGACTTCTACCGCGACTGGTACCGGCCGGACCTGATGGCGGTGATCGCGGTCGGCGACTTCGACGCTGCCGCGATCGAGGGGGAGATCAGCCGCCGATTCGGCGATCTCGTGGGGCCGGCCCAGCCGCGCGAGCGGTTCGAGGCAGAGATTCCCCCGCACGAGGAGACGCTGGTTTCCGTGTTCACCGATCCGGAGCTGCCGCGCTCTTCGATCTCGGTCGCCTACAAGGGCGAGGTGGATCCGTACACGACCGTTGCCGACTACCGCGCGCGCCTGGTCCGCGGCCTCTACAACGGGATGTTGAACAACCGACTGGCCGAGCGGGCCGAGGAGGCCGATCCGCCGTTCATCGGCGCGACGAGCACCAGGGGGACTCTGGCCCGTACGCGCAGCCTCTACCTGCTTGCGGCGGGGGCACGCGAGGGCGCCGCGGTCGAGGCGCTGGAAGCGCTGCTTACCGAGTCCGAGCGCGCCCGTCGCCATGGCTTCGAAGAGAGCGAACTGGAACGGGCCAAGGTGAACACCCTGCGGGCGATGGACCGCGCCTACGACGAGCGGGACAAGACGCACTCCGCCGCCTTCACGAGCGAGTACCAGCGCAACTTCCTGACCGGCGAAGCCTTCCCTGGCATCGCCTACGAGCGCGAGATCGCGCGGCGGTACGTGCCGGAGATCGCCCTGGCGGAAGTCAACGCGGCCGCCAGCGGCTGGATTCACGACGAGGATCGCGTCATCCTCACCAGCGGACCCGAGAAGGACGGCCTCGAACCGCCCACCGAGGAGGAACTGCTGGCCGTCTTCGGCCGGGTCGGCGAGGTCGAGATCGCGGCCTACGAGGATGATGTCGGCGAAGGCGCCCTCGTGCCGAGCCGGCCCTCGCCGAGCCAGATCGTCGAGCGCAAGGCGATCGAGGAACTCGGTGTGACCGAGTGGCGCCTGTCGAACGGCGTCCGCGTCGTGCTGCGCCCCAGCGACTTCAAGAACGACGAGGTTCTGTTCGCCTCCTTCAGCCCCGGCGGCACCTCCCTGGTCTCGGATGAGGACTGGCTGGAGGCGAACCTGGCGACCTCGGTGGCCCAACTGTCCGGATTCGGCAACTTCAGTCTGACCCAGTTGAACAAGGCGCTGGCCGGCAAGGTGGCGCGGGTCGGCCCGGTCATCGGCCCGCTGTTCGAGGGCATCAACGGCCGGGGCTCGCCCAAGGACCTGGAAACGCTGTTCGAGTTGATCTACCTCGGCGCGACCGCTCCGCGGCGAGATCAGGAGGCGTTCGAGTCCTTCCTGACCCGCCAGGGCGCTCTGCTGCGCAACCAGAGCGCGATGCCGATGTACGCCTGGGTCAAGACGCTTCGGGAGATCCTGACCCAGGAGCATCCGCGGCGGCGCATCCTGACCGAGGAGATGCTGGAGGATCTCGATCTTGACCGCATCTTCGCCGTCTACGAGGACCGTTTTGCGGACTTCTCGGACTTCATCTTCTTCTTTGCCGGCAACTTCGAACTGGACTCGATCGAACCGCTGGTTACGACCTGGCTTGGCGGCCTGCCGACAGCTACCCGCCAGGAGAGCTGGCGGGACGTCGGTGTGCGCACGCCGGAGGGGAGGATCGAGCGGACCGTCTACAAGGGTCTGGAGGACCAGAGCCAGGTCGCTGTGGTCTACAGCGGTCCCTTCGAGCAGAGCCAGTTGAACCGCTACCGGCTGAACTCGATGGTCTCGCTGCTCCGGGACCGCCTCCGGGAACGCCTGCGGGAGGATCTCGGCGGCACCTATAGCGCCAACGTCGCCGGGGGTTCGGATCGGATTCCGCTATCCACCTTCGCCATCCAGGTTTCGTTCAGTTGCGCTCCGGACCGCGTCGAGGAGATGCTCGAAGCGGTCGAGGAGGAGATTGCCCTTCTCCGCAATGACCTGGCCGCGGACGATGAGATCGCCCAGATCAGTGAGCAGCAGCGTCGCGGCCGGGAGACGGCGAAGGAGACGAACGGCTTCTGGCTCGGCGTCCTGCAGAGCGTGTACCAGTACGGCGACGATCCGCTCAGCATCCTGGCCTACGAGGATCTGTTCGATGGACTCGACGCCGAGATGATCCGCGGCGCGGCCGTGGACTACCTGGGAGGCGAGAATCGGGTCCAGGTGCTGCTGATGCCGGAAGCGGCGGAAGAGACCGACGAAACCGGCGGCGCCGGTGAGCCGGCCGCGGCAAGGGAGGCAGCATGAACCGAACGAAAGTGGAATCGCGACGTCGAGGCCGAGGCCGCCTCGCCGTCTGCTGCATCCTGCCGGCGCTGTTCGCGGCAGAGGCGGCGAGCGGGGCGGACTGGCCGAACTGGCGCGGGCCAGAGCGAAACGGCTACAGCGCACACACTGGCCTGCCGCTCGAATGGTCGCACGACGGCAACGTCGAGCGGAACATCCTCTGGAAGCTGGAGCTACCGGATCGTTCCGGATCGACCCCGATCGTGGTCGGCGACATCGTGTTCCTGAACGTCGCCGAGGGCGACGACCTGTCGCTGTGGCGCGTCGACGCCGGTTCGGGGGAGGTCACAT
Source organism: Acidobacteriota bacterium (assembly GCA_026707545.1). Lineage (NCBI taxonomy): Bacteria > Pseudomonadati > Acidobacteriota > Acidobacteriota bacterium. The sequence continues at coordinate 1,367,919 of JAPOWR010000001.1, read as the reverse complement.
GGCAGCGGACGATCGGAGGCGGCAACCGATTCCAGCGCAAGCACAATATGTCGTCGCCGTCCCCGATCACCGACGGTGAGCGGGTCTGGGTGCTGACGGGAACGGGCGCCCTGCAGGCCTACGACTTCGACGGCAACCAGCTCTGGGCGCGGGAACTCGAACAGGACTACGGCGCCTTCGGTCTGAACCACGGCTACGGCTCATCCGCGCTGCTCTGGCGGGAGGTGCTCTACGTGCCGGTCCTTCACGGCATGAAGACGGACGATCCGTCCTACCTGCTGGCAATCGAGTCTTCTTCCGGGGAGACGATCTGGAGGCAGGAACGGCCGACGGAGGCCCGCATGGAGTCGCCCGACGCTTACATCACGCCGGCTCTAGTGGAGGTTGGCGACGGGCATGTCCTGGTGTTGAACGGCGGCGACGTCGCGACCGGGCACGACCCGGAGAGCGGCCGCGAGCTATGGCGCGTGGAAGGTTTCAACCCCAGGGACAGCCCGATGTACCGGGTCGTCGCGTCGCCGGTTTCGTCGGGGGATCTGGTCTTCGTCCCCACCCGCGTCAATCCGATGAAGGCGTTGCGGCTCCGGGCCGGCGGCGAGCCGGAACTCCTGTGGCAGACCGATCGAGGTCCCGACGTGCCGACCCCCGCGACGGACGGAGAGACGCTCTACCTGCTTCGCGACAACGGTCTCCTGTCACGGCTCGACGCCAGAACCGGCGAGCCGGAGTGGGAGAACCAGCGGCTCGAGCCGGGCACCTACAGCGCCTCGCTGCTGGTCGCCGACGGCAAGGTCTACGCGACCAGCGAGGACGGCGTGACCACGGTGGTCCGGGACGGCCCCGAGTTCGAGATCCTGGCGAAGAACCAGGTCCAGGGCTTTACGCTCTCGTCGCTAGGCGTGGCCGAGGGTCGGCTCTATCTGCGCACCGCCAGCTTCCTGTACTGCATCGCCGAACCGGCCCGCTGAGAGCGGACCAGCGGCAGAGTATGATCACGGGCTCCGCCCGCGGGCCCGCAAACCGTCCAGCACTCCCGGAGTCACCACGATGAAAACTCGCTGCCTCGTCCTGCTGGCGGCGCTCCTCCCGCTCTTCGCCTGCGGCGATCCGGGCGATGGCGCGTCCGGCGGTCCCCAGTTCCTGAGCATGGGCACGGCCCCGGTGGGCGGTGCCTTTCCGGTCGTCGGCGGCGCGATCGCCGAGGTGCTGAACGAGAATCGGGGCGAGAACGAGTGGCGGGTGCAGCCCCGCGGCACGAAGGGATCGCAGGAGAACATCCGCCGGCTGGTGCGAGGGGAACTGGAGCTCGCCATGTCGAACTCGGCGATCAGCTACTTCGCGGTCCTTGGCGACTCGGGCTGGGAGCAGAGCTATGACATTCGCGCGGTCGTCACGCTGGCCCCGAACATCGCCACCTTCATCACCAAGGCCGACTCGGGCCTGACGAAGATGAGCGACCTGGCGGGGCGGCGCGCGATGGTCGGCGTCGCCGGGGCCGGATTCGAGATGTTCGTACAGCCCCTTCTGGCCGCCCATGGCGTGACCTACGACGACTTCACCCAGGTGTACGGCACCCAGAGCGGAGCGGTCGACATGCTCGGCGACGGTTCGATCGACGCTGCGTTTCTCGGCGGCGCGGTGCCCACAGGAGCGGTAACCCAGGCCTGCAGCACACACGACATCCTCTTCCTGCCCTTCGACGAGGAGAAGCGCCAGCAGCTCGCCCGGGACTATCCGTTCTTCCAGCTTGCCACGATCCCGGCCGACGCGTACTCTGACCTCACGGAGGACTATCCGGGTCTCAACGTCGGCTCGATGCACCTGATCACGTCCGCTGATGCGGATGAGGAACTGATCTACGAGATCACCAGGACGATCTGGGAGAATCGTCAGGCGATCGCCGACAGACATCCCGCCGGCCGCGCCATCAACGAGGCCAACGCAGCCCGCAACACGGGCACGCCCTTCCATCCGGGCTCTGAGCGGTACTACCGCGAGATCGGCGTCTGGCCCGAAGACGCGGGTTGAGTTCGGCCGACCAGTCCCAGACGGCAGGCGGCGAGGCGGCGTCTCGGCCGGGTTCGCGGCTTGAGCACACAAGACGCGCCCTGATCGGCGCGCTGGGCGTCGGCCTGTGCTTTTTCGTCCTGTTCGAAGTGAACTACGGGGTGCTGCTGCCCCAGTCGTCGCTGGCGGTGTTCGTCGGCGCCGGGCTCCTGCTTTGCTTCCTCGCCTTCCCGCTCCACGCGAAGTTGGCGGCAAACCCCTGGCTGCGCGGTCTCGACATGGTCCTCGGACTGGCCGCCGTCGCGGCGTGCGCCTACGTCGTCGTCCAGACAGAGCCGGCCTTCGAGCATCTCTGGTCGGAGGGCAGGTCGCTCGGAAACCGAGCCGGAATCGAAACAGGAGCCGACATCGCTCTCGGCCTGGTCGGCCTGGTCCTGGTGCTCGAGGCGGCGCGGCGCAGCATCGGCTGGATTGTGCCCGCGCTGGCCCTGGCCTTTGTTGCTCACACGCTGTACTGCTACTACAGCCTGCGGAGCGGGTTGCCCGTCCTGCCGGACTGGCTCTTCCCGCACGCCGGCCAGAACCCCCGGGATGTCGTCGGCACGACCTTCCTGCAGAGCCTGGGGGTGTTCGGTCCGGCGGCCTCGGTCATGTTCCGGTACGTCTTCCTGTTCGTCGTCTTCGGAGCATTCCTCGAGATGTCCGGAGCGACCCAGTTCATCATGCGCTTCGCGGAACGGGTGTTCGGAACCAAGCCGGGTGGGCCGGCGAAGGTCGCCGTACTGAGCAGCGGCCTCCTGGGCTCCCTGTCCGGCAGCGCGGTGGCGAACGCGGTGACCACCGGCGCCTTCACGATTCCGATGATGCGCAGCAATGGCTTCAGGCGCCATATCGCCGCCGCGGTCGAGGCTGCGGCGGCTTCGGGAGGTGCGCTGGTGCCGCCCGTCATGGGAGCGGGCGCCTACATGATGCTCGAGATCGTCGAGCCCCAGGTCACCTTCCTGCAGATCGTGCAGGCAGCCCTGCTGCCGGCGGTGCTCTTCTACCTGTCCATCTTCCTGATCGTCCACTTCTACTCGCGGCGGGTCGGTACGCCCAAGCGGGAGGGCGAGCCGCCGCCGGTGAGGCGGTTCGACGCGCTGGTGTTCGTCTCGGCTCTCGGGGCCCTGATCCTGCTCCTGCTGCTCCGCTTCTCGCCGTTTCGCGCGGTCACCGGCTCCCTGATCGTGATCCTGGTTCTGGCCGTGCTGCGCAAGGAGTTCGAACTGCCGCGGAGGCTGCGGTACCTGACCCTCGCCTGCTTCGCGGCGGTGGCGATCCTGCACCAGCTCGTTTGGGCGGACACGCGGGCGGACCCGTCCTTCCGGCAGGTCTTCGAGTCCTGGCTGTCCTCGGGCATCGTGGCGATGCTGGGACTCATGGTGTTCGGCCTGATCCACAGGGCTTGGCGGCCGCACATCCTGGGCGCCCTGACCCGGGCTGCCCGCAACGGGATTCCCCTGGTCGCGGCGAGTGCCTGCGTCGGCGTGATCATCGGCATCGTCCAGCAGACCGGCATCGCCGCCGACTTCTCGGCCTCGATCAAGTCCGTCGTGGCAACAAACCTGTTCCTTGCGCTGCTCGGGATCATGGTCACCTCGCTCGTGCTGGGCATGGGCGTGCCGTCGGTGGTGTGCTACCTGCTGATGGCGACACTGATGGGTTCGCTGCTCTCGGAATTGGGCGTCATTCCCCTCGCCGCGCATCTCTTCATCTTCTACTTCGGCATGATGTCCATGGTTACGCCGCCGGTCGCGCTCGCCGCCTATGCGGCGTCCAGCCTGGCTCAGGCCCCGGTCATGTCCACCGCGTTGGCTGCCTTCCGGTTCTCGCTGGTGGGCTTCACGCTCCCGTTCATGTTCGTCTACCGACCGTCGTTGCTGCTGATGGACGAGAACGGAGCGAGCCTGTTCGCCGGCGGCGCGGCGGGTCTGCCGCCCCTGCTGCTGGCCCTGGGCGCGGCGGTCGTCGGCATCATCGCCCTGGCCGCGGGCATCGGCGGCTATCTTCGTGCCGAACTCAGCATGCCGCTCCGGGTGCTGTTGCTGGTCTCGGCGGCGCTGCTGCTCGTGCCCGACCTGGGCGGCCCGACGGTAGGCCTCGCGGTGAACGGTCTGGGCGCTCTCCTGTTCGCGGGTCTGATGGTCGCCAATCGACCGGTGACTACGGTTCCTTGAACCTGAACCGGTCGGCCTTCAGTTCGAAGCGCGGCAGGGCGCCGGAGCCGGCGATCCGGACCGGCACACGCAGGCTGAGGCGTTCCTCGAACAGGTCCTGGACGCGGTTCCGGAGGGTGGCGACGTCCCGGCCGGACTCGGGCTCGATCTCCACCTCGATCTCGGCCATCCGGGAGCGACGGCGCACCGTCGCGCGGTACTCCGCGACGCCGCCCGCCTCCCGGATGAGCGCGTCGACGGCGCTCGGATAGACGTTCACGCCGCGGACGATGAACATGTCGTCCGCGCGGGCGACCACGCCGCCATCCAGGTAGACCGTCGGCCTGCCGGAGGAGCAACCGGCGGCGCACAGCCGCGCAACGTCGCCGGTTCGGTAGCGAATGACCGGACTGCCGATCCGCCCCAGGTTCGTCAGCACGAGTTCACCCAGGTCATCGCCGCCGGCTTCGGCCGCGGCCGCCTCGATCGGTTGCCGCACACGCCCGGTTTCCCGGTCGATCCACTCGACGATGAACTCGTCCTCCAGGACGTGAAGACGCTCGCCGACGCCGCAGGGGATGCCCCAGGCGCCCACCTCCGTCGCGCCGGCGTGATCGAAGACGTCGGCGCCGAACCCGGCCGCGAGTTGCTGCTTGACCGCCGGCACGCCGGCGCCGGGTTCCCCCGCGTGGATCGTTCGCTCGACGGCGCCGCGGGCGAGGTCGATGCCGAGCCGCCGGGCGGACTCGAGCATCCGGAGCGCATAGGTGGGGGTCGACAGCAGCACTGTGCTGCTGTCGTCCTGCATCATCTGAAGCCGCTGCTCGGTGGAGAGGTGGCCGCCCGGTTGCACCAGACAACCGAGCTGCTGCGCGGCCTCGAAGGCGGTCCAGAAACCGATGAAGGGGCCGAAACCGAAGGCGGCGAAGACCCTGTCCGCAGGGGTGACGCCGGCGCCTTCATAGACCGCGAGCCAGCAGTCCAGGAACCACTGCCAGCTCGCCGGCGTATCGAGCCAGCGCAGCGGACGGCCGGTGGTGCCCGACGTGCGGTGAACGCGGACGTAAGCGTCCAGGGGAAACGTCAGATTGCTGCCCCAGGGTGCGTTCGCTTCCTGGTCGGCCGCGAGCTCGTCCTTCGTGGTGAAGGGGAGATCGGCGAGATCGTCCAGAGTCGGCGGCGAGTCGAAGCCCGCGGCCCGCCACTTCGCGCGGTAGAAGGGATTGTGGACGTAGACCTGGTCCGCCATGCGCGCGAAGCGGTCCGCCTGGCGTGCCCGGAGTCGCTGGCGCCTCCGCGCCAGCCGGTCGGTCAAAGCCGCGGTTCCTCGGTGACCGGAGGCCCCGGATCGACGGCCGATTCCAGGTCGACCTCGTCCCGAAAGTGGACCTCGATCCGGTAGTCCTCGACGTCCTCGCCGAACTGGGCGAGCAGGAATGTGCGTACGAAATCGGCCGTCCTGCGCCGTCCCAGTTCACGCACCAGGGCGATGTTCTCGCCCGCGCGAGCGGCCAACTGGTCCGTAATGCGGAGTCGGAGCTGCTCGAGCACCGCTTCCTCGTCGCGCAGGATGGAGTCCCCCTGGACACGGTACTCGATCGCCGAGGCGTCGACGGCAGGCCGGTTCGCACGAACGCCAGGTGCCAGGACGGTGACCGTCTTGCCGTCGAGGGTCAGTTGCCAGTTGTCCTCGAGGTCTAGGTAGTACGTGTAGCGGACCGGGACGCGCGCCTCGACGACCACGTCAGGGAGCCTGAGCCGGCCCCAGAGGAGGCTGGCCGAGTCCGTGCGCTCCAGCACTTCGGTCTGATCGAGGGTTGCGAACTGAAGAAAGGCGCTGCCTGAAACCTCTGTGGCGTAGCTCACGAACGACGTCTGGACGCTGCCGGTCCGGAACGCCCGCGCGATGCGCTCCACGCTCTCCACCGCGGCGCGGCCAAGTTCCCGGCCGCTTTCGACCATGTCGCCGGGCACCTGGGTCAGCCGGATGATCACGTATCCGACCACGATGACCACGACCATGCCCAGGATCAGGGTGACGAAGGCGAGCGGCCAGAGCACCTGGCTGCGCGTTCTGGGTGGACGTCGTGGACTGCCCGGGTCGGGGCGCTCGTTGGCCTCCGTCATGGCCGCAGTCTATGCGCCGAGCGTGGGCTGCTACGCTCGCGCGCGTTTCGATCCCGGAACCGCCAGAGAACCAGCGTAGAAGGAGACCTGTCCATGGAACTCGGACTGCTTGCCGGCGCCTTCGGAAGCCAGATCAACATCGACATCGATCGCATCCGACGGGCCGAGAGCGCCGGCTTCACGTCGGTGTGGACGGCAGAGGCCTACGGCTCGGACGCGGTGTCGACAGCGGCCTGGACCCTGGCCCAGACCGAGAAGATCAAGGTCGGCACGGCGATCATGCAGATGCCGGCGCGGAGTCCGGCGATGACCGCGATGACCGCGATGACGCTGAACCAGCTCTCGGGCGGCCGTTTCCTGGTGGGTCTGGGGCCGTCGGGTCCGCAGGTGATCGAGGGCTGGCACGGCGTGGCCTATGGCCGGCCGCTGACCCGCACGAAGGAGTACATCGAGATCATGCGCAAGGTCTTCGCCCGGGAGGAGCCGGTCACCCACGAGGGCTTCCACTACCAGTTGCCCTATCGCGGCGAGGACGGCACGGGCCTTGGCAAGCCCCTGAAGAGCATCCTGGCGGCGGACGACTCGATCCCCATCTACACCGCCTCGATCAGCCCGAACGGCCTCGCCTGCAGCGCGGAGGTCGCGGACGGCGTGTTCCCGATCTGGATGAACCCGGAGCGCTTCGACCTGCTCGAGGGCGCTCTCGACCGCGGCTTCGCCAGGGCCGGCAACGGCAAGAGCCTCGACGACTTCAAGGTCATGCCCTTCGTCACCGTCGTCATGGGCGACGACGTCGAGCAGTGCCGCACCCCGGTGAAGATGAGCATGGCCCTCTACATCGGCGGCATGGGCGCGCGCGACAAGAACTTCTACAACGACTACGCGAAGCGTCTCGGCTATCCGGACGAGGCGCGCGCGATCCAGGACAACTTCCTCGGCGGCAAGCGGAGCGAGGCGATCGGCGCCGTTCCGGACGCCCTGGTCGACGACGTCGCGCTCGTCGGGCCGAAGGAGCGGATCATTGACCGGCTGGCGGCCTGGAAGGAAGCCGGCGGCAGGGGTCAGGTCGCCTCGTTGCTGCTCGGCTGTCAGCAGCCGGAGGCGTTGGACGCGATCGCGGAGGCCGTGCTCTAGCTGCCGTCCGCTTCCAGCCCCGGGCGCACCAGCTGCAAGGGACCGGTGCGCTCGTAGCGGTGGGCCGGCGTGTTCAGCACGGCGGCCAGCTCCGCGGCCTGGAATGACGCCTCGACGCGTTCGTGCGGCGGCGTGCCGTAGGCGGTCGTCCGCTGCTTCGGGACGCGGCCAAGCTCGCGGATGAGCGACTCCATTTCGGACGGCGGGAGTTCCTGGCCGTGCTCGGCGCCGGCGGCGCGAGTGATGCTCTCGTTCATCAGCGTGCCGCCGAGGTCGTTCACTCCGGCGTTGAGGCAGGCCGCCACGCCTTCCGGGCCCATCTTGACCCAGGAGGCCTGGACGTTCTCGAACCAGGGATGGAGGGCGAGCCGTGCGACCGCATGCGTGAGTACCGCCTCGCGGAAGGTTGGCCCCTTGCGGGCGCGGCCCTTGAGGTAGAGCGGCGCCTCCATGTGGACGAAGGGCAGCGGCACGAACTCGGTGAAGCCGCGTGTGCGCTTCTGGAGGTCACGCAGACGGAGCAGGTGGCGGGCCCAGTTGCGGGGACCGTCGACGTGGCCGTACATGATCGTGGCCGTCGTCCGGTAGCCGACGCCGTGCGCCGTTTCCATGACCTCGAGCCACTGGTCGGTGTTCAGCTTGTCAGGGCAGATGACCGCGCGGACCTCGTCGTCGAGGATCTCGGCCGCGGTGCCGGGCAGCGTGCCCAGGCCAGCCTCCTTGAGCAGCAACAGGTAGTCCTTGAGCGGGATGTCGAGGGTGGCGGCGCCCTGCCAGACCTCGAGCGGCGAGAAGGCGTGGACGTGGATCTCGGGCACGGCTTCCTTCACCGCGCGGCAGATTCCGAGATAGGTCTCACCCGTGTAGTCGGGATGGATGCCGCCCTGCATGCAAACTTCCGTGGCACCCCGCTGCCAGGCCTCCACGGTGCGGCGCATGACCTCTTCGAGTTCCAGGTCGTACGGCTTGCCTCGCAGGTTCTCGCTCAGCTTGCCCTTGGAGAAAGCGCAGAACTGGCACTTGAAGTAGCAGACGTTCGTGTAGTTGATGTTCCGGTTGACGACGTAGGTGACCGTGTCGCCGTTGACTTCGCGGCGGACCGCGTCGGCGGCTGCACAGACGGCGGAAAAATCGGCGCCGCGGGCCTCGAACAGGGTGGTGATCTGGTCCTCGTTGAGCTCCTCGCCGGCCTGGGCCCGGTCGAGAATCGTCCGGACCAGCGGCGAGGCGAGGGCGTGGCCGTTGCCGTTGCGGGAAGGCGCCGCGGTGACGGTGTCGAGGACGTCCTGGGGCGGCGGCGTCTGCTCACCCGGCGACCAGTCGTCGGTGCGCGGCAACCCGGTGGCGTCGATCCGCTGGAGCACCGCGGTGCGTACGCCGCCCAGGCGGCGGATCTCGCGGCTCCGGCCGCGACCGTCGTCGAGCCAGGTTCCCCCGTCGAGCGCCCACTCGGGGTAGACGGTGAGCCGCTCGATCAGCGTCTTGCCGGCGGCGGCCGTCTCTTCGGCGAGCCGCTCCAGGTGCGGCCAGGGGGCTTCCGGATTGACGAAGTCGGGCGTGACGGGCGACACGCCGCCCCAGTCGTCGATGCCGGCGGCGACGAGCCGCGGCAGGACGCCAGGACTCAGGTTGGGCGGCGCCTGAATGTGCATCCGCGGGCCGAGCACGAGGCGCGCCGAGGCGATCGTCCACAGTAGATCCTCTAGCGTGGGTTCGGGCGCGTCCGCCATCCGCGTCTCGGGCTTGGCGCGGAAGTTCTGGATGATGACTTCCTGGATGTGCCCATACTCCCCGTGCAGCTCGCGCAGCGCGAGCAGGGCGTCGATTCGCTCTTCCCGGGTCTCGCCGATTCCGATCAGGATGCCGGAGGTGAAGGGCACCCGCGCTTCGCCGGCGAGGCGCAGCGTTTCGAGCCGCCGTTCGGGTACCTTGTCCGGACAGCCGTAGTGGGCCTGACCCTTCTCGTGCAGCCGCGTCGAGACGCTCTCCAGCATGATGCCCATGGAGGGCGCCACGGGTCGAAGGTGCTCGATGTCCGCGGCGGTCATCAGGCCCGGGTTCAGGTGGGGCAGGAGTCCGGTCTCGATCAGCACCCGTTCCGCCGCCTCGCGCAAGTAGGAAAGCGTCGTGTCGTGTCCGAGTTCGGCGAGACCCTCGCGGGCGGCCTTGTACCGCAACTCCGGCTTGTCGCCAAGGGTGAACAGCGCCTCCTTGCAGCCCGCCGCCGCGGCCAGGCGCGCCTGGCTCAGGACGTTGTCCAGCGGCATGTACGCCGCCTCGCCCTTCTTCGGTGGTCGGGCGAAGACACAGTAGTGGCAGATGTCGCGGCAGAGGTGGGTGAGCGGCAGGAAGACCTTGCGTGAGTACGAGACGAGGTCGCCGTGACCGCGGTCGCGAAGTTCCCCGGCGACCTCGATCAGTTCATCGAGGCCGCTGCCCGCGTCCACAGCGGCGAGCGCGCGGGCTTCCACCGGTGTCGGGCGGCGTTCGAGAAACGTGCTGAGCGCAGGGGACATGGCGGAGACGGCGGGGGAGGGAACCAGCTCGCGGCGGATAGCGAACGGTATCAGTCCCGGTTCAGAGGGCACCCAGCCGCTCCGGCACGCCGGTACGACGCAGGAAACGGACGCTTCGACTGGAGCGGTCGAGTCGCAACAGCTCCGCCAGGTCGTCCGGATGGTCGACATCCAGGCCGAGATTCGGCAGCGCGACGCTCGAACGAGCGGCCTTCACCCGTTCCGCTTCGCGCAGATGGGCATGGAAGCTGCCGTCGCCGAAGCGAAACGGGATACATCCCGGCGGCGAACAGACGAGCGCGTTCGTGCCGGAGCGGAACCGGTCCGGCGCGACGGTCACCGCGGCAGGCGGCGCCGGCTCGCCGCCGGTGCCCGCTCGTGCCCCGAGGTGTCGGGCGCAGAGCTGTTCCAGGTCGGCCGAAACGACCAGGGGCAGGTCGATCGGCAATACGAGCATCGTCGACGCGCCACGGCGCGCGAGCTCGTCCGCGGCCGTGCCGAGCGCCCGGTTCAGGCCGCGCCTGGGCTCTGCCAGAACCTCGCAGCCCGCCTCTTCCAGGTACGTTGCGGCGACGTCGTCCGCGGTTACCCCGAGCGCGCCGGTGACGGCGGGCGCGCCCTCGATGGCGTCGAGCACGTCGTCGAGCATCGATCTCGCCAACTCCTCCCGCTCCGGCGCGCTCAGGACCGGCGACAGCCGCCGCTTGGCCTCGGACCAGGCCTTGACCGGCAGGACCGCCCAGAGGCCGCCGGCAGTCACGCGGACCGTTCCGGCGACACGGCTTCCGCGACGTCGCCCCGCCCGTGGTCGAGGCCGCGGGCGAAGTCGATCGTCTCCCGGGCCAGGCGTTCCCGGTCGGCCAGCGTCTCCATCACCGTGCCGGTCACCAGGGTGGGAAGGCCGAGATCCTCGATCTCGGTGGTCTGGCCGGCATCGGCGTCGTCGATCACGAAGCCGTCGAGCAGGTCGCGTTCCCGGTAGTGCCGGGCGACCCCGACCGCGGTGACCGGCATCCCGAGTTCCGCCATCATCTTGGCTGCGGGCCCCTTGATCGCCGTGCCGCCGACAATGGGGGAGACCGCAACGACAGGAACTCCCGTCCGCCGCAGGGCCGCCTCGACCCCGTCTAGCGCCAGCACGGGATCGACGCTGACGAAGGGGTTCGAGGGACAGACGAGGATCGTCGCGGTCGCGTCGTCCTCCAGCGCCGCCAGAAAGGCGGGGGACGGCCGGGCCGCGTCGATCCCGTCGAAGCGAAAGCCGGAGACGGTCGGGGTGCAGGCATCGCGAACGAAGTAGTGCTGGAAGCTGAGTTCGCCGGTCTCCGTCAGCACGACCGTGCGCACCGGGTCGTCGCTCATGGGCAGCACGCGGGCGGCGATACCGAGCGCCCGGCAGAGGGCTGCCGTCACCCCGGTCAGGGTCTCGCCGGCGCGGAGGCGTCGGGTTCGCTCCACATGGGTCGCTAGATCGCGGTCGCCGAGCCGGAACCAGGTCTCGCCGCCGAGGTGGGAGAGCGCCTCCAGGAAGGACCAGGTCTCGTGGGCCTGACCCCAGCCGGTGACGCGGTTCGAGATGCCGGCCAGCGTGTAGATCACCGTGTCCAGATCCGGGCAGATCCGGAGCCCCAGGTGGTCGAAGTCGTCCGCGGTGTTGCAGACGACGGTCAGCGCGTCCCCGGGCAGGACACGCGACAGCCCGAGCGCCAGCTTGGCGCCGCCGACACCGCCGGAAAGCGCCACGCAGTGCCTTGGGGAGCCTTCCGTCATCAGAGACCCGCCTTCACCGGAACAGGTCCTGCTCGCGCGGTCTCAGCAGGTCGCGGGCGGTCTGAGCAGGTCCAAGCCGCCCGAGGCCGCGAACGCGCACGACCGGAGTGCCCTCGTCACCCTCGCCCTGGACGATCTGGGCGGCGCTCGCGACCTGGTCGGCGATCCCGGTTTCCGAGACCAGGAGTTCACGGCCGAACAGGTCGCGATCACCCCGCAGGTCCCAGAGCGCGGTCATTCCGGCGACACCGATGGCGAGCCCGACGGTGCCCAGCCGCCAGGCGCGACCGACGCTGTCGTTGACGATCACGCCGAGGCGCTCGACTCCGAAGTGCGCCGCCAGGGTTTCGCGCAGGGCCGCCGCCGAGGCGTCCGGATCTTCCGGCAGGAGCAGGGCGTGCCCGTGGTCGTCGCCGGGACGCAGGTTCGACTGGTCGATTCCGGCGTTCGCCAGCACGAGACCGAGCCGGTGCTCGACGATGATGACTCCGGGCGCGGTGCGCAGCACCGCCGTCGAATCCCGGAGCACCAGTTCGACCAGGCGTGGGTCCTTGTCGCACTTCGCCGCCAGCCGGACGGCCTCGGGACGTGGTTCCACCCTCGCGAGGTCGACGGTCCGTCCCTCCGCCTTGGACACGATCTTCTGCGCGAGGACGAGGACGTCGCCGGCTCGCAGCTTCATCCGGGCCTGCCGCATGGCCTCGGCGATCAGTACCGCCAGGTCGTCCCCTGGTTGGACTTCGGGCAGGCCCGGGACGGACTTGATGTTCAGCATGGTGTGTGAAGGCGCCGGCGCTCTAAGGTCGAAGGCTATCCGCCTCCGTCAGGCGAGTGTCGCGCCTTCGCCGAGCGCTTGCCGAGCGTCTTCAGGGCGTCCGGGTCGGTTCGCCCGTGATCCGGATGCCCGCGCCGGCGATGCCGTACTTGCGGTTCAACTGGATCAGGACGGAGGTCAGCGCCTCGGCGGCGGCCGCGTTGTCGAGCGGTCCGGCATGCCAGCCTCGCATGCCGAGCGCCTCGATCAGTTCGATGACCTCGGCGCGGGCCGAGGGATCGTCGCCCGCAACGAGCACGTCACAATGGACCGCGCCCTCCTCGCGCAGATGGGCAGCGCCGACGTTCTGCAACGCGGAGACCACGCGCACGCCGGGGCCGACGGCCTGTTGCGCGATGTTCGCGGCGCAGCCTTCGTCGGGGAGCTGCACGCGGGCAACCTTCGGCGGTACGAGCGGCACCGTGCAGTCGACGAGGATCTTCCCCTGGATCGTTTCGCGCACTCCCTCCAGCGTCGCCCGCTGGAAGGCGTAGGGCACGGTCAGCACGACGATGTCACCCTCTCGGGCCGCAGTCAGGTTGTCCGTGCCGCGGACCGTCGCTGGAAGGCCCAGCCCGCGAAGCTGTTCGTTCACGTCCTCAGCCGAACCGGCGCCCTTTTCGCGCGACCGGGAGCCGATGACGATCGTGTAGCCGGCGGCCGCCCATCGTCGGGCCAGACCGCCGCCGAGGTCGCCGGTGGCGCCGAGCATGGCGAGCGTGGGAAGGGAGGAGCTGGTCGACTCGTTGTCTGGCATTGTGGTTCCAGAGGGTAGAAGAGCGCGTCGGCCTCGCCGGCCAGGACCTGGCGTGAGGCCGGCGATCGTACACCGGGCAAGCGCCGGTCGGCTTCCCCCTACTTCCGCCGCCGGTGCAGCGTCACCGTGTCGACGTCACGCTTGCGCTCCCACCAGTTCTGGTAGAGGTCGAGCGCGAACATCAGGAGCAGGATGAAGATGACGATCCACTGCGGGATGTAGGGCGTGGGGGATCCGTTGACCACCATGTGCGCGCTGTGGCCCGCCTCGAGGATCAGGACGAAGCCGATCAGCAGGAGCACGAACAGGCCGAGGATCTCGAACTCGGGGTTCGAACTGAGGAAGCGCGAGATCGGGCCGGCGAAGACCAGCATCAACGCCACCGAGATCAGCACGGAGCCGACCATGACCGCGAAGATGTCCGTCATGCCGACGACGGTGAGGATCGAATCGACCGAGAAGATGAGGTTCATGCCGACGATCAACGCGACGACCTCGGCGAACCTGTTCGCCTTCGCGACTTCGTGCTCGACCGCCTTCAGCTTGACGCGGAGCTCCTTGACACCCTTCCAGATCAGGAAGAGCCCGCCGATCACGAGCACCAGGGACTTGCCGTCCACGGTCCCGGCCATCTGGACGCCGAGCAGCCCGCCATCGAAGTGCCAGAGCTCTGTGGTCGCCGCTCCTAGCACCAGGCTCAGGATCAGCAGCAGCACGATGCGCAGCGCCATCGCCAGCAGCAGTCCCAACCGGATCGCCTGCTGGCGCCGCTCTTCCGGCAGCTTGTTGGCGATGATCGTGATGATGATCAGGTTGTCCGCGCCGAGCGCGATCTGGATCAGCGTCACCGAGAACAGGGCCGCCCAAAAGGCCGGCTGGGACAGGAGTTCGATCATTGGTGATGCGCCTCGCCTTTCAGGGTTTGGATCCGGTTAGACTGCGCGCCCACCACCGTCAGGAGACCTCTCACGCCATGAAGCTACACGAAGCCGCCACCACCCCCAACTGCCGCCGCGTACGCATCTTTCTGGCCGAGAAGGGCATCGAGATTCCCGTCGTGCCGGTCGACGTGGGCAAGGCCGAGAACCGCCAGGACGCCTTCCGGAAGAAGAACCCGATGGGCCGCGTCCCGGTGCTCGAGCTCGACGACGGCACGTTCATCGCCGAGTCGGTCGCCATCTGCCGCTACTTCGAGCAGTTGCAGCCCGAGCCGGCGCTGATGGGCGGTGGCGACCCCGAGCAAGTCGCCCGCATCGAGATGTGGCAGCGCCGGATGGAGCTCGAGATCACCGTGCCGATCATGCAGGTCTTCCGCAACACCCACCCGTACTTCGCCGATCGCATCGACCAGTACCCGGACTACGGCGAGAGTCAGCGCCGCCACGCGACGAAGCGCCTGGCCTGGCTCGATCAGGAACTCGCCGACCGCGAGTTCGTCGCCGGCGACCAGTACTCGATCGCCGACATCACGGCCCAGATCGGGATCGACTTCGGTCGCGTGACGAAGTTCCGAGTGACGGAGGAGACGCCGAACCTCCTACGCTGGCATCAGGCGGTCTCGGCGCGGCCGAGCGCGAAAGCCTAGGGCGTCAGGTCGTCACCGGGTGCGCCGGCGTCCCCGCCGGCCTTGAGAGAGGCGGGCGAGGCGTCAGCCTCGGTCGGCTGTGCCAGGCGCGCGTCGACGGCTAGCGACAGAGCTGCGCAGCCTGGGTGTCCAACTCCTCCCGGAACTCGGGCGCCGCAATCCGCGCAAGCCGGCGGGCCCGTTCGACGAGGTTCAGTCCGCGGACCTCGGCGACGCCGTACTCGGTGACGAAGATGTCAGCGTCGGTCCGCAGCGCGGTGGCGGCGTGCGCCGGCGGCAGTTCCGGGACGATCCTGGAGAAGCGGCCTCCGCCGGCGGTCGCCTCGAGGGCGACGATCGAGCGTCCGCCGGCCGACATCCGGGCGCCGCGCATGAAGTCGACGGCGCCGCCCGTGCCGCTGATCTGACGGCCGCGGACCATCTCCGAGTTGACCTGGCCGAAGAGGTCCACCTCGACCGCGGAGTTCAGCGCGACGAAGTTGTCCAGCCTGGCGATCACCCGCACGTCGTGGGTGTAGTCGACGGTGCGCAGGTCGATCAGGTCGCAACGGGTCGCCCAGTCGTAGAGGCGCGGTGAGCCCAGGACCATGGCCGCGACCAGGCGCCCGCGGTCGATCGTCTTGCGGGCGCCCGTGACGGCCCCCGCTTCCACGAGATCCATCACGCCATCGGACAGCAGGCCGGAGTGAAAGCCGAGATCGCGGTGCCCGTGCAAGGCGGCCAGGACCGCGCCCGGGATCGCGCCCACGCCGGTCTCGATGCAGTCGCCGTCGCGGATCAGTTCCGCGACCAAGGCGCCGATGCGCTCGGCGGCGGGGCCGCTCCGGCTGGCAAGCGTGGGCGGTTCGACGTCGGTGTCGACGACGTAGTCGAAGCGGTTTGCCGGCACAGTCGGGGCGCCCGACAGCCGGGGCAGGGAGCGGTTCCACTCCGCGACGAATGGAATCTCCGGGCGTTGCAGCAGCGCCGGCAGGAAGCCGGCGCCGATCCCGAGCGAGCAGTCGCCGTTCCCGTCCGGCGGCGTGAACTGGGCGATCGCCAGGTCGAAGGGCGCGGCCATCAGATCGTCCCAGACATGCCGGTACTGCATCGGCACGAAGCGAACGGAGCCGGCCTCGAAGCCGGCCCGCATCTCCGGGGTGACGAAGAAGCTCCGCACCGTCGATCCGGCCCAGGGTGCGAGCGTCGGCGAGGCAATGCCGGGGATGCGGGTGACCGTGAACTCCACGCCCGCGGTCGCCTCGGGTTGAGCATGTAGCGCCGACGCGATGCCGCGGGGTTCGTTGCAGCCGCCCAGGACGGCGACCCTCATGCCGGGGCGGAGCAGTGCGCCGACTTGCTCCGGAGCGAGTTTCTCCATTGCGGCCCGTAGCGTAGCCCGAACGTCAAGTACCTTCGGAGGCCCCGTTGCACGCCCTTCAGTCATGGCCTTTGCCGGCTAGGCTCCCCGTCCGATGCCCGACGTGCGCGAAGCGATTCGGACCGTTCAGCGCGATGGCTGGCGTCTCGTCGCAACGAAGGGCAGCCACCGGCAGTACCGACATCCGACGAAGCCTGGCAAGGTGACCATCGCTGGTAAACTGAGCAAGGACTTGCCGCCGGGTACCTGGAACAGCATCCTCAAACAGGCGGGCCTCAAGGAACCCTGTGAAGTACACGATCGTCATCGAGAAGGCGCCCAACAACTATGCGGCCTACGCTCCCGATCTCCCGGGCTGCGTTGCGGCGGCGGACACGCGAGACGAAGTCATCGAGCTGATGCGCGAAGCCATCGAGTTCCATCTCGAAGGCCTGCGGCGCGACGGCGACCCGGTGCCCCCGCCCCAGACGACGGCGGCCCAGATCGACGTGGCGGCGTAGGAACCGCCACGCCGCTGCTCGGCGGTCCATCACTGCGGCGACCGGCCGGCGGAGTAACGCAGATCGGATTCGGTGCAGACCGGGCGCTGATACCCTGCCCCCGCCATGACGACGACCTCCGAAGCGCGGAACGGCCTCCCGGCGATCTCGCTCGCCGCTGTTCCCGGGCGTCGCCGGCTGACCCTCGACCTGGCGGCGGAGATCGAGCGCCGCGGGTTCAGCGGCATCTACTGCCCGAGCATGGGGGACGGGCTGGCGTTGTGCGAGGCGCTCGCGCTCCGTACGGAACGGATTCCGTTCGGCACGTCGATCGTCAACATCTACACCCGTCACGTGACGGAGTTCGCGTACACGGCGTCGTTCATCCACGAGGTGTCCCGGGGCCGCTTCTGGTTCGGCGTGGGCGTCAGCCACGCGCCGGCTCACAAGCGGCTGGGCGTCACCGTTGGCAAGCCGCTGGGCGACATCCGGGCCTTCGTCGACGAGCTCAAAGCCGTGCGGGGCGCCGGCGAGCTTCCGCCGATCGTCCTCGCCACGCTGCGCGACCGGATGATCGCCACCGCAGCCGAGATCGGTGACGGCATGGTGTTCGCGAACGGCGCCCGTTCCCGCATGAGCCATTCCCTGGCGGCGGCGGGGGAGAAGGCGACCGATCCGGACTTCTTCGTAGGCAACATGATCCCGACCGTGATCTCGGACGACCGGGGACTGGCGGCGGCGCGCAACCGGAAGACGCTGTCCCGCTACGCCCTGCTGCCGAACTACCGCAACTACTGGAAGGCGGCCGGCTACGTCGAGGAGATGGAAGCCGTGGAGCGCGCCGTGGAGCGGGGCGAGATGGACCGCATCCCGGGCCTGCTTACCGATCGCTGGCTTGCCGACTGCACGCTGTTCGGCAGCGCGGCGGAGGTCCGAGACGGCGTCGAACGGTGGTTGGATGCCGGCATCCGTACCCCGATCCTGGTGCCGTCGTCGGCGGCGGGCAACCAGATCAAGGCGTTCGAAGAGCTCTTCGCCGCCTACTCTTAGGAGTGCTCCGTATGACGACCGTGAAGGAGCGTCTCGAGGCGCTTGGCCTGGAGCTTCCCGCCCCCGCCCCGCCGGCGGCGAACTACGTTCCCTACGTGCGCACGGGATCGCTCGTCTTCGTCTCCGGCCAGGTGCCGGTGCGCGACGGCCGGCTGGCGTACCGCGGCAGGGTCGGAGTGGACTACTCGCTCGAGGAGGCACAGGAGGCGGCCCGTCTGGTCGGCGTGAACATCGTCGCCGTGGTCGCGGCCGCGTGCGACGGCGACCTGGAGCGTGTGCGCCGCTGCGTGAAGCTGGGCGGTTTCGTGAACTGCAGCGACGACTTCGAGAACCACCCGGCAGTGATCAACGGCGCCTCGGACCTGATGGTCGAAGTCTTCGGCGACAAGGGACGGCACGCCCGCTTCGCGGTCGGAACGAACAAGCTGCCGTTCAACGTTCCGGTCGAGATCGACGCCGTCTTCGAGACCGACTGAACGACTGATCGGCGGGCCTCTCCAGAGGTCCGTCCGAAGCCCTCAGGAGCTTCGGCGAGGAGGCGCCGGACTCGCCGCAGCGGGGGCTGGCGCGGGTGTCCGGCTGGTACGATGCGGCCCGCCATGTCCACCCAGAGGGTCGAGATTCTCGGCGATACGATGCGCCGGCTCGCGCGCCGCGGAGCCAGGCGGAACCTTTCCCGCGTGCTGAGCAAGGTGCGGCCCGGAGACGTCTCCGCCGCGCTCAGGAAACTGGTGCCCACGGAGCAGTTGTTCGTGGTCCGCCTCGCGCTCGAGGACTACCCGGATTCGGCCGGCGAGGTGCTGCTCGAGCTGGAGCCCGGGGAACGGCGCCCGTTGCTGGAGGAACTGACTCCGTCCGAGATCGCCGGGTTGCTCGCTCCGCTCGCGGTCGACGACAGCGTCGAGATCGTCGACGGCCTGGAGGACGAGCTGCGCGAGGCCGTGATGGCGCTGCTCGACCGGCCCGACCGGGACGAACTGCAGACGCAGTTCGCGTACGAGGAGGACACCGCCGGCCGGATCATGAACACGGAGTTCTTCTCCCTTCCGGAGGACACCGCGGTCGGTGACGCGATCGCCAAGATCCGCGAGCACGGCGAGGTCGAGATGATCTTCTACCTGTACGTCGTCGATCCGGAGGGCCGTCTGGCCGGTGTCCTGTCGCTGCGGGAGCTCCTGCTCTCCGTTCCGAGCCGCACCCTGGGCGAGATCATGAACCGCGGTCTGGTCACGGCGCACACGGATACGGACCAGGAAGAAGTCGCGCGGCTCGCTTCGCGCTACGACTTCCTCGCGGTTCCCGTGGTGGACGACCGCCGCCGCCTGCTGGGTCTCGTGACCGTCGACGACGTGATCGACATCGTGCAGGAGGAGGCGGAGGAAGATTTCTACAAGATGGTGGGCACGTCGGACGACGAACTGCTGTACCGCGAGCGGTCCTGGCGCGTGGCCGGCATCCGCCTGCCGTGGTTGCTCGTCAACCTGATCGGGCTGACCTTGACCGGCGTCCTGATGAAGCAGTTCCAGTTGCGCCTGAACGAAGCGTTCCTGCTGGCCTTCGCGCCCGTTGTCATGGGCATGGGCGGCAACATCGGCAGTCAGACGATGACCCTTACCGTGCGCGGTCTGGCCACCGGCAGGATCGGCGAGGGCGGCGGCCGCATGCGCCGCTTCCTGATGCAGCAGATCCGGATCGGCCTCGTCGTCGGGCTGGTGTGTTCGGGAGTCGCCGCCGGAGTCGCGGCGTTCCTCGAACAGAACCCGGCCTACAGCGCCGTGGTCGCGAGTTCTCTGTTCCTCGCCATCATGCTCGCGTCGCTGATCGGCTCGCTCCTACCGATGGCCTTCGAGCGGATGGGGATCGACCCGGCTGTGGCCAGCGGCCCCATGGTCACGACGTCCAGCGACATCACGGGCATCCTGGTGTACTTCGGCCTCGCCACCCTGATGATCGACTGGCTGGTTCGCTGAACGGCGGGTGGAAGCATGAAGCGGCGAAGCGGGGAGGCACTGCTGCTTCAGACGATCGATCTTCACGAGCGGGACCGGATCGTCGTCTTTCTCAGCCGCGACTGGGGGTTGAAACGAGGAGCCGCGCGCAGCGCCCGAGCCCGCTTCAGCCGCTTCGGCGGCGAGCTGCAGCAGCTCGCGAAGGTGCATCTGTCGTGGTTCGAGAAGCCCGACAGGGATCTGGTGCGGCTGGGCGACGCGGAGATGATCCGGAGCCCCGGCGCGCTCCACGCCGACCTGGAGGGGATCCTCGTTTCCTCGTACCTCGCCGAGCACATGCAGGTGTTCGCGCAGGAGAACGAGCCGGACAATCATCTCTATCGGCTGCTGGATACGACCGTGCAGGCACTGACCACCGGCTGCGATCGCTCGCTGGCGGCCCGCTACCTGGAATGCTGGACGCTCCGGCTCTCCGGTGTGTTCCCGACGCCCCGGCACTGCCCCTCCTGCGGCGACGCGCTCGGTGACGAGGCGGTTCTGGCCGTCGACGCCGCCGGTCTGCTGTGCGCCTCCTGCGGCGCCGGTGCGGGCGCGAACCGCCGGATCGGTGAGCCGGCGCTGTCCTTCCTGCGCCGCATCGGCGGCGCCGACCTCGTGCGGCTGCAGGAGAACGGGGGGTTCGAGGAGTCGACGCTCAAGGCGGTCGAGGCCGTGGCGCGCGAGGTCCGGCGCGCCTTCCTGGGCCGGGAGCTGCGAAGCTACGGCGTGATGCAGCGGACCCTGCGGGACGTGGCCTCCTGATGGGGCCGGACCGCACGCCGGCGGACCGTCCGCTGCGGCGGCTTGCCGACACCCTGATCTCCAAGATCGCGGCCGGCGAGGTCGTCGAGCGTCCGTCGTCGGTGGTCAAGGAACTGGTCGAGAACGCGCTCGACGCCGGAGCGACCCGGATCGAGATCGACCTGGTGAATGGCGGCAACGACCGGATCGCGGTCGGGGACGACGGCGCCGGAATCGCCGCAGGGGACGTGCTTCTGGCACTCGAACGCCATGCGACGAGCAAGATCGCCTCCTTCGAGGATCTTCTCCACGTCGGGACTCTGGGTTTCCGGGGCGAGGCGCTGTCTTCGATCGCCGCTGTTTCGAGATGCGAACTGCAGACTGCCCGCAACGCCGGCGACGGCCATCGGATCCGCATCGAGGGGGGCGAGGTCACGATCAACGAACCGGTGGCTCATCCCCGCGGCACGACGGTGACGGTGGAGTCGCTCTTCTATAACGTGCCGGCGCGCAAACAGTTCCTGAAGCGGGCGCCGACCGAGTTGAGGCAGGCGACGATGGTAGTGCAGGGTTATGCCCTGGCTCGGCCAGATGTGACGTTCGTCATGGGGCACAGCCTGATCAGCGGTGCTCCGCGACGGGAAGTGCTGCGGGTCCAGGCCACCGAGACCGACTCGGCCGGTCGCCTGGAGCGGATCGGTCAACTCTTCGGTGCGGACCTTGTGCACCACCTCACACCGCTGCCGGAGCCGAGGAGGCGGCAGGGAATCGATGGCTTCATCGGCGACAGCGAAACCGCAAGAGGTAGGCGCCAGTTCGTCTTCGTCAACGGGCGCCTGCTGCGCGATCGGGCGGTGCTCGGGATCTACTACAAGGCCGTGAAGGACTTGCTGAAGGGCGGCCCGGCGCCGGCGATGTTCCTGTTCCTCGATTTACCGCCCGAGTCGGTCGACGTCAACGTCCATCCCCAGAAGGCGGAAGTCCGCTTCCGCGACGCGGCGGTGCTCGGACGTGTCGGCAACGCGCTACGGGCCGGACTCGAGGCGGCGAAGGGCGTAGAGCCGGCGCCACTGCGCGAGCCCGATGGCCCGATGGCGCCTCCGGGCTGGACCGGCGCCGGCGAGGTCCGGGAAACGGAAGTCGCGATGGCCTGGGACCGCGGAGGTGATCGGGAGGAGAGCGATCCGGCACCGGAAGCTCCCGACTGGGCCGAGAAACTCGCCAGCCGGTATGGCGGTGCGCAGGCCGCCCCGGCGGGGAAGCTGGCCGAGGTCGCCTACAGCCCTCAGCCCTCCACTCCGGTGCCGCTGTCGGGCCGCGGCCGGGACTCGCTCCGGCTGATCGGGCAGTACAAGGGCACGATGGTCCTGCTCGAGGGGCCGGAATCGCTGCTGGTCGTGGACCAGCACGTGGCCCACGAGCGCATCCTGTACGAGCGGTTTCGCCGCAGTCTTGGCGAGCAGCAGTCCGCCAGCCAGACCCTCCTCGTGCCACGGGTTCTGGAACTCTCGGCGGCCGAACACGCGGCGCTCGCGGAGTGCTCCGCGGGGCTGGAGCGGTGTGGCTTCTCGGTCAGCAGCCTCTCCGGCGGCAGCGCCGCGATCACGGCGATTCCGGCAGTGCTGCCCGACGTCGAAGCGGAGAGTCTGGTGCTGCGGATCGCCACCCGGGTCGCCGCCGGGGACGAGCTTCCGAGCGAGGAGGAGGCCCTGGCCGAGTACCTCCTGACCCAGTTGGCGGCCAGCCGCGCCTGCCGGGCAGCGGTCAAGATGCACCAGGCGCTGTCCGCGGAGAAGATGGAGGGCCTGATCGCGGAACTCTTCGCCTGCGACCACCCGTACACCTGCCCGCATGGCAGGCCGGTGGTGCTGGAGCTGACGGACCGTGACCTGGAGCGACGGTTCAAGCGCCGCTGACGTCGTGGAGCGCGGCCAGCGCCTCTCGGGCGGCGTTGCGCTCGGCCGCCTTCTTCGAGTGGCCGCGGGCGCTGGCGGCGGTCCGGCCGTCGATCCAGCACTCGACGTGAAAGACCGGGTCGTGATCCGGCCCCTCCCGGCCCACGTGCCGGTACACGGGGGGATCGAGGCCCTGGCCCTGGAGCAGCTCCTGCAGCATGGACTTTGCATCGGAGGCGTCGGCGGACTCGATGGCCTCGGCCTCGATCCACGGCTCGACCACGTCCCGGACCGCTTCAAGACCCCCATCGAGGAAGACGGCCCCGATCACGGCCTCTAGCGCGCACGCTAGGAGCGATTGCTTGTCCCGGCCGCCGGAGCGCTCCTCGCCGCGGCCGAGGCGCAGCGCCGAACCGAGCTCCAGGAGCCGCGCCCGCTGCGCCAGGGCTTCGGCGCTCACGACGTGGGACTTCACCCGCGACAGGTCGCCTTCGGGGGCGACCGGGAGGTTCCTGAAGAGGCAGTCGGCCGCGATCAGGCCGAGCACAGAGTCACCCAGGAACTCGAGCCGCTCGTTGTGTTCCCCGAGACCGTGCTCGTTGGCGAAGGAGGTGTGGGTCAGGGCCTGGTCGAGCAGGCCGCGGTTCTCGAACCGGTAGCCGAGGCGCTCTTCGAGTCGATCGCGAAGCGTCGTCAGGGGTAGATCCGGTCCATCGTGCGCGGGTAGGGAATCGTCTCGCGCAGGTGGGGGACGCCCGCCATCCAGGCGACGAAGCGCTCGACGCCCATGCCGAAGCCGCTGTGTTCGAACGTCCCGTAGCGGCGGATGTCGAGATACCACTGGAAGGCCTCGAGCGGCAGGTCGTGTTCCTTGAGCCGGGCGAGGAGCAGGTCGTGGTCGTGGATTCGCTGACTGCCGCCGATGATCTCGCCGTAGCCCTCGGGAGCGATCACGTCGAGGGCGAGGGCCAGCGACGGATCGTCCGGATCGGGTTCCATGTAGAAGGCCTTGAGCGACGTCGGGTAGTGGGTGATCATCACTGGCCGATCGAACTCCCGGGTGATCGACGTTTCCTCGGGAGCGCCGAAGTCTTCCCCGAACTCGATCTCCGAGCCCTGGCGGCGCAGAAGATCGATCGCTTCCGTGTAACGGAGACGCGGAAAGGGCTTCTGGATGGCTTCGAGCTTCGAAACGTCGCGCTCCAGGAGGGCCAACGGGTCGCCGCAGTTCTCGAGCACGCGGCCGGCCAGGTAGACGAGGAAGTCCTCGGCCAGCTCGCACAGGCCGTCGAAGTCGAGAAAGGCGGCTTCCGGCTCGACCATCCAGAACTCCATCAGGTGGCGCCGGGTCTTCGACTTCTCGGCCCGGAAGGTGGGGCCGAAGCAGTAGACCTTGCCCAGGGCGGCCGCCGCCGGTTCGAGATAGAGCTGCCCCGACTGGCTCAGGTAGGCATTGCCGTGGTCGAAGTACGGCGTCTCGAACAGCGTCGACGTGCCCTCGCAGGCGGCTGGCGTCAGGATCGGCGAATCGACGAGGTAGTAGCCGCGTTCACGGTGGAAGTCGTGGATCGCCTGGCATACCTCGCTGCGGATCCGCAGCACCGCCCGCTGGCGGCTGGAGCGCAGCCAGAGATGGCGATGATCCATCAGGAACGCGGTGCCGTGTTCCTTCGGCGTGATCGGGTAGCCATCGGCGCCGTGGACCAGCGCCAGGGAGGAGACGTGAACCTCGACTCCGCCGGGGGAGCGCGGGTCGGCGGCGGCGGTGCCGGTGGCGGCGACGGTCGACTCCTGGGCGGCGTGCTGGAGCACCTCCCAGGAGGCGTCGTCCACCTCCTTTCGGCTGATCACGAGCTGCACCGTGGCGCCCGATTCCCGCAGGCGAATGAAGCCGATCCTGCCGCTGGACCGCCGGGCGTCAACCCAGCCGCGCAGCCTTACTTCCTGGCCGATCAGGTCGCCGAGTTCGGGAATCGTGTTCCAGCCGCTCAACGATCGCTCCTCACGGCGCGATCATACCGGCGGGTGGGACGGCCTCCGTCGCCGGAGTCCAGTCGCTACACTAGCCCGCGATGCTACGCCGTCGGCTCGGGGTTTCACCCCAATCTGCCGCCGGGCCTGTGGGACGGCTCGGGGCGGCGGCTTCTGACATCGGGGGGACCGCACCGTTCGTGGCGAGCCCCGCTACGTTGGCGGTGACCGCAACGCTGGCCGTGCTGTGCTGCCTGGTGATCGGATTGGTGGTCGCCACGCCGTTCCTGGCCGCTTCGGGAGGACAGGCGGCGGCGCTGCTCTACGAAGCGTTCGCGCCGGTCTGCCACCAGATCGCCGAACGCAGCTTCCATCTGGCAGGCCACCCCCTGGCCGTGTGCCACCGCTGCTTCGGTTTCTACGCCGGCTTCACTCTGGGGCTGATCGTGCTGCCGCTGTTTCGTCCCACGCGCGACTGGCTACTCGAGAAGCCCAGGCGCATTCTCCTGTTCCTCACGCCGACGGCGATCGACTGGCTACTGCCGATAAACACACCGGCGAGCCGGTTTGTGACCGCCGTACTGGCGGCAGCGCCGATCGCCATCCTGGTCTGGGCGGCGGTCGGCCAGATCGTGCAACAGATGCCCCGAAACTTGCCACCCGAGAACCCGTAGAGCGTCTTGATCGGCGTGCTCTCGAGTTCGACAGTCCGAGGAGACTTCATGACACCGAAGAAACTGAAAGCGGCCGCCATCGGCGGCGGGGCGGCAGGGATCGCCTCCAGTATTCCGATCGTCAACCTGGCCAACTGCATCTGCTGCGCGCTCGTCGTTGGCGGCGGCATGCTGGCGGTCTACCTGGCGATGCGGGGCGAGCCGGCCACCGAGAAGGCGCCTCTCGGGGATGGCGCGATGATCGGCGTCCTGGCCGGCGTCGCGGCCGCCGTGGTCGGCGCCATCGTGGCGATCCCGATGGCGGCGATCGTCGGTGATCCGATGGAGATGGCCCGGTCGATCATGGAGGGGATCGAGGGAGTACCGCCCGAGGTGCTCGAGGCCTTCGGGGGCGAAGAGGCCGCCGGCGCCATGGCGGCAGTCGGATTGGTCGGATTCCTGATCAGCCTGGTCGTCGACGTCGTCTTCTCCGCCATCGGCGGTGTGATCGGCGCCGCGGTGTTCCACAAGAAGCCCATGCTCCAGACCGAAGCCTAGGAGGTGTCATCGTGACGGGAAAGAAAGTCGGCGCGGCGGCGATCGGCGGGTGCGCGGGAGCCGTTGCCTCGCAGATCCCCGGCCTTCAACTACTCAACCTGGCGTGCTGCGCGCTCGTGGTGGGCGGCGGCATCCTGGCGGTCTACCTGGCGCTCAAGGACGGTCCTCCCTCCGCGGCCGCGCCCTACGGCGAGGGAGCGAAGATCGGCGCACTGGCCGGCGTCTTCGGATCCGTTCTGGGCATCCTGATCGGATTGCTGATCCTCGGAGGCATCACGGGCGCGATGGGAATCGGGGCCCTCACGGCCGAATCGGTCGAGGACATCGAGGTCTTCAGCCTGTTCAGTGCGATCGCCGGCTTGGGCGTCATCGCGATCGTCGTGTTCTCCCTGATCATCAACGTCGCGTTCTCGACGATCGGCGGCGTGATCGGGGCGGCGATCGTGCACCGGAAGGCGCCCGCCGAGTAGCCGTCACCGGCCCGCGTCAGCGGCTGAGAATGGTGCCCGGGCGGTAGTACCGCTGGTGCCAGATGCCGGCC
This sequence comes from Acidobacteriota bacterium, assembly GCA_026707545.1. NCBI lineage: Bacteria > Pseudomonadati > Acidobacteriota > Acidobacteriota bacterium. The sequence continues at coordinate 1,341,778 of JAPOWR010000001.1, read as the reverse complement.
TGGTCCTCGTCGTCGACCGGCATGCGCCACGTGCGGACGGTGGCCTGGGCGAGCGGAAGCCGGTAGAGCCCGCGCGGCTGGTCGATCGTGGCCTGGATGTAGTCCTCGGCAGCGTCCTCCGGGACGTAGCGGCAGGCGATCCGGCGGTAGCGGTCGCGCCAGACGTCGTCGACGCCGGTGTCGTGGACGAGTTCCGCCTCGCCTTCGACGAGGACCTTGCGGTAGGGGAGGTTCTGCTCGTCGATCGCGAGGCAGGTGCGGGGATCCCGGCGGAGGTTGGCGAACCAGACGGAGTTCTCGCGTGGGGTGAACCAGATCGCTCCCTCCTCGAAGATGAACCAGATCGGGGTCACGAGAGGTCTGCCGTCGTCGCAGACGGTGCCGATCCGCATCAGGAAGCCGGGCTCGACGAGGAAGGCGTCGCGTTCGGTCTCGGTCATCGTCGGCATGTTTCGCTAGTCCTCCTCCGGCGCGCCCAGGGTCCGGGCCGCGGCGATGTCGGCGGAGTAGTCGCGGAGCTTCGTCGGCATCAGGGTCATCTCCTCGATCACGGTCCGTTCAGGCAGCGCCGCCGCGGTCAGGATCGCCTCGGCGATGTCCTCGGCCATCATCATCCCGGCCCGTTCTTCCTCCGACGGCGGCCGGGGCCGGTTGTCGAGGATCGGCGTGTCGACTTCTCCGGGGAGTACGCTGGTGGCGCGGATGCCGAGCTGCCGGAGTTCGGCGCCGAGCCCCATGATGTAGTTGCGGGAAGCCGCCTTGGCGGCGCCGTAGGCGGTGCCGGCCATGACGCCCGGCCGGATCGCCGCCATCGACGACACCATGATCACCGTGGCGCCGCCGTGGTCGAGCATGGCTGGCAGCAGGGCCTTCGTCAGCATCGCCGGACCGGTCGCGTTGACCGCCATCACGCTGTCCCATTCCTCCTGCGAGATGTAGCGGGTGCTTCGCACCTTCGAGCTGTGCCCCGCGTTGTGGACCAGGACGTCGACCGTGGCGTGACGCTCCAGGACGGCGGCCGCGAGGCCCCGGACGGCCTCCGGATTCTCCATGTCGGCCGAGTGTGCCCAGGCGTTGCCGCCGCCGGCCTCGATCTCGGAAACGGCCGCCTCGAGCGGCTCGAGCCGTCGTCCCGAAACGATGATCGACGCGCCCTCGCGGGCAAAGAGCAGCGCGGTGGCCCGGCCGATGCCGGTGCCGCCGCCGGTAACCAGGGCGGTCTTTCCTTCGAGCTTTCCCATCTGCTTTCGGCCTCCCCGAGGCTGGTGGACGTTGTGCTGGCGGCCCGGAGTGTAGCCCCCGCCCTCGCTGCCGGCGAAGTCTCAGGCGCCGCCGCGATCCGGTACCAGGTACGGGCGCGCTGCGTAGCCGAGCGTTCCCGCCCTCGCGGCCATCAGGCCGGCCATGCTGAGCCAGAGAAGGTCCGGATCCCGGAAGTGGACCGCCGCCCAGGCGAGAGGAGCGAAGCCGACCCCGAGGCTGACCGCCATCGCGCGGCTGAGCAGCCTGCCCCGCGTCAGCCCGAGGAAGAAGCCGTCGAAGGCGTAGGCGAGGGCGGCGAAGAGGAGCACCGGCAGCAGCCAGACGTTGCTTTCCGCCGCCAGCGCCGCGACGTCTTCGTGATCGACGAGCAGGCCGTAGACGGTATCGGGGAACGCCAGCGCCGGGACGAGGAACACGACCGCACAGCCCACGGCCGCCGCCAGCGTCAGGAGCAGGACACGCCGTAACTCGCGGCGGTCGCCGGCGCCGAAGGCCATGCCGGCGAGCGTTTCGCCGGCGAAGGCCGCCCCGTCGACGAAGTAGGAGGCGAGGCTCAATACGCGAAGAATGACGCCGTTGGCGGCCAGCCGGGTGGCGCCGAAGAGTGCGCTCGCGTTGGTGAACACGGCGAAGGCGGTGACCAGGAGCAGCGTGCGGATCACCAGGTGTCCACTCAGCGCGAGGATCTGACGCAGCGCGGCGCGGTCGAAGAGGGTGGGCCAGGCTGGAAGCGACCCTGCGGCCGCCAGCGCCAGGACCAAGCCGGCGGCGGCACTCAGCCACTGAGCCCCGGCGGTGGCGACCCCGGCTCCGAACGCGGCCCAGCCGAGGTGAACGATGAACCACCAGTTGAGCACGATGTTGCCGAGGTTGGCCAGAACGACCAGGAGCAGCGCTCTCGCGGCCTCGCCGCGGCCCAGGAACCAGCCCACCAGCGCCAGGTTGGCGAAGGCCGCCGGCGCGCCCCAGATGCGCGCGTCGTAGTAGCGACGGCCGGCCTCCTCCACGCCGGCCGTGCCGGACAGGAGTCCGAAGCCGGCGTCGCCAAGCGGGTCCCGGAGCGCTATGGCCGCGAGGCCGAGCGCCGCCGCCAGCAGCAGGGCGCGGTACAGATGCGCCGAGACTTCCCCGGCGTCTTCGCGCCCCCAGGCCTGGGCCGTGAGGCCGGTCGTGCTCATGCGCAGGAAGGCGCAGCCGAAGTAGAGGTAGTCGAAGATGAGGGCCGCGAGGACGACGCCGGCCAGGAAGCGGACATCGTCGAGCCGGCCGAGCATCACGGTGTCGGCGAGACCGGCCAGCGGCACGGTGAGATTGGACGCTGTATTGAGCGCCGTCAGACGCGCGAACCGGCGGGGAAGGTCAGTCCCCGGAGTGCCCATCACGGCCGGAGCGCTGGTGGTAGCCTGCCCGCGCTCATGGCGTCAGCACCAACCCCGGGCGGCTTCCTGGCCCGCTTCGTGGCCCGGGTCGACCGCTTCAACTCGCGGCTCGGGGTCGCGGTCTCCTGGCTGACACTGGCCATGGTCGCGGTCGGAGCGTACAACGCAGTCGTACGCTACCTGGGGCGCTTCACCGGCTGGAACCTGAGCTCGAACGCGTATCTCGAGCTGCAGTGGTACATGTTCAGCCTGGTCTTCCTGCTCGGCGCGGCGTACGCCCTCCAGACCAACGCCCACGTGCGCGTCGACGTGATCTTCAGCCGGCTGCCGGAGCGTTGGCGCCGGCGGATCGACCTGTGGGGTTCGTTGCTGTTCCTGATCCCGTTCGCGGTCTTCGGGCTCATCATGTCCTGGCCGGCGGTACGGAACTCGTGGGCGGTGCTGGAGGTGTCCTCGGATCCGGGCGGTCTGCCGCGGTATCCGATCAAGAGCGTCCTGCTGGTGGCATTCACGCTCCTGGCCCTGCAGGGGCTGGCCGAGGCGGCGCGCAACTGGCAGCGCCTGCGCGCGCTCAAGGCCGGGGCCGAAGAGGAGGATCTGCAGCAGGAGGGGCTGTTGTGAGCGGCGACTTCCTGGGCCCGCTGATGTTCGTGGTCGTGTTCCTGTTCATCTTCGCGGGCTACCCGGTCGCGTTCTCGCTCGGTGGGACGGCGTTGATCTTCGCCTTCATCGGCATCGAGCTCGGGCTCTTCTCCTGGAACCTCCTCTACGCGTTCCCCGAACGGGTCTTCGGCGTCATGTCGAACGGCGTCCTCCTGGCGGTGCCCTTCTTCATCTTCATGGGCACGATGCTGGAGAAGTCGCAACTGGCTGAGGACCTGCTGCGCACGATCGGCATGCTGTTCGGCCGCCTGCGCGGCGGGCTGGCGCTGGCGGTCGTCGTGGTCGGCGCCATGCTTGCCGCCGCCACCGGCGTGGTCGGCGCCTCGGTGGTCGCGATGGGCCTGATCTCGCTGCCCGTCATGCTCCGCTACGACTACTCGCCAATGCTCGCCACGGGCGTGATCAGCGCCGCCGGCACGCTCGGCCAGATCATCCCGCCCAGCGTCGTGCTCGTCGTGCTCGCCGATCAGCTCGGCATCTCGGTCGGCGACCTGTTCATCGGTTCGCTGATTCCCGGCCTGATGCTGGCGGGCTTCTATGCCGTGTACGTCACCGGTGTCGCGATCGCTAAACCGGCGGCTGCGCCCGCGCTGCCCGCCGAGGAGCGGACGCTCGGCGGCGCGGCGCTGGCCCGGCAGGTGGCTGTGGTCATGCTGCCGCCCCTGGTCCTGATCCTGGTCGTTCTCGGCAGCATCTTCGCAGGCATCGCGACCCCCACCGAGGCGGGAGCCCTCGGGGCGGTCGGAGCCATCGGGCTGGCCCTGTCGCGCGGGCGACTGACGATGAAGGCAATCAAGGAGACGATGGACGCGACGGCGAAGCTGACCACGATGGTCATCTTCCTGCTCATCGGTTCGACCGCCTTCGCGCTCGTGTTCCGGGGCGTCTACGGCGACATCTGGATCGAGGATCTGCTGACCGGCCTGCCGGGCGGGAAGATCGGCCTGCTGATCGTCGCCAACCTGGCGATCTTTATCCTCGGGTTCTTCATCGACTTCTTCGAGATCGCCTTCATCGTCATTCCGCTGATCGCCCCTGCGGCGCGGATCCTCGACGTCGACATGGTGTGGTTCGGGGTGATGATCGGCATGAACCTGCAGACGTCCTTCCTGACCCCGCCCTTCGGCTTCGCGATCTTCTACCTGCGCGGGGTGGCTCCGCGGCGGATCACGACGGTCGAGATGTACCGCGGGGTGATCCCGTTCATCGTCATCCAGCTCATCGGGCTGGCGCTGATCTGCCTGTATCCGGAGCTGGTAACTGCGCTGCTGTAGCAGCCCGCCGGCTATGCCTTCATCCGGGCGTTCCCGGGATCGAACATGGTTCGTCTGGCCACCGTCACGGGGAAGCGTTCGTTCATGTAGAGCAACTGCAGCCGGTCACCGGGCGTTGCATGCTCGATGGGCAGGTAGGCCATCAGCAGGTATCTGCCAACGGACGGTCCCATGCCGGCGGAGGTGACGCGGGACTCCCGCCCCCGGGCGTCGACGATGCGGTCTCCGCCTGTCGTGAGGATCGGTTCGCTGCCGCCGGTGGGGAAGCGAGGTTTGCCGGAGCCGTCGGCCGGATCGTCGATCGTCAGCGTGCACAGCTTGGCCGCTGGCCCCTCGGCGCGCGCTTCCAGGTATGCCGCCTTGCCGATGAAGTCCGCTTTCTTGACGCCTGGCCGGGCCAGACCGGCCTCCACCGGGGAGTACTCCGAGGTCAGGTCGGCGCCCATCATGGCGTACCCCTTCTCCAGGCGGCCGGTCGTGCCGTAGACGCCGATTCCGACCGGCCGGGCGTCCAGGTCGTCGCCGGCCTCCCGGATCGCATCCCATAAGTGGGCACCGTCGGACATCGGTGCGTAGATCTCCCAGCCGTTCTCGCCGACGTAGGAGATGCGGAGCATCGTCGCCCGGTTCCCGCCGATCACCACCTCCCGTCCGGTACCGTATGGGAACGCCTCCTGCGAGCAGGGGACATCGGCAATCCTGGCGACAAGCGATTCGGCGCGCGGCCCCCAGACGCCGATCGTGCACATGGTGGTGGAACGGTCCTCGAACCGGACGGAGCCGTCCTCGGGAAGGTGGCGCTGGAACCAGACCCTGTCGCGGGCGCCGTCCAGTGCGCCGGTGACGATGCGAAACCGATCGTGGGCCAGTCGCAGGATCGTCAGGTCGGCGCGTATTCCGCCCTCGGGCGTCAGGAGAGGTGTGTAGATCGATCGGCCCACGGGACGGTCGCAGCGGTTTACCGTCAGGCGTTCCAGGTAGGGAACGACGCCGGGTCCCGACACGTCGAAGATCTGAAAGGCGCTCAGGTCGACGATGCCCGCCTTCTCGCGCAGGTGAAGGTGCTCCGCGTCGATGATCGGCGACCACCAGCGACGATCCCACTCACAAGGTCGGTCCGACACGCCGTAGCGCGCGACGAGGTCCTCGTTCGACGCGTACCACTGGGGACGCTCCCATCCGCGAGCCTCGTGGAACTCGGCGCCGAGGGCGGCCGTCCGATCGTGGAACGGCGCCCGGTGGACCCCGCGCGCCGACTCCCACTGCTCGCGTGGGTGGACGATGCCGTAGGTCTTGTTGAAGTGCTCCCGGCAGCGTTCCCGGATATGCCGCTGTGTCCGTTCGTGCGGCTGGAAGCGGGTGACATCCGATCCGTGCGGGTCGCACAGGCGCGGGTATCCGTAGGTGATCCACTCGGCGATCAGGCGTCCGCTGCCGGGTCCCTCCTTGATCCACACCGATGCGGCCGACCAGAGGCGCTCCACTTCGGCGGTCTCGCCCAGCACCTGCTGTGCGTCGGGAGTCAGGGACAGTAGGCCGTTCACCGCGTACCGCATCCGGGCGCCGGCGAGCAGTTCGCCCATCAGGTCTCGGGCGTGCCCGAGTTGTGGGGCGAAGTGCTTCGCGGTGAAGGGCATTTCGGTTGGCGTGCGCTCCGCTTCGGCGATCGAGGGAATGTCGTCGGGCGGCACCAGAATCGGCTCGTGGGCGTAGGAGCCGATCTCCATCGCGTCGTGTCTCTGCCTCTCGTACATGAAGGTGTCCATGTCGCGCACGATCGGGAAGGCGATCTCTTTGCCCGTCTCTCGGAGGAGGTCGATCGGTCCCAGGTCGACCATCTGGTGTACGGCCGGCGTCAGGGGAATCGTCGCTCCGGCCATCGCGGCGAGGCGCGGACTCCAGACGCCGCAGGCGATGACCACGTGCTCGACCTCGATCGTGCCACGCGACGTGACGACGGCGCCGATGGCGGGGCGGCGGAATGGCCGCGGCTCCACCTCCAGGCCGAGCACTTCCGTGTTCTCCAGCACGGTCAGGGCGCCTTGCGCCTTCGCCCGCTCGCGCAGGAGGGTCGCGGCCCGGACCGGATCCACGACCGACGCCCCCGGAGTGTAGAAGCCGCCCAGAATGGCCTCGCCGTTAACGAACGGCGCCTTGGCGACGACCTGGGCCGGAGTCAGCAGTTCGGCCTCGATGCCCCAGGTTCGCGCCGAGGTCATCCGGCGGCGCAGCTCTTCCATGCGCTCGCGGCTGCGGGCAACCTCGATCCCGCCGCAGGAGATGTTCACGCCGAGGGCCGCGTACTGGCGCTGGCTCTCCAGGGTCAACAGCGCGATCTCGCGGTTGTGATCCGTGGGGAAGATGAAGTTCGACGCGTGGCCGGTCGATCCGCCCGGATTCGGCAGTGGACCCTTGTCGATCAGCACCAGGTCCGTCCAGCCGAGTTTCGCCAGATGACCGACGACGCTGTTGCCGACGATTCCGGCGCCGATGACGGCGATCCTGGCGCGTGCGGGCTGTTCCGGAATCGTGCTGTGCGGGGCCTCTCCGGTGGTAACTTCCGTCATCGATCCCGCAGGTCATGGTAGCCGAGACGCTCGGCGGAAGAGGAGGAGCCATGAGCGGTCAGCCGCGCAGCGTCGACCAGTCGGACCGCATCGTCCCGATCAACCTGCGCCAGAGCGGCCCGACGCCCGTGGAGCTGCTGATTTCCACCCGGGTGCGAAAGTCGCCCTACTGGCACCTGTCGCACCAGGCAGGCTGCTGGCGGGCCACGATCTACAACCGCATCTATCATCCGCGCGGCTACGTGCGGATGGAGGATGGCGGCGCAGCGGTAGAGCACGAGGCCCTGACGAAGCACGTCACGATGTGGAACGTCGCGGTCGAGCGGCAGATCCGGGTCAAGGGACCGGAGGCGGAGCGGTTCATCGACTACGTGATCACGCGGGATGCCACCCGCATCCAGCCAATGCGGGGCAAGTACGTCATTCTCTGCAACGAGAAAGGCGGGATCCTGAACGACCCGGTCCTGCTGCGCCTGTCTGAGGACGAGTTCTGGCTCTCGCTGGCGGATTCCGACATCCTGTTCTGGCTGCAGGGCGTCAACGTCGGGATGCGGATGGACGTGGAGATCGACGAGATCGATGTCTGTCCGCTGCAGATTCAGGGACCGAAGTCTCGCGCGCTGATGGTCGACCTGGTCGGTGAGCGGATTCGGAGGATCCCCTACTACGGTCTTCTCGAAGCACGGATCGGGGACTGCCCGGTCGTCATCTCCCAGACTGGCTTCTCGGGCGAGAAGGGCTACGAGATCTACCTCCGGGATGCGACGCTTCACGCCGAGAAGCTCTGGAGCGCGGTGCTGAGCGCGGGCGAGCGGCACGGGCTCATGGTGACCGCGCCAGGCCATCAGCGTCGCATTCAGGCCGGCATCCTCTCCTGGGGACAGGACATGGACCACGAGACGACCCCCTTCCAGTGCAACCTGGCCTACCAGGTGCCGCGCAAGAAGAGGGGCGACTACGTCGGCCGGAAGGCGCTCGAATGGATGCGTGACGAGATCGCTGCAGGCCGGCCCCCGTTCTCCATGGTTCTCGTCGGCATGACGCTGGGCGGCCGGCCGATCGACGACTACGCGCCGGACTTCTGGCTCGTGTCGGACGCGAACGGCGGCGAGCCGATCGGCTACCTGACCTCTCCCTGGCACGCTCCGGAGCTGGGTGGCAACATCGCCCTGGGCTACGTGCCGGTGAATCGATCGGCGGTGGGGACGCGCCTGCAAGTCCATCTGCCCGACGAGTACGCCACCGTACCGGGCCGACCCGACGAGGCGCGCGTGTGCGAGGTGCCCTTCCGTCCGTCCGCGCATCCGAGTGCGCGGGAGCTGGCGCACGCCCGCGGCGACGACGCGATCGACTAGGGCCGCCTAGCCGCCGAAGGAGAAGCGCGCGTACGCCTGCTCGGCAGTGCTGAACCAGCGGAAGGACGAACGCCGGACTTCATCCCAGGAATCGAAGATCTTCCGGTAGCCGGCATCCGCGGCCGCGTTCTCGTTCATCAGCTCGAAGGCGGCGTTCCGGGCCGCCTCCAGGATCTCCTCGGAGAACGGACGCAGCGCGACGCCGTCGTCGACCAGGCGCATGAGCGCACCCGGGTTCACGGCGTCGTAGCGGGAGATCATGTCGATGTTCGCCTCCGCGGCGGCGGACTGGACGATGGACTGGTACTCGGCCGGCAGGGAGTCCCATGCGGTCCGGTTGACGTACACGGAGAGCGTCGGACCCGGCTCCCACCAGCCGGGGTAGTAGTAGTTCTTCGCCACCCGCTGGAAGCCGAGCTTCTCGTCGTCGTAGGGGCCGACCCACTCCGCGGCGTCCACCACGCCGCGCTCCAGTGCCGGGTAGATCTCGCCCCCCGGAATGGTCTGGACCGTGACGCCGAGGCGGCTAAGAACCTCGGCGCCGAGCCCGGGGATGCGCATCTTCAGGCCCCGCAGTTCGTCCACCGTGTTGACCTCGCGCCGGAACCAGCCGCCCATCTGGCCGCCCGTGTTGCCTGCCGGGAAGTTCACGATGTTGAAGTCCGCGAACACTTCGCGCATCAGTTCCAGGCCGCCGCCGTGGTAGAGCCAGGCGTTCTGCTGGCGCGTGTTCAGGCCGAACGGCATGGCGGTGTCGAAGGCCACGGCCGGGTTCTTGCCCGTGTAGTAGTAGCTCGCGGTGTGGCCGAGCTCGACCGTGCCCTGCTGGACGGCGTCCAGGACGCCGAGGCCGGGCACCAGTTCGCCGGCCGGGTAGGCGCGGATCCGGAACCGGCCCTCTGACAGGCTTTCGACCCGCTCCGCGAACACTTCCGCACCGCCGAAGATCGTGTCGAGGCCGCGCGGGAAGCTCGACGCCAGGCGCCAGTTGAGCCGCGGCTTCGTGACCACCGCGGGTCCTCCCTCCGGTCCCGCCGCCGGCCCGCCGCAGGCGGCGACGGCGCCCGCTCCGGCGGTGGCGATCGCGGCCTTGCCCAGGAAGTCCCTACGTCTCAGTTTGGCCATGCGCGCTCCCGTCCTTGTCGAATCCGGTGGTGGGTCAGTCTAGTTCGCTCAGCCAGCGCTCGGCGTCGATCGCGGCCTGGCAGCCCGTGCCGGCTGCGGTGACTGCCTGCCGGTAAATCGGGTCCATCACGTCGCCGCAGGCGAACACTCCCTCGATCTGGGTCACGGTGCCGGGATGACGGACCTCCAGATAGCCCACGTCGTCCATCGCCAGTTGGCCTTGGAACAGCTCGGTGTTCGGATTGTGCCCAATCGCCATGAAGACGCCCTGACAGGGGAAGTCCGATTCCTCGCCGGAGCGGGGATCGCGCAGTCGGACGCCGCGAACGCCCTCGGCCTGGGTGCCGTAGATCTCCTCCACGGTGGCGTGGAAGCGCCACTCGATCTTCTCGTTGGCGGCGGCGCGCTCCTGCATGATCACCGAAGCGCGCAACTCGCCCCGACGGTGAACGATGGTCACCTTGCTGGCGAACTTGGTCAGGAACGTGGCCTCTTCCATCGCCGTATCGCCGCCGCCCACCACGACGAGTTCCTTGTCGCGGAAGAAGAAGCCGTCGCAGGTGGCACAGGCCGAGACGCCGTAGCCCATCAGTTCGGCCTCGGAAGGCAGGCCCAGCTGGCGGGCCGAGGCGCCGGTGGCGATGATCAGGGCATCGCTGAGGTACTCGCCGCCGTCCGTCTCGATCCGGAAGGGCCGCGCGTCCAGATCCACGCGCGTACCGGTCTCGAACCGGGTGTCGGCGCCGAAACGCCGGGCCTGGGCCCGCATCTGGTCGATCAACTCCGGCCCCAGGATGCCCTTGGGGAAACCCGGGTAGTTCTCCACGTCGGTGGTGATCGTCAACTGGCCTCCGGGCTGGCTGCCTTCGAGGACCAGGGGGGCGAGATCGGCTCGGGCGGCGTAGAGCGCCGCGGTCAGGCCGGCCGGCCCCGAGCCGAGGATGGTGAGGCGATGGTGCTTGCCGGGCGAGGCAGTCGTCATGGGCGGCGGAGCGTAGCAGCGCCGCGCCACGGACGCCGCCGTAGCCTCCTTCCGAGCCAGGCGGTCGGTCCCGAGAGCGCGTAGCTCAAGGCGACGACCAGGAAGAACAGGCCGATATGGATCAGGGCGAGAATCGCGATGGCGGCGATTACCACAACGACCCGGAAGCCTCTCCGACGCCGGAAATCGAGTTCCTTGAAGCTGAGGTAGCGGAACGTGGAGACGGAGAGCAGGCCGACCACGATCAGGGCTCCGAGGACCGCGAGCTGAAGCACGAAGGAGTCGCCCCTCGTGTCGACGAAGAACAGAATCGAACCAATCGCGCCCGCCGCCGCCGGCGCCGGGAGACCCACGAAGTACGCGGGATCGCTGGTCCGGCGGCTGACGTTGAAGCGCGCGAGCCGGGCAGCGCTGCAGAGCAGGTAGACGGCCGGGGCCGCGAAGCCGACGCGACCGAGTTCGTGCAGACCCCACAGGTAGCAGAGCAGTGCGGGTGCGAGGCCGAAGGAAACCAGATCGGCGAGGGAGTCGTACTCCCGGCCGAACGGACTCGCGGTACGGGTCAGCCGGGCGATCCGTCCGTCCAGCGTGTCGAGAACGGCGGCGGCGAAGATCATCAGGATGGCGGTCCGGAACTGCCCCTCCAGCCCGGCGAGGAGGGCGTAGAAGCCGAGCAGCATATTCGCCGTCGTGAACAGGCTGGGGATGAGATAGGCCCCGGCACGCAGGGGCCTGGCTGTCTTTCGGGGGCGTTTCCAGGTCATCGCGCGTCGGAGGAACGGGCCGGCGGTCTCTTCACCGGGAAGTCGCCGGGCGGCGGTGTCGACGGATCGGTGGGCATGGCGAGTGGTGTCTCACCGGAGATCACCCGCTGTCCCTTCTCGACCAGCGGGTCGTAAGACATCGGCACGAATACATCCACCCTGGAGCCGAACTTGATCAGGCCCAGGGGCTCGCCCTGGATCACCCGTTGACCGGCCTGCAGTCGCGAAACGACCCGCCGCGCGACCAAACCGGCGATCTGCCGCACAGCGATCAGATCGCCGTCAGTGCGCCGGAGCAGGGTCAGGTGGTTCTCGTTCAGATCGCCCGCCTCCTTGCGGTACGCCGGCAGTTTCCTGCCCGGTGTCGCGATGCTGCCGATCACCACGCCCTCGACCGGCGTCTTCTGAGTGTGCACGTTGAACACCGACAGGAAGATCGAGATGCGGCGCCAGGTCTGGTCTCCGAGAGCGCTGTCCGTGATGACTTCGACCGCCGTGACCGTGCCTTCGGCGGGCGCGAGAACGACGTCGGGCGGTCCGTCGTACTCCCGCGTCGGATCGCGGAAGAAGAGAAGCACGAGCAGGCCGAGCACGGTCATCGAAACCGCAGCCAGGAGAATCCCGACCAGCCAGAAGACGCCGGCCGCGACAAGGAACGGCAGAACGAAGGGCCAGGCTTCCCGCGCGAACTTCATCGGTTCAGCTCCGACCCGACCTATCGGTCGGAGGGACGCAGCCCTGCCGGGCTACTTGGCGGCTTGAAGAGTGTGGGACCGGATGATCGACTCCATGCGGTCCTTGAGGGCGAGTTTGTGGAGCTTGATGCGCTTGGCCTCGGAGTGGTCGATCGGCGACAGGACCGGCCGGCCGACCAGCTCCTCGAGCTGGCTCTCACATGCCTGGTGCTCGTCGTAGAGCTTGCGGAATTCGCCCTCCTGCGCCAGTAGTTCTTCCTTGACTGCGTCATCGCTCATTCGGTACGCGCCTCCCTTCCTCCGTTGTTCCCGGGTGTGGCGATTCTTGTCGACAGCCTAGCAGTAGAGTCGCGGCGTCCGCGCCGCGCTGACGCACAGGAACGACGGTTCCATGCAAGCTTGGAGCCTTCGATCAGGTCGCACGTCGGCCCCGGCGACCCGGTCTCGGACTGCCGGGCAGGCGAGTGGCCGCGGACGTCGCCGGCGGGCGGATGTAGAGCGGTTCGGTCAGCGCTTCGCCATCCCACGTGAAGGTTCCGTTTGCCATGAGACAGAGCAGGGTCGGAGCGAGTTCGGTGGCCTCGATCGCGCCAGCCGGTGCGGTAATCCGGGAGACTCCGTGGCCGACGAGCGGCAACCGACCGCGCGAGAGGTCGTCGCGCGTCCTGGTGTCCGGCGGACCGGCGGCGCCGACGCGGCCGTCTTCTTGCAGTCGCATCGGTTGCGTGTACCAGCGTTCACGAAGGCCGTCGATGACGGCCAGCACTTCGGTGTCGCCGTCGCCGGTTCGCTCGAAGTAGTGGGCTGCCAGGATCTCGAACGTGGAAACGGCGCCGGCCCTGATTCCGGAGGCCTGATGAAGCCCGAGCGCGGTCGCCAGCCCCACGCGCAGGCCGGTGAAGCTGCCCGGCCCGCTCGCAGCGCCGATGCCTGCCAGATCCCCCGGCCCCATGTCGGCGCGGCTCAGCAGTTCATCGATCATCGCGATCAGTTCCCTCGACGAACGGCCCTGGGGCGCGGAGAGCACGCTACACCCGTCCTGGTCGCCGACCGCCAAGCTGACGATGGCCGAACCGGTGTCTAGCGCGAGCAGGGGTCCCATTCGGCTCAATATACTGGCGGCTGCCCGTGGTTAGATCGAGCACCGCCGAAGACGCGGAGGATTCGCGGGCAACCGCCGCATCGAGCGGGACGGCCCGGAAGCTCTCGGCGATGACGCCGATGCTCCGGCACTACCTGACGGTGAAGTCGGAGCATCCCGACGCCATCCTTCTGTACCGGATGGGCGACTTCTTCGAGATGTTCTTCGAGGACGCCGTGACCGCGGCGCCGGTACTCGATGTCGCGCTGACAGCCCGCCAGAAGGGCACGGCCAGCGAAGCGCCGATGTGCGGCGTGCCCCACCACGCGGTCGACGCCTACATCGGCAGGCTGCTGGACGCCGGCTTCAAGGTCGCGGTGTGCGACCAGGTGGAGGATCCGGCACAGGCCAGGGGTCTTGTGCGCCGGGAGGTCACGCGGGTCGTGACGCCGGGAACGATCAGCGACCTCGAAATGCTGGACCAGGCCCGTCCGAACTACCTGGCCGGGATTCGTTTCGACAGGGCGTCCGGGGCTGGGGCGTTTCTCGATCTCTCGACCGGCGAGTTCTTCGTGAGGCGGTGGCCGAGTGTGGAGGAGGCGGTCGAGGACCTGGAGCGACTGGCGCCGCGGGAAGTCCTCACCTGTACGGCCGATCTCGCGGCCGCCGGCGTTGACCCCGATGGACTTCTGGCGGCCTGGATTGGCCGCGCTGGCACACCGCACACGGAGATCGACGAGGCCCAGGCTCCGCGACCGTCGCCGGCCGGCCGGGTCCTGCGGCGGCAGTTCGGAGTCGAGAACCTGCGCGGATTCGGTCTCGCCGACGGGGAGGCGGCGGTTACCGCGGCCGCCCTGGTGCTGGACTATGCACGTGGGGCGGCGCGCTCCGACATCGACCACGTCGCCGCGCTGGAGGTTCAGCACGACGATCGCTGCGTCGTGCTGGACGAGACGACGCTGCGCAACCTGGAGGTCTTTCGCCACCTCCAGCACGAGGCGGGAAAAACCCTGGTGGAGGTACTCGACCTGACGCTCACCGGACCCGGGAAGCGCATGCTGCGACGCTGGTTGAGCCGCCCCCTGCGCGACCTGACGGCGCTCGGTGACCGCCACGACGGGGTGGCGGTGCTGCTCTCCGAGATCGTCCGGCGCGAGACACTTCGGTCGCGGTTGATGCGCATTGCCGATCTGGAGCGGTTGACTTCCCGGGCCGTGCTCGGACGGATCACGCCGCGGGAGGTCGGGGCGCTACGGGACACCCTGCGCGAGGCGCCGTCCGTGCAGGGGGTTCTCGAGGGCCTGCGGGGGGAGCTTCTTGCCCGTCTGGTTGTGGTGGAGCCGCTGACCGGTCTCCGGTCGAGACTGGACTCCGTGCTGGCGGAGACGCCCGGATCCCTGACTGAAGGCGGCGTGATCGCCGGGGGGGTCGACGCCGAACTCGACCGGCTCCGTTCACTGGCTTGGGACGGCAAGGGGCATGTGGCCGCCCTCGAGGCCCGCGAGCGCGAAGCGACCGGTATCGCGACCCTGAAGGTCGGCTACAACCGGGTCTTCGGCTACTACTTCGAGGTGCGGAAGACCCAGCAGGACCGGGTTCCCGACCACTACGTGCGGCGGCAGACGCTGACCCATGCCGAGCGCTATGTGACGGACGAGCTGAAGACGCTGGAGCAGCAGATTCTGGGAGCCGAGAGCGGTCAGCTCGCGCTGGAACAGGAGCTGTTCGAGGGACTGCGCCTCGAGATCGCGGACCAGGCCTCGCGGCTCCTGGAACTTGCCGGTGCGTTGGCGGAGATCGATTGTCTGGCCGCTCTGGCGGAGGCTGCCGGCCGCTACGACTACGTGCGACCGAGCATGCTGCCGTCAGCGGGCCGAATCGAGATCCGCGACGGGCGGCATCCAGTCGTCGAGCGGTCGGCGGCGGCGGTGCGAGGCGCCTCGGGCTTCGTACCGAACGACGTTGCGCTGGACCGCGAGACGGATCAGATCGTCCTGCTCACGGGTCCCAACATGGGCGGCAAGTCGACCTATCTGCGGCAGGTGGCGCTGATCGTGCTGATGGCCCACGCCGGGAGCTTCGTGCCCGCTCAGAGCGCCGAGATCGGGCTGGTCGATCGCATCTTCACCCGTGTCGGCGCCAGCGACGACCTGGCCCGGGGTGAGTCCACCTTCATGGTGGAGATGGTCGAGACCGCGAACATCCTCCGTCACGCGACGCCCGACAGCCTGGTCGTACTCGACGAGGTTGGCCGCGGTACTGCGACATACGACGGCCTGTCGCTGGCCTGGGCGATCGTCGAACGCCTGCACGAGCGGAACGGCTGTCTGGCGCTCTTTGCGACCCACTACCACGAACTGACCGGTCTGCCTGCGACGCTTTCCCGCGTGGCGAACCGGCGCATGGCGGTCAAGGAGTGGCAGGAACAGATCCTGTTCCTGCACCGGGTCGCCGCGGGCCGCGCGGACAAGTCCTATGGCTTGCATGTCGCCCGGCTGGCCGGGGTACCGCCAGAGGTGATCGAACGTGCGGCTGCGGTGCTGGAGAACATCGAGTCCCAGCAGTACAGCTTCTCAGGCAAGCCGAGGGTCGCCGAGGGAGCGGCCGGCGGCCCGCCGGACCAGGCACCCGATCAGCTCTCCCTGTGGGCCGGCGAGGACGAGGCGGTGGTCGAAGCGCTTCGCGGCGTCGACGTCGAACAGTTGACGCCCTTGGCCGCGCTGAATCTGGTGCAAACCCTCCAGGACAGGCTCAGATCGGGACCGAAAGCGCCGGAGACCTCGGAGTCCGGCCGGCGCGAAGACTCCTAGCTCCTAGAAGGGGATGTCGTCGTCGGCACCGGCGGGGTCGAAGCCGGGATCGTTGGGAGCGGGCTGGGCCGGAGCCCCCTGGCTGCGGCCGTAGCCGGGTTGGCCGCCGCTGTCGCCGCGGCCGCCGAGCATTTGGAAGTTCCGGCACACGATCTCGGTGCGGTAGCGTTTCTGGCCGCTCTGCTGATCGTCCCAGGAGCGGGTCTGGAGCCGGCCCTCGACCGATACCAGCTTGCCCCTCGTCAGGTACTGACCGGCGACCTCGGCCTGGCGGCCCCAGCAGACGATGTAGTGCCACTCCGTCTCCTCTTGCCGGTTGCCGTCACGGTCCGTCCAGCGCCGATTCGTGGCGACGCTGAAGTTGGCGACCGTCTGGCCGGATTGGGTCGTGCGGAGTTCCGGGTCGCGGCCGAGATGGCCGATCAGGATCACATGGTTCAACATTTGGGGTGAGTCGTCCTTTCTGATGGATCGGTAGGAGCTTCGGTTTCGTCACGGCGGGGAGCGAAGGGCGGCGCGAGCGGCATCACGCCCCTCGCCTTCTTGTACGGAACTCGGGCCGGGGATGTCGCCCGGCCGTCGCGCCGGTTGATCGTAGCGGCTGGAGCGGTGCTCGGGGTGGGCACCGGCGTTATCGTTCGGTCGTGCGCCTGGTCGTGCAGCGGGTCAGTTCGGCGTCGGTCACGGTCGACGGCCGGACCGTGGGTCGAATCGACCATGGCCTGCTCGTCTTGGCGGGAGCGGAAACAGGCGACGGCGAGGACCAGGTGGCGGCTGCCGCTTCCAAGTTGAGCCGCCTCCGGCTGTTCGACGACGAGCAGGGAAGGATGAACCTGGATGTGCGTCAGGCGGGAGGTGCGGTCCTGCTCGTATCGCAGTTCACGCTCGCCGCCTCGACACGCAAGGGAAGACGGCCGTCCTTCGACCGGGCGGCGCGTCCGGAGGTAGCACAGCCGTTGCTCGCTAGTCTGCGCAGGCGGCTGGAAGAGGCGGGGCTTGCCGTCGAAGAAGGCCGCTTCGGAGCCCGGATGCGCGTGGAACTCGCGAACGAGGGGCCGGTGACCTTCGTGCTGGAATCTTAGAGGTTCTTCAGTTCCTTGCCGGGTTTGAAGCGGACGGTCTTGCCTGGGGCGATCGTCACTTCGACTCCCGTCTTGGGATTGCGCCCCACGCCGCGCTTGCGATTGCGGACCTGGAACACACCGAAGCCGCGGAGTTCGATTCGCTTGCCGTCGCCGAGGGCGTCCTTCATGGCGCCGAGGATCGTGTCGACCGCCCGCGCGGCCTTGACGCGGGGGAGATCCGAGTTCTCAGCGACCCGATTCACGATGTCCGCCTTGATCATGGGAGCGCCTCCTCAGAGCCGTCGGCCGCCTTCCGGCGGTGGTGCCGGACGCCGTCTGGCGAACGGCCGTGAACCGGGCATTCTAGCCTGCCGGGACCCCTTCCGTAAAGGTGCGGGATGCCCCGTGCGAACGCCGCGGGGATCGTCGGGACTGCTAACCTTGCCGCCCGCATGGACCCCGCAGGAAAGCTCCCGGCGCCCGGAGCGTCAGCTACCTGGCGTCGGCGACTCGCCGCGCCGCTCGTGCTGATCTGCCTGGGCGGGTCGGGTGCGATCGCACAAGAGGCCGAGGAAGCGGCAGGCGAGAGCGGTCCGTTTCTGTTCGCAGCCGCCCGCATGCTGGCCGGCGAGGCCGGTCGCACGGACGAGGCGCTTGGGCTCTTCGAGCGGGCGGTGGCCATCGATCCGGAGGCGCCCTTTCTGAGGGTCGGTCTCGCGGACTTCCTGGTTCGGCTCGGGCGGTTCGAGGAAGCGGCCGACCACCTGGCAGTGGCCTACCGGAATGCACCCGACGATGTCGACGTGCTACGCAGGTACGGACGAATACAGATGGAACTCTCCGACCGCGGTCGCGACCGCGCGGCGGTTGACCGCGCGCTCGAGGCGCTCGAGGCCCTGCGCGGGGTGGCGCCGAGTGACATGGACGGCATGCTGGCGTTGTACCAGCTTCGTGTCGGGCTGGGGCAGCATAAGGAGGCGGCTGCGGTTCTCGAGGAACTGGTCAGCTACCACAACGGCAACCGCCAACTGCAGCAGATGCTCGTCGACGCCCTGAGGGCGGCGGGCGAGGAGGATCGGGCACGGGAGGTTCAGGCCGACATGCGGCGGTTCGGGGATCTCTCGCTCGAGGAGCGATTGGAGCTGGCCAGGAGAGAGGGTCGCCGGGGAAACCACACGAGGGCGATCGAAATGCTGGAGCGCCTGGCTGAGGAGTTCGCCGACGTGCCGTTCGTTCGAGCCACGCTGGCGGAGCAGTACTACCGGCGCGCCACGACTCGCGGTCGGACGCCCGATCAACGAACCGAGGATCTCGCCGTGGCCCTGCGCCGGTTGCGGGAACTCCCGCGCGCCGACCGGCGCAACTGGGGCGTCCGCCTCCTGGAGGCGGGCATTCTCGGCGCCTCGGGCCGGACGAGCGAGTCGATCGACCTGCTCGAGAGTCTGCGGAGGGAACGGCCGGAGGACCTGCAAGTCCTGTCCGAGCTCGTGCGGCGGCTGCTCGAAGCGGACGAGTGGGAGCGAATCGGTCAGATCGGCCGGAGACTGGTCGACCGGGCCGACCGCGGTACGGAACCGGGCCGGGATCTGGCCAACTACGGTCTCGGTCTGTTGGTCGAGGCGCTCCGGCGATCAGGCGAGACGGACCGGGCCCTGGCCGAACTGGAGGCGGAGGTAGAACGCCAGGGCGAATCGGTCGAGCTCCTGTTGAGCCAGGCGGAACTGCTGGTGGAAGCGGGCAGGAAGCGGCGCGCGATAGCCATATTGCGTCGTGACGCGGTCGCCAACCGGCGTCTGCTGTCGGCCAGCGCGGACGGCACTCCCGACTACCAGGCGCTGGACCGGAAGGCGCGGCTCTTCTTCGATCTCGGTGCCGACCGGCAGGCAGTCCGGGTCTTCGAGGACCTCGCTGCGGGCGGAGACGTCGAGCGGCTGGGGACCGTGGCGTCCCTGTGTTACGGACAGGAACGGTTCGCGGAATCCGTCCCGTTTCTCGAGCGGGCCCTCGCGAGGATCGATGCTGGAGTGGAAGAAGCCGACCCGGAGACGCGTGTCGGCCTCCTGTTCCAGCTTGGGGCTTCCTACGAACGCACGCGCCGCTACGAGGAGGCGGCCGAGCAGTTCCAGGCGGTGCTCGAGATCCAGCCCGAACACAGCACCGCGATGAACTACCTGGGCTACATGTGGGCGGACAACAACGAGAACCTGGAGCAGGCGCTGGAGCTCGTGCGCCGGGCCGTGGCTCTCGAACCGAACAACGGTGCCTACGTGGACTCCCTGGGCTGGGCGCTCTTCCGGCTGGGTAAGCTCGAAGAGGCGCGGCGCCACCTGGAGCGAGCGAACCAGTTGGTGCCTGAGGACTCCGTCATCCTGGAGCATCTCGGGGACGTCTACGTCGCCCTCGGCGACGAGCGGCGAGCTCGCGAGGCCTACGAGCACGCACTGGCGATCAACGATGACGAGAACGTCGAGGCGGTGCGCCGCAAACTGGGCAAACTGTCTCGGCGTTGAGAGCTGGCTGACGTCTGCCGGCCGGTTCGCGGCGCTCCTGGCGGTGCTGGCCGGCCTGTCCTGGCTGATCGGCTGCGCCAGTGCCGGCCCGACCCGGGAGGTCCTGCCTGTCGCGGACACAGGCGGCACGGGAGCCGCGCTGCCGTGGGAGATTCCCCGGGCGGAGTGGGGTACCCAGCGCATCCTCAAGATGCGGTACGACGGTCCGGAGGGGGACGGAACGCTCAATCTCGCGTTGCGTTTCGAGTCGCCCGACCGCTTTCACGTGGAGGCTTCGGACCGCCTGGGCCGCCGATGGTGGGACCTCAACGTCCTGGATGGCCGCGCCCTGGTGCTGTGGGTGCGTGAGCGGACGTTCTGCCGGTACCGGGGTGACCTCGAGATCCCCGCCCTCTCGCTCGGACCGGTTCCGGCCGGGGCCGTCGCCGCGCTGCTGCTGCTGCGCCTGCCGGCGCCGCCGGTCGACCAGGCCGTCGCGGAGAGCACCGCGGAGGGTTCCGGTGTCGTCGAACTCGACTTTGAAGATCGCTGGGACCGGCGGTGGACGGCGGTGACGACCCCGAGCGCTCCGCGGAGCTGGACGCTGTACCGCGGCGCTCGGACGAGGGCCACCTGGCGGATCGACGCCGACGGCATGGCCCGCCTGGTGGAACCCGAGGCGGGACTTGAGCTACGTTGGCGTCAGAACAGGCCGGCGAAGCCGCTCAGGAGTGTGCTGCGGGCGCCGGAAGTGCCGGACGGGTTCGTGCCGGGAGTCTGCGAGTCCGGCGCCGGATGAGAACGCAGGTCAGCCTGGAGTGTCCCGCCAAGGTCAACCTGAGTTTGCGGGTTCACGGCCGCCGGGCGGACGGTTACCACGCGATCTCGACCGTGCTGCAGACGATCGCCCTCTGCGACCGGCTGACGGCAACCCGGATCGAACCCGAGGCCCCCTTGCACCTCGACGTGCCCGGCGGTGGTGCACCGGCCGATGACTCGAACCTCGTCTTGGCGGCTGCGCGGACGTTCTTCGGTGCGATTGGCGAGCCGGCGCGGGGCGTGCGCTTCGAGTTGAGGAAGCGCATTCCGGCGGGGAGCGGACTCGGCGGCGGCAGCAGTGATGCGGCGGGCACGCTGTTGGCGCTGCAGGAACTCTGGGGCGAGCCGCTCAGCCCCGACGGCCTTCACGCCGCGGCCGCAACGGTCGGCTCCGATGTGCCCTTCTTTCTGGTCGGCGGGACGGTGCTGGCGACCGGTCGGGGAGAACAGCTGCGGATTCTGGAGGACGTCGCCGCGGCGCCGGTGATCGTCGCGGTGCCGGCGATGGAGGTGTCGACCGCCGCCGTTTACAACCACTGGAGTGGGCTTGGGGGACGTGAGGCGGAGTTAAGGGACGACGAACTGCTGCCGCCGCAGTCGATGCGGCGCGAGACGGTCCGGTGGCTCCGCGGAAACGACCTGGAACCGGTCGTCCGGCGGCTTCACCCGGAGGTGGACTGTCTGGTGGTTGCGCTCTGTGCGCTGGCACTCGACGAGTCGGACCGGGGGCCACAGCTCTCCGGTGCCGGCGGCGCCGTGTTCGGTGTCGGAGACTGGAAGGACGCGGAGGACGCCGTGGCGGGCCAGAACGTGCGCCTGTTCCGAACCTCTACTCGGGCCGGGCATTCAAGGCCGTGAGGTCCGTGAGGACCTTCCCCCGGGTTGGCGGAAAGCGTCTCCTTTGCTGCCGCTTCATGTACAATCCGCCGGCCCGTCTGGGGCGTCGCCAAGTGGTAAGGCACGAGACTTTGGATCTCGCATTCGGGGGTTCGAATCCTCCCGCCCCAACCACGTAGCCGCGCCAGCCTTCTCCCCCTTGCAACACATGAGCGTTCACGCCAACAACGTCGAGCGAGCCATGTACACGGAGTTGAAGATCTTCGGGGGGCGGGCGCACCCCGCCTTGACGAACGAGATCTGCAACTACCTGGGCATGGTGCCGGGCCAGGTCACCGCGTACAACTTCGCCGACGGAGAGATCTTCTGCCAGATTCAGGAGAACGTTCGCGGCACCGACGTGTTCATCGTCCAGCCGACCTGCACGCCGGTGAACGACAACTTCGTCGAACTGCTGATCATGCTGGACGCGGTGAAGCGGGCATCGGCGGCGCGTGTCACTGCCGTCCTGCCGTACTACGGCTACGCCCGGCAGGACAAGAAGGACAAACCGCGAGTTCCGATCACGGCCAAACTGGTGGCGGACCTGATCACAGCCGCCGGCGCCGACCGGCTGCTGACGATGGATGTTCACGCGGCCCAGATCTCCGGCTACTTCGACATCCCCGTTGACCACCTGTTCGCTGCGCCGGTTCTCCTGGACGCGATCAGGGCGCTAGGCATCGACGATCTGATGATCGTGGCCCCGGACGCCGGGGGAGTTGCGAGGGCGAGAGCCATCGCCAAGCGCCTGCACACGGAACTCGCCATCATCGACAAGCGCCGGGTGGCCGCGAACGAGGCCGAGGTGATGAACGTGATCGGCGACGTGAAGGGACGCGACCTTCTGATCCTCGACGACATCATCGACACCGGTGGCACGTTGCTGAACTCCGTCGAGTCGCTGGCAGCCCAGGGGGCGCGGAGGATCTTCGCCGCGGGGATACACGGCGTTCTCTCGGCTTCCGCGATCGAACGAATCGAAGACTCGAAACTCGAGGGTGTGCTGGTGACGAACACGACGCCGCTCGAGGACAAGCTCGCCAGGAGCACGCGGCTGCGTCCCCACAGCGTTGCGGCTCTGCTCGGCGAGGCAATCCGCAGAATCCACGACAACAGCTCCGTGACATCCCTCTTCGTCTGAGCTGTTCAGGACACCAAGGAGTTCGACGT
Source organism: Acidobacteriota bacterium (assembly GCA_026707545.1). NCBI lineage: Bacteria > Pseudomonadati > Acidobacteriota > Acidobacteriota bacterium. The sequence goes on along the minus strand of JAPOWR010000001.1, from coordinate 1,319,399 downwards.
GAGCGAACCGACCGTCACCGTCCGGCTGCGTGAGCAGACCGGCAAGAACGCGAACCGCCGCCTCCGCGCGGCGGGTGAGATCCCGGCCGTCGTGTACGGCGGCGAGGGCGATTCGGCGGCCATCCGGGTCGACGGCAAGAGCGTGCAGACGCTGATCCGGGAAGGCGGCGAGAATGCCGTCTTCCTGCTCCAACTGGAGGGTACGGATCGCACGCGCCACACGATGATCCGCGATCTGCAGTGGAACCCCCTGACCGGGTCCCTGGTTCACATCGACTTTCTGCGCGTGAAGATGGACCAGGAAGTGCAGGTCTCGGTGCCGATCGCACTGGTCGGAAGCCCCGAGGGAGTCAGGAACGAAGGCGGCCTGCTGGAGTTCATCACCCGCGAGGTGGGAGTCGTCTGCCTGCCCGGCGACATTCCGGCTTCGATCGAACTCGATGTCGAGCCGCTTCACATCGGCCAGCACGTGGAGGCCGGCGAACTCGTTCTCCCCTCGGCGGTGCGGCTGGAGGACGACGAGAGCCGCGTCATCGTGTCGGTGGCCGCGAAGAAGGTCATCGAAGAGGAGGAAGAGGTCGCAGAGGAGGACGAGCTGCTGGAGGCCGTGGCCGAGGAGCCCGAGATGGTCGGCGCGAAGACGGAGTCGGAGGACGAAGACGCCTAGCGGCTTGCGCCGTGGAACGCAAACGGAGTGAGTTCTCAGGCGCAAGGCGCAAGGGAGGTGGGGGCTGGGGCCAAACACGGAGTCCGCGACGGGTTTGGCGGCTCTAGGGGTGGCGCCGACGAGCCGCCGCGGCTGGTCCTCGGTCTGGGCAATCCGGGCGAGCGGTACTCCGACACGCGTCACAACCTCGGCTTTCGCGTGGTCGAGGAACTGGCCCGGCGACTGGACGTCCGTCTCGGCCTGAAGGTCTGCGGAGCGCTCTGGAGCGCGGCGACCCCGGTCGATCTGGCTATTCCCCAGACCTACATGAACCGTAGCGGCTACAGTGCGCGCTGTCTCAGTGAACGAAATGGCTATGCTCCGGAGAACATCCTGGTCGTCTACGACGAAGTCCATCTTCCCTTGGGAAGGCTGCGCCTTCGCGGCAGGGGCAGTCCGGGCGGTCACCGGGGAATGGAGTCGATCATCGAGAACCTGCGCACCACTGAGGTGCCCCGGCTCCGGTTGGGCATCGCGGCGGAGGGAGCAGAAGAAGCGGATGGAAGTGCGGGCGGCAGGAAGGGGGACCTCACGGACTTCGTGCTCGCTCCCTTCGCAGGCGGGGAAGTCGAAGCGGCGGCGCGCATGGTGTGCCGGGCGGCCGACTGCGTCCTGAGCTGGGCCAACCGCGGTGTCGACATCACGATGAACGAATACAACGGATGAACTCTTACTACGGATGAGGGGAAACGGATAGTGGACACGATGTACTACCTGCTGCCGGCATGCGGAGCGGCAGCTCTGATCTACGCCTTGTTGCGAAGTCGCTGGATCAACCGCCAGGACGCCGGCGACGGCGTGATGCCCGAGATCGCCGGCCACATTCGCGATGGCGCGATGGCGTTTCTGGGACGCGAGTACCGCATCCTGGGGATCTTCGTCCTGCTGGCCGCGGCCCTGCTGGCGCTTGCCAACTCCGATCGCGCGGGCAGCTCGGCCTGGATCGGACTCTCCGTGCTCGGCGGCGCGCTCTGTTCCGGTCTGGCCGGCTTCTTCGGCATGCGGGTCGCGACCTCGGCGAACGTCCGTACCGCCGCGGCCGCCCGGACCAGCCTGAACCGGGCCCTCGCCGTCGCCTTCTCGGGCGGCGCGGTGATGGGCTTCGCGGTGGTTGGACTCGGGATTCTCGGCCTGTCCCTGCTCTACCTGCTCTACGCCTCGATGTTCGGCAGTGGCGACAACGACTCCCTCGGGCTCATCGTGACCGTGATGACCGGCTTCTCGTTCGGCGCCTCCTCGATCGCGCTCTTCGCGCGCGTCGGCGGCGGCATCTACACGAAGGCGGCGGATGTCGGCGCCGACCTGGTCGGGAAGGTCGAGGCCGGGATACCCGAGGACGATCCGCGCAACCCGGCGGTGATCGCCGACGCCGTGGGCGACAACGTCGGCGACGTGGCCGGCATGGGGGCCGACCTGTTCGAGTCCTACGTCGGGGCGATCGTCGGCACGCTCGTCCTCGGCGTCAGCACGACGACGCTGGCGGGCGCGGAGTTCACGCCGAACCTGATCCTCCTGCCGATGCTCCTGGCCGGGCTCGGCATCCTCGTGTCCCTGGTCTCGACTCTCCTGGTGCGAACCCGGGAGGGAGGGAATCCGCAGCACGCGCTGGACATGGGGACGTTCGCCGCCGCCGCCGTGATGCTGGTGGTGACCTACTTCACCGCGCGCGGCCTGCTGGGTGAGAGCCGCTACGTCGTCGAAGGGCGGGAGTTCGGCTACATGGGCGTCTTCCTGGCCACTGTCGCGGGTCTCGCCGCCGGTCTGCTGATCGGGTTGATTACGCAGTACTACACGGCGGAGTCGAAGGGGCCTGCGCAGAGCATCGCCAAGGACAGCCAGACGGGCTCCGCCACGAACATCATCGGCGGTCTGGCGGTCGGCATGCAGTCGACCGCGCTGCCGATCATCGTGCTGACCGCCGCGGTCCTCGTGGCGCACGGGCAGGCCGGTCTCTACGGCATCGCGATCGCGGCTCTCGGCATGCTCTCGACGACCGGGATCCAGCTCGCGGTCGACGCCTACGGCCCGGTTGCCGACAACGCTGGCGGCATCGCCGAGATGAGCCATCTGGGCCCCGACGTGCGCGCCCGGACCGACAAGCTGGACGCGGTCGGCAACACGACGGCTGCGATCGGCAAGGGTTTCGCGATCGGTTCGGCGGCGCTCACCGCCCTGGTGCTGTTCGCGGCCTTCCGCACGACGGTCGGCCTCGAGAGCATGGACCTGGTGAATCCGCGGGTCATGTGCGGGCTGTTCATCGGCGCCATGCTGCCGTTCCTGTTCTCGTCGATGGCGATGAAGGCGGTAGGCAAGGCGGCCTTCGAGATGATCGAGGAGGTGAGGCGGCAGTTCCGGACGATCCCCGGCCTGATGGAGGGGAAGGCCAAGGCCGAGTACGCCCGCTGCGTCGACATCTCGACCGCGGCGGCGCTTCGCAAGATGGTTGCTCCCGGCTTGCTGGCGGTCCTGGTCCCGGTCGCCGTCGGCTTCTACGATGTCGAGGCACTTGCCGGCGTGCTCGCGGGCGTGACGGCCGGCGGCGTCCTGCTGGCGATCTTCATGGCCAATGCCGGCGGGGCCTGGGACAACGCGAAGAAGTACATCGAGGCCGGCGCCCACGGCGGCAAGGGCTCGGACGCGCACAAGGCCGCGGTGGTCGGGGACACGGTGGGCGATCCGTTCAAGGACACCGCCGGTCCGAGCCTGAACATCCTGATCAAGCTGATGTCCGTGGTTTCCCTGGTCATCGCGCCCCTGCTCGTCCTGTGACGGGAGGCCATGATAGATTCCGCCGCCGATTCGTTGCGGCCCTGATGCCAACGAACACGACGAGGACGAACGATTGACACGGACATACGAACTGGTCTTCATAGCGGACCCGCGCCTCTCGGACGAGGAGACGGTGCGGTTGAGCGATGGGTTTGCCGAGCTGCTGACGGCGGGCGGCAAGACCCGGATTACCCAGGAGGAATCCTGGGGTAAGCGCCGGCTCGCCTATCCCATCCGGAAGTTCACCGAGGGGCGCTACCACGTCTACTACCTGGAGTCGGACGGAGGCGACAACAACCTTGCCGAGGTCGGGCAGCGGATGCTCCAGAACGAGCGCATCCTGCGTCACCTCGTCGTGCGCACGGACCTCGATCTGAAGCGCGCGGCAAGCAAGGGCAAGGCTCCGGTCCGGTCGACGGTACTCGCCGAGACGGCCAGCTAGGGGAGTCGAGAGAGATGCCGAAACGCAGAACCTTCTTCCGTCGCCGCAAGGTGTGCAAGTTCACCGCGGACGGGATCGAGTACATCGACTACAAGGACGTCGCGACTCTGCGGCCGTTCGTGCCGGAGAGGGCGAAGATCCTCCCGCGCAGGATCTCGGGCAACTCGGCCCGGCATCAGAGAATGCTGGCCCGGGCCATCCGGCGGGCCCGATTCCTGGCCCTGATTCCGTACACGACCGACTGAACGGTCCAGAGCCGGGGGCGGACGAGGAACAAGAGATGGAAGTCATCCTGCTTCAGGACATGAGGGGGCTCGGTACGCGCGGCGAAGTCGTCGACGTGAAGCCCGGCTACGCACGCAACTACTTGTACCCGAGGGAGCTTGCCGCCCCGTCCACTGTGGCGAACCGGCACTGGTTCGAGTCCCAGCGGGCGAAGTTCGACGCCAGGCACGCGGCGGAGCGCTCGGCTGCAGCGGAGGTCGCGGCCGAACTCGCGGCCCTGAAGATCGAGATCGCCAAGCGGGCGAGCGAGACGGGAACTCTCTACGGGTCCGTGACGCCGGCAGAAGTGGTCGAGGCGCTGGCGGCCAAGGGCGTCCAGGTGCATCGACGGATGGTGGACCTGTCGGGCGGCATCAAGGCCCTTGGCGATCATGTGGTGCGGGTCGACCTGCACACGGAAGTGATTGCCGAAGTCGCACTCGAGGTCGTGCCTGAGACGTAGAGCCTCCAGCGAGGCGGACGTTCCCGCGGGGGCGTCCGAACAGACCGCGAACTCCGGCGGCGACAGCGGACCGCCGGACGTGGAGAACTTCCTGGGCGATCGGCCTACCCGTCGTCTCGAGGACTGGCGCGATCTATGGGAACGGGACGTTCCCTTCCCGATTCGCAGCCACCGCGGCGCTGCCGGGAGCCTGCTGGTGGCCTTCAAGCGGTTGCTGCGCCCCTTCGTTCGGCTGCCGCAGACGGATCTCTGGGAGCGCCAACGGGTCTTCAACCTGATCCTGCTCGGCCACGTCCTGGATCAGGCCGAGCGCTTTCGGGATTGGCGGAGGCACCAGGAGGAGGTCGACCGGGCGCTCGAGGAGCGCATCGGGGAACTGGATCGGCGCACCCGGCACCTGGAGAACTTCCTGCGCCAGGGCCTCGACGAGGTCATGCGGCACGATGATGCGCTGTTCGGCCGGGTCGACCGCAAGCTGGACCGGTACCGGCGCGAAGCGGATGAACTCCTCGGTCTCTTGCGCTCGGCTCTGGACCGGGGCGGCGAGGAAGCGGCGGGGACCGTTCGATCCATCGTCGACGATGCCGCCTACCTGGCGTTCGAGGACCGGTTCCGCGGCGGCGAGGAGGAGATCCGGGAGCGCATGGAGGTCTACCTGCCGCGGCTACGCGAAGCGGTGCCGGTACTGGACCTGGGTTGCGGCCGGGGCGAGGCACTGACGCTCCTCGAGGAGGAAGGAATCGAGTGCCGCGGTATCGATTCCTCCGCGGCCATGGTGCGCCGCTGTTCGCGGCGGGGCCTTCGCGTCGAGCGGGGGGAACTGCCGGAGGCGCTGGCCGGCCTCGAGCCTGGATCGCTGGGCGGGATCGTGTCCTTTCATGTGATCGAGCACCTGCCTCCGGAAGCGGTCGACCGCCTCGTGCGGCTAGCATTCGTGGCCCTCCGGCCCGGTGGGATCCTGTTGCTCGAAACGCCGAATCCCCTCTCCGTCTGTGTGACCGCGCGCAGCTTCTGGCTCGACCCGACGCACCTGCGCCCGGTACACCCGGAAACGCTCCGGGCCAGCTTCGAGAGCTCCGGGTTCTCCAGCGTCGAACGGCTCGACCTGCGTCCCTATCCCGAAGAGGAGCGTCTGCCGGAGATTCCGTTGGACGGGTTGGACGGCCAGACCCTGGAGCTGGCGGATCGACTGAACCGCCTGCGCGACGAAATCGACGACGTTCTCTACGGCCATCGCGACTACGCGCTGATCGGCAAGCGGCCCTAGGGAGCCCTTAGGAGTCTTCCTCCTCGTCTTCTCTCCAGGCCTCCCGTACCAGGAACCAGTCGACGACGTCCTCGGGCATGTTCTCGCCGGCCTTCGGCTCGCCGTACAGGGCCCGTTGCTGGTACCAGGGCAGGTCGTAGACGGGCCGGGTGTCGGGGTCGAAGGTCAGCACCGGCTCGGTGCCGACGATGAAGGCTTCCTCGATCAGTTGCTGTCCCACCGGCCGGCGTGACGGGCGGAGACCGGAGTTGTACTCGATCGGGGCGAGATGTACCCGGTTGGGACGGGTGAAGGTGGCGCGGCGGTCGATCCAGCCTTCCTCGATGCCCAGGCGCAGCACTTCCTTCCAGATCGGCAGGGCGGCCGCCGCTCCGGTCATGTTGCGTCCAATCCGCCGCTGCTGGTCGTAGCCGACCCAGACGACGAGCGTGTACCTGGGAGTGAATCCTGCGAACCAGGCGTCGGTGAAGCCGTCCGTGGTACCGGTCTTGCCTGCGACGGCCGCAAGTCCCAAAGTCCTCGCGGACTGGGCGGTACCCCGCTGGACCACACCCGCGAGCACATGGGTCAACAGGTAGGCGACCTCCGGCGTCAACACGGTGGCCGCCTGCGGCACGTGGGCCTCGAGTTCGCGGCCGTCCGGGGTCGTGACGCCCTCGATCATGTACGGTTCGACGTGGACCCCCAGGTTGGCGATCGTGGCGTAGGCGGTGGCCACCTCGAGCACGGTCAGGTCGGCGGCGCCCAGGGCCAGGCTCGGATACGGCGGCAGCGGTGAACGAACACCGGCCCGGTAAGCGAAGTCGACCACCCGGTCGGCGCCGACGATGTCGTGCAGCTTGACCGATGTGACGTTGATCGACTTCTCGAGCGCCTTGCGCAGCGTCAGGATGCCGAGGTACTTGCGGTAGTAGTTGCGGGGGCTGTAGTTGGGCAGGTTGTCGACGCCGACGAACACGGCCGGTGCATCGAAGAGCGTGTCGGCGGGCGTGAACCCGTGCTCGAACGCGGCGCCGAACACGAGCGGTTTGAAGAGCGAACCGACCTGGCGCCGCGCCTGGACCGCGCGGTTGAACTCGCTCCGTTCGTAGTCCCAGCCGCCGACCATGGCGCGAACGGCGCCGGTCGACGACTCGAGCAGCAGCACGGCTCCCTCGACGATCGGCTCCTGGACGAGCTCAAGGGTCCAGGGCTGTCCGGGATCGGCTCCGCCCTCCGCGTCGGTCTCCAGGGCGGGCCGGAGTTCAAACCACGCGATGTCGCCCCGCTCGAGCGGCGGCGCGTCCCGGCGGGTCCAGGCGTATCCCTCGGGATGGAGCACGAAACGGTGCTCTCCGATGCGGATTTCCGCTTCGCGCCGGCCGCGCCGGAGAACCACGCCGGGCGCCCAGGCGCCGGCCTCCGGTTCGAAGTCGTGCCAGCGAACGAGGAGCCCCCCGGCCGAGTCGGCGAGAGCCTCCGTCTCGAGATCGTCCCGGTCGAGCCGTGACGCCGGGCCTCGATAGCCGCGCAGCCGGTCGATCCGAACCAGACCCTGACGCAGGGCGCGCTTCGCGGCGTGCTGCATCCGGGGATCCAGGGTCGTCCTGACCTGCAGGCCACGCTCGTAGAGGCCTTTCTGGCCGTATTTGCGGTAGAGATCGACGCGGACCCGTTCAGCGAAGTACGGGGCCACCGGCTTCGTCTCGCGCTGCTTGACGACGCCCAGCGGTCTGGTCGTTGCCTCTTCGGCCTGCCGTCTCGTGATCACGTCCCGCTCGGCGATGACCTCGAGGATCGCGTTGCGCCGGCCGCGGACGAGCTCGGGGCGCAGATACGGCGTCCACACGCTTGGAGCTGGCAGCACCGCGACGAGGGTGGCCGCTTCCACGTGGTCGAGCTCGGCGGCCGGTTTGCCGAAGTAGTAGCGCGAGGCGGCTTCCAGGCCGTAGTTGCCGTGGCCGAAGTAGGTCAGGTTGCAGTACAGCGTGAGGATCTGCTGCTTGCTCAGGCGCTTCTCGAGATGGACTGCGAGCAGCGTTTCCCGGATCTTCCGGCTCCAGACCTTCTCGCGGCCCAGGAACAACGTTCGCGCCACCTGCATGGTGATCGTGGAGGCGCCCGAGAAGCGCTCGCCCCGGCGCCAGTTCTGCACCGTCGCGCGCAGCACCCCGATGATGTCGAAGCCGCTGTGCCTGTAGAAGTTCCGGTCCTCCGCGCTCAGCAGCACGCGCTCGAAGACCTCCGGCACCTCGCCCCCGGCAAGCATGATCCGCTTCTGCACGGAGTAGCTCCGGAACACCTCGCCGCGGCGATCGAGTAGCCGGGTGATCTGGCTCGGGTTCAACTCGGCGACCGTCTCGACCTGCGGCAGATCGATCGCCGCGGCCACCGAGATGCCCAGCAGGACGCCGGCGATGGGTGTCACGGCAATGGGCGTGAGCCAGCGCCAGTGCCGCAAGGCCCAGTCGGCAACGGGTCGCAGGGCGTTCCGCAGCGCCTCCATCACGCGCGTATCATACGGCCCGACTCATGACGCCCGAAGCCGAGCAGCCGCGCGACCTGCCGCCGTTGCCGGAGCCCTTTCCCGAGCCGTCGGCGACTCGGCCGCGGGATCCGGAGAACACGCGGCGAGGTTGTCTGATCGCAGGGTTCGCCGGATGCGGGTTGCTCGTGCTGCTGCTGGTGATCGGCCTGGTGGTGGCCTTGACCCAGGCCGATGAACTGCTCGAGTTCGTGCTGGACTTCGGTCGCGGTCGCATCATGGAGACATTGCCTGAGGACACCACGTCGGAAGAACGCAACCGTCTCGACCGGGCCTTTGATTCCGTCCTCGAACGCTACCGGTCCCGTCCCGCGACGCCGGCCGACAACCGTCGGCTGCAGATGGCCCTCACCGACGCGCTGCGCCGGGCCGAGCGCGGACTCCTCGACCGCGACGACGTGCGTCGCCTGACCGAGCGTCTCGAACGGATCGCGGCTTCCGGACCGGAGGTGTGACCTGTACCGGCGCCTCGATCCGAGGAGTGGGGCCGGAGGACGCTTCGAGCTCATCTCTCCGTTCCGGCCGCAGGGTGATCAACCCGCGGCGATCGCAGAACTCGTGGCCGGTCTCGAGGACGACGTTCCCGAGCAGGTGCTGCTCGGGGTCACCGGTTCCGGCAAGACGTACACGATCGCCAAGGTGATCGAGGCGGTGAACCGGCCCACGCTGGTCCTGTCGCACAACAAGACGCTGGCGGCCCAGCTCTACCAGGAGTTCAAGAGCTTCTTTCCGAACAACGCGGTGGAGTACTTCGTCTCCTACTACGACTACTACCAGCCCGAGGCCTACGTCCCGCAATCCGATACCTACATCGAGAAGGAAACGAGCATCAACGACGAGATCGACCGCCTGCGGCTGCGGGCGACGATCTCCCTTTTCGAGCGACGGGACGTGCTCGTCGTGGCCTCCGTGTCCTGCATCTACGGTCTGGGCGCGCCCGACGTCTTCTTCTCGATGCTCCAGTTCTTCGAGCGCGGCACCGAGCTGCCGCTCGAGCGGGCACAGCGAAGCCTGGCCGAGATGCAGTACGAGCGTACCCGGCTCGATCTGTTTCACGGCAGCTTCCGGGTACGCGGGGACGTGCTCGAGATCCTCCCGGCCTACGATGACCGGGGCATCCGGGTCGAGTACTTCGGAGACGAGATCGACCGGGTCTGCCGCTTCGACGTGATCACGGGACGCGTGCTGGAGGAAATCGACCGGCTGCCGGTCTTTCCGCGCAACCACTACGTGACTCCGGAGGAACGGATGCGGAGGGCCATCCGCTCGATCGAGGAGGAACTGGGCGAGCACCTGGTCGCCCTCGAGCGCGAGAACCGTCTGCTCGAGATGCAGCGCCTGGAGCAGCGGACCCGCTACGACCTGGAGATGCTGCGCGAACTCGGCTCCTGCGCCGGCATCGAGAACTACTCGCGCCACCTCTCCGGCAGGGCGCCGGGTCAGGCTCCGCCGACCTTCCTGGACTATCTGCCCGAGGACTTCCTGCTGGTGGTCGACGAAAGCCACCAGTCGATTCCGCAGGTGCATGGGATGTACCACGGCGACCGCGCGCGCAAGGAGACGCTGGTGGAGTTCGGCTTCCGCCTGCCGAGCGCCCTGGACAACCGGCCGCTCCGGTTCGACGAGTTCGAAGAGCGTTGCGGACAGAGGATCTACGTCTCGGCCACGCCGGGGCCGTTCGAACTGGAACGGACCGCCGGCGTGGTCGTCGAACAGGTCATCAGGCCGACCGGCCTGCTCGATCCCCGGATCGAACTGCGACCTTCCGCGAACCAGATCGACGACCTGGTGGAAGAGGCGCGGGCGGCGATCGAACGCCGCGAGCGGGTGCTGGTAACAACGCTGACCAAGCGGATGGCCGAGGAGCTGACGCAGTACCTGACCGAGCTGGATCTCCGGGTGCGCTATCTGCACAGCGACATCGACACCCTGGAGCGGGTCGAGATCACGACCGCGCTTCGGCGCGGCGAGTTCGACATTCTGGTCGGCATCAACCTCCTGCGGGAGGGACTCGACCTCCCCGAGGTCTCGGTGGTCGCGATTCTGGACGCCGACAGGGAGGGGTTCCTGCGCAGCGAGGTGTCACTGATCCAGACTGCCGGCCGCGCGGCGCGCAACCTGAACGGACGAGTCATCTTCTACGCCGACCAGCGAACCGAGTCGATCGACCGCTCGGTCCGGGAGACCGCGCGGCGCCGGCGCCTGCAGGCGCGCTACAACCGGGAGCACGGGATCGAGCCGGCCTCCATCCTCAAGGACGTACACAGTCCGCTGGTGCAGATGAGCAACCTGGACTACCTGCACAAGGCCGGTGCGGCAGCAGAGAAGGCGGTGGAAGACCTCCTGCGCGAGGACGCACCGGAGATGCCCCTGGAGCGCCGCATCGCGCGCCTGGAAAAGGCGATGAAGCAGGCCTCCCGACGGCTCGAGTTCGAACAGGCAGCGGTGTTGCGCGACCGCCTGAAGGAACTTCGGGAAGTCAAGGTGATGGGTTGATGCACCCGCGCCTCGCGCGCCGGCTCGGCGAGCTTCCGGATCAGCCGGGGATCTACATCTTCAAGTCGGAGGACGGCGCGGCGCTCTACGTCGGCAAGGCGAAGTCCCTGCGCCGGCGCGCGGTGGCCTACCGCAAGCCGGCCGAGGATCCACGGATCGCCCTGATGCTGCAGGACGCGGCCGACGTCGAGTTCGTGGTCACCGACTCGGAGGCCGAGGCCCTGCTGCTCGAGAACAACTGGATCAAGCGCCGGCAACCGCGCTTCAACATCCGCCTGCGCGACGACAAGACCTATCCGTACCTCAAGCTCACCCTTGCCGACGGCCACCCACGTCTGGCTTTCACGCGGCGCATTCGCCGTGACGGCGCGGAGTACTACGGGCCCTACCTCCCTGCCGGACTGGCGCGCAAGGCGATCAAGCTGACGCAGAAGCTGTTCGGGATCCGGGTATGCCGGATCGAGATCGACGGCAGCCTGCCGCGCCCCTGCCTCTACTACGACATGAAGCGCTGTCTCGGTCCCTGCGTCGACGGCCTGACCACCGACGAAGCCTATGCGGAGGCGGTGGAGAAGGCGCGCCTCTTTCTCTCCGGCAGGAACGACGAGTTGCTGCGCGACCTGCGCAGCGGCATGCGGACGCATGCCGCCAACCTGGAATTCGAGGCCGCGGCCCGTCTTCGGGACACCATGCAGGAGATTGGACAGGTCACTCAGCGGCGGAAGCTGTTCTCGGATCGGGGCGAGGATGTCGACATCTTCGGTGTCCATACCAGCGGCGACAACGCGGCGGTCGTCGTGCTGGTCATGCGCGGCGGCCAGGTTCTCGATCGTCGCGAGCTGTTCTGGGAGGGGGTCTCGAGGATCACCGCCGAACGTCTGCTGTCGGAACTGCTGCCGCAGCTCTACGACCGGACCACGCTGATTCCGAAGGAGATCCACCTGCCGGCGCCGATCGACGGCGAAGACGCGCTGACTTCGTGGCTGAGCGAACGGCGCGAATCGAAGGTCTACCTCCGCATGCCCTCGCGCGGACCGAAGGCGCACCGGGTGGCCCTGGCGAACCGGAACGCGGCAATGGCCTTCCGCCGCCGGTTCCGGGGTGCGGGCGCTGCCGGAGAGGCCGGCGAGGCGCTGCGGCGGGCGCTCGACCTCGAAGACTCGCCGCGGCGGATCGAGGGGTTCGACATTTCGACCTTCGGCGGCAGCGAGACGGTCGCCTCCCTGGTGGTCTGGAACGACGGCCGGATGGTCAAGAACCAGTACCGCAGCTTCAACATCCGGGGCCTGGAGCAGGCCGATGACTTTGCCTCGATTCGCCAGGCGGTGGAGCGCCGCTACCGGAGGACCCTCGAGGAGGTCGGCGAGATGCCCGACCTGATCCTGATCGACGGAGGACGCGGCCAGTTGAACGCGGCGCTTGAGGCGCTGTCGGAACTCGGCGTCGACGAGACACCGGTGGTGGGCCTCGCAAAGCGGGAGGAGGAGGTCTACGTCCCGGCGCGGCCGGCGCCGCTCAGGCTGCGGCGGAACCACGCCGGCCTCCGCGTGCTCCAGCAGGTGCGTGACGAGGCGCACCGCTTTGCCGTGTCGCGTCACCGCCGTCGCCGTTCCCGGCGAACGCTGCGCAGCCGGTTCGACGACCTCCGGGGCATCGGGCCGAAGCGGCGCAAGTTGCTGGTGCGGCGCTTCGGCAGCTACGCTGGCGTGACCCGGGCGTCGGAAGAGCAGCTCCAGGAGGTCCTGGGCGCCAAGCTCGCCCGATCGGTCTATGCCTCGGTCCGGCGGGATCGGACCGGTTGAGCGGTGGTAGGATTCGCCTTGCCGGAGGACCGGATGCGGTCGCTCCCGGCGGTGCTGCCGCCGGGGGAGGAAAGTCCGGACTCCAACGGACGGCATGCTTGCTAACGGCAAGGCGCGGCAACGCGACGGAAAGTGCAACAGAGAGCAGACCGCCGACCAGATGGTTCCGGTGCCGACGAGGCCCTTGGGACCACGGGGAAGGCAAGGGTGAAAGGGTGCGGTAAGAGCGCACCGCTCGGCCGGCGACGGTTCGAGGCGATGGCAAACCCCATGTGGAGCAAGACCAAATAGGGAGTGCGGATCGGGCTGTCCGTCCCGATTCCGGGTTGTTCGCAACCGGGGACGCCCTCCGGGTAGGTCGCAAAGATGAATGGCCGCCTCCCATCGCCTGAAGGTGACGGGACGAACAGAATCCGGCTTACGAGGTCCTCCGGCACTTGACCTTCTTCGACAGGCCCTTCGGATGGCCGCCGTCCGTCGCGCCGGGTGACCGGATCGGCATCGGGGCACTGTCCGGACCGATCGACGACGAACGTCTCCAGGCTGGCGCGGCCGCGCTTGAAGAGCTCGGGTTCGAGGTCGTGCTCGCCTCCAACCTGCGTCCCGGGGCGAAACGGGAAGGGCGCGATCTGTTCGTGGGATCGGACCGCCAGCGGCTGCAGGCGTTCCACGATCTGGCGGCGGACGAGGAGATCGCCGCGATCGTCTTCGCCCGTGGCGGCTATGGCGTGACGCGGCTCCTGGAGCACATCGACTGGCGGCTGCTCGCCGGAAGACCGCGGCCCTACATCGGCTACTCGGACCTGACGCCGTTCCTGCTCGGCCTGGTCGCCAGAACCCGGACGGTGGCTTTCCATGGCCCGATGCTGGTCGACTTCGCCCGCGGGCTGCTGGCGGAGGAGCGACGCTCCCTGCTCGCCGCACTGGATGGCAGGCGAGGGGAGGGCTGGCAGCTCGAGCCGGTCGGCAGGCCAAGGTCGGCCGGCCGACCGGAAGCCATCGAAGGCCGTCTTCTCGGCGGTTGCCTGACGATGCTGGCGGCGACGATCGGGACCGGTTTCCTGCCGGACTTCCGCGAGTCCATCCTGTTTCTCGAGGACATCGATGAGCCCGAGTACCGGATCGACCGGCTGCTGACGCAGCTTCGGTCCGCCCGACGCGTCGGTGGTGTGCGCGCGGTGGTCGCCGGCCATTTCACGAACTGCGACGCGCGCGACGGGTTGATCGACTTCGCCGAGGCACTCGGCGTGCCGCTGCTGGTCGGTCTTCCCGCCGGTCACCAGGCGCCCAACCACACGCTGCCGCTGGGGGCGTCGGTCCGGCTCGATCCGAATGCCGGCACGCTGGAAGTCACGGACTGACTCCGCCGATGGAGCCGTTCGACCCGATCACCCGTGCGCGCGGTGTGGGCCCCGTGCTGGGACGCAAGCTGGCCGAGGCAGGTTGCCGCCGCATCGCCGACCTGCTCGCGCACCTTCCCATCCGGTACGAGGACCGGCGCGCGCTCGGCCGCCTGCCCGCACCGGGCGGCGATGCGTGCGGAGACGCGCCAGGACCCTTGACCGTGGTCGTGCGCCTCCAGAAGCCGCGCCGGGTGTTCGGCGGCCGCCGCTTCTCGCGTGTGGAGGCGGTCGCGCACGACGGCGAGAACCGGATCGGCGTGGTCTGGTTCAATCGGCCCTACCTGTTGAACCAGCTGGACGAGGAGGCTTCCTACCTCCTCCACGGAGTGCCCAGACGCCGGGGCGGGGACGGGCACTGGCAGCTAGCGAATCCGACGATCGAACGAGTCGAGGAGGAGCCGGCCCGCGGGGGCGGCCTACGGCCGGTGTACGGCCGCATCGGCGACGTTCCGCCGTCGCGGGTGGAGCGCCTGGTCCGCGGCGCCGTGTCCCGCCTGACGGAAACCCGCGGCTCCGACTGGATCGAGGAGTGGCTGCCGGGCGAAGAACGGGCCCGGCACGGCCTGCCAAGTCTGGCCGAGGCACTGACCGCGGTCCATCGCCCCTCCGCCGAGGCCTCGGTCGAAGCACTGAACGAGAGACGAAGTCGCGCCCATGCGCGCCTTGCCTACGGGGAGTTCCTGCTCCAGCAGTTGCAGCTCGCCGCCGTTCGCAGGCGGCGCAGCCGGCACGGGAAGCCTCACCGGTACGAGACCTCCGACGCGGCGGAGGCAGTAGCTCGGGAACTGCTGCCGTTCCGGCTGACCGGTGCCCAGGAACGGGTGCTCGAGGAGATCGAAGCGGACCTCCTCGGGCGGCGGCCCATGCTTCGCCTGGTGCAGGGCGATGTCGGCTGTGGCAAGACGGTCCTTGCCGCCCTGGCCTGCCTGCTCGCGACGAGGAGCGGCCTCCAGTCCGCCCTGATGGCGCCAACGGAGCTGCTCGCCGAACAGCACTTCGACTCCCTGCGGCGGTTGTTGGGGCCGTACCTCGACCTCGCGCTCGTGACCTCCAGCCAGCGCGTCGCCAGCGACGGGCGCGGCGCGGTGCTCGAGCGGGTCGCGGCCGGCGGGATCGACCTCACGATCGGCACCCACGCGTTGATCCAGGAGCGCACGCGGTTCGCCCGCCTTGGACTCGCCGTCGTCGACGAGCAGCACCGGTTCGGTGTCGTCCAGCGCCAGGCCCTGGCGCAGAAAGGGCAGCGCCCGGATCTCCTGGTCATGACCGCAACGCCGATTCCCAGATCCCTGGCGCTGACCGTGTACGGCGACCTGGACGTGTCGCTGGTGGACGAGATGCCGCCGGGTCGCCGCCCGGTCGCGACCCGCGTCCTGACCGAGAAGCACAGGGACGAGGCAGTGGCTCTTGTAAGGCAGAGCCTTCGGCGCGGTGGCAGGGCATTCGTCGTCTTCCCCCTGATCGACTCCGGCGAAGGAAGTGCGGCCGGCCTGCCGTCGCTCGAGGAGTCGGGCGCCTGGTGGGCCGAAGCGCTCGCGGCGCCCCATGGCGTCGTCCACGGTCGTCTGGGCCGCGAGGAGCGCGACGCGACGATGAGCCGCTTTTCGGCCGGCTCGATCCGCGTTCTGCTCGCGACGACCGTGATCGAGGTGGGCGTCGACGTTCCTGAGGCGACCGCGATGGTGATCCTCGGGGCGGAGCGGTTCGGACTGGCCCAGCTGCACCAGCTTCGGGGACGCATCGGACGGGGTACGGATCAAACGCTCGGGGAGCCGATCTGCATCGCCATCTCGGGCGGGTCGTCGGCCGAAGCGGAGCGTCGGCTGGCCGTGTTCGAAGCATCGACCGACGGCTTCCGGATCGCGGAGGAGGATCTGCGGCAGCGCGGACCCGGCGAGGTGCTCGGCACGCGTCAGGCGGGGTTGCCGCAGTTCCGCTTCGGCGACCTGGCCCGTGACTGGAAGTGGCTCGTGGCGGCGCGCGCCGACGCCGCGAGGCTGCTGGACCGGCTGGCGGAGCCTGGCAACGAACCGCTGCGGCGTCAGTTGGAGCGGCGGATTCCGGCGCTTGCCGCTTCGGTGGAAGGGGACGCCGAGCCGTGAAGGTCCTTCTGGTGGCCAACGTCCTGCCCCCGCGCGATCTCTCCGGTGCGGGTGAACAGGTGCTTCAGCTCGCCTGGGGCCTGCGGCAGGCCGGCTGCGAGGTCGAGATCCTTGGCCGTGACCAGTGTGGCCCGAGGGTCTCGAAGACCTCGTTTCCCTGGTCCGCGCGGCGTGCCGTCGCGCGCCGGGTCGACGAGTGGCGGCCGGACGTGGTGCAGGTCCACGAAAGCGACGGCGGTCTGGTCATCCGGGACCTGGCCGGCCGGCCGGCCGGTCGCCGACCTCTGCTCACGGCGCTCCAGCAGGTGAGCTATGTCCAGGAGCGCCTGGCGGTCCGTCCGCTGTTCGACCGCGATGGTCGCGCCGGGGTCGTCGCCCGTCCGGCAAGGAGCGAACGCGTCTTCCGCTCACTGCGCACGCCCGTGCACATCGCCCTGGGCCGGATCACGGCCAGGGGTGCGGACCTCCGCCTGGCGCCGAGCCGGGTCACCGCCGCCGAGATCGAACGTGACTACGGTGTCGTTGGGGTCGAGGTGATTCCGAATGTCACCGGCGCACCCCTGGATCTGCCGGACGACGATGAGGCCCGAGGGAGCCGGGTCGACGGGCTCCTTCGGGAGAAGCCCTTCCTGCTCGCAGTGGGACGGTTGCGGATTCGCAAGGGCTTCGAGATCCTGTTGCGAGCCGTGGCGACCGCTCGCGGACGCGGTCATCGTCCGCGGCTGATCATCGCGGGCGACGGGGAGCGGCGTGATTCGCTTTCAGCGCTGGCCCGGGATCTCGGGCTGGGAGCGAGCGTGCGTTTTGCCGGCCGGTGCTCCCGGTCGGAAGTGGCCCGGTTGCGGCGCCACGCTGCCGCCCTCGTCGTACCGTCCACGTACGAGGGCATGCCGCTGGTCGTGCTCGAGTCCATGGGGGACGGGGTTCCCGTCATCGCCTCCGCGGTCAGCGGCATTCCCGAGGTCGTCGTCGACGGGGAGACCGGCTGGCTCGTGGCGCCCGAGCGTTCGGGCGCTTTGGCCGAGGCCTTGATCGCCGCGACGCTCGATCCCGACGAATCCCGCCGGCGGGGGGAGGCGGGAGGCCGCCGGCTCGATCAACGGTACCGGCCGCGCCACGCGGCGGAGCGGTGGCTGGAAGCGCTGGAACGGGTCCGTCGATCGCTGCCGCCTGTGTGGAAGAATCCGGACAGATGAGTTCCATCTCGGGCTGCAGTTGCTCCGGTGGGCAGTACTGATGAACTCGACCGTCAACGTAGGACGCGCCAGCGCCCAGGCTTCAAGCAGCCTGCTGCCGGCCTCCTGGCGGGTCGAGTTGCCGGAGTTCGAGGGCCCCCTCGATCTGTTGCTTCACCTCGTGAGAATCAACGAGATCGAGATCACGGACATCCCGGTCGCCCTGATCTGTGATCAGTTTCACGCGTACCTGGACCTGATGGACGAGCTGGATCTCGATATCGCCGCCGACTACATCTACGAGGCGGCCCTGCTGATTCAGCTGAAAGCCAGGGTACTGCTGCCACAACCCGAGCCGGCGCCCGGCGAGGAACCGGAAGATCCGCGCCGGGAGTTGATCGAACGGTTGCTCGAGTACCAGCGGCTCAAGGAGGCTGCGCAGACCCTGGCCGAGGTCGACAGCCTCCGCCACGGGCTGTGGACGCGCGGCCGGACGGAGACTGTCGCAGCCGCCGACGAGGAGGAGTTCGACCTGGGCGACCTGTCGCTCTTCGACCTGCTTCAGGTGTTGCGAGGCGTGCTGAAGCGCTACGACGAGGAGCATCCCAGTCCCCTCGTTTACTCGGGAGAGACCTTCAGTGTGCGGGGCCAGATCGAGCGGTTGCTGAGCCGCTTCGAGGGCGGCCGCTCACTCGATCTGAAGGACGACCTGTTCGCGCTGTCGAGTCGTGCGGAAGCGATCGCGTGCTTCCTCGCCGTGCTGGAGATGGCTCGCCTCAATCTGGTGCGGCTCCACCCCTCTGACGCCGGCTCCGTCTTTCTGTTCCGCACCACGCGCGCGCTCGATCCGGTTCTGCTGGAGGACCTGACCGGATGACGGACACGGCCGAGATGGAGGCGGTGTTCGAGGCTCTGCTCTTCGCCAGCCCCGATCCTCAACCCGAGGCGAAGCTCCTCGAGGTGTTTCCCGAAGATGACCCAGAACGCGCGGCCGAGGCTCTCCAGGCGGTTCTCGACCGTTACCGGGTTGACGGAACCGGCGGCCCGCCGAACCGCGGCGTCGTCCTGGACCGGGCCGGCGGTGGATACCGACTCGTCACGCGTTCCGACCTGCATCCCTACCTGCGCAGGTTCTTCGAGGTGGCCGGTCGCAGCAGGTTGTCCATGGCCGCGGTGGAGACGCTGGCGATCGTGGCCTACCGCCAGCCGGTGACGAGTCCGGAGATCCAGGAGCTGAGGGGCAGGAACTCCGCCGGTGTGTTGAAAACGCTTCTTGAGCGCCGGCTCATCCGGATTTCCGGGCGCAAGGAAGTCGTCGGCAGTCCCTTCCTCTATACGACGACGCGCGAGTTTCTGCTTCACTTCGGCCTGCGCGCTCTCTCCGAGCTGCCGCCGCTGGAAGAATTCGAAGAGACCTTCCTCAGTGGGGCCGAGGAGGAGCCCATGCAGACACCGATCGCCCTCGCGCCGGCGGACCCGATCGATGGCTGAGGAACCGAAGGGCGAGCGGCTGCAGAAGATCCTCTCGCGCGCAGGCGTCGCGTCGCGCCGGGCCGCGGAAGACCTGATTCGGGCCGGCCGGGTCACGATCGACGACCGCGTCGCGGTCCTCGGAGACCGCGCCCGGCAGTGGGGCAAGGGAAGGGAGACGGTCCGGGTCGACGGCGAACCCATCGCGCGGATGGATGCGACGCTCTACGTCCTTCTGAACAAGCCGGCCGGTCACGTAACGACCCGCAGCGACCCCGAAGGCCGCCCTACGGTCATGGACCTGCTCCCGGAGAGATGGCGCGGACGGCTCAAGCCGGTCGGTCGGCTCGACTACCGGACCGAGGGCCTGCTCCTCTTCACGGACGACGGCGATCTCGCCAACCGCCTTACGCATCCGCGCTTCGGCTGCACGAAGCGGTATCTGGTCAAGGTCCGGGGGTTCCCGGGCCGGGCGGCCATCGAGCGGCTCGGCCGGGGGATGTTTATCGCGGGCCGGCGAACGGCACCGGTGACTCCGCGTCTGGTGCGAACGCGCAGGGGAGGCAGGACCGCGCGCTCGTCGAGCTGGTGGGAGATGGAACTGAGGGAAGGCCGGACCCGGCAGATCCGGGAGATGTTCTTCCGCGTCGGACATCCGGTACAACGACTGCGCCGCGTGGCGATCGGCCGTCTCGAGGATGCCCACTTACCGACCGGTGATTGGCGGGAACTCTCGGTGAGGGAAGTAGCGAGCTTGAAGGCCGGTTCCGGCCGAGGTTCAGCAGGGCGCTCCGGCGGCGGACGGAAACGGGGACGCCGACGCCGGTGACGGTCGTCGCCATCGACGGGCCGGCCGGTGTCGGCAAGAGCACCGTGGCCCGGACGGTCGCGGCAGAACTCGGTGTTCCCTATCTCGACACGGGCGCCATGTACCGTGCGGTCGCCTGGAAGGCGCTGGAGGAGGGGCTGGACCCGGCCGAAGAGTCGGCGATGGAGAAACTGATCGGGCGGATCGCCTTCGAACTCCGAACCCGGGCCGCCGAGGCGGAGGTCTTCATCGATGGATTCGCGCCGGGGCCGCTGCTCCGTACACCCCGGGTCGACACGGCCACATCGCGGGTTGCCGTGCATCCCCGAGTGCGTGCGTGGCTAGTGGCTCGGCAGCGCGATTTC
This sequence comes from Acidobacteriota bacterium, assembly GCA_026707545.1. Taxonomy (NCBI): domain Bacteria; kingdom Pseudomonadati; phylum Acidobacteriota; species Acidobacteriota bacterium. Next base: position 1,299,343 of record JAPOWR010000001.1, on the reverse strand, counting down.
GCGGCCAGGGAGGGCGCGGTGGTCGAGGGTCGCGACATCGGCACGGTCGTCTTCCCTCAGGCGAAGCACAAGTTCTTTCTCGACGCACCGCTCGAGGTGAGGGCGGAGCGGCGGCTTCGCCAGCCAGGGCGCGGGAACGACGGTGGCCGCAAGCGGCTCATGCAGGAGATGCAGGCCCGGGACGAGCGGGACCGCCGGCGCCGCGCCTCGCCGCTACGGCACGATGCCAGCTACGAGACGATCGATACGTCGACCGGCGCCGCCGATCAGATCGCGGCCCGGATTCTCCGCTCGGTTCGTGCGGCAGAGACTGCGACGGACCGATGACGAACCACACGGGCGAGCGCGGCGGGGGCGCTGCCGCGCGGGTGATCATCTTCGGACTGTTCGTACTGACGGCGATCCTGCTGGCGGTCGAACGATGGCCGCGGGACGAGGAACCGCCGCTTCCGACGCCCGGGCAGCTGGCCGAGATGGAGTCGGCGTACCAGGAGATGCTGCTGGCTCTGCAGGAGGACGCCGAGCGCGCGGCCGAGAACGTTCGTCGGACGGGGGCGATTCCGCTCGCGTCTGCGGAGGCCCGACAGCGCGTGTTCGAGGAGTTGGATCGGGCGAGCCGCGTCGGCGGCCGCACCCTGGTTCTGGTCGATTCGGATGGCCTGGCCCAGGCTTGGGGTGGACCGGGGCTGAGGCACGATCTTCCCCTCGACCGTCTGCTGCCCGGCGGCATCAACCAGACCGCCGGCTTCACGGCGGTCTCGCTGTACGCGGCCATCGACATGAGCACGGGGGAGGGAGGCTGGCGGTTGATCGTTGGCAGCAGCTTCCCGACGGACACGCTGCCGATTGCCACACCGTTCGGACTTCGGCGCTACGGCGTCAGATGGTCCGTACGGGACCACTCCGCGGAACCCCTGACGCCTGGCCTGGAGGCGACCGGCATTCGCGAGCTCGCTCCGCCGGACGGGATCCCGGGGCCCTGGCTGCGGCTGCGATTCGGGCCGTCCTCCGAACGGCAGCCGGGAGCCGCCGGCTCGCTCGCGGTGGCCGCGGCGATGATCGGCGCAGGCCTGTTGCTGTCCTGGGTCTTCCGCCGCTGGAGGGGTCGGGCACCGGGGAGGCCCCGGCCCGCGGTGGGGGCACTTGGTCTGGGCGGGGTGGGCGCGGCCGTGGGCTACGGCCTCTACCGGTGGCAAATCTGGGCAACCGACGCCACCGGAGCGCCGATCGATCCGGGAGGCTCGTTCGGAGGCCCGATCGAGCATTGGGTCGTCCTGTTGGCGGGTTGGGTTCTGCTGACCGGAACCGTGCTCTGGGCGGCCGGCTGGGGGGACGGTCGGGATTGGATGCACCTTCTGCTGACGGCCACGGCGGCGGCTCTCGGTGTCGGTCTACTCGTCGAAGTGACGCACCGACCTGCCCTGCGGGCGCTGCTGCTCGAGCATGTTCGAGGCGGTCTCGAGGGTCCGGAACCGGGAGAAGTCGCGGCGCTTGCGGAGCAAACCGGCTCCTTCGTCACGACGAGCGACCTGAGGGAACTGGCACTGGGCGATCCGAACGAACTCGACGATCACCAGGATCTGGCTCTGGAACTCTGGCGCCGGTCGCCCCTGGCCGTTTCCGAGACCTTTTCGGCTCTGGCGGCGATCCGGGGGAACGAGGTGTCGACCTTCTCCTACGGGTTGCCGGTGGACGCGGAGACGGGCGAACTCGCCGTTGGCAGCGCGCGTTGGCCGAGCGGCAATCTGCCGTTATGGCAGGAACGGCGCAGTGCATCGGGTGAAGCTACGGTGGCCTCCGCCGGTCAGGAGTGGGGGGCGGTTCGCTTCTGGACGGCGGCGTTGCCACGGCTCGACGTCTGGGGCACCGTCACCTCGGGGACCGGCGGCGAACTCGAGTTGCGCCTGCTGCGTGGAGGGCCGGCCAGTCCGAGCCGCTCCAATCCTCCGGGAGAGGCGGTTCTCGCGTACATCGATGGCGCGGGCCGCCCGCTCGTTTCACGCTGGGATGAGGACTGGCTGCTGCCGCCGCCGTCGGAAGCGGTCGATCCACGCCGAACGATGCGGGTCGAGACGCCGGCCGGACCCGCTCTGGCCTGGTTCAGCCCAAGCAGCCTCGAGGGCCTCTGGATCGTCGCTCTACTTCTCGAGGAGACGATGGCGGAGCGGCTCTGGCGGATCGCTACGGTCGCCGCCCGACTCGTGCTGGCATTGTCGGCGGTGGCGTTCGCCGTGTTGCTGATCAGCCTGCCGCGAGCGAAACGGCGCGGCGGCTTCCTTCCGGACTTCCGGCGGTACTCGGTCCGGTTGACGGCAGTGCTGGCTCTGATCGCGATCGTGCCGCTGGCGCTGCTCAACGGGTTGCTCGTCCGGAATCTGGGAGCGCGCATCCAGGCCGAGCAGGAGGTCGCCGGTCGAGCCGCCCTCGTGTCGCTCGAGCACGTCCTGACCGACTTCCTGCTCGGCCTGCCGCCGGGATTCTCGATGGACGCGCAGTTGGACGACGAACTCCTGGCCTGGCTGGCGGAAGTCGTCGGACATGAGGTGAACCTGTACTGGCGCGGCAGCGTCTACGCATCGAGCAAGCCGGACCTGTTCACCGCGGGCCTGATGCCAAAGCGCATCCCGGGCAACGTCTACAGCAGACTGGCGTTGCTCGGCCACCCGACCGCCTCGCGTATTCAGACGGCGGGCCAGGGCGTGTCCTACCTGGAGTTGTACCAGCCCGTGTCACTGGGTGAGGAGCGCCCGGGCGAGTCGGGGTTGTTCGTGTCCGTGCCGCTGCTGGCGCAACAGGAGGCGGGTACGAGGGAACTCGCCGCCCTGAGGCGGCAGGCGCTGGTCATCACGACGGCCCTCGTGCTGCTGCTGGTCATCGTCGGCGCACGGCTCGCGCGTGGTTTCACTCGCCCGCTGATGCGGATGATCGACGGTGCGGACCGAATCGCCGGCGGCGCGGCCTCCCTCGGCTTCAAGCCGCAGGAGACGGAACTCAGGACCCTCGGTGCCGCCATCGACGGCATGGCCGCCCGGATTGCATCGACGCGTGCGCGCGAGGAGGAGGCGCAGCGTCTGGAGGCGTGGGCCGAGATGGCGCGGCTGATCGCGCACGAGGTGAAGAACCCGCTGACCCCCATCCGTCTCTCGACCGAGCATCTGCGGCGGGTGTGGCGGGACGCACCGGATCGGTTGGACGAGGTCTTCGAGCGCTGCACCGACAACATCCTCTACCAGGTCGACGAGCTGGCGCACACGGCCGGGGAGTTCGGGGCGTACAGCCGGATTCCCCTGGCCCGGCCGGAGCCCGGGGATCTGGCGGCCGCGGTGCGGGAGGTGGTGGACGGCTATCGCCGCCCGCCGCCGGCGGGCGTGACGGTTGCCTTCGACTCGGAAGTGGACCGGGAGACGGCGCGGCTTCCGTTCGACCGGCGACTGATGCAGCGGGCGGTCCGCAACCTGCTGGAGAACGCCCTCGGCGCCAGTGACGGCGGCGGCGAGGTACGGGTCACCGTGGCGCCGGTCGACGGCGGCAGCGCGCTGGGCGTCACCGTCGACGACCGGGGGCCCGGTGTCTCGGACCCGGACTTGGAACGCATCTTCGAGCCCTACTTCTCGACCTCGAGCGGGGGTACCGGCCTGGGTCTCCCGATCGCTCGCCGGATCGTGGAGGAGCACGGCGGAACGATCACCGCTGCAAGAAGGCCGAAGGGGGGGCTCTCGGTCCGGATCGTCCTGCCTGCCGATCAGGCGTCCGAATCGTCGCTGGACGGCGGCTCCAACTGAATCGTCCGCGTGGGGAAGGCGATCCGCACGCCCAGCCGCTCGGCAAGGCTCAGGATGTCCAGGGCCAGATCGTGGCGGAGTCGGAGTTCGGTGCTCCAGTCCGGGGCGAGGAAGAAGACGTAGAGCATGATCTCGAGCCCGTCGACGCCAAACTCGTTCAGGTGAATCTCGAAGGCGTCCTGGCGCATCGATTCGTTCTCCCGAACGAGCTGCCGGATGCCCTCGCAGAACGCGTCGACACTGGTGGGCGGCGTGTCGTACGTGATCTGGATCCGCGTGCTCCAGCGGCGGAACTGCCTCGCTCCGTAGTTGTCGACCGAAGCGTCGATCAGGCGGGCGTTGGGCAGCGTGATCAGGGAGGCGTAGAACGTCCGGACGCGTGTGCTCCGGAAACCGACTTCCTCGACGACCCCTTCGACGTCGCCGACCTTGATCCAGTCGCCGACGCGGAACGGGCGGTCGAGCAGCACCGTGATCGAGCCGAAGAGGTTCTTCAGCAGGTCCTGGGCCGCGAGCGCAACCGCCAGTCCGCTGAGGCCCAGGCCGGCGAGCAGGGCCGTGACGTCTCCACCCAGCCGGGCAATCAGGAAGACAGCGCCGAAGACGCTGACGGCCAGTTTCAGGGTCTTCGTGACAACCGGCACCAACTGGTCCTGGAAGCGGTTCTCGCTTCTGCTGGCGCGTGCCTTGAGCGCCGTCCCCAGAAGGTCGACCTGGGCGAAGGCGGCGCGCCCCAACGCCAGCAGCAGGAGCACGAGCAGGATCGTGTCGAGCCAGGCGTCGACCCGCGCCGGCAGGCCCAGCCACTGGATTCCCAGCCACCACGCCGCCGCCATTCCCAGCAACCCGGTGGGGCGGAGAATGCGGCGGGCTCCCGGAAGGTCGAGGTTCTCGTAGCGCCGGCTCAGAGGCTTCGCCAGGAGGCCGTAGGCGGTCCAGACGACGAGCCGGTCGATCAGGAAGCCGAGCAGGAGCAGTACCGGCAGCGCGAGCCATTGCCACGGATAAAGGATGAAGCCGCCGCTCCGAAGGGTTTCCGGGATCCGGTCCCGAAGCCACATCGTGGCAGTGACGGGCGCCTCCTCGACGCCTTCGACCACGGTCCGGTCGCGTACTTCCTCGTACAGCGCCGGGATTGCCGCCACCGTGGCCCGGTTGAACAGCCAGCGACCGTCGCCGTCGGGCGCCAGCACGAGCGGCACTGACAACTCGTCGCTGAACACCCACCGCTCGAGTTCGCCATCGTCGGGGATGGCCTGAAGCTCCACGAACTCGAGCCGGTCGATCACGTGTTTCAACTCGTTCGCGAGGTTCCGGCCCTGGCGCGCACGGACGGGAAACGGAAGATCGCCGAGGTCCAGGCAGGCCGCCGCGGCATCCAGATCCGGACGGCCATCTTCGCTCACGAACGCCTCGAGGAAGACGCGCATCGTGTCCCGCGGACTGACCAGCGGCTCGTCCCCGGACGGCTGCGCGAAGGCGAACCAGGCCAGAGCCAGCAGGGCGCCGGCGGCGACCAGGGAGATCCTGCGCAGGAAGGCGGCATTCATGGCGGGCGCCACTCTTCCAATCCCGTAGCGAACGGTCAAGCGGGAATCGTCCTGCGGCCGGGAACGGCTGGTAGCGTCGCCCGATGCGTGGCTGCTGCGTGGTTCTCGCCTTTCTCCTGCTCCCGGCCACCGGGTGCGCGCCCGCCGGGTCGAGCGGTTCGCTGGCGGAGGGAGCCGTTTCGCAGTCCGGGGAGCCCCCGGAACATTGGCGGGTCGAGGTGCTGGACCGCCGGCCGCACGACCTCGAGGCCTACACCCAGGGCCTTCTCTGGCGCGGCGGCGTGGTCTATGAGAGCACCGGCTCGTACGGGTCGTCCAGTCTTCGGGCGTGGCGCTGGAGTGACGGCGAAGAGCTGGCGCGCGTGGACCTGGACCCGAGACTGTTCGGCGAGGGGATCGCTTTGCTGGCCGATCGCGTGGAAGCCGAGCAGCGTGTCCTGCAGCTCACCTGGAGGCGTGGCGAGGCGCTCGTCTGGTCGCTCGATCCGCTGCGGGAGCTGAGCCGGATCCGGTACGAGGGCGAAGGCTGGGGCCTGGCCTACGACGGTTCGGACCTGATCATGAGCGACGGCACGCCGTCGCTGAGCTTCCGGGATCCCCGCACCCTTGATGTTCGTCGCCGGCTGCGGGTGACGCGGCAGGGCATGCCGCTCGCCAACCTGAACGAACTGGAGCTGGTCGACGACGTTCTGTTCGCGAACCTTTACGGGAGCGACGAGATCGCGGCGATCGACCTCGACTCCGGCGCGGTGATTGCCGTGGTCGACGCGTCGGGACTGCTGACGGACCAGGAGGCGGCAGCCGCCGACGTCCTGAACGGGATCGCCTTCCGGCCGGACACGGGGACCTTTCTGCTGACGGGCAAGTACTGGCCATGGGTGTTCGAGGTGCGGATCCTCGGCTACGATGCGCCTCGCCCCGGGAGTTGAGACGATGAGCGACCGCATCTGGTACCTGGCCACCTCCGGCAAGCAGGAAGGGCCCTTTCTCGCCGGCGAGATCGTGGAGAAGATCCGCGCCGGCAGCGTTCCCCGAAGTGCGCACGTCTACCGTGAGGGCCTGGGCAACTGGGCGCCTGTGGTCAGTGAGCCGCAGTTCGCGTCGGCCTTCGGCAGTTCCATACCGCGACCGCCGGGAGGGATCGCGGACGAGATCGACTACGTCATCGTCGGCGAGGAGATGCAGTTCGTCGAGATCACCCTGGATCCAGGTGAGGCGTGCGTCGCGGAGGCCGGGTCGTTCATGTACATGGATCCCGGCATCGAGATGAACACGATCTTCGGCGACGGCTCCGAGCGAGGCGGCGGCGGCTTCATGGACAAGTTGCTCTCGGCCGGCAAGCGGGTCCTGACCGGCGAATCCCTGTTCATGACGGTGTTCGGAAACAGTGCCGGGGCCCGCCGCAACGTCGCCTTCGCGTCGCCGTATCCGGGGCGGATCATCCCCCTGGATCTGACCTCCCACAACAACCGCATCCTGTGTCAGAAGGACGCGTTCCTGTGCGCCGCCAAGGGTGTTTCGGTGGGCATCGCGTTCCAGCGCAAGCTGGGGGCCGGCCTGTTCGGCGGCGAGGGCTTCATCCTGCAGAAGCTCGAGGGAGACGGCCTGGCCTTCGTTCATGCGGGCGGTACGGTCGTCGAACGCGACCTCGCAGCCGGCGAGACGTTGCGGCTCGACACCGGCTGTCTGGTCGCGTTCGAACAGCAGGTCGACTACGACATCCAGATGGTGAGCGGAATCAAGACGGCGCTGTTCGGTGGCGAGGGGCTCTTCTTCGCTAGCCTGACCGGACCGGGAAAGGTGTGGATTCAGTCGCTTCCGTTCAGCCGCCTCGCGAGCCGGGTGTTCGCGGCCGCCCCTCAGGGCGGCGGAGCGAGCAAGGGCGAAGGCTCGGTGCTCGGTGGCCTGGGAGGCCTGGTGATGGGCGACCGGCGTTAGAGCCGGAAGCGCTCAGGTCGCCACGGTCTCGATCTTCAGCATCCGCGCCCAGGCGGCCCGCAGGCTGTCGGGCAGGTCCAGATCGTCGAACAGATCACGGACCTCGTCCCGTGAAACGTAGTCCCAGATGTCTTCCCACTGTGCGTACCGGAGCATGCAGGAGACGGCGTAGCAACGTTCCTCGCGGTTCTGGCCGTGAAGCATCGCGTCCAGCTCCTGGGCGGTCACGCGCCGTTCCGGAAAGAAATAGAGCGGCTGGTCTCGGTTCGGGGAGCTGGTGGTCATCTAGGAAGGGGACGGAAGCGCGGAAGGGGAAGGCGAAGCATCATAGCGTCTCCGCCGTAAACAGCGGCCTGAGATCTCTGAGCCTCGTATGTACTGAGCCACCGCAGCACGTTGACCGGCGTGAACAGGGAGTGCTACTGTCACGCAATTCTCACCCAATTTTCCCGGAAATCTCCCGCGCCGCAATGCGCGCCGAAAGGGAAATGAAAATGGCTGAATCGACCGCCGCGAACCCCGCTACGAGGTCAGGAGGGTTGGCTCTGATCGCCGGAGTCATCCTGCTGGTGCTCGCATCACTCCTCCTTCCCGGAGGCGTACTGCTGGACACGGTGGACCAGACCGACTTCGTGCTGGTCCTTGAGGCAATGGCTGAGAATGCCCGCCTTGCACATCTGGCGTCCATGCTGTCGATCATCGGGATGTTCCTCTACATGTACGCTGGCCTCACGTGGCTCCGCCTGCCCCAACAGACGGAGCTCGGCGGTTCCATGCTGCGGCTGGGCGTGTTCGCGAGCCTGTTCGGATGGAGCCTCTACGTCATCGCGATGGGGATGAGGCACTTCAGCATCCACCTGATGCAGCGCGGCATGCAGCCCGGTGCCGACCCGGAAATGTTCGAGTCCCTGGCTCTCAGCGTCTACACACCGATGGCCGGCATCGTCATCGCGCTGGTTGGTGTGTATCCACTCGCATCCATTTTGGTCGGCATCGGCCTTTCCTCCCGCTTTGGTTCAATGAGCCTCTTCAAGCTGGCTTCCTACGGACTTGTCCTCATCGGGGGCCTGGCAGTCATCAATTTCCTGGTCCTGCAGCACGTCCCGGGGATCGATCCCGCGGTTCTCCTCACGAACGACAACGCCATGCAGGCGTTGGGTTCGCTCTGCTTCGTCATCATCGGGCTGGGAATGTACCGGGGCCGAAGCGAACTCTCCTCAGAGGTGTAGCGCATCCCCTTGACCGCCTGCGAGTGGCTGGGTTACCTTGGCCATCCGCGCGGTCGTGCGGGCATAACTCAGTTGGTAGAGTGCCAGCTTCCCAAGCTGGATGTCGCGGGTTCGAGTCCCGTTGCCCGCTCCAGTGCCGTCCGGACGACCCCGTCCTGCTGAGTTCGGAACCGGAGAAAGGTAGATGGCGTTCTTCAAGAAGGATCTCGACGACTCGGCGGCCGAGGCCGCACTGACGCCTCCGGGGAACGTGAGGTCGACATCAGCCGCGCCGGCCCGTACGTACGTGGCCGCCGGCTCCCACATCGAAGGCACGATCTCGGGCGAAACGGAGGTTCTGGTCGACGGTTCACTGGACGGGTCCGTGAAACTCGAGGGGCGCTTCGTTCTCGGTCGTCGAGGCCGGATCCAGGGTGACGTCGCGGCTCACTCGGTTCAGGTCGCCGGCAAGGTGAAGGGCAATGTCCGGGCCACGGAGAAGATCGAGGTGGCGACTTCGGGATCGATCGAGGGCGATCTGACGGCCCCCCTCGTCTCGATCGCCGAAGGAGGGGTCTGCAACGGCAGGATCGAGATGAGCGGAACGCTCGCGATCGGTTCCCCTTCCGGTTCGCGCTTCGGCGGCGAGGTCGCCGAGTCGGGCGGGTCCTAGCGCCGCCAGACCCATCACAGGCTGCTAGCGCCGGGTTTCCTCGGCGGGGAGGCTCGATGCCAGGCCGCAGGCGGCACAGAGCACCTGCAGATCGCCCGGTACCGGCGCGGTGGAGCTGGCCGGAGGCAGGCCGGCGATGGAGGGAAGCGTCAGCTTCCTGGCATGCAGCGCCGGGCGGGGGAAGTCCCGCAGGGGCCGTCGAACGGACGGCGGCAGGCTGCGCCAGCGTTGTTCGCCGTACGCCGGATCCCCGACTAGAGGGTGCCCGATCGCCTTGCAGTGAACGCGGATCTGGTGAGTTCTCCCGGTCAGGAGCTCGACTTCCAGCAGCGAGGCGCCGGTGCCCGTCCCGAGTACGCGGTAGCGGGTCGTCGCGGGGCGGCCGCCCCGGGCTTCGGACGTAACGGCCATGCGAGTGCGGACGGTTGGGTGGCGGCCGATCGGTAGCTCGACCGTTCCGTTTGGTGGATCCGGTCGGCCATAGACGACCGCCAGGTACACCTTGTCCACCTCTCGCTCGGCGAACGCCTGGCTCAACCTCCGGTACGCCGCATCGGTTCGGGCGATGGCGAGGACGCCGCTCGTGCCTCGATCCAGGCGGTGGACGATGCCGGGCCGCGCCGGCGATCCGACGGTCCCGATCTCGGGGTGGTGGTGGAGAAGGCGGTTCACGAGCGTGCCGCTCCTGACGCCGGAGCCGGGGTGAACGATCAGCCCCGCCGGCTTATCGACCACCAACAGGTGTTCGTCCTGGTGAAGCAATCGGATCGGCTCCGCCTCGGGTTCGAGAACCGTAGGCGGAGGCGTCGGAACCTGGTAGTCGATCCGCTCCTCGCCGCGCAGAAGGTAGGAGGGCTTCGCCGCAGTTCCGTTTACGGTCGCGAGGCCGTTGCGCAGAAGCCGCTGAACCTGGCTGCGGGTCAGATCCAGCGCTTTCGCGAGGTAGCGGTCGATCCGTTCGCCCGTCGCGGACGCCGGCACCCGCATCGAGTTCACTTCGGTGTACGAGCCTGTACCAACCCGCGGCGTCGCGCGCGCCCCGCGCTCGATCGCCGCCGCACTTGCGGCCAGAAACTGTGCGCCAGCATCAGCACGATGCCAACCGTGACCGCGCTGTCCGCGACATTGAAGGCTGGCCAGTGGTGAGCGCCGACGTACACGTCGATGAAGTCAGTTACGGCCCGCAGGAGAACTCGGTCCGCCAGGTTGCCGACGGCCCCGCCGAGTACCAATGCGAGGGAGAGCAGGAGGAGGGGCTCGCGCTCGGACGTACTACGGAAGTACAGAGAGACGACGATCAGCGCGGCGCACCCCAGGGCAATGAGCAGCAGCGTGCCCGCGAGCTCACGGTCGGCGGGAAACAGTCCGAAGGCGATGCCCGTGTTCTGCACGTGAACCAGATCGAAGAAGCCTGGCACGACGGGCGATCGTCCGTGGACTTCGAGGCTGGCTTCGATCCACAGCTTGGTCCATTGATCGAGTGCCAGCACGAAGGCAGACACGACGAGGAGTCTCGCTTTCACGGGGGGGGGAGCGTACCAGTCGCTAGCGCCCACGCCCTGGCAAGAGCGGCCGCCGTGTCGGGCTCGGAGAAGGCGCGGATCGCAGCCACGCCATGCGCTCCGACGCGCACCAGGTCGGGTGCGTTCGAGGGATCGACACCGCCGACGGCGAGGATCGGGACGCGACCCTGCGCGGCCCGCTTCAGGCGTTCGACGCCCTGAGGCGCGCCGAACCGGAGCTTCTCGGGCGAGGCAAAGACAGGGCCGAAAAGAGCGTAGTCGGCGCCGGCAACGGCGGCCGCTTCCAGCTCCCGGCGGCTGTGCGTCGAGACGCCGAGCAGCAGGCCGCGCGCCTGGATCGACGGGGCGATTTCAGCCCACGGCTGATCCGACCGCAGGTGGACGCCGTCGGCCCGGCAGTCGACTGCCACATCGAGACTGCCGTTGATGATGAGAAGACCGGAAACCGCCTCGCGCAGGGTGTAGCCGATCTCCGTCCGTGCGGTGGGGTCGAGGTCCTTCTCGCGCAGCTGGACCGCGGCCCCGTCTGGCAGCGAGCGGGCCCAGCGTTCCAATCCGGATGCTCCGCCGCACAGGCGCCGGTCGCTGATGGCCAGCAGCGTAGGGACTTCGGGCCTTCGACTCATCCAGCTCGATCGGGTTCTGGAATCGGAGCTTTCGCTTCCGCTCGACGCCTGCTGAGGAGGATGCGTTCGAGGTCGTGAATGCCCCAGATGAGATGAACGAACCCGAACCCGGTCACCGCGCCGCGGACCCACGGCAGCATGAGGAAGGTGCCGAGATGCGCCTGCGAAAGCGGCGACCTGGTCACCAGCAGGCTCCAGAACTCCCGCCATGGAGCGATGACCAGGAAGAGTCCGGCCTCCACGCAGTAGATCACGAAGAGAACGCGGAGCAGGCTGGACCAGGCTACACCCCAGCGCATGAGTCGCATTCTAGGGGGTGGGGACTGGGTCCAGACGCCGAGCCTGCGAGGCGTTTGCCGGCGCGAGGTCGCCGCGCCGGGACCTAGGGAGGTGTGCGGCCTGGGTTGCTGGGCGCGGACGATGGCGGCGGAGACGACCTGGGCGCGGAGTTGCCCGACGGCCTCGAGGGCGGCGCGTAGCTGCGCGACGGGGGCGACGGGCGTGGCGAGGAAGCGCGGGGCGTGGAGCGGGTGCGGGTGGGGGTCGACCTCGGCGTGGACGCCCTCGGTGGCGTGGAACGGGTCCGGGTGGGGGTCGACCTCGGTGTGGACGCCCTCGGTGGCGTGGAGCGGGTCCGCGTGGGGGTCGACCTCGGTGTGGACGCCCTCGGTGGCGTGGAGCGGGTCCGCGTGGGGGTCGACCTCGGTGTGGACGCCCTCGGTGGCGTGGCGCGGGTCCGCGTGGGGGTCGACTTCGGCGTGGACACCCTCGGTGGCGTAGAGCGGGTCCGCGTGGGTGTGGACTTGGGCGCGGATGTCCGCGTTGGCGTGGAACGGGTCCGGGTCGGGGTTGCCGTCCGCGGAGCGGTGACGCGCTCAGGCCGTCTTGATGGAGGATTCGCCGTGCGCGGGGCAACCGGCACCGCGTCCCGGCCGCGGATGGCGTCGAGGACGCGGCGGGCGGGCGTCGGTCTCCGGGTGCGGTCGAGCGCGTCTCCGTTCGCCCGTGGTGCCGCGACTCGAACCGGTGCACTGTCTTCGGCGCCCTCGGACTCTTCAATGGTCGTCGTCGACGTGGGAGTCGCCGTCAGACCTCCGGAACGGACGCGTACGGGTTTCGGGGCTTCGGCTCGCCGAACGTCATCGAGGGATCCCCGCCGAAGCGTGACGCCCGTGCGGGACTCCCTGTCGGCAGCCGCTGTCGGCGAGTTGGAGCGTGTCCGGACGCCGCCGGCGGTCACGCCGAGCAGACCGGATCGGTTCCCCACCGAGGGGCCGCCGCCGACTCGCACCGTTCCTTGCTGGTCCGGTGCTCGCGTCAACCTGACCTTGAGCGACTCGCTCAGGTCCGCCCTTCGGGCGACGAAGTCCGTGACGTCGGGCAACTCGCTTTCGGAGAAGCCGCGGCGTTTGCCGAGGAGGACCTGCTGTACCGCCTCGGGATCCCGCCAGTTCCGATAGTCGATGCCGTTCGTGTCCGTCGTGATGATGCCGCGTGCGAGCTTCGGATGCCGCTGGCGCAGGGACCGGCCGTAGGTGTAGCCCCGGCCGTAGCCGAGGTAGCCCGAGGGGCAGAAAATCCAGGTGTTGAACGGATCCCAGAAGCCCCCTGCCCACCCGTAGAGTCCCCAGCGAAGGCCGAAGCCCCGGCCGAGGTAGTAGCGATTGTAGTAACCGCGGGGGATCCAGCCCACATAGGAGGGGCCCCAGTACCAGTACACGTGGCTCGGAGCGTAGATGGCGCTCGGGAACCAGAGCCAGCCGTAGCCGGCATACAGGTTCCAGCTGCCGTAGTGGTAGGTGAGGGGACCCCAGGGGTCGCGGGCGACCCAGTACAGTCCGGCGGGAGTGTGTGTCCAACGGCCCCGACTGTAGGGCTGCCAATCGTCCTCGACCGCGGGCTTCCAGGCCCGACCATCCTCGACCTCCACCCACTGGCCGTGGTCGGACAGGTTGGACCCGTAGCCGTCGACATCGACGGCCGCGTACGCCGCAAGCCGGGCGCGGTGAGTTCCCACCCATTCATCCAGGGCCAGCGCGGCGGCGCCGGCGCCGCTCTGGAGCTCGATCCACGGATCGTCGAGACCTTGCACTCGAAGCGCTTCGCCATCGCGGACGATCACCGAACCACGCTGGGTGACGACTTCCGCGAAGCCGTCCAATACGACGATTTCCGTCCAGCGGTCGCCGTCGCTGTGTACCTGGTAGCTCCCCCGCTGTTTGGCGTAGATCCGGGAGTTCGTCGTGTCGATGGCCGGTAGCTCCCAGTCCAGGAGGTTGTTCGCGACCTCGAGGCTCAACCGGCCCCGGTGCAGAACGTAGAGGGAGTCCGTGTCGTCCGCGTCCGGTGAGCCGGCGATCTGGGCGAACGTGACCTCGCTGTCGTGGTCGAGGGCGAGAATCGAGCGGTCGGACATCAGCACGGCCAGGCGGCCATACGGATTGGTCCAGATCCGGTCTCCGCGCAGGACCGGAAGGTGAATCTCCAGCTCGCTCTGGGCACCGGAACGCGCCGCGAACAAGGTCGCATCTCCGTCCAACGCTCCGACCAGGCTATAGACGCCGTCGAGTTCTCCCCGTTCCTGTGGCCGCGTCTGTGCGTGCGTGGCGGTCGCCGCGCCTGCCACGAGGACGATCAGTAGGGCTTGCGGGAGGGTACACTTCATCTCTTTACCTCCAACGGGCTCGGAGTCTGCACGCTACCACCGGAGGTCGAGCAATCCGCGTGCCAGAACCGCGCAGGCGCCGCAGCGTACCGACCTCGGGGAAACCGTAGCGGGAACGTCACAGTGGTGTCTACTCGCGGGGACGGTGGCGTCATCGGGCACCTGCCTTCCCGTATGATCGGCGCGGCTCCACGCCGCGTAGGGATTACATGTCCGTTCTTCCGATCCGTCTCTACCCGGACCCCGTGCTGCGGGTGCAGTGCGCGCCCGTCGAGGACTTCGGCTCCGATCTCAGGCGTCTGGCTGCGGACATGATCGAGACGATGCACGAGGCGCCCGGCGTCGGCCTTGCCGCGCCCCAGGTCGGTGTCGCACTGCGGGTAGCGGTGGTCGATGCGACGGCCGGAATGGACCCTGACGCGGTACGGGTCCTGGTGAATCCGCGAGTCGTCGATTCGGCCGGCGTGGACACGGACACGGAAGGTTGTCTGTCGATCCCCGACTTCACGGAGAAGGTCACTCGGCCAGCCACGGTTCGGGTCGCAGCCGTCGACCTGGAGGGCGTTCCCTTCGAGTTGAACGCCGAGGAGCTCGAGGCGCGGGTCATTCAGCACGAGTTGGACCACCTGGACGGCGTGTTGTTCGTCGATCGGCTGCGTGGGCTGCGACGACAGCGGGCCAGGAGCTTTCTCCGCCGGCTGCGCGCGGAAGAGGCCGTCCACGCCGGCGGTGGCCTCTGAGCGCTCGGGCGGGAGAGGCGCCCACGCGCTTGCCGCTACCGCGGGCGGCCGTTCTGGTGGCGCTTGGCCTTGTGGCTTGCGATGGTGGGAGCGGAAGCCCGACGGCGCCGGCTCCCCGGGTGCCGCGGAGTGTCAGCTTCCTGGCGGGCCAGGCCGGGGACGAGTCGATCGGCCTGCGGGGCACCGTGCTGGGGCCGACGCTCGAGGTCGAAATCTACGCCGCCGGTGTCCAGGATCTGTACGGCCTGGGCTTTGAACTCCTGTTCCCCGCCAACCTGCTGCGCTACGAGGGGGTGGACGACGGCGTGTTCCCAAGCCTTGAGGCCCAGGAATCCGCGTCAGGCCAGCTTGTCGTCGGCGCCACCCATCTCGGGTCGGTGGCGGGTCTGAACGGCGGCGGCACGGTCGCTGTCGTCCGCTTCACGGCGTTCGCCAATGGCAGCGGAAGTCTGGACTTCAGTTCCCAGGAGGCCTTCGACAGGTTCGGCGATCGCCTCGCCCTGAGCTGGGTGGGGGGCTCGGTCGAAGTCGACCTCTGAGGTGGTCGGCTCGCTCCGGGGCGGGCGGTGGCTGGACCGCTCCGGTGGCCGTTGCTACTGTCGCCGATGCCGTCCGCGCGCCCGGTGGCGGGCGTTCGGAATGCGTAGCGTGGGTGGTGCGAATGGCGCGGCCCGGGTTCAAGGTGGCTTGGAGAGTCGCTCGATGGTACCGGTGAAGCTCTACAACTCTCTCGGGCGAAGGCTGGAAGAATTCGAGCCGCTCGAACCCGGTCACGTTCGCCTCTACACCTGCGGTCCGACCGTCTACGACCGCGTCCACATCGGCAACCTGCGCACGTTCGTCTTCGAGGACGTGCTGCGAAGAACCCTCAGGTTCTTCGGCTACCGCGTCACCCAGGCGATGAACCTGACCGACGTCGAGGACAAGATCATCGCCGCGGCGATTTCTGCCGGCGTCGACATCGGCGACTTCACCCGACCCCATGTGGAATCGTTCTTCGAGGACCTGTCCGCGCTTCGGATCGAGCCGGTGGAGCACTACCCGCGGGCCACGGCCCACGTCGACGAGATGATCGCGATGATCGAGCAGCTCCTGGAGGCGGGATACGCGTATCGGGCCGACGATTCGGTGTTCTTCCGCATCGCCGCCGACGACGACTACGGCAAGTTGTCCGGAATCGACGTCGAACAGGTGCGGCGAGGCGAGCGCGTGCAGAGCGACGAGTACGGCAAGGAGGACGCGCGCGACTTCGTTCTGTGGAAGGGCGCCAAGGAAGGTGAGCCGGAGTGGGCGTCGCCGTGGGGCCCCGGTCGGCCAGGATGGCACATCGAGTGCTCGGCGATGAGCCAGAAGTACCTGGGCACCACCTTCGACATCCACTGCGGAGGTGTCGACAACCTGTTTCCGCATCACGAGAACGAGATCGCCCAGAGCGAATCGGCGAACGGCAACCCGCTGGCGCGGTACTGGCTCCACTCCGAGCACCTGACCGTCGACGGCGAGAAGATGTCCAAGTCTCTCGGCAACTGCCACACCCTTGGCGATCTTCAGGGCAGGGGGCTACGGTTCCGTTCCATCCGCTACCTGCTGATCTCGGTGCACTACCGCCAACAGCTCGACTTCACGTTCGCCAAGGTGGCGGAGGCGGAGCGAGCACTGAAACGGATCGACGACATGCGGTTCCGGCTCGCCCACGAGGCGGAACAGGCCGCTGATACAGCGCCCATCGAGGCCCGCGCGGCGGCGTTCGAGGAGGCCTTCGCTTCCGCCCTCGCCGACGACCTGAACACATCCGCCGCCCTCGGTGCGGTGTTCCGGTTCGTGCACGAAGTGAACGGGATGATCGACCGGGGGCTGCCGGCCGGTGCCAGGCCTCGGGTGGAGAGCGCGTTGCAGCGAGCCGACGACGTGCTTGGGGTGCTGGACGCAGCGGCCTGGGCGGGGGAGTCCGGTTCGGCGTCGGGAGACGGGGACCGCGGCCTGAGCGATGAGGAAGTGGAGAAGCTGGTGCGGGCCAGGAGCGACGCGAGGGCGGCGCGGGACTTCGCGGCTGCCGACCAGCTCCGCGAGGGACTGGCGGCCGCCGGGGTGGTGGTGGAGGACACGCCGGACGGTAGTCGCTGGAAGCGGTCCTGATCGCGACCGCATGAGCGACGCCGGAGAGGAGCGCGAGCCGCGCCTGAGCGGTGCGGAGGCGGAGCAGGCCGCGGCGGACCTGCTCCGGCGGAACGGGCACCGGATCCTGGCGCGAAACGTCGCCACCGCGGCTGGCGAACTGGACCTGGTTACGATGGACGGAGACACGCTCTGCTTCGTCGAGGTCAAGGCCCGGTTCGACCCGCGCTTCGGCGGTGCGGCGGCGGCGGTTGACCGGCGAAAGCGGCGCCGCCTCGTGCGCGCGGCCGAGGCCTTCCTGAGCGCCCCGGAACGGACGCCGTTGCGGCTCGGTCCGTGCCGTTTCGACGTCGTGGCGGCGACCTGGCAGCCGGAGCTCGGAGAGTGGCGGTTCACGCACTATCGCGATGCGTTCACCGTCGACGACACGGGCCGGCGAAGCTGGCTGTAGCTCGCCCGCGAGTTGACAGTCCGGAAGAGGGAGCCGTATCCTCCGCGATTCAGGGCCTGCCGGTTAGCCGGCGGGTTCGCTCCGGCGCGGGAATAGCTCAGTGGTAGAGCACAACCTTGCCAAGGTTGGGGTCGCGGGTTCGAATCCCGTTTCCCGCTCCACGCGAGCCGCGCGGGTCGAAACCGGCGGCGAAGTCCCCCGGGGCGACGTGGCCAAGTGGTAAGGCGAGGGTCTGCAAAACCCTTATTCGCCGGTTCGAATCCGGCCGTCGCCTCCAGACTTCCCCTACACGCCGGAGTGGCGGAACGGCAGACGCAGGGGACTTAAAATCCCCCGCCCTCTAAGGGCGTGTGGGTTCGAATCCCACCTCCGGCACGGCGTCACTGGTACTCTCCCGGTCCGAAATGGACCGAACCCTGGCCGACGTGGCCGACGCCAGCGACGGGCGGTTGTTGGAGATCGCTGAGGTAACCGGCACCGGCGCCGACAGCCGACGCCTCCGGGAGATCGGCTTCTGCACCGGAGCACCGGTACGGTTCATTCGCCGGGCACCGCTCGGCGACCCCGCGATGTACGAGCTTCGCGGCGCGCTCCTCAGTCTACGCCGCAGCGAGGCGCGGCGGATCCGGGTCCATCGGGCAGGCGCGTGACGACGCTGGTCCGTTTGCGGCCGACCGCGCCGCCGAAGCGGCCCGGGCGTGTCGCGATCCTGGGAGCGCCGAACTCGGGCAAGACGACCCTGTTCAACGCCCTCACCGGGCATCGGGCCAAGGCGGGGAACTACCCGGGCGTTACGGTCGACCGTCGCGAGGGCGATCTTCAGCGGAGGTTCGGCGCCGACGATGTCCGGCTGGTCGACCTGCCCGGCGTCTATAGCCTCCAGCCTCAATCGGAAGACGAGACGGTCGCGGTCCGGGTGCTCGAGGGTGGCTTCGGCGAGCCGGCCCCGGACGGCGTCGTGGTCGTCGTGGACGCCACGACGATCGAACGGGGTTTGCCGCTGCTGGCCGAAGCAGCCGCCCTGGGCCTGCCGGTCTGTGTCGCCCTGACGATGATCGACGAACTGAAGGCGCGGCACGGCGAGATCGATCCGGCGGAACTCGAACAGGAACTCGGCGTGCCGGTGCTTGGAGTGGTCGGCAACCGCGGCCTCGGTATCGACGATCTCGGCGCGCTGGTCAGCGCACCCTGGGACTGGACCGGGAGCCCCAGCCTGTCCCAGGGCGCGGAGGCGAAAACGCCGGAGGACCGGTTCGCCTGGGCGCGCACGATCCTGGGCGCCTGCCGCCGGCAGGCTCCGGAGCCGAATCGCTGGACTCGGCGGCTGGACCGCTTCCTGCTTCATCCGGTCATCGGTTCCGCCGTCTTTCTGACCTTCGTGGCGTTCTTCTTCCAGGCCATCTTCACTTGGGCCACGCCTGCCATGGACTTCCTGTCCGGGCTCATGGATGGCCTCGCCGACCAGGTCCTGGTGGCGTTGCCGGACACCGCGGTCACCCGCCTCGTGGCCGACGGCGTGATCCGCGGAGTCGGCGCGGTGATCGTCTTCCTGCCTCAGATCGTGCTCCTCTTCACGGTCATCCTGTTCCTGGAGGCTTGCGGCTACATGGCCCGGGCCGCGTTCGTCGTGGACCGCGTGATGGGCTGGGTCGGGCTGGAGGGCCGCTGCTTCATCGCTCTGCTTTCCTCCTACGCTTGTGCCGTGCCCGGCATCATGGCGACCCGAACGATCCCGTCGCCACGCGATCGACTGACCACGATCCTCGTTGCTCCGTTCGCGACCTGCTCGGCCCGGCTGCCCGTTTACCTTCTGCTGATCGCCGCGTTCATTCCTGCCGATCCGGTCCTTGGTCCCTTTACCTGGCAGGGACTGACGCTGATGGGCCTCTACTTCCTGGGGACCGGCGCCGCGTTGCTCTCGGCGGCCGTGTTCAAGCGCGGTCTCCTGCGCGGCACCTCTCTGCCGTTCTACCTGGAACTGCCGCCGTACCGGTTACCGCGACCCAGCGACATCGCCCTCGGCGTCTGGGACCGGGCGAAGCTGTTCCTGCGCCGCGCGGGCACGATCATCCTCGCCGTCAGCGTCGTTCTCTGGTTTCTGCTCAACCTGCCGCGGCGTCCGGCTGACCCTGACCTCTCCGTCGTCGAGAACCAGCGGATGGTTCTCGAAGGCAGCTACGCGGCCTCCGCCGGCCGGCTGCTGGAACCCGTCTTCGCGCCCATGGATTTCGACTGGCGGATCAATGTCGGCCTGGTCGCTTCCCAGGCCGCCCGCGAGGTGATGGTTGCCACCCTCGCCCAGATCTACGCCCAGGAAGACCAGGACGGGGAGGGCCTCGGCGTCCTGCTCGCCGGCAGCGGAGAGGCCGGCAGCGCGCCGCTCCTGTCCCGGGCTTCGGCGCTCGCCCTCCTCGTCTACTTCGCCTTCGCGATGCAGTGCATGTCGACGCTGGCCGTGATCCGGCGCGAGACCGGGGGCTGGCGATGGCCCGTCTTCACGTTCGCCTACATGAACGGCCTGGCCTGGCTGAGCGCCTGGCTGACCTTCGTCGTCGCCACGGCAGCCGGCGCCTAGTCAGGCGCCGGTGAACCGCGGCTGACGGCGCTGTGTCATCGCCCGCACGCCCTCCGCGAAGTCCGCGGTTTGCCGCAGGCGGTCCTGCTCGACCTTCTCGTGGTCGGTGGCGGCGCGGATCTCCGAAGCGAGCTGTCCGCGGAGCGTCTGGCGGATCGATCGCACCGCGAGCGGCGCCGAGGCCGCGATCTCACGCGCCAGCGCCCGGGCCCGTGTGCGCACTTCCTCGCGGGCGACGAACTCGTCGCAGAGGCCGATCCGAAACGCCTCTTCGCCCTTGACCCGGCGGCCGGTGTAAAGCAGCTCCATTGCCCGCTGGCGACCGACCAGGCGGGGGAGGGTGACGGTCAACCCGAAGCCCTGAATGAAGCCGAGGCGCGCGAAGTTCGCGGCGAACCGTGCCTCCGCGCAGGCGACGCGAAAGTCCGGCATCAGGGCCAGTCCGAGACCGCCGCCGACGGCCGCGCCCTGGATCGCTGCAACGACCGGGGTGCGGGTCTCGAACAGCCGCACTGCCTCGTCGTATAGGTGTCGCTGCGGTGTCCCGGTGGCAGGGCGCGACGCGTTCAGGTTCGCTCCGGCACAGAAGTGCTTGCCCTCCGAGCAGAGCACGACGGCGCGGCAGTCGTCGCGCTCGTCGAGATCCTCGATCGTCGCCGCCAGGGTGGCGATCAGGTCCTGGTCGAAGAAGTTGTTGGGGGGACGGTGGATTTCCACCTCCGCGACCAGGTCGTCGCCGACCGCAACCGTGACTTCGCCGTTTCCGGCGGCGCTGCCGCTCATCCGTCTCCTCGCTTCCTTGGTGGTCCTTGCCGGCGGAGACTCTATCTCCCCGGCACCGGCGCGGCCGTTCCCCGGCCGCGATAGTCGCCGAACAGCATTTCGACGCCGAAACGCAGGATGGGAACCGAGTCCCTGGGTTCGCCCTGAGTCTCACGGCGCCAGGCCATGCCGGGACCGATCTCGAGAAAGAACCACTCACGGAGGATCTGCTGCCGGTAGATCAGCCGGACGAAGTAGTTCTCTATCGGGACCGGCATGCCCGTCTCTCCGTTGGCGCCGATCTGGTGGGCAATGGCGCGGCGACGGCCCAGGCGGTGGTAGTAGCTCAACTCGGTGAACCAGTCCGCGCCCTCTGTGATGTCGGTGATCTTCCCGGCACCGCGCCAGCGCATCATCGCCCCCCCCGCGAAGGCGTGCTCGTAGTCGATTCGGGTGGACAGCCCCCAGCCGTCCTCGCGCTCCCAGAACAGGCTGTGCCGAAAGCGCACAAGATCCGTGTCCGACAGGAAGGTCCGGTGCTTGTAGCGGGCGCGTGCGAAGGGCTCGACCGGAAAATCGAAGTTCATGCCGACATCGAAATCGAGGTCCCCGTTGCCGCCGGAGATTGGCCGATAACCGAGTCCGAGCAGCCACTCGTCGTCGGCGGCGTCGAACATCTGCGGCAAGGAGGTGGCGCCCCGGCGTTGAGCGTCTTCCAGCACGTCTTCGCGGTCGTCGCGACCGATGAAAGCGTTCAGGCGCCTCTCCATGTTCGGGAAGTGGAGGCGGGCGCGAAAGCGGAGGTCGTCCTCGAAGCCGTACTGCTCATCCCAGATCACGCCCACCAGGGCGCGGCCGTAGGTCGCCTCGAGTTCCTCGTCGAGCCGGTAGTCGCCGAACAGGTGATCGAACCACAATGCCGTTTCGCAGGCCGTCCGGTGCAGGCGCAGGTTGAGCCAGTCGAGCCAGGAACGTCCCTCGAGGTACTCGGAGGCGCACGGGTCGACCGGCTCGTCCTCGGCTTCTTCCGCAGCTCCTTCCGCAGCCGCCCGGGTTTCGGCCTCCGCCTCCACAGCGGGCCGCGGAGCGCGGCCCGCGTCGGGTTCGGGTTTCGGTTCCTGGCCCGGGACGGGATCGACGGCGAGAACGCCGGCACAGAGGACTACGCAGGCCATCTCCGGCCAACCGCGCAGGGGGTGCCGCGTTTCTCTTGTCAGCATGGTCTCAGGGGCAGCGCGACCGGCACTCCGCCCGGCTCGGCGGCGCCCGTCCATCTTCGCACGCCGGGTCGGAAATCCGCAGACGGGACTGCCTTCGCGGCTAGGCTAGGCGCATCGTGCGCGGCCCGGTCGAGGAGACTCACAGCCTGCCGCACAGCGAAGAGTCGGAGCGCGCTGTGCTGGCCGCGATCCTGCTCGACGCCGACCGGCATCTGGCGGCTACCGCGACGCGCCTGAAGCCGGACGACTACTACTTCGAGAGACATCGGCTCCTGTACGAGGCGATGCTCGCGCTCCAGGAATCGGATCGCCCGATCGACCTGCGGACCGTGCAGGCGCGGCTGGAACAGCGGGACCAGTTCGACGCCGCCGGCGGCGTCGCGTACCTGGCCACGCTGGAAGTGGATCTGCCGGACCTCGGCCGTGTCGACTCCTACGTCGAGATCATCAAGGAACGGGCGCTGCGCAGGCGACTGATCGACGCCTGTACGACGATCTACCGAACGGCGCTCGACGGCGGTCTCGAGGCGAAGGATGCCCTCGGCCGTGCAGAGCAGGCCGTGATGGAGCTGAGCGAGGAGGCGGTATCGCGCACCTTCGCGCCATTCGACCAGGTGGTCCGCGAGACGGTGGAGCGGCTTGAACAGCGCTCGTCGAACGACTTTCCCGGGTTGCGTACGGGATTCGTCGACTTCGACCGGCTGACGCACGGTCTCCAGCCGGGCAACCTGATCATCATCGCCGGCCGGCCGGGGATGGGGAAGACGAGCCTGGCCCTCAACATCGCCACACACGTTGCGCACGAGGAAAAGAAGGGAGCCGGCTTCTTCTCGCTCGAGATGAACGAGCAGGAGATCGCCATGCGGGTGCTGTGCTCCACGACCGACATCCCCTTCCACAGGTTGCGCGGCGGTCGGCTCGGCGCGCGCGACTGGAGCCGCCTGCACGAGGCGGTGGAGGCCGGCCGGGACTCGAGTCTGTTCATCGACGATTCCGCCAATCCATCGCTACTCGAGGTCGCCTCCAAGGCGCGCAGGCTGAAGGCGCAGCACGGCCTCGCACTGCTGGTCGTGGACTACCTCCAGTTGATGAACGCCGGGGGCAGGTACGAGAACCGGAACCTGGAGATCGGAGCGATCACACGCGGCCTGAAACAACTGGCCAAGGAGCTGGATGTGCCGGTCGTGGCGCTGTCCCAGCTCTCGCGGCTTCCGGAGCGCCGGGGCAAGGACCACCGGCCCCAGCTCGCGGATCTCCGGGAGTCGGGCAACATCGAGCAGGACGCCGACATCGTCGTCTTCGTCTACCGGGAAGAGATGTACGAGCGGGACGATCCCGATGTGCAGGGCATGGCGCAGTTGATCATCGCCAAGCACCGGAACGGGGAAACGGGGAGCATAGATCTGGTCTTCATCGGCGACACGACGACGTTTCGCAACTACGACAGCCATCACACGCCGCCCGAGGGGCCGCCCTGACCGCGGACGCTCGCGCCCGGGTCGAAATCGACCTCGGCGCGCTGGCCGGCAATCTGCGACTGATTCGGCGGGCCGTTGGCGGGACCGGAGTCTTCGGTGTGGTCAAGGCGGACGCCTACGGTCACGGAGCGGTGGCTGTGAGCTTCGAGTTGGAGCGGTTGGGCATCGATGGGTTGGCCGTTTCTCGCGTCAGCGAGGTCGGGGAACTGAGGCGATCCGGCGTAAGGAGTCCGCTGCTGCTCCTGGGTGGACCAGCGTCGATCGAGGAACTCGCCCGCGCCGTCGAGTGGAACGCGACGCCGGTACTCACGCGTCGAGAGCAGATCGCCGACTGGTCGGCCTGGCGCCGGCGGTCGTCCGGCAGCGCCACGCCACTCGGTGTCGTCGTCGAGTTGGACACGGGCATGAGCCGCTATGGCGTGCCGCTCGATGAGTGGCCGCTCGTGCTCCAGGAGGTTCGGTCGGCGCCAGAACTGCGACTGGCCGGCTTGATGTCCCACCTGGCGGAATCGGAGCTGCCGAAAAGCGGCTTCACGGCTCTCCAGGAGCAGCGGTTTGCAGCGGCTGTCGAGGCTTTGGGCCCGGAGGAGCGCGAGAACGTATCCCTTCATCTCTCGAACTCTGCCGGCGCACTCAGACGGGTTTCCGCGCGCTGGGACGCGGTGCGTGTGGGTGGGGCGCTCTACGGCCTCGATCTGGCCTCGGCCGCCGATCCCTCGCCGGCGTCCGGGCTGCGCCCGGTGATGCGTGTCGTGGCGCCCATCCTCGATCTTCGCCAGGTCCCGGCCGGTACCGGCGTCGGCTATCGCCGCACCTGGAAAGCGCCGCGTGACGCGACGATCGGCCTGGTGCCGGTTGGCTACGGCGACGGATTCAGCACCGCGCTCGGCGCTGGCGACGTGCTCGTGAGCGGTGTTCGCTGCCCGCTCGCGGGTCAGGTCAGCATGGACTCTCTGACCGTCGACGTCACCGGCGTTCCAGGAGTCATGGTGGGAGACGAGTGCGTCCTGCTCGGCTCCCAGGGAGACGAGCGGATCGAGGTCGCCGAACTCGCCGCTCGCGCTGGTGTCGCGGCGTACGAAGTCTGGTGCGGCTTCGAGCGCCGGCTGCCGCGGAAGGTCCTCGACCCTGGGCGCCCTAGAGAAGGGGGTCGCGGCCGGTGATCCGCCGGAACGCGTCGAGATAGCGCTCCCGGGTCTCCCGGACGACCTCGGGAGTCAGTTCCGGCGGCGGGGAGGCCTTGTCCCAGCCCGTTCCGGCGACCCAGTCGCGGACCGGCTGCTTGTCGTAGGACACCGGCTCGGTGCCCGGCGACCAGGCCGCGGCGTCCCAGTAGCGCGACGAGTCCGGCGTCAGAACCTCGTCGATCAGCAGCAGTTGCCCGTCGACGAGTCCGAACTCGAACTTCGTGTCCGCCAGGATGATGCCGCGCTGCGCTGCAAGTTCGCGGCCGCGGCTGAACAGCTCGAGGGTGATCCGGCGGAGCGTCGCCGCCATCTCGGCGCCTACGCCGTCGACCAGGGTGTCGTAGTCGATGTTCTCGTCGTGCCCTTCTTCCGCCTTGGTGGCCGGCGTGAAGATCGGCTGGTCCAGCTCCTCCGCCCGTCGCATGCCCGCCGGCAGGTCGTGGCCACAGGCCCGGCCGGTCTCCTGGTACTCCTTGAAGGCGCTCCCCGCAAGATAGCCGCGCGCTACGCACTCGTAGGGAACCACTTCCGCCTTGCGTACGAGCACGGAGCGCCCTTCAAGGCGGTCCGCGTACCGCCGCAGATCGGCCGGATAGCGGCCTACGTCGACCTCGACCAGATGATTGGGAATCGTGTCGCCCAGCCGATCGAACCAGAAGTTCGTCAACTGGTTGAGCACCTTGCCCTTGTCCGGAATCTCCGGCGAGAGCACGAAGTCGTAGGCGGACACGCGGTCGCTGGCCACGAGCAGCAACAGGTCGCCCAGGTCGTAGATGTCGCGGACCTTGCCGCGGCGGGGAGCCGGAAGCCCTTCGAGAGCGTTCATCGAGCCGGGAATGTAGCATGGCGTTTCGACGCGCAGAGCGCCCCGGAATTCCGCGCCCGCGAGGGCAAGAAGAGGAGCCGATCGTGGAAGACAGGTCGTCCCGGCAAGGCAGTCGCTAGAGCCGCCAAACCCGTCGCAGACTCCGTCCAAGGGTCACTGCGCCCCAGGGGCCATGTGACTCCAGTCTGAAAGCGTCCTTGCGGCTTGGCGCCGCCGAGCCTCATGGCAGACTCCGTGTTTGGCCCCAGCCCCCACCTCACAACGACCTCGCGCCGCAGCGCTTGCTACGCTGCGTTCTGCGGCGCAAGCTCCTAGCGGCAGTACGTGCGTTACGACATCCAGACCTTCCGCGGAGATCTGTTCGGCGCGCTGACCTCGACGGTCGTCGCGCTGCCTGTGGCACTGGCCCTGGGGGTCGCGTCGGGGATGGGAGCGGTGGCGGGTCTGCACGGGGCGATCGCCGTCGGCTTCTTTGCCGCGGTGTTTGGCGGAACGCGGTCCCAGATCTCCGGCCCGACGGCGCCGATGACCGTCGCGATGACGGTGATCATCACGACCCACGCGTCGAATCTGACCGAGGCGTTGACCGTCGTCGTCCTCGGGGGCCTGCTCCAGTTGCTCCTCGGACTGGCGAAGATCGGTCGCTACGTGATCTACACGCCCTATGTCGTCGTGTCCGGCTTCATGTCGGGCATCGGGATCATCGTCATCCTGATCCAGATTCTGCCGATCCTCGGCTCGTCACCGGCGCCCGGGGGGCCGACGGGTGCGATCCGGGCCATCCCGGAAGCGGTGGGGGCGGTGAACCTGAACGCGCTGGCGGTGGGACTACTTACCCTGGCCGTCGGCGTGCTCTGGCCGAAGCGGCTGGCGAAGTACCTGCCCGGACCGTTGCTCGCGCTGATCGTGGGCACGCTCCTGGGTGTGTTCTGGCTGGGTGGCGCGCCGGTCCTTGGCGATGTGCCGGCGGGGCTTCCATCCCTGAAGATCGGGATTCCGGCCGCGGGTTTCCTGGTCCAGGCGCTGCAGCCCGCGCTGATTCTCGCGCTCCTGGGCTCCGTCGACAGTCTGCTGACGTCGCTCGTGGCGGACTCGCTGACCGGCACCCGTCACAATCCGAATCGCGAGTTGGTGGGGCAGGGCATCGGCAACATGGTCTCGGGAATGCTGGGCGGCCTGCCGGGCGCCGGCGCCACGATGGGTACGGTGGTCAACATCCGGGCAGGCGGATCGACGCCGGTGTCCGGGGCGTTGCGTGCGACGTTCCTGCTGCTGCTCGCGGTGGGCCTCGGACCGGTCGTGGAACCGGTTCCACACGCGGTGCTGGCCGCCATCATGATGAAGGTTGGCTGGGACATCATCGACTGGCCGCTCGTCGCCCGCGTCCACCGGATTCGCCGCGAACACCTGTTCGTCATGCTCCTGACGTTGGGACTGACGGTGCTGGTCGATCTGGTGACGGCGGTTGCGGTCGGCCTGATCGCGGCCGGTATGGCGCATGCCCGGCGGCTGGAGCGTCTCGAACTGGACAGCGTCGTTTCCGTTCCGCTGCTCGACCGCACATTCTTCGCCGAGGAGCACGGACCACCAGCGGCGGATCGGTACTCGGCACGCGTCGGCCTCGTCGCGCTCAAGGGAACGCTCACCGTGGCCTCCTCGAACAAGCTGGTGGGTGTGATCGGTGGAGACATCAAGGACCACGAAGTCGTCATCTTCGACTTTTCGGAAGCCGTGCATCTCGACGACAGCGCGGCCATGCTGATCCGGCGCCTGTTCGAAGTGGCCTCGGCGGAGCGAACGGAAGTAGTGGTCGCCGGTTTGTCCGGCTCGGTCGCCAGGACACTCCACACGCTCGACATCCTTCGAGGCATCCCGGAGGACCGTCTGACACCGGGCCTGGAGGAGGCGCGAGCCGTTGCCCACGATCTGCTCAATGGTCCTTCCGGCACGGGATAGGGTGGGGCCGATTCCGACCCGACAGGCCGGGATCGCGCGGCTTGAACTGCGGTGGCCTGAGGTGTTTGGTGCATGGGGTCAGGTGAAACAACCTCGCGCCTCTCGCGTCAAAGAGGAAGACACGAGGCGTAGCGGCCATCCCGGCCGGGCGCGGTCGAAGGAAGGAACGTAGTCGATGAAACTGCTCCCAGCTCCGAGAGTCCGAAAGCCGGCGGCGATGATCGCCGCAGTCTGCGCCGTGCTCCTCCTGCCGGCGGTCTCGACCTCCCCGGCGAAGGCACAGGTGCGGGTGGGCTCGACATGGATCACCGAGCCGGTCGTGCCCGACTTCGACATCGCGGACGAGCAGCTCCTCCTGGACCTGGACGAGGCGATCGCGATCGCACTCAGGAACAACCTCGGTCTGCTGGTGCAGCGGTATCAGCGGTCCCAGTCCCTGTTCCGGATCGACCAGGAGTTCGGCATCTACGACCTGGTGCTCGGGGTCAACACGAGCGTGAACAGCGACAGCAGGCCGTCGGTCTCCCAGCTCGACGGCGCGGCGGTCACGGAGAACGAGACGATCGTTGCAAACGTGGAACTGCGCCAGCCGATCTCGTCCGGTGGCGACTTCTCGATCAACTTCGACAACAGCCGCTCCACGTCGAACTCCCGCTTTTCCGACATCAACCCGAGCCTGCGGTCCAGCCTGACGGTCGCCTTCAACCAGCCTCTGCTCCGGAACCGGGGCAAGAGGATCACGGAGCGCAATCTCGCGGTGGCGCGGCTGAACAGCGACATCAGCCTGGAGGATCTGGAGGTGCAGGTGGTCGACACGGTGCAGACGGTGGCCAACGGCTACTGGGCTCTGGTCGAGGGCCTGGAGCAGCTCAAGGTGGCCGAGGAGAGTCTGGCCCTGGCCGAGGAGCTCCACGAGATGAACCGGATCCAGATCGAGGTGGGAACCCTGGCGCCGCTCGAACTCGTGCAGAGCGAAGCCGGGATCGCCACCCGGGAGGAGGAGATCATCCGGGTGCAGGCGCAGATCGAAGATGCCGCGGACGAGCTCAGGCGGCTTCTGAATCTGGACGAGACATCGTTCTGGAATCTGGAGATCGTGCCGACGACCTCGCCGGAGATTTCTCGGGTCGTCATCGACCTGGAGGCTTCCCTGAACTGGGCTCTCGAGCGGCGTGCCGAGATCGAGCGGCAGGAGCTTCAGATCGCGTCCCTGGTGATCGACTCGGACTTCCTGAGAAACCAGCGCCGGCCCGATCTCAACCTGAGCGTGAGCTACGGCCGGAACGCGCTCGGCGGTGAACGGGTGACCTGCGATCGGCCGGGTCCTCCCAGCATCGCGGATCTGTTCGAGCCATGCCCGGAGGAGTACGTCAGGGTCGACTCGCTCGACTACCTTTCGACCCTGGGTCAGTTCTACGACGGCATCCTGGGACAGGTCTTCGAGGGCTGGAACGTCGGCCTGAACCTGACGAAGCCGCTGCAGAACCGGTCGGCCAAGGCCCAGAGCCGGATCGCGGAACTCGCGCTGGACCAGGGGCGCCTCGAACTCCAGGACCTGATGCTCACGATCCGCACCGAGGTTCGCACGGCCGCCCGCGGCGTGGAGACCGCGGGCAAGCAGATCGACTCCGCCCGGGTATCGCGGGAACTCGCCGAGAAGAACCTCGACGCGGCCCAGAAGCGATACGAGAACGGACTCTGGACGAGCTTCCAGGTGCTCGAGATCCAGGAGGACCTGACCGCGGCGCGAAGTCGTGAGGTCGAAGCAATCACCGGCTACAGGCGGGCCCTGCTGGCCTACTTCAGGGCCATCGGCATGCTGCTGGACCAGAAGGGCATCGAACTCGTCGACGACGCCGAAGCCGACAGTTGCCGGGCGGCGCCGCCGGAGGGTGGTGCCGGAGGTGGGAGTCGAACCCACACGCCCAGTCAGGGCGCAGGGTTGCTGGAGTCCCCGCAGGGGACCCTTCAGGTGGCCAACGTGGTGCCGGAGGTGGGAGTCGAACCCACACGCCCAGTCAGGGCGCAGGGTTGCTGGAGTCCCCGCAGGGGACCCTTCAGGTGGCCAACGTGGTGCCGGAGGTGGGAGTCGAACCCACACGCCCAGTCAGGGCGCAGGGTTGCTGGAGTCCCCGCAGGGGACCCTTCAGGTGGCCAACGTGGTGCCGGAGGTGGGAGTCGAACCCACACGCCCAGTGAGGGCGGGGGATTTTGAGTCCCCTGCGTCTGCCATTCCGCCACTCCGGCACAAGAATCGCACGCCTCGGGCGTGCTCGGGCGACGGGGCGGCAGAGTAGCACTGCCACCGAGCATGTTCCAGTGGCGGAGCCGCAAAGCCCGCGCTTTCAATGACTTAGAGTGGATCCGGTCGCACGAGGCACAAATGGGGCGGAAACAGCCTTGACGATCAAGGTCCTGTCGGCTACAATCCGCGCCCGTTAAGTGCGTGGCTATCCGTAAGTTAGAACACATCCAGAAGAGCCATCGGCGGCCGATCTCGGAACTGCATTCAGGGTTCCGGCGACGTTTACCGGGGCAGGCGACTGTCGCGGGTTTGTAGGGGGTGCAGAGTGTTCCGAGTCGGTGAGAAGGTCGTGTATCCGAACCATGGCGTGAGTGTGGTGGAGCGCATCGCTCTGAGCGCCCCGGACGGCGGCGAGAAGCAGACGTACTACCACCTGAGGGTGCTGGGGAACGACTCCAAGGTCATGGTGCCCGAGGAGAACCTCGATCGCGTGGGCCTGCGGCGTCTGGCCAAGGTGCGGGAGATCAAGGACTTGCTGCGGTTGATCGAGGACGGCAACATCGACGTCTACAAGGACTGGAAGGGCCGGTACAAGCAGAACCTCGACAAGATGCGGACCGGTTCCCTGACCGACGCTGCCCAGGTTCTCAAGAACCTGCGCCTCGTGAGTCAGAAGAAGAGTCTGTCGTTCCGCGAGAAGAAGATGTACGAGAAGGCGAAGTACTTCATCGTCAGCGAGGTTCTGCACGTCCGGGAGATCGGCGAAGAGGAAGCGGAAGTGCTGGTCGAGAAGGCGCTCACCGGCAGTCTCGAGAAGATCTCCAAGGCGAAGGCCAGTTGAGGCCGCGCGGCCGCGACCGCAGCTGACAGCGGCCCACGTCAGCCCGGGGCGAGCCGCGGAGCCGGGGCGGGATAGGCTGCCGTCGTCGTGACACGGCTCCTCGTCATCCTGATCGCCCTGTTGCTGGCATGGATCTGGATCTCACGAATGGTGCGCGGTGTGTTGCGATCGCCGCGAGCCGCTGAAGCTCGCTCGTTTCTGCGGCTGCTCCAGGTACTGCAACGTTCCGCTACGGGTGGTCCACGCCGGAGCAGAACTGGAAGCGCGTGGAGTCCGGGTGGCGGGCCAGGTAGCGCCTCTGCCGGAGCCGCGGGACGGGGCGCCGGGGGGGCAGGCGGGCCGGAACGTGCGGGTGCGCTTCTTCGGTGCCGGCGATGCGGCGTTCACGTGCCCGAAGCTCAGTTGACCGCCGGCGTCTGCGGCAACTGTGCCGCGGGGGGCCAGGCTGGCTAGTGGAGTCGCCGCGGGCGAGTACGCCGAAGTCGCGGTTCCGCTGCCGCTGCCGGATCCACTGACTTACAGGGTACCCAGGCGCTGGAGCAGCCTGATCCGCCTTGGCGTCCGGGCACGGGTCCCGGTAGGTCGTCGCCGCCTGACGGGCTGGGTCGTTGGCCTTCCCGGGAGCCCGCCGACGGATATCGAGAGCCAGCTGCGCCCGATCGAATCCGTTCTGGACCTCGAACCGCTTCTGCCCGAAGACCTGATGGAAATCGCCCGCTTCGCTTCCTCGTACTACGCCGCGCCGATCGGCGAAGTCCTGAAGAACATGGTCCCTGCCCGGCTCCCTGGCTGGGGCGATGCGCGCGCGGAACTGACGAACCGTGGCGCGCTCCACGATTGCCGCGATCCGATGAGCAAGGCACTGCAACGGCTGCTTCTGGATCGGGGCCGGCTTTCCCTCGCCGCGATCTGGGAGGAACTGGGGGAGGCGGCGCTGTTTGACCGGATCGAGAGCTGGCGGCAGAGCGGCCGGATCCGGCTGGTCGAACCGGGCAGCCGGAGCGCCCGCTACCGATCGGCCGTCGAGCTACCCGCCGGTGACGTCAAGGCCCAGGTTCAGGCGTGCGGGAGGTCGCCGGTCGGGCGGCTCGTCGTGGAGTATCTGGCCGAGTTGGGCCGGCCGGCCACGGTGGAGGAGTTGCGGACCCGGACCGGGGCATCGGCTGCGGTCGTGCGCCGCCTGGTACGACTTGGCGTTCTCCGCTCCTTCACGCAGATCGAGACGATGGACCTGGCGCGCCATCGTCTCGCCGGCGAGAGCGCGGCGCCGCGGATCGAACTGCGTGCGGACCAGACTTCAGCCGCTGGGCAACTCGTGGCAGCGGTTCGGAGTGGGCAGTTCCGGCCATGCTTCCTGGGTGGACTGACCGGGTCGGGAAAGACCGAGGTCTACCTTAGGGCGGCCGGGGCGGCAGTGGAGGAGAACCGCTCCGTCATCGTTCTGGTCCCGGAGATCGCCCTGGTTCCGGCGCTGGCGCGAACACTCCGGCAGCGGTTCGGCGACCTGGTCGCCCTCTTGCACTCGAATCTGGGTACGTCGGAGAGGCGCCAGGAGTGGGAGCGGATCCGGAACGGCGCGTGCCGGGTCGTTGTAGGACCTCGCTCGGCCGTCTTCGCTCCCGTCCAGGATCTGGGCCTGATCGTCGTCGACGAGGAGCAGGACGCGGCCTACAAACAGGACACGCGTCCGCGCTACAGCGGACGGGATCTGGCGCTGGTACGGGCCCACTCGAACTCGGCAACGGCTGTACTGGTCTCGGCCACGCCAAGTCTGGAAACGCGGCTGAACGTCCAACGCGGTCGCTATCGCCAGGTCCGGCTTACGACCAGGGTGGGATCCGGCTCGCTTCCCGAACCGATCCTGGTCGACCTTCGCGAGGAGGCCCCGGGCCTCCGAAGGCCGGGAGACGTGACCTTCTCCGCTTCCCTGATCGACGAGATCACGCGTAGCCTGAGACGGCGAGAGCAGGTGATCCTGCTGCGAAACCGGCGAGGTTACTCCCCCCAGTTGCTGTGCCGGGCCTGCGGAGAGAACATGCCCTGCGAGGATTGCGGACTGCCCAAGAGCTTCCACCGTCGGGAAGCAAGACTGATCTGCCACTACTGCGGGGCCCGTGAGGAAGCGCCGCCGCGGTGTCCGGCATGCGGAGAGGACGCACTGCAGCCGATCGGCGCCGGAACGGAGAGGGTGGAGGAGGAGGTGCGGGCGCGCTTTCCGGGCGCCGCAGTGGACGTACTGGACCGGGACGCGACCCGCCGCGTCGGTGGCCCTGCGGCGGTTCTGGAGAGGTTTCGCCGTGGCAAGACACAGATCCTGATCGGCACCCAGATGGTGTCGAAGGGCCACCACTTCCCCGACGTCGCCCTGGCGGCGGTGCTCGCGGCGGACTCCTATCTCGGATTCCCGGACTTCCGGGCCGCCGAACGCGGCTATGCGCTCTTGACCCAACTCGCCGGGCGGGCTGGCCGAGGCGATCGGCCCGGGCGATTCGTCATCCAGACGTACTATCCGGACCACTACGCGATCCAGGCGTTGCTGAAGGGGGATGACGAGGCCTTCGCAAGCCAGGAAATGCGGTTCCGTCGGGTGTTCCACTACCCCCCGTTCACTCGCATGATCCAGATCGTGGTCCGGGACCGGGATCGTGAACGCGGCTGGCGGCGAATCAGTGAACTGGCGAAGGCCGCGCGGACGAACAGAGCGGCCGCAGGCGTGCGTTTCTCCGGTCCCGCGCCGGCACCGCTCGAGCGCCTCAAGGGCAGATGGCGTTTCCAACTGCTGATGCGCTCCAGAAGCGGCGCCGACGTCAGGCAGCTGGCCCGTGAGCTGGTGCCGGCACCGTCCGTGGATGTGAGCGTCGACGTTGACCCGCAGGACCTCATGTGACGATGGCGGAGCAGGGCAGGGGCCAGCGCGACCCGCCGGCGGAGTGGATCGAGAAGTCCGTGCCCGACACCACTGCAACGCTGCTGGCAGCAGGCTACGGGGTCCTTGCCGCACCCCTCGCCCGCAGAGGCGTGGAGACCGCTGTGGATGCCGAGACCTTCCTCCGACCGCACCGCCGCGGCTTCCACGACCCCTTCCTGCTTCGGGGGATGGAGCAGGCGGTGGAACGGGTGGTAACGGTGTGCCGGGAGGGCGGCACCGTGGCCGTTGTGGGGGACTACGACGTCGACGGGGTGGCCGCCTGCGCGATGCTCACCGCGGTGCTGCGCGCCCTGAACGCCGAGGTCGTTCCGATTCTCCCGAACCGGCTGACCGAGGGCTACGGCTTTCAGGTCGCTCAGGTCGAGAAGGCGCGGCGCGCGGGTGCGTCCCTGATCGTCACGGTGGACTGCGGCACAACCTCGACCGAGGCGGTGCGGGAGGCCATCGGGAACGGAATGGACGTTGTCGTGACCGATCATCACGTCGCGGGGAGCGACTTTCCGTCAGGCGCAATCCAGGTCAACCCGCACCAGGACGGGTGCAGCTACCCGTTCCGCCATCTCTGCGGCGCTGGCCTGGCCTTCAAACTGGCGCAGGCTGTGCTGCGGCGGAGCGGCCGTGAGGAACCGCTGGCCGCTCTGCTGCGGGTCGCGTGCCTGGGAACGATCGCGGACGTGGTGCCGCTGGTGGGCGAGAATCGGGTCATCGCGGCGCTCGGCCTGCAGGCGTTGGCGAAGTCCCGATCGCCCGGGCTGCGCGCACTGATGCGGGTCGCCCGAATCGAAGGCCCGGTGTCGTCGACGGAAGTCGCGTTTCGGCTGGGCCCGCGGCTGAACGCCGCCGGCCGGCTGGCCAGCGCCGACCTTGCGCTCCGTCTGCTCCTGACCCGGGACACGGCCCAGGCGGACCGCCTCGCGGGGGAACTCGATTCTCTGAACCGGGAGCGGCAGGTGGAAGAACGGCGCGTCGTGGAGGAGGCCGGCGAGGCGTTCTCGACCGACGGAGCGAGGCCCGGGATCCTCATGGCCTGGAGTGAGAACTGGCATCGAGGCGTGGTCGGAATCGCCGCCGGGCGCCTTGCACGCGAGTTCCATCGTCCCGTCGTCCTGCTGGGTGTCGAGGCGGAAACGGGCACGGGCTCCGGTCGGAGCATTCCCGGCGTCGATCTGCACTCCTTCATGAGTGAGTTCCAGGCGCGGATGGTGCGGTTCGGGGGACATCCCCAGGCCATCGGCCTGTCGGTCGAGGTGTCCGAACTGCCCGCTCTCAAAGCCGAGATGGAGCGGGCGGCGGACTGGTCATCCGAACTGCTGGTCAGGCGCCGTGAATACGAATTGGATCTCCGACCGGAACAGGTGGGGTCGGGGCTGTTCCGCGAGCTCGCACGGTTGGAGCCGCACGGCGAGGGGAATCGCCGGCCGCTGATCCGGCTCCGCCCGCTCGAGCGCAGCGGTCGGGTACGGGAGTTCGGCACGAACCACGTCAAGTTGCGGGTCAGGGAAGCGGGTAGCGGGAGTCACAAAGCGAGCCGGGCCGTGCATTTGCTCGGCTGGAGTTGGCGCGACCGGCTGGCCGACCTGGACGGGCAGTTCGAAGTGCTCGGGGCGCTGGAATGGGACGCCTACGCGGGTCATCCGGTGATCAGGATCGAGGACGCGAGACGTCTTGAGGGGAACGGAACTAGTGGAGCCAAGTAGACTCCCCGCGTGAGCACCGAGACGCCCTCCGGGCGCGACGAGGCGCCGGGTCAGGAGTCCGTCTACCGTCCCGGCGGCCGGAGGGACGTGCAGTTCGGGCGGCGTCGGCAACGCCGCACGCGGGTCTTGAGGACGCTTCTGCTGACCCTCCTGATTGCCGGCGTCGCCGGTCTCGCCACGATCTTCCTGAGCGAACGCCAGGAGCGCGTTTCTCTCGTGGCCGAGGAAGAAGGCGAGGAAGAGACGGGGCCGGACGCGGTCGCGGTGGAGGACCCCGAGACGGTCCAGCTCAGCGCGGAGCAGTTCGAGTCGACGCTTGAGCGTGAAGGCGTGGAGGTGTTCCGGATTCGGGGTGCCCGGACGAGTTCCGACGATCAGGGCAATGTGGTGCTGAAGGAGGTAGCCGTCGACTATCCCCGGGGCGACGACCACTACCGCCTGCACGCGGATGGAGCGACGTACAACGAGGTCACGAACGCGACGCATCTGGAGGGTGATGTGTCGCTCGAGGGAACGGATGGCCTCGGGGTCTCTACGGACTGGATGGACCTGGCTGAGGGCGGCATGGTCCTTACGGGTGCGGACGGCAGCAGGATCACGTTCGAAGGCCTCACCGCCGTTGGCGACGGCCTGCGGCTCGACTTCCGTCAGGAGGTGGCGAACTTCAGGGGCGGCGCCACGGTGACGGGAACCGCGGTGGCCAGCGAGACCGACGAGGCGCCGCGGCCGCTGTCCCTGAGCGCGGAGACGCTGGAGTACCGGTGGCGTGAAGGGCGGATGAGGGCCGCCGGCGACGCGGTGATGGAGTTCGGCGAGTCGGGAGAGCCCCTGAGGTTGGCAGCTCCTTCCCTGGAGTATCAGTGGGAGGAGGGCATCCTGACCGCAAGGGGCGGAACGACGACGCGGCTCGGCGACCTGCACCTTGTCGCGCGCTCTCTGAAGCTCGCCATGGACGGGGAGTCCGGAGATGCGTTAGCGGCGCTGGAGGCCCGTGGCGACATCGTGCTACAGGCGCCGGGCGGGAATGGTGGACCAGGGACGGCCGACGGCGAGCTGAACGTCGAGAGTTCGATGCTGGTTCTGATCGGCGACGCGCTGGATGTGGGCTTCGACCCCGCCCAGCGCCCGAGCCAGCTTCTTCTGAGCGGTTCGAACCGGGGAGGACCGGGCGTGCTGCGCATCGACTACGGAGATGGCTCCAGGCAACGTCTTCGCGCCCAGGTCCTTGCCTTCACGTTTGTCGACGGGATACCGGCGGAGTTCGAGTCAAGAGGGAGGGTCGTGCTCGACGAGCACATTCCAGGGCGAAGCCAGCCGCTGCGGCGGGCCTCGAGCGGCGTCGCCAGCGGCCGCTTCGACAGCGGCGGCGCTCTGATCGCGCTGGATCTCGAAGGCAACGTGGAACTGACGGATACGAGTCGGGAGGCCGTCCGCGCGCTCGCGGATCGGGCCGCGATCGATCCGTCCACCAGGCGAGTCGAGTTCTCCGGGCAACCGGGGAAGCTGCTGCTGGCCGAGGGAGAGCTCGAGGCGCCGCACGTGGTGTTCGATCAGGCCGCGGCCTGCTCTGAGGCGAGTGGGGGCGTCACGATCACCCTTCGTGGGACCGACGAAGACGGAAGAGGCGCGTTGCCGCTGGCCGGCGGGGATCCGGCGGACGGCCCGTCCACGATCAAGTCGAAGGAAGCCGTTCTTTGCGAGGAGGACGGGAGTCTGTTTCGCGGGGATGTCGAGGCGTTCGTCGGGGAGTACCACCTGGTCGCCGCGCAACTCCGGGTCAGCGCGGACCGCAAACGTCTTCTGGCGAGCGGTGGCGTTCAGACGCGTTGGCGCGCGGCGCCGGTGGTCGTGCCAACGGAGGCCGGCCGTCCGGAGGTCGACGTCGACGCCGAAGAGTGGCGTGTGGCCTCGGAGCGGTTGAGTTTCTCGGAGGACGACGGCGAGTTGCGCTACACCGGCGGTGCTTCGGCGGCCGTGGGAGATCAGCGTCTGGGTTGCGACGAGTTGACGGTGGAGACGGCGGCCGTGGATGCCGACTCGGGGGAAGTGGAGGCGCGGGCGCTGTACTGCCTGGGGGATGCTCGACTCGAGGATGTCGCCGAGGATCTCTCGGCCGGCGCCGACCGGGTCGTCTACGTTCTGGCGGAACGAGTGATCCGGCTCAGCGGCGACGTCGTCGTCCGCAAGGGCGAGGACCGCTGGACAGGAACGCGCCTGATCTACTGGCTAGACGATGGCCGCTACGAGATGGGGCCGTCCGGCAGTGCGGCTGCCGGAGCCGGCGACCCGTGACCGAACGGCCGGCTTCCAGCCATCGCATCCGGACGCAGGATGTGCGGAAGGTCTATCGGGGACGGTCAGTCGTCCAGGATGTGTCGATCGAGGTTGGTCAGGGCGAAGTCGTCGGTCTGCTGGGTCCGAACGGCGCCGGCAAGACGACGACCTTCTACATGGTGGTCGGCCTGACCCGACCGGATGGCGGCCGCGTGTTCTTCGACGACGTGGACATCACGGACCTTCCCATGTATCTGCGGGCGCAGCAGGGGATCAGCTATCTACCTCAGGAACCGTCGGTGTTTCGGCGGCTGTCGGTCGAGGGCAACCTGCGGGCGGTGTTCGAGACCATCGGCCTGGGCCGCGCCGAACAGCGCCGCCGGATCAACCAGTTGATCGGAGATTTCGACCTTGTAGCCGTCCGGCGCTCCAGGGGGAACCAGCTCTCCGGGGGCGAGCGGCGGCGGCTCGAGATTGCCCGCGCGCTTGCGATCAGTCCCAGCTTCATCCTCCTCGATGAGCCGTTCGCCGGCATCGATCCCATCGCGGTACTCGACATCCAGGCGATCATCCGGCAGCTTCGTGACATGGGCATCGGTGTTCTGATCACGGATCACAACGTGCGGGAGACGCTCAAGATCACGGACCGCGCGTACATCATCAACGATGGCAGAATCCTCCGTACGGGGACGCCGGCCGAACTCTCGGCCGATCCGACGGTCCGCAAGATCTATCTTGGCGCCGAGTTCACGCTTTAGAGAAGCGGTCGCCAGGTGATAGCGTCAACTTGGCATTGGTCTTGCTGGGGGACCGTCGATGGTGCTGCAACAGAGGCTCTCACTCAAGCTGGCTCAACGGCTGGTCATGACGCCGGCGCTGCAGCAGGCGATCAAGCTGTTGCAGATGACCCGCCTGGAGTTGGAGGGCGTGCTCAACCAGGAGATCGTTGAGAACCCGGTGCTCGAGGATGAGGGAGAGGAGGAGGACACCGAGGAGGGAGCCAGTGTCCAGGCTGCTGCCGGGGCGGATGGCGATGCTCCCGCCGACACGGCCGAGGAAGCGGCGAAGATGAACGGTGCCGAGGAACAGGCGGCGGCCGACCATCCCGAGCCGGCGGACGAAGACGAGCCCGCCATGGACGACATCGACCTCGATGCGTACTTCAACGACTACCTCGGGCCCGATTCGACGGTTGCGAACACCTTCGAGAGCCGGGAGATCTCCCCGTTCGAGAACAGTCTCAGCCGGGAACCCGACCTGTACGACCATCTGCTCTGGCAGTTGCGCATGTCCGATACGTCACCGGCTTTACGGGAGGTCGCCGAGCTGATCATCGGCAATCTGGACGCGGACGGATTCCTGCGGGCGTCGGTCGAGGAGATTCGCCTCCTGGGAGCGAAGGAAGGGGAGGCGGAGGCCTACCGCCTGGAGCTGGAGCCCCGTTTGGTCCCGGTCCCCGGTTACCGCCTCGAGGGGGTGGAGCGGGCCCTGGAACTGGTCCGCGGTTTCGACCCGCCGGGCGTTGGTTGGCACACGCTCCAGGAGTGTCTTCTGGCGCAACTCGAGGCAAGGGAGGCCACGGACGGCCTGGCGTACCGCATCGTCCGCGAATGCTGGGGGCCGTTCACCAGGCGACAGTTCCGGCTCGTCGCGAGGCGCTTGCGCGTCCCCCTGGCGGACCTCGAGGCACCGGTGGAGGAGATCAAGGCCCTTGAGACCCGCCCGGGACGGCAGTTCTCGAACGACCGTACCGAGTACGTCGAGCCCGACGTCGTTGCGCTCAAGACCGGCGGCGAGTGGGCCATCCAGTTGAACGACGACGGCCTGCCGAAGCTGCGGATCAGCCGCGCCTACCGGAGGATGTTGCAGCGTATGCAGCGGGACGGCGACCAGACGGAGGCCCGGGACTTCCTCAAGGACAAGATGCGGTCTGCGATGTGGCTCATCAAGAGCCTGGACCAGCGGCAGAGAACGATCTACAAGGTCGCCGAGTCGATTCTGAGGCAGCAGCGGAAGTTCTTTGATCACGGTCTCGACGAGTTGCGGCCCATGGTGCTGCGCGACGTGGCCGACGACATCGGCATGCACGAGTCGACGGTGAGCCGCGTGGTGTCCAACAAGTACATCCATACGCCGCGCGGCCTGTTCCCGATGAAGTTCTTCTTCCACAGCGGCATCGATCGATTTCGCGGCGGCGAGATCTCCTCGCTGACCGTGAAGCGAATGCTGAGCGACCTGATCGGTGAGGAGGACAGCCGCAAGCCCTTGTCGGACTCGGCGCTCACGCGCGAACTGCAGCAGGACGGCATTAACATCGCCCGGCGAACGGTCGCCAAGTACCGGGATGAACTCGGTATTCCGTCTTCGACCGATCGTCGACGGATCTTCTGAAACGGGCCTGAGATGGATCTGGCAAGTCTGGCGAAGCCGCAACTCATCTTCTCCGACGTCGAGGCGAAAAGCCGCGACGGCGCCTTGCGGACCCTCACCGAGCGGATCTGCCGTGTTCTCGGTCTCTCGGACCAGGATGTGATCCTGTCCGCCCTTCGGGAGCGGGAGGAGTTGGGGTCGACGGCGGTCGGTGGCGGCATGGCGATTCCGCACGGACGAATCCCTGGTCTGCGGGACATCGTGCTGGCGGTCGCGGTGTCGAAGCGCGGCGTCGACTACGGCGCCGACGATGGCCTTCCGGTCCGGTTCTTCTTCGTGCTGCTCTCGCCCCGCGAGAGCGCCGGCCGGCACCTGAAGGCGCTGGCCGCGATTTCCGAATGGGTGAGCAACGGCGGCCGCGAGCGCCTGCGCAGGGTGTCCAGACCGCAGGAGATCTACGAGCTGCTTTGCGCCAACGGGCGTGTCTGAGTCACCAGTCCGCCTGTTCGTGATCACCGGCCTTTCGGGTTCGGGCAAGAGTACGGTCGCCCGATGCTTCGAGGACCTCGGCCATCACTGCATCGACAATCTGCCGCTGCCCCTGCTGAGGCACCTCGTGCGCGAGCCGGCCCTCGCCGCGCCGGGACTGGATCCGATCGTCCTGGTCACCGACCTGCGCACACCCGGCCTGGCTGAGGAACTGCCGCGCCTCCTCGACGAGGCGGATCCGGACCTGGTCGAGCCGGTGCTGATCTTCCTCGACAGTTCCGACGACGTACTGGTCCGGCGGTACTCCGAAACCCGCCGTCGGCATCCTTTGACCGGCGAAGGGGAGCGTGTGATCGACGGTATTCGGCGGGAGCGGCAGATGCTGCTCGAACTGCGGGGGCGTGCCGCCCGCGTGTTCGACACGACCGACTCGACGATCCATGAGCTCCGCGCCGCGATCTACGACCAGTTCGCCTCGAGCGATGCTGGCGGACTCACCGTGAACATCGTGAGTTTCGGGTTCAAGTTCGGCGTTCCCGCGGGCGTCGATCTGATGTTCGACGTGCGGTTCCTGCCGAACCCCTACTTCGTCTCCGAACTGCGCGAGAAGCCGGGAACCGACCCTGCGGTCCAGGGTTTTCTGCATGGCCATGAGGCGTTCGCCGAACTGGTCGACCGACTGGAGAGCCTGCTCTCGTATCTCTTGCCGAGATTCCGTGACGAGAACCGCAGCTACCTCACGGTCGGCATCGGGTGTACTGGCGGGCGGCACCGATCGGTCGCGGTCTCGGAGGCCATGGCGGACCGGCTGGCCGCGGATGCCTGGCAGATCCGTTTGCAGCACCGGGACGTGGAGCGCAACCGTTCGAGGGTGTCGGGCACCTGATGGCCGTCCCCGTGCTCATCGTTTCGCACGGCGAACTCGCCCAGCGGCTGCTCGACTCCGCACGCGCCATCTCCGGCCAGGATCGGGACAACTGTCCGGTGCCGGTCTCGGTGCTCTGCGTGGACTGGCACGCCGACGCGGAGGAGGCGGCCGACCTCATCGAGGCCAGGATTCGCCTCCTGGAGGAGCAGCACGGAGCAGGCGTTCTGATCCTGACCGAGATGTTCGGAAACACACCTTGCAACAGCGCGTTGCGGGCGTCGGTAACGGCCAACGCCGCCGTGGTGACCGGCGTCAATCTGCCGATGGTGCTGAGCCTCTGCTGCGAAGCGCCGGATCTCGACCTGCCGGACCTGGCGGACTGGATCTGGAGCAACGGACGTCGGAGCATCCAGCTCGCCGCGAGCGGCACCGTTCGGAAGTCAAAGTGATGGAGCGAGTGGTCGAGGTGGTCAACGAGCTCGGGCTGCACGCACGCGCGGCCGCCAGACTGGTCCAGACGGCCAAGCAGTTCCGATCCGACGTCGTGCTGCGTGTGGCCGGGCGCGAGACCGAGGCGCGCAGCATCCTGGGCGTCCTGCTGCTGGGAGCCGGACGGGGTTCCAGGCTGACCGTTCGCTGCGTAGGCGAGGACGCGCAGGACGCGCTGGCGGCGGTTTGCAACCTGATCGAGTCCCGGTTCGGCGAGGAGTCATGAGCCAGACGAACAGCCCGAAAACGCAGGAGACGCTCCAGGGCGCCGCCGCCGCTCCGGGAGTGGCTATCGGCCCCGCGGTCTGCCTTCGCGGCCACGGTGTAGAGGTCCTGCGGGTACCGATCCAGACGAGCGACCTGGACCGCGAGGTGGAGCGCTTCCGCGCCTCGGTCCGCACCGTGGAGGCCGAACTCGAGGCCACCGAGAACCGGATCGCCGAGACCTTCGGCACCGATCTGGCGTCCATCTTTCATGCCCACTCCGTGATCCTTCGGGACTCGTCGTTCGCTCGGCGCATCGACCAGACGATTTACAGCGATCGGGTCAATGCGGAGTGGGCCGTGCAGGCGGTGGCTGACGACCTGGGAGAGAAGTTCGCCCAGGTCAAGAGCCAGCACCTGCGCGAGCGGGGCGAGGATCTTCGCGACGTGACCCGCTATCTGTTGCGGGCGCTGGCGGGGAAGAGGTCCTCGCCCGGCATCGGCAAGGACTTCGACCACAGCGTCGTCGTCGTCAGCCACGAGCTGACTCCAGACGAAGTGTTGCGCCTGGGACGCCGCGGGGCGGTTGGATTCGCGATCGAGGTCGGAGGCGCAAACTCGCACACCGCCATCGTTTCGCGCGCGCTGGACGTGCCCCTGGTCACCGGCATCGTCGACATCACGAACCGCGTCGCCGACGATGATCCCGTGATCGTGGACGGGGAGGACGGACGTCTCACCCTGCACCCGACGCCGGAGACGCTCGACCGCTACCGCAACCTCCAGCGCCGGCGGCGACAGAGCGAAGAGGCGTTGTCGAGCGCGGCCCGGGATCTCCCGGCCCGAACCGTCGACGGAGCGGAGGTCGAACTGCTCGCGAACGTCGAGTTACCGGAGGAGCTGGACGACGTGCGGCGCTTCGGCGCATCTGGCATCGGTCTCTACCGCAGCGAGTTTCTGGTCCTCGACAAGACTCCCGCCGAGTTGCCTTCCGAAGAGGAGCACGTTGGAGTTGTACGCCAGCTCCTCAAGGCGC
Organism: Acidobacteriota bacterium; assembly: GCA_026707545.1. Lineage (NCBI taxonomy): Bacteria > Pseudomonadati > Acidobacteriota > Acidobacteriota bacterium. The sequence goes on along the minus strand of JAPOWR010000001.1, from coordinate 1,256,626 downwards.
TGGCGCCGCAGCCGGTGGTGGTGCGGACCCTGGACCTCGGCGGCGGCAAGGTCGCGCGCGGCCTCGTACCCCAGGACGAGGAGAACCCGGTGCTGGGTCAGCGGGGCATTCGGTTGACCCTCGCCCGCGCGGACGTCTTCCGCACCCAGTTGCGCGCACTGTTCCGAGCGGCGTCCTTCGGCAACCTGCGCATCCTGGCACCGATGGTGACCGCGGTCGAGGAGATCCGGGAGTTGCGCCGTCTCTGCGACGACGTCTGCGCAGAACTCGAGGCCGAGGGCGCCCAGCACCGGCGGCACGTTCAACTCGGCGCCATGGTGGAGGTACCGGCCGCCGTGCTGATTGCCCGCCAGCTAGCCGCGGAGGTCGACTTCCTGTCCATCGGCACGAACGACCTGATCCAATACACGCTGGCCGTCGATCGCACGAACGAGCATGTGGCGGACCTCTATCAACCGCTGCACCCTGCGGTCTTGAGAATGATCCAGCTCGTCGTCGAGGCGGGCCGGAGGCAACAGGTGCCGGTGGCGCTGTGCGGCGAAATCGCGGCCAGCCCGGAGTGCGTGCCGCTCCTGCTCGGGCTGGGCCTGAGGCAGCTCTCGATGAGTCCCCGGGGCATTCCCAGGGTCAAGGAGGTCGTGCGTTCGCTCGACATCTGCGACGCGGAGGAACTCGCGCGCCGTTGCGTCGCCGCGTCGACGGCCGAAGAGGTCGGGGACCTGCTCGGCGAGTCAGGCGCGGCGGTTGCGCACCACCGCGTACCGGTGCGGATCGGGTAGTAGTCTCCGCTCCGTGGAGCGCTTCTACATCGAGACTTGGGGCTGCCAGATGAACGAGCTGGACAGCCAGCGCATGGCGGGCCAGTTGATGCAGCAGGGCCTGCTGCCGACGCGCGAGCTGCAGCAGGCGGATCTGATTCTGCTGAACTCCTGCTCAGTGCGCGAGAAGGCCGCTCAGAAGTCCTACTCCCGGCTGGGGGAGTACCGGTTGCTGAAGCGGGAACGGTCGAAGCTCCGGATTGGTTTCTGCGGTTGCGTCGCGCAGCAGGAGGGCGAAGAAGCCCTGAGGCGCAACCCCGACATCGACTTCGTTGTCGGTACCGGCCGGGTCGGCGAGATCGGATCCGTGATCGAGCGCAGCCGGCGTGGTGAGCGCGTCCTTGCGGTCGGGTTTCCCGAGGAGCGGCCGTATGACTTCGAGGCCGTCAGCCGGGACACGGTCCACAAGGGGATGGTCACGATCATCGAGGGTTGCAACAAGCGCTGCACGTTCTGCGTGGTGCCGAACACTCGTGGCCCCGAGAGGTGTCGGCCGATGGCCGAGATTCTGCGCGAGATCGAGCACCTGATCGACTACGGTTTCGTCGAGGTGGAGCTGCTTGGCCAGACGGTGAACCACTGGCGCGAGCCGGCGCGGCCCCTCGGAAGCGGCCGAAGTCTGGACTTCGCCGACCTGCTGAACGAGGTCGCGGTGCTGCCGGGCCTGAAGCGATTGCGGTTCGTGACCTCCTACCCGCGCGACTTCACCGACGAGATGGTCGCCGCCGTCGCCAGCCACACCAACATTTCGCCTTACCTGCATCTTCCGGTGCAGTCAGGCTCGAACCGCGTTTTGAAGCGCATGGGGCGCGGCTACAGGGTGGAGGAGTATCTCGGTCTGGTCGCGCGGCTTCGTGCCGCCCGCGACGGGTTGGCGCTGTCCACGGATCTCATCGTCGGTTTTCCGGGAGAGACCGACGAGGACTTTCGGCGTACCCTGGACCTGGTTGAGAGCGTGCGCTTCGCCTCCGTGTTCGCCTTCAAGTACAGCCCCAGACCGCATACCGCCGCCATCCGGTTGCCCGCGGCGGACGAGGTTCCCCGGGAAGTCGCCGACGAGCGGCTCCAGCGCGTTTTCGCGGTCCAGTCGGCCATCCAGCGCGAGCTGAACGAGGAGCTCGTCGGAAGGAAGTTCGATCTTCTGGTCACCGGCTGGAGCAGGCGTCCGGGTCATCAGGCCGGACGAACCGACTGTCACCGGATCGTCCATTTCCCGGTCGAAGGCGAGCCGGTCAGGGCCGGTGCATTGACGCGGATTCGGACTCTCGAGGCCTACGACCACTCGCTGCTCGGCGAGTTGGTGGATGGGTCTGGCGTAGGATGCCCGGCATGACGACGGGAGGCGGCCGGAACCCTGGGGCAGGCGAGAACACGGTGGATCGCAAGATTCCGGCGGAGGTTCACGGCCTGATGATGGAACCGAACTCCAACCAGCCGATCGTCATTCTGCGGCTGCAGGAAAAGGACGCGAAGGAGAGTTCCGTCGTCCCGATCTGGATCGGCATCTTCGAGGCCGGAGCGATTCAACTCGCCATCGAGGGCAAGGATCCGGGCCGACCCATGACCCACGACCTGTTGAAGAACGCTCTGGATCTGGTCGGCGCGGAAGTGATCGAGGTCGTCGTCCGGGCGATCGAGGGCAACACGTTCCTGGCGGTCGTCGAGCTCGTCGAACGCAGCGGCGAGCACCGCCTTCTCGATGCCCGGCCCAGTGACGCCATCGCGCTCGCCCTCCGCGCCGGAGCGCCGCTCTTCGTGCGCCAGTCGGTCGCCGATCTCGCCCGCGTCAGGCAGCGGGTGAAGAAGAAGGGGGACGCGAGCGAGGCCCCGACGGCCGGCATGGACGAGGAGAAGATGAAGGAATGGCTCGAGGAGCTCGATCCGAAGACCCTCGGCAAGTACGAGATGTAGCTGATGTAGCCGGGGGCGCCTCGTGAAGATCGTTCCTCTATCCCGGATCGAGCCGGACCCGGACCAACCCAGACGGCGCCTCGAAGGTCTGGAGGAGCTGACTGCCTCGATCCGGACGAAGGGCGTTCTGGAGCCGATCCTGGCGCGGCCGCTTCCGCAGGCAGGCCCCGATGACTTCGGACGGCAAAGGTACCGGATCATCTCCGGCGAGAGGCGCTTCCGCGCCGCCCAGCGGGCCGGGATCCGCGAGATCCCCTTGATCGAGATGGACGTCTCGCGCAGCGAGGCCCTCGAAATCGCACTGGTCGAGAATCTCCAGCGAGTCGACTTGACCCCATTCGAAGAGGCTGAAGGCCTGAACGCGCTGGTTGAGCGGCACGGTTACACGCACGAGCAGATCGCCGCCGCGGTCGGCCGTTCCCGGGTCAGCGTGACCGAGTCGCTGGCCTTGCTGCGACTGCCACGAACCGTTCGCGAACGGGCCGTCGCGCTGGGCGTATCGGCAAGGAAGTCGATTCTCCTGGAAGTGCTCAGACTGTCCTCCGAAAGCGAGATGCTCGAGATGCTCGAACGCATCGCCGAGTTCGACCTCAAACGAGCCCAGGTGCGAGACGAGGTGCGCGAGCGTCGAACCGCGGGACCGCCCGACGAGCGCCCGACGGAATCGCCGGAGCCGATGGATGAGGACGCACGCGGCCCGAAGCCGCACGTGTTCCGTTTCCAGGCCCCTGACGAGCGCTACAGCGTGTCCCTGACCTTCCGCCAGCGCGTTGTCGAGGAGACTGATCTGATCGCCGCCCTCGAACAGGTTCTCGCGGCGCTACGGCGCGAGCGGGACCGGACGCCGATTCTCTAGGGGAGATTGCCCAGCTGGACGGACGGTGCGCTGGCGCTTGTGGTATCGGGCGTCTGATAATGTCCATTATGTCAACTCCATGATCCCCGTGAGCACGCACCGAGAACTGCTGTGGAGGCCCAATCGCCCCGCTTGACGGGAACGGGAGCCGTCGATCGGTCAGAATCAGAGCGGGAGCAAGTTCCGCGATGTTCCGCCTCCTCGACCGCTACATCCTGCGCGAGACAATCGGGCCCCTCAGCCTGGGCCTCCTCGTCTTCACCTTTCTGGCTCTGCTGCAGAAGCTCTTCCAGTTCGCGGAACTGATCATCGAGAGGGACGTCGACGTCGGTGTCGTGCTGCGGCTCCTCGGCTACGCCCTGCCGCAGATAATCGTCCTGACGATCCCGATGGCGTTCCTCTTCGCGATCCTTCTGGCCGTGGGCCGGATGGCCGCGGACAGCGAACTAGTCGCGATGCGAGCCTCGGGGATCAGCCTGTTCTCAATCTACCGGCCGATCCTGGTCATGAGTCTGCTACTGGCAGCGGTGACCACCTACCTGATGACCGTAACTCTGCCGGCGGGCAACAAGGCCACGCTCGAACTGCAGCTGGCGATTCTGCAACGGAGCGTGAACCAGCAGGTCAAGCCCCGCGTGTTCTACGACGGCCTGCAAGGGCGTGTCCTGTACGTCTTTGAGTCGCACCAGAACGGGGACGGCTGGCGGGGCGTCTTCCTGGCCGACGCGGTTCCAGGCCCCGAGCAGCAGGTCATCGTTGGCGAGACGGGGAGCATCGACGTGACTCCGGGGAACGGTCGACCACCGGTCCTCATGTTCGGTGTTGCGGACGTGCATGAAGTGGACACGAACGACCCCAGCACCTACCGGCTGCAGCGTCTGCGCGATGCGAACATCGCGATCGAGGACAGCCAGTTCCGGCATAGCGAGGGACTGGTGCTTGCGAAGGACGTGCGTTCGATCACCCTCCCGGAGTTGGTCGAGCGCGCCGCGGAACCGGGACTTCCGGAAGAAGAACGCAACAAGGCCCTGGTCGAGATCCACAAGAAGTTCGCGATTCCGGGGGCCTGCCTCGTGTTCGGCCTCTACGGGATACCCCTCGGCTTCCGGAACCGCCGCACCGGGCGGTCCTCCGGCTTTCTGATCTCGGTGACGATGTTCCTCTTCTACTACGTCATGCTCGGCAACGGAGAAGAAGCCGCCGTCAACGGGCAGATCCCTCCCTGGCTGGCGATGTGGGCGCCGAACATCCTCCTGGTCGTTCTGGGCACGTTTCTCCTCTGGCGTAGAAACCGCGACAAGAGCCTCATGATCGGCGCGGTCGATCGCTACCTCCGCGAGCACCTATGGCGGCGTATCCTGCACCTCGGTCGGCGGAGACAGGTCAGGGGCCGCCGGAAGCGGGCGCTGGAGGATCGTCTCGCACGGGCCCAGACCCAGTCCCTGGCGGCGGGCAGCTCCCCCACCCGACCCCGGCTCCGGTTGCGGATCGAGCCCCTGAGCCTGCGCTTCCCGGGCGTCATGGACCGGTACATCTTCGGCGTCTTCCTGCGCGTCTTCCTGATTGCGGTCATCGCGGCCCTCGCCATCTACATCGTGTCGGACTTCACCCAGCACATCGACGAGATGTTCGAGCACGACGTCCCGTCGAGCGTCTTCGCCGTCTACTACACCTACTTCTCGCTGCAGATCTTCTACGACGTGGCGCCCATCCTGGTCCTCGTGACGACGCTGGTCACCTTCGGCCTCCTTTCGCAGCGCAACGAGGTCGTGGCCGCCAAGGCCCTCGGCTTCAGCCTGTTCCGGCTGGCCATGCCGGCCCTGGTCGCCGCGGCGGGGATCGCGTTGCTCAGCGCGACCCTCGAGAACTCGGTGTTGCCGGCTTCCAACGCCAAGGTCGCCGAATTGTACGACCGGATTCGTGGACATGCGGGACCGATCAAGACCTACCACGGTGCCGACCGCCAGTGGCGCTACGCCCAGGACGACACCGGTGGCGGCTACATCTACAACTACCGCCACTACGACGCGGCCAGGCGCACTCTGCAACGCCTGCAGGTGTTCCGCTTCGACCCCGAGCACCGCCTGATAGGTCGCCTGTACGCCGCGACGGCCCGCTACGTGCAGCCAGGCCAGGACGAGCCCGGCGGCTGGCACCTGGTCGATGCCTGGGTGCGGGACTTTGACGGTCTCGCGATCACCAACAGCAACCGCTTCGCAGGCCCTCAACCGGTCGATCTGCCCGAGGAACCGGAGTTCTTCGACACCGAGATCAAGTACGCCGACCAGATGAACCGCCGCGAACTCAAACTGTACGTGGAGGATCTGATGGCCGCCGGCAACTCCGTCCCGGAGCTTCAGATGCAACTCCACAACAAGACCGCGCTGCCCGTGGTGTGCCTGGTGATGGGACTGGTCGCGTTGCCCTTCGCCTTCCGACTCGGCCGCCAGGGGGCGCTCTACGGAATCGGCATCTCGATCATGCTCGGCATCGTGTACTACACCGTGATCAGCGTGTTCGTGACCCTTGGCCAGTCGGAGGCACTGCCTCCCGTGATCGCTGCGTGGAGCCCGAACGCGCTGTTCGGGACGCTCGCGCTCTACCTGTTCCTGGGCGTGAGGACCTAGCTGCTAGGCAACGGCCCGACGCAGGGTCGCGGCGCGGTCGGTGCGCTCCCAGGGGAACTCGGCTCGACCAAAGTGGCCGTAGGCCGCCGTCTTGAGATAACGCGGCTTCCGCAGGTCGAGCGCCTCGATGATCGCCTGAGGCTGGAGTGGGAATTCGCTGCGTACGAGTTCCTCGAGGAATCGGTCCGAGAGCCCGTCCCGTGCCGTGCCGAACGAGTCGACATGCACCGAAACGGGTTCGGCCACTCCGATCGCGTAGGCCAACTGGACCTCGAGACGATCCGCCATGCCGGCGGCAACGAGGTTCTTCGCGATGTAGCGCGCCATATAGCTCGCTGAGCGGTCCACCTTCGTCGGATCCTTGCCAGAGAAGGCCCCACCGCCGTGGTGGCCGACTCCTCCGTAGGTGTCGACGATGATCTTGCGGCCCGTGAGCCCGCAGTCCCCCTGCGGACCGCCGACGATGAACTGACCTGTGGGATTCACGTGGAGGATCGTCTCCTCGTCCAACAGGCGGTCAGGGACGCACACCCGTACGACCTGCTCGAGCACGACCTGCCTGATCTCCTCCTGCCCAACCTCTCGCGCATGCTGCGTCGATACGACGATCGTGTGCGCGCGGGAGGCCTGTCCGTTCTGGTCGTACTGCACAGTGACCTGGGATTTTCCGTCCGGTCTCAGCCACTCGTGCTCGCCCGAGCGTCGCAGTTCGGCCAACCGCCGGGTCAGGCTATGGGCGAGATCGATGGGCAGGGGCATGAGTTCCTGCGTCTCCCGGCACGCATAGCCGAACATCAGACCCTGATCGCCCGCGCCGCCGGTGTTGACCCCCAGCGCGATGTCCTCGGACTGCGGATCGAGCCGGACCTGCACCTCGCAGTCGTCGGCGGCGAATCCAACCCCGGCGTCCGTGTAGCCGATGTCCCGGATGGTCTTCCGGGCCACCGCCTCGAAGTCGATGTCGGAGCCGCCGGAACGAACCGTGATCTCGCCCGCGAGCAGCACCAGATCCGTACTCACCAGCGTCTCGCACGCTACCCGGGCCTCAGGATCGCGCCGGAGCGCCGCATCGAGCACGGCATCCGAGATCTGATCCGCGACCTTGTCGGGATGACCCTCGGTCACCGACTCGGACGTGAACAGACGGCGTATTCCACTCGCACCAGTGCGCATCGGCAGCGAACCATACCAACTCATCGGCATCAGGTGTCGTCAACTCTCTGTTTCGAATCACTGCGTAACATCGCGGTGATGATCCGCAGCCGGAACAATCCCCAGGTACGCACCATCCGGCGCCTGCGCAACGCCCACGCGCGCCGGCGCATCGACCTGCTCCTGCTCGAGGGCCCGCACCTCGTGGAGGCAGGTGCCGAAGCGGGGCTCGAGTTCCACCACCTTCTGGTGACGCCCGAGTTTGGTACGGCCCATGTCGAGCTGATCCGCCGGCTCGAAGACCGTTCGGGAACCGCGGCCACCCCGATCGATCCCGACCGGTTACTCGAACAGGCCGACACCGATGCCCCCCAGGGCATCGCCGCACTCGTCGACCCGCCCCCCAACTGGCACTCGGCAGAAGACGAGACCCTCGTCCTCACCCCTGGCCTTCACCTCTACCTCGACGGCATCCAGGACCCCGGCAACCTGGGGGCCATCGCCCGCTCCACCGAAGCCGCCGGCGCGGCTTCCCTCCTCCTGGCCCCGGGTACCGCCCGCCCCAGCCAGCCCCGCGCCCTCCGCGCCTCCGCGGGCAGCCTGCTCCGATTGCCCCTGTGGACTGACGTCTCAATCAACCGGATCCCGCCAGGAGTTCCGTTGCTTGCCCTGACAGTGCAACGCACCAGCAAGGGCACTCCTCCACCGACCAAGTTACTCTTCAGCATCGACGATTCCGAACACCGGCTGCTTGCCGAACTCATCTCCACCGATGCGATCCTGGCCGTGGGAAGCGAAAGCAAAGGTCTCTCCGGTCTGGTTCTCGACCGCGCGGAAGCACTGCTATCGATCCCGACCGCTCCCGCCGTCGAGTCTCTCAACGCAGCGGTGGCTGCATCCCTGGCTCTGTTCGAACTGCAGCGGCTGCGCCATACAAAGTAGTCCTGGTAGGACGGCATCGTCCCGGCCCGGCGGGTGATTCAGGACGTCGTGCCGGCGGCGGCACGCTCGTTCAGCAGGCGGGTCAGCGCCGGCGCGACTTCGTGCAGGTCGCCGACGATGCCGTAGTGGGCGACGCTGAAGATCGGCGCCTCGGGATCCTTGTTGACCGCGACGATGACCCTTGATCCGCTCATGCCCATCAGGTGCTGGATCGAGCCCGACACTCCAAGCGCCACGTAGAGGTTCGGGGTGACGGTGTGCCCGCTCGAGCCGACCTGATGTTCGCGCGGCAGCCAGCCGTTGTCGACCACCGGTCTGCTGGCGCCGAGCTCAGCGCCGAGCGCAGAGGCCAGGTCCGCCGCTACCGAAACCTGGTCGGCCCCGCCCACGCCTCGACCGGCCGTCACGATCCGTTCGGCGCCGGCGAGGTCGACGCCTCCGGCGCTCGCCGCCTCGCGGCCCAGAATCTCCCGTTCGTGCGTGCGTTCGATGTCGGCCGGCGGACCGACGTCGACGACCTTTCGGGGCGGCGCCGGCGGCTCGTCGCTGCTGAAGGCGCCACTCTGCAGGGTCGCTACAACGGTACGCGCTCTCGGCCGAACCTCGGCCTGCAGCTTGGCCTGCAGGATCGAGCGGCGAAAACGCGGGCCACCGTCCTCGTCTTCCCGTGTCGCTCCGCAGATCGAGGGGACATAGGCGGCGTCCAGCCTCATGGCGAGGAGCGGTGCGAACTCGGCGACCTGGTAGGTATGCGGCAGGAGGACGAGCGTCCTGTTCCGTTCCTCGCCCCGCTCCTCCGCGATCAGAGCGCCCAGGGCCTCGGCGTAGATCCCCGGCGAATAGGGCCCCAGCAGTTCCTCGTCCAGCCTGGCGAGCCGCAGGTCCGATCCAAGAGCCGGTCCACAGACGCGAACGTCGCAAGAGCCGGACTCCGAGCCCGCGTTCTTCACCATCCAGACCACCGTGTCCGGGCCACTCACAGCAGCGCGTCCCGCTCCAGGTGCGCGAGGAGCTCTGCCGCGGCCGCCTCCGGAGAGGTCTTGTCGATCAGCAGTCCGCCGCCACCCGTCGGGGGAAAACGGATCGCCATCGTCTCGATTCCAGCGCCCGCCTTCCCCACCAGCTCCGGATCGAGGCCGAGGTTCGAACAGTTCAGCCGTTCCAGCGGCTTCCTGCGGGCCTGCAGCGTACCGCGCAGCGAGGCGAAGCGAGGCTTGTTGATCCCCGCCTGCACGGCGACCACTGCCGGCAACCGGAGGCGGAGGACTTCGTTCATCCCGCCTTCCAGTTCCCGGACGACCCGTACCGAGCGGTTCTCCCTCTCCAGATCGACGGCCATCACCAACCAGGCGTAGGGGCGACCCAGCACCTGTGCGAGAACGGCCGGGGTCGCGGCCTGCCCCAGATCGTCCGACTGCGCGCCGGTAATCACCAGGTCGCATTCCTCCCGGCGGACGGCCGCTGCCAGAGCACGACCGTCGGCCAGCGCGTCGCCACCCCGGAACTCGTCGTCCACGAGATGCAAGGCCCGGTCGGCACCCAGCGCGAGCGCCTTGCGCAGCGCTTCCTCGACTCGGGCGGGTCCGAGACTGAACGCGACGAGTTCAGGTCGCTGGCCACCTGCCTGCTCGGCGGCTTCGATCAGCAGCAGGGCCTCTTCGAGCGCGCAGAGATCGCAGCTCGAGATGACCCAGTTCACATCGCGGTCGTCGATGTGGAGGCCGGAATCGGCGACACGCAGTTGGGCATCGGTGTCCGGTACCTGTTTGATGCAGACGCCGATTCTCAATTCCCGTACCCCGTTTGCAGGCGCGGCAGCATACCGTCCGACACCCGCCCGAAGAACCGAAGGCATAGACCCTTTGCTATCTGTCTGATAGTTTCTCAAGGCGGTGCCTGCGTTCGCCATTCCGATCGCTACCCTGATGGCCACCGGTGACTCGGCGGTTGTCCACTTCTTCCTCCGGTCGGGACCCGTGGCAAAGATCGTGCTCGGGATCCTGGTCCTGATGTCGCTGTCTTCCTGGTACGTGCTGCTGCAACGCCTGATGCTCTTCCGGCGCACCTCCCGCCAGAATCAGGGCTTTCTCGGCGTCTTCCGCAAGGCCGCACGCTTCAGTGACATCGGCAAGGCGGCGTCCAACCACCGCGCATCGTCCCTGGTCGGACTGTTTCAGGCCGGCTACCTCGAGATCGATACCCAGATCAAGGCCCTGAAGGAGCCGCGCGGAGACGAAGAGACCTTCAGGCTCCAGTCCCTCATGGGGCTCGAGCGGACCCTCCGCAGGGCCGCCAACGTCGAACTTCGCGTCCTCGCCCGGAACACGTCCTGGTTGGCGACCACCGCCGCCGCGGCGCCCTTCATCGGCCTGTTCGGCACGGTCTGGGGAATCATGATCGCCTTCAACGACATCGGAGCCTCCGGTACGGCGACCATCACGGCGGTGGCCCCGGGCATCGCCGAAGCGCTGGTCAACACGGCCGCTGGCCTGGTGGCCGCGATCCCAGCGCTGGTCGGGTACAACTACCTCGCCACGAGGCTTCGCCAGCTCCGCGCGGAAATGGACGACTTCACGCTCGAGTTTCTGAATCTCGCCGAGCGCAACTTCGGTTGACCGGCTGACCGGAGTCGGAGATGGCCTTTTTCCAGGACGCCGACAGCGATGACTCGGTCCTCGCGGACATCAACGTGACACCGCTCGTGGACGTCATGCTGGTGCTCCTGATCATCTTCATGATCGCGACGCCCATGCTGCACCAGGGCGTCGAGGTGACCCTGCCGGAGATGGAATCGCCTTCCACCCTGGCCGTTCGCGACGAGGACCCGATGATCCTGACCGTGGCGCAGAACGATCTCGTCTACATCAAGGACGAACCGGTGGCCACCCCGCTGCTCGTTGAGCGCCTGCTGCCTCAACTGGACCTGCGCGACTACGAGGCGGTGTTCGTCAAGGGCGATGCCGAAGTGCCGTACGGAAGAATCATCCATGTTCTTGACGTTCTTGAACGTGCGGACATTCATCGCGTGGCCCTTGTCGTGCAACCAGAGGATCAAGGCCCCTAGCGGCCGCCGTCACGGAGCCCCAGCCAGGTGCGGAGTCAGGACGTCCCCACGCCTTCAGTCGAACGGGCACTCGAGCGCCGGGAGCGCCGCGAAGCGGGCCTGAACCGGCCCTGCCTCGCCCTGTCCCTGACCCTGCATCTCGTTGTCCTTGGAGCCATCCTCTTCGGGCCCGGCCTGTTCGCCGAGCGGACCTACCTGGAGCCGAGGACCGTTGAACTGGTGCAACTGGCGACGATCCGGCCGAAGCCGATCCCGGTGACGCCGCCACCGGAGGAGGAGCCGCCGCCCGCGCCGGAGCCGGAACCCGAACCGGAACCACCGCCCGAGGAGCCGCCGCCGGACATACCCGTGCTCGCGGAAGAGAAACCGGAAGAACCCGAGCCCGAGCCGGAACCACCGCCTCCGCCACCCGAGCCGGAGCCGGAACCGCGGCCGAAGCTGGAGCGCCCCTTCCAGCGCACGCGCACGGTGGACGACTCGCTGACCGGAAGCGACGATGCCGAGACGCCCGTGGTCGGCTACGACAGCGAGGACTTCACCTACGCCTACTACACGACCCGGCTCGTCGCCGCGATCAGGGCCCGCTGGACAAGGCCTCCCATCGAGGGCGTCGAAGCCCTCGTCCGGTTCCGCATCGCGAGCGACGGCACCGTGACGGAGCTCGAGCTGATCGAGTCCTCGGGCGTTGCCCGTTTCGACAACGCCGGCCTGAGGGCGATCGAACTGGCCTCGCCAGTACCGCCGCTGCCGGTCAGCTTCCATAAGCCGAGTCTCGGCGTGACGATGAGGATCAGATGACGAAGCCACACCTCAGCGAGCCGGTTCGGCCGGCCCAGGCTGCCTGGGTTGGCGTTGCGGCGGCCATCCTCTTCGCGGCTCTGTCCTTCGCCGCGCAGGAGGAGGCGGAGACCCCGCCTCCGGCCGAGCAACTGCCTTCCGACGTGGAAGTGGTCCTCGACCGTGAGGGTGCCCTGCGCCTCAATCTGGCGCTACCCCGCTCCGTGCGGCCTCCAGAGGCCGGTCCGGAGTTCTTCGATGCGATGAGCGAGGTGGAACGGACCCTCCGGGAGGATCTGGCATTCACCCAACTCTTCGACGTCCAGGGCCCGGAAGTCCTGGCGGCGGTTCGTCCCAGCGGCGACAGGGCCAGGGACCTCGAGCAGTACCGCGCCTACGGCAACGAGGTGGCGCTGATCACCGAGTTCAAGCTGAACGGCGAGGAACTGATCCTCGAGGGGCGGGTGTACGACCTCGCGAACGGTCAGTTCATTCTGGGCAAACGCTTCAATGGGGGAATCGACCTCGCCCGGCGCTTCGCCCACGCGATGTCCGACGAGATCGTCCTCTACTTCACCGGCCGCCGCGGCATCGCTCTGACGGCAATCGCGTTCGTTTCGGACCGGGAGTCCGATGGAAGCAAGGAGATCTTCCTGATGGACTACGACGGTCATGCCCAGCGGCGGATCACCGGACATGTCTCGACGAGCCTCTCGCCGGTCTGGGCGCGGGACAGCAGCGGGCTGGTCTACCTCTCGTTCTTCGAGGGCCGACCGGGCGTCTACTGGGCCGACCTCGTGACCGGCAGGAAGACGCCGATCGTCGCCGAAGAGCAGCCCGCCTACTCGCCCAGCCTCTGCCCGGACGGCGACACCGTCCTCTTCGCCCGCCCGCTCCGCACGAACCGCCAGAACATGGAACTCTTCGTCCTCTCACGAAGAGGCGGAACTCCCCGCCAGCTCACCAGGTCGAGCCGCATCGACACGAACCCGGAATGCTCGCCTGACGGCACGCGGATCGCGTTCACATCGGGGCGCTCCGGCACTCCCCAGATCTACGTGATGGACATCGATGGCACGAACCTGGACAGGGTGACGTACGAGGGCCGCTACAACGAGGGCGCGTCCTGGCACCCGGACGGCAGCCGGCTCGTCTACTCCCGCCGCACCGAGCGCGGGGACCGTCACGACATCGCGGTCGTCGACCTGGTGACCGGCCAGGATCAACTCCTGACAACAGGTCCCGGAAGTCACGAGAACCCGTCATTCTCGCCCAACGGAGAGTGGATCGCCTTCGATTCCCGCCGCCCTGGCGGTCGCCGGCACATCTACATCATGAGCCAGGACGGCAGGTACAGCCGCCGGGTGACCACGCGCGGCAACAACTCCCACCCCTCCTGGTCGGACTACTTCGACTGATCCGACCAAGTCCAACTCCGGGAAGCGGTTGCCGCTACCGCCTCGCTTTGGTACTGTTTCAACACTCTCAGCAAACCCAGGTTTCAGGTTCGAGGAGAAGTCCCGGTATGTCGGCCACAAGGTTCCCCGCATTCATTCTCTCGGCTCTCGTGTTGCTGGCTGTCGGCGCCTGCAAGAAGGCGGAGCCGGAGCCCCCAGCACCACCGCCACCGCCGCCGCCGGTCGAGGAACCTCCACCGCCGGAGCCGGTCCCGCCGCCGCCGGAGCCGCCTGTCGTCCCCGAGTACGTGTCGCCCTGGTCGGAAGACATCGTCGAGGCCAACAGGCAGGTGCATGAGAAGGGCCTCCTCGGTGACGTCTACTTCGAGTTCGACAAGTCGACGCTGACCGACGAGACGCGCAGCCAACTCGGCAAGAACGCCGACTTCCTCAAGAGCGAGGACGGCGAGTACCTCGTGATCACGATCGAGGGCCACTGCGACGAGCGTGGCACGAACGACTACAACCTCGCCTTGGGCGATCGCAGATCCAACGCCGCGCGGGACTACCTCCTGTCGCTGGGCATCGCCGGCGATCGTCTCAAGACGATCAGCTACGGCGAGGAGCGCCCGCAGTGCGAGGAGTCGAACGAGGACTGCTGGCAGTTGAACCGTCGCGCCTACTTCCGGGTCACCGACTTCAGTTGACCCTGGACGGCGCCTGACGCGCAGGCCCGGTCGCTGCACTACGCAAGCCGCGAGACGCCTCGCCGGTAGCCGCGGTTGTGAGGATGCGGCGGCAAGGAACCACCGGCTCCGGCCGCCAGCCGGCCGGTTGGTGGCGGACCCTGCCGGTGGCGGCGCTTCCTGTCCTGGTCTTGCTGACCCTGGCCTGCGCCTCCTCGTCGACGCAGTTGGAGGAACTGGAGACGGGCCTCGCAGCGGTGGAACGGCGGTTGGACGATCTCCGATCGCAAACCCCCACGCGCGACGATCTGGCGACGGTCGTTCAGGCACTGGAAGACCAGGCCGACCGTGAGCTGACGGCGAACGCCAATCTGAAGGAGGACCTGCGGCAGATCATCTCCGAGCTCGAAGCGCTGCGAACCCTCGTCCGGGAGCAACGCGAGCTCCTCAACGGTTCGATGGAGCGCCTCGAGCAGACGGGTACCGACGTGGCGCTCATCCAGGGCCGCCTCGAGCGCCAGGAGGAGTACCTTGTTGCCCTCGATGAGTTGCGGGCGGACATCCGCGCGGCGTCGGCGCCAGAGACGGTCGAGCCGAAGACGCTCTACAACGCCGCGTACCGGGACTACTCCGAGGGCAGGTACGAAGGCGCCATTTCGGGCTTCCGGCGCTACCTCGACACGTTCCCGGACGGCGACGACGCGGGCAGCGCACAATACTGGCTAGGCGAATCTCACCTGGGCCAGGGGCAGTACCGCGCTGCCATCGAAGAGCTGAGGCTGGTCCGGGAGCGCTACCCGGAAAGCGACAAGGTCGCGAGTTCCATGCTCCGGATCGGCGTCGCCCTGAACGAGTTGGGTGAACGCGATCTCGCGGTCGAGATGTTCGACCGGGTTCGGAGCACGTATCCCGACACCGACGAGGCGATCCTGGCGCTCCAGCAACTCGACAACCAGGGCGACGAGCAGTAAACTGCGGCGCCGGGTCGCGAGCCGTCCGGGAACACGAACAGGTCGAGGCGAGAGAAGACGATATGGCGAACAGCAAGCAGGCAGAGAAGCGCATCCGGCAGTCCCGTGTCCGAAGGGACCGCAACCGCGCCGCAATGTCGAAGCTCCGTACGTCGGTCAAGGCACTGCGGACGGCCGCCGACACCGACGTGGAGCAGGCACGGGAACTGCTTCCCGGCACATTGAGCCTGATCGACGCCACGGCGCAGAAGGGCGTGATCCACGCGAACGCGGCG
Organism: Acidobacteriota bacterium; assembly: GCA_026707545.1. Classification (NCBI taxonomy): domain Bacteria; kingdom Pseudomonadati; phylum Acidobacteriota; species Acidobacteriota bacterium. The sequence continues at coordinate 1,241,150 of JAPOWR010000001.1, read as the reverse complement.
GCCCGCCGGAAGTCGAGACTCACCCGACTCGTGAATCGCCGCGCCGAGGCAGCCGCCGCGACGGAAGCGGCCGCGGAGTGATCCGAGCGGGTTCGTGCCCGCGTTCAGCGCTTCTCGGAACAGCCCTTCTCAGAAACCCTCGAGCAGGTCGGTGACCATCGTGTCGGCGAACCGCTCGGCGCTCTCCTCGATGGCGATGTTCTCGCGGTCGAAGAAGTCGCTGTCGGCGCTCTCGACCGGGTAGCTCTCCTTGAACTGGTAGCGGTCGTTCGCCCAGATCACTTCCGCCTCTTCCCCGTCCGGTGGCGTGCCGCTGCGGCTGAAGGACACGTCGACGACGATCGTGAGTTCGTACTCCTGGGCGCGGCCGTCGTTGGTGAATGTGATGGGCGCAACCCGCAGGGCCGTGACGGCGCCCCGAATGACGGCGTCCGATTCCGCCTCCGTGGAAACGAGCTCGAACCGGCGCCGGGTGACCAGTTCGTCCGCGATCGCCTGGGTCAGGAACTGCTCTACCTCGACACGATCTGTCTCGTTCTCGAACGGCTGCAGGAACACCTGTTGCACGTCTTCCGGAATGTTGGAAGCTCGCCCGACGAGCGTGTAGCCGCAGCCAGCCAGCAGCAGAGCCGCCACCAGGACCCACATCCCCCGGAGCCGTCTCGGACGCGCGCTCGGCATGGTTGTCAGCGTAGCAGTCGACGGCCGGTTCGCCTCGCCCTCCGCCTCGGGACCGAGAAGGGCCCCCTATCGCTTCGAATCCGCGGCCAGAGTCGTCCGCAATGCGTCGAGGATCCCGTTGACGAAGCGCCCGGACTCCTCGGAGCCGAACTTCTTGGCCAGTTCGATTGCTTCGTCGATCACGACGACAGCGGGCACGTCGGGCTGGAAGCGCATCTCGTAGACGGCCAGACGAAGGACGTTCCGGTCAACCACCGGCATCCTCTCCAGCCGCCAGTTGTCCGCCTGGTCCGCGACCAGCCGATCGATCGACTCCTGGTGTGCGAGACTGCCCTCGACGAGCGTGCGGGCATAGTCGAGCGCCAGCTCCGAGGCCCGCGGGCTGGAGCCGGCGTCCGCGGTCTCGGCACGGAACGCGTGGAGGTCGAATGCCCTGAGCAGTTGGGTTGGCCCCGCATCCCCCAGTTCCCGTTGATAGAGCATCTGCAGGGCCATCTCCCGGGCCTGGCGGCGTTTGCCACCGGTCCGTCGGGACCGGCGGCCACCGACGGTTGAGAACTCGGCTTCGGCCGAGGGAGCTGTGCCGGCCTTGGTCACGACTTGAGCGACCGCAGCAGGTTGGCCATCGCGAGCGCCGCTTCGGCGGCCTCCTGACCCTTGTTGCCCACCTTGCCACCGGCGCGTTCGGCGGCCTGCGTGGCATCATCGCACGTGAGGACGCCGAACCCGACCGGGATTCCCGTCCGCGCAGTGACTCGGGCGCATCCCGCCGCACACTCGTTGCAGATGTAGTCGAAGTGCGGCGTCTCACCGCGGATTACCGCGCCCAGCGCCACGAGCGCATCCACCCTTCCGCTGCCGGCGAGGGCGTCGAGTGCAGCCGGTATCTCCCAGGCACCAGGAACGCGGACCAGCAGAAGGTCGTCAACCTCGGCCCCACGCGAAAGCAGGAACTCGCGGGCGCCCTCGACCAGGCGCTCGACGATGAGGCCATTGAAGCGCGCCGCCACCAGGCCGAACCGGACACCAGCCGCGTCGGAAGCGGTCTTCATGTCGGAACTGGTGGCGGGCCGGCTGCGACGAGGGATACGTCAGATGGTCGGGACGGCGAGATTCGAACTCGCGACCCCCTGAACCCCATTCAGGTACGCTACCAGACTGCGCCACGTCCCGACCGAGGGGCATTCTCTATCCATTCCCGGCCCCTTGCAACAGGTGTCGTGCGCCAGCCCGGGTTTGCGAGGCGGTCAGTCGTCCTCGACTCCCACTTCGGGCTTGAGTTCGGCGGCAAGCTGACGAGCCTGCGCAACGAGCGCCGCCACCCCGCCCTCGAGCCTCTCGACCCGCCGCGTGAGGTTCCCTATCTCACCGATGTCGGAGACTTCCATGTCGGCCGAAGAGGACACTGTCGCCGCCTCCGCTCCCTCTCCCGCGACCTCTTCAGCTTCTTCGGCTTCCGGGTCGCCTCCCGGCGCCGGTTCGGCAGGCGCTTCGCCGTTTTCGGCCGGCGCCTCGGTCACGATCAGTGGGCGCCCACGAAGGCCGCCCTCCTCGAGTTCGGAGGCGAGCTTCTTCTTGGCGCTGGCGATCGTGTAGCCCTCGTCGTAAAGAAGCTCCTTGATCCGCCGAATCGTTTCGACGTCCTCGGCGTCATAGTCCCGCCGGCCCCCCGCGCCCTTCTTCGAGGAGAGAACCGGAAACTCGGTCTGCCAGTAGCGCAGCACATAGGGCTGGATATCCAGCACCCGGCATACGTCGGCGAGCTTGTACTGCTGTTTGGGGGGAATGACCGGCCTCCCGGCTGATCGGCGAACGCACACAGGTGCCGCTGGAAGAGCGGCGCCCGGCTCCCTGGACTCAGAAGGACCGGTTGGAGCCTATACGAAAGCTGGAGGTCGGCTGAGTCGAGATCCCCGCACCGGTCAACCGGGAACCGGCTCTGCTTCACCGCGGCGTTCCCTGACCACGATGCGAAGCGGAACGCCCTCGAGATCAAATGCTCGCCGAAGCTGGTTCTCGAGGTACTTGCGGTAGGTGTCCCCCCGCTTCAGGCGCCGGTTGGCGAAGAGCAGGAACGTCGGGGGCGTCGCGTGCACCTGAGCAGCGTAGAAGAAACGCCACGGTCTACCCCGCTCGGCGGGCGGCTGATGACGGTCCACGATGCGGCGCGTCACGCGGTTCAGTTCCGAAGTGGGCACGCGAAATCGGTGACGTGCCCGGACCCGGTCGAGAGCGGGAAGGATGCCGCCAACCCCGCGTCCGGTCAGGGCGGAGACGTTGACCCGGGCCGGCTTCGCGAAGACCTCCACCACGCGCTCCCAGCCCGCCTCGAGCCGTTCCCTGCTCTTTTCGTCCAGGAGATCCCACTTGTTGCATGCGACGACGGTTGAGCGCCCGGCCTGCCACGCCGCATCGCCGATTGCCAGATCGCCCGTGGTAATCCCATGGCTTGCGTCCACCACGAGGACCACGAGTTCGGCCCGCTGGATCTGTCTCTGGGCAAGCATCACCGCCAGTTCCTCCGGGGCGTCCTGGATCCGGGAACGGCGCCGGATTCCGGCGGTATCGACCAGCAGGTAGTCCGGGCCCTCGGTGCGCCGCAGCAAGCTGTCGATCGGATCTCTCGTCGTTCCGGCGGTCGGCGATACGAGCGTCCGCTCGGTACCCAGCAGCCGGTTGATCAGGGACGACTTGCCAACGTTCGGACGACCCACGACCGCGACGCCGGGGGCCTCTGGTTCCGCCGCTGGAACCGCATCGGGGAGATGCCCGGCGACCTCCTCGTGCAGCGATCCGAAACCCGCGCCATGTTCCGCGGAGACCAGAACGAGTCCGTCGGCACCCAGGGCGTAGAACTCCTGGTAGCCCTCCTGGGCAGCCCGCGTATCCGACTTGTTGACCACGACGATGATGGGTCGGTCGTGGCAGCGCAGGCGTTCCATGACCTGCTCGTCGGCCGCGGCCAGTCCGTCCCTGCCGTCGACGACCAGCAGCAGCACGTCGCTCTCCTCGATTGCGAACTCGACCTGGGCGTTCAGGCCGAACGGGTCGTCGCCCGGCACCAGGCCACCGGTGTCGATCAACTCGACGATGCCGCGGCTCTCGAGCTCGAAGCGTCCAACCAGCCGGTCCCGGGTCACGCCGGGGCTTCCGTGGACGATCGCCTGCCGGCGGCCGATCAGCCGGTTGAAGAGCGTCGACTTGCCGACATTGGGGCGACCGACGATCGCGATCGCGGCTGGCACGAGAGACCCGCGTCAGGACTCGAACTGGTACTCGATGCGGCGGTCGATCACCATCCAGCCCTCGTCCCGGCGCTTGAACTGGTATCGGACCCGGTAGCGATCCGTGGCCGTGGCAAGGAGCTGTTCAGTGCCGCTGGCCAGCGACTGGATGTCCCAGACCTCCAGGGTCGTCACGGCCGCGTTCGAGTAGCGCCAGACATCGATCCGTTCGATCTCGAAGCTCTTGAGCGTGGGCCGCAAGGTGCGGCTCTCACCCATTTCCAGTTCGTAGACCCGCCTTTTGATCGTCTCGATCTCCTTGGGCACCGCCCCGGACGCGAGTGAATCGAAGTCCCCCTTCGCGTAAGCCTCGCCGAGCTTCGGCAGGTAGTCCGTGAGAACGGCCTCGATCGCCTGCCGGTCCTCGTCGCTCGCCCCGTCCGGTCCGGTCTCGCCGCAGGCGGCAAGGCCCAGGCACGCCACAGCGAGCAGCAGGCCGAACGCGAACCGTGCGGAGCCACCGCCGGCATGCACTCGACAATGTAGTGAACTACTCATGCAGTAAGCGTAACAGTCCGAGATGCGGTTAAAATCCGCTGCGGCCGGCGGCCACCGCGAAAGTGGCGGAATTGGTAGACGCGCAAGATTCAGGATCTTGTGGTAGCAATACCGTGGGGGTTCGAGTCCCCCCTTTCGCACCACAGCCGGTTACCCGGTTCTCATCCGTAGAACGTCAAGGCACTGTCGCCGTAGCGCCTGCTCCCGGTAGGGCGGAGGGAGCCAGCAATGCCCGGCGAGTGCCGTCGGCTCGAGTGCTCCAGTACCACTTCTCCACCGCCCGCCATCAAGCCGGCGACCGCGACCAGCAGGTCCTCGAGCCGTCGCGCATCGTACGGCGGGTCGACGAACGCCAGATCGAAGCCGGCTTCACTGGCGGTGGCGCCGTCCAACCCCTCCGGGAGCCGGGCTCGCCGAATGGAAAGACCCTCCGCTCCGAGACGCTCCCGGTTCGCCGCCATGCACTCCAGGGCGCGCCGATCGCAGTCGATGGCCACGGCCTCCGCCGCCCCCCGGGATAGTGCCTCGAGCGATACGCAGCCGGAACCGGCGTAGAGCTCGAGGAAGCGGCAGCGAAGAATGCGATCGCCCCAGTGGGAGAACAGGGCTTCGCGAACACGGGCCTGAGTCGGACGGGTGTCCGGCGGAGTTCGGAGGCGGCGACCGCGCCAGCGGCCACCCAGCAGCTTCACTCCCCCGGAGCGAATCGCCGGGCGACCGGGGCGAGCCCTCATCCGTCGCCTGCCGTCGGTGCCGAAGGATGCCGGTAGGCGACCCGCCCACCCACGATCGTGTAGAGCACCTCCGTACCGGGAATCTCCTCCTCGGGCACGGTCATCACATCGCGCGACAGAACCGTCACGTCCGCGAGCTTCCCGACTTCCAGGCTTCCCTTCCGGTCCTCTTCGAAGGCAGAGTACGCCGCGTCGAGCGTGTAGGAGCGGAGCGCCTCCTCCCGGGTCATCCGCTGGTGCTCCTGGAAGACCTCGCCGTTCTCCATCCGGCGGCTCACCGCGGCATGAAACGAGGCGATCGGATCGACATCCTCTACCGGGGCGTCCGTGCCGTTCGTCACGACGGCTCCGGAGTCGATCAGCTTGCGCCACACGTAGGCGCCCTCCGCGGAGCGCTCATCGCCGAGGCGGTCCGGCACCCACGGCCCGTCCGACGTGCAGTGGACCGCCTGCATCGAGGCGATGACGCCCAGCTCGGCAAAGCGCGGGACGTCGTCGGGGTGCAGATGCTGGGCGTGCTCGATGCGCCAGCGCTGGCCCCGGTCGCCGTCAAGGGCCCGTTCGAACAGGTCGAGCGTCTCGCGGTTCGCCCGGTCGCCGATCGCGTGGACGCAGAGCTGGAAGTCGTGCTCCCGGGCCAGCCGGGCAGTCTCTTCCATGACGTCGAGGCTCGTCGTGTTCAGGCCGATGGACTGCGGGAGATCCTCGTAGGGCTCCAGCAACCATGCCCCGTGGGAACCCAGGGCGCCGTCGATGGACCGCTTGATCGCCCGCACGGTCAGGAAACCGTCGCCGCGATCGATCATCCGATACCGGCTCAGCGACTCGGCCAGAGCTTCGTTGCCCTCCCCGACCATGACCCACAGCCGCAAGCGGAGGAACCCCTGATCCGCCATCTGTCGATACACATCGATCAGCCCGAAACTCGACCCGGCATCCTGAAAGCTCGTGATGCCCTTCGCCAGACACTCCTCCGCCGCGATGCTGACGACACGACGGGCGTGGTTCCACTCCAGCGTCTGGTCGCGCAGGACCGCCACCAGGTTCTCCGCCGTCTCTCGGAGCGCGCCGGTCGGCTGTCCCGCCGCATCGCGCACGATCTCGCCTCCCTCCGGGTCCGGGGTGGTTCCGTCGATGCCGGCGAGTGCCATCGCGCGAGCATTGACGAAGGCCATGTGCCCGCTGGCGTGCGTCAGCAGGACCGGATGGTCCGGCGAGACCGCGCTCAGGCCGTGGTGAACGGGCAGGCCCTGCACTGACGGATCCGGGATCTGCGTCCACTTCGACTGGTGCCAGCCGCGTCCAAGAATCCAGGTCCCCGGCGGACTTTCCTCGACTGCCGCCGCCACCTGGCCGACGATCTCGCCCCAGGATGCCGCTGACTCGAGCGCCAGCTGGAGCTTCGACTCGCCGAGACTCCAGAAGTGCCCGTGTCCCTCGATCAGACCCGGTACCGCCAGACGGCCTTCCAGGTCGAGCACCTCCGTATCCGGTCCGATCCAGTTGCTGGCCGCGTCGTTTCCGCCGACGAACACGATGCGGCCATCCGTGGCGGCCAGGGCTTCGGCTTCGGCCGGCGCGCGCTCCAAATCCTCGCTCAGGGTAACCAGACGGCCGCTCAGAAGCACCAGGTCCGCCGGCCCTGGCGGCTCGTCACCGCACCCGACGAGAAGAAGTACCGCCAGCGCCGCCGACGATGCGGCGCATCCGGTACGGGCCGACGAAGGCATCATCCCGCCGGAATGCGGAGCGTCTGCCCGACGACGATCAGGCTGCCGCGCAGCCCGTTGACCTGCCGAATCCTGGCGGCCGAAGTCCGGTAGGTGCGCGCCAACTGACTCAGGGTGTCGCCCCGGCGGACCGTGTAGAGCACCTCCCCACCTTCCCTCGGAATCGCGAGGCGCTGACCGGCATGAATGAGGTCCGGCCGGCGCAGATTGTTCGCGGCGGCCAGGACCTTGACGGTCGTGCCGTACTTCCGGGCGATCCGGTCCAGCGATTCGCCCCTCCTGACGACGTGGACCGTGGTCGCTGGCGCCTGTTCGCCGTTGTCCGTCACCTGTGGCGTCGGCGCCTCGGGTTCGGGCGCCCCGGACCGCTCGAGCGCGGCGCGGCGAGCCGGCGGCGGCGCGGAGCGACCCGTGCCGCGCTGCGGAATTCGGAGGCGCTGGCCGACGTAGATACGGTCCGCTCTCGGCAAGCGGTTCGCGCGCTGGAGCTCCGCCACGCTGGAGCCGAATCGGCGCGCGATACCGCCCAGCGTGTCGCCACTCCGGACCCGGTAGCCGAAGGCGGCCTGCCGGTCGGGCTTGCGATCCGGGGGCAGCTCCGCGTACGCACGTTCGAACTCCCCGCCCATGCCATGAGGCACCCGAAGCGGATAGCGCGGCGGCACCAGGAGAGAACCCGCCAGGACCGTGCGGTCCAGGGCCGGATTGAGTTCCGCCAGGCGATTGATCTCCACGCCGGTCGCCGTCGCCAGGTCGGTCAGCGAGACGTAGCGATCGCGCTGGGCAACGTCGAACCGGATCTCGGGAAAGGGCTCGACATTCGGGAAGTGACGCTCGCGTTCGACGAAGGCGATGACCGCCGCGATGAACTCGGCGTAGAAGTTGCGGGAAGCGAAACCGAAGGTCCGCGACCTGTACTTCTCCACGACCACCCCGATATCTCGCGTCCCCAGCCGACGCACCGCCCGCGCCATACCGCCGGCACCGTGGTTGTAGGCGGTCAGGGCGAGCGGCCAGGCCTCCAGCGATTCGTAGTCCCGCCGCAACTTCCGAGCTGCCCCTGCGGCAGCCAGCAGCACGTCGGAACGCGCGTCGACCGCTTCGTCCATCTGCAGAAACGCCCGGCCGGTCGAGGCGGTGAACTGCCAGGCTCCGGAGGCTCCGACCTTCGACCGGGCCCGGTAGTTGAACATCGACTCGACGAACGGGAGACAGCGGATCTCCGCCGGCAGGCCGTACTCCGCGAGCGTCCGCTCGATGCCCGGCATGAACATGCCCGAGATCTCGATGGCCTCCTCGAACCGATTCCGCAGGCCCCGCTGGCCGCGGACCATTCCCGCTGCCCGCCGGTACTTCGACCTGCCGCCCCCCACGTGCTCCATCTGTGTCGGTATGGACCGCAGATCGGCCGGGAGGTTCGTCACCGGCCGTCCCGCCGCGAGATCCCGAAGAGCCTTGGAGACACGGCTCACCTCGCCACGGACCCGTTTGATCCGGGCGCGGTCGATCTCCAGCTCCGAGGCTCCCACTGTGCGCAGGTCGCTCATGTCGACCACGCTGTAGATGACGTCGAGGTGCCGCTCGTCGTGAAGGATGACCTGGTCGCTGGTGTAGGTCGTGAAGACCTTCTGCCAGAACTCCACGGCCGCTTCGAGGCTCTTCGGCACCGGAAACAGGTCCGGATCGATCGCGGCGTGGTAACGCTCCTCCGCCTGAAGCCCCGGCGCCGCAAGTGTGATGAGAGCGCCGCAGAGCAGCGCGGGAATCCAGTCCGCACGACTACAGGTTTTGATCATAGGAGCCGTATCTTACTGAGAAACAAGGACTTGTGCAGCACTCCGATACCTGGGACCGGCTCGGCCGAGAGCAACGGACGTTCAGTAGCGGTAGTCGTCCCGCTTGTAGGGACCGCCTTTCTCGACGCCGATGTACTCCGCCTGCTCCTCGGTCAACTCGGTCAGGCGAACGCCCAAGTGATCGAGATGCAGGCGTGCGACCTCCTCGTCGAGCCGTCGCGGCAGCAGGGTCACCTTCCGCTCCCTCTCCGGTCCTCCGCGGTGCAGGTCGATCTGGGCGAGCACCTGGTTGGCGAACGACGTCGACATGACGAAGCTCGGGTGCCCGGTCGCGCAACCGAGGTTCAGCAGCCGCCCTTCGGCCAGGATCAGCAGGCTGCGACCATCAGGGAGAATCCACTCGTCCACCTGCTCCTTGATGTTCCGGCCGCGGATGCCCGGGATCCGTTTCAGGCCGGCGATGTCGATCTCGTTGTCGAAGTGGCCGATGTTCCCGACGACGGCCTTGTCCTTCATCCGGGCCATGAGTTCCGCCGTGATCACGGACCGGTTGCCGGTACAGGTGACGAAGATGTCGGCCGTCTCGACCACATCTTCAAGACGGGCCACCTCGTAGCCTTCCATTGCCGCCTGCAGCGCGCAGATCGGGTCGATCTCCGTGACGATCACCCGGCAGCCCTGGCCGCGAAGCGACTGGGCGCACCCCTTGCCGACCTCGCCGTAGCCGCAGACGACCGCCGACTTGCCGCCGATCATCAGGTCCGTCGCCCGGTTGATGCCGTCGATCAGGGAGTGCCGGCAGCCGTAGATGTTGTCGAACTTCGACTTGGTGACCGAGTCGTTCACATTGACCGCCGGGCACAGGAGCGTCCCGTCTTCCTCCAGCTCGTACAGACGGTGAACGCCCGTGGTCGTCTCCTCGCTGATGCCCTGAAGACCGCCGGCCATGCGGGTGAAGTAATTCGCGTCCCAGGTCCGAACGCGCCGGATCAACTCGAGAATGACGCCCCATTCCTCGGGTTCCGCGTCGGGATCGAAGTCGGGTACCGCGTTCTGCTGCTCGTACTCCACGCCTCGATGGATGAGAAGCGTGGCATCGCCCCCGTCGTCGACGATCAGAGTCGGACCGCTCTCGTTCGGCCAGTCCAATGCGCGGAGCGTGCACCACCAGTACTCGGGCAGGCTCTCGCCCTTCCACGCGAACACGGAAACGCCCTTCGGATCCTCCACCGTGCCGCCCGTCTCCGGCCGGCCGACAACCACCGCCGCGGCCGCCTCGTCCTGGGTCGAGAAGATGTTGCACGACGCCCAGCGCACTTCGGCGCCCAGGTCGACCAGGGTCTCGATCAATACCGCCGTCTGCACCGTCATGTGCAAGCTGCCGGTGATTCGGGCACCGGCGAGTGGCTGCTCGGACCGGTAGCGTCGGCGAAGCTCCATCAGCCCCGGCATCTCGTGTTCGGCCAGCTCGATCTGCCGCCGGCCGGCGTCGGCCAGAGACAGATCGGCAACCGCGAAGTCCATGCCGCTCGAAGCCGGAAACAACTCCGACGCCCTCGGTCCTCCGCGTTCCCCGGCCGCCGCGTCCGTTTCGATCCGTCTATCCACAACCGTCATCGTCCTATACCTCCAGGGACTCGAACAGCGCTTGTCCGGGTGGATCCTCAGGCTTCAGGGGCGCGGCTGTCAACCGATGAAGACGCGATCCCGATCGCCCCGGCCAGCAACTCGTATGAACGGACCCGGGCATCGAAGCTGGGACAGATCGTCAGCACGACCAGTTCATCCACTCCCAGCCGCCCCGCCAGGTCCTCCGCCCGCTCCCGCACCGCATCGGGCGATCCGATCAGGCTGCGGGCCTGCATCTTCTCCTTGACCACGAGGTCGCGCTCGGTGAACTCGTACTCTTCCGCCTCCTCGAGGCTGGGGAAGGGCCCCGGGCGTCCCTGGGTCAGCCGGATCCACCACAGGAAGCGGCTGAGGGACTGGCGCCGCGCCTCCTCGTCCGTTGCCGCGACGATCGCGCTGATGCCGACACTCGCCTGTGGCTCAGGGTGTCGCTCAGAGGGCCGGTACTCGCTGCGATACAGATCGAGCGCGGCTTCGGCCTCCCGGGGTTGAATGAAGTGGGCGAAACTGTAGGGGCAGCCGAACCAGGCAGCGAACCGGGCGGAACCGAGGCTGGAGCCGAGTAACCAGACCTCCGGCTGGGTATCGCCCTGGGGCATGGCGCGAATCCCGTTCAGGCGCTCGTCCTCGTGGCCACGGCCCAGATAGCCGAGCAGGTGAGCCACCTGCTCGGGGTAGTGCTGGACTCCCAGTCGTCCCGGACCGTGTGCAAGAACGCGGGCGGTCAGACGATCCGAGCCCGGGGCGCGACCGATCCCTAAGTCGATGCGTCCCGGGTACAGGGTCTCGAGCATTCGGAACACCTCGGCCACCTTGAGGGCGCTGTAGTGGCTCAGCATCACGCCGCCTGAACCGACCCGCATCCGTTTCGTCGCCGCAGCCACCTGCCCGATCAGGGCCTCGGGTGCGGCGCAGGCAAGGGACTCCGAATTGTGGTGCTCAGCCAGCCAGTAGCGCCGGTAACCGAGCCGATCCGCGGCCTGCGCCAGCTTCACCGCCTCCAGGACGGCATCGCCCGCGGTGGCGCCAGTCCGTATCGGGCACTGGTCCAGCACGCTCAGCGTCAGGGCCGGCGGAGACTGCGGGGCGTCCGGGTTGCGGCTCGAATCCGTTCCGGTCGCCGGCACTCAATAGGCCTCGGAGCGGCGGAAACGCTCCACCACCCTGCCGTTCTCGCGCTCGGCCCGCTCCAGCAGGCGGGCCGCCACCTCCTTCTTCTGCTCGGCGATGGTGCTGGGGTCGTAACGATCGACGAGGGAGCCGAACTGGCTGATGTGGGCCGCCGATGCGCGCGCCTTCTGCTCCGCCACATCCGTGATGTCGACCGTGTAGTTCGGGTTCGCGCTGTAGTAGAAGAAGACAAGCGGCACGCTCCACGCCTCGAAGCCCTCCGCTTCCAGTTCCGGGAAGTAAAGCCGCCAGCGCGCGGCCCGGATCGCGTCGACGGTGATGATCGCGCCCGAGCGGTGATCCGACTTGTGGTACTGCTCGTAGGGCGATCCGGGGTCGACCGAGAACAGGGCATGGGGCTTGAAACGCCTGATCTCGCGCGCGACCTGCTTCGTCAGCGCGCGTCGGTCGACGTACTCCAGCATGCCGTCGTCGTGCCCGAGCCAGTGGATGTTCTTCTTCGGGATACCCAGAATACGGCAGGCTTCCTCCTCCTCGGCCCGCCGGATCGCCTTCAGCCGGTCCTTCGTCATCTCCGGATCCCGGGAGCCGGCGTTGTCCGTCGTGTAGACGACGACCTGGATGTCGTTGCCGTTGGCCGCCAGCAACGCCAGCGTGCCGCCCGAAGTGAACGTCTCGTCGTCGGGGTGGGGGGTGACGACCAGGATCCGCCGCCCGGACCACTCCTCGATCCGGTCCGATCCTGCGTACTCGGGTTCGGGGCGTGAAACCTGAGCCATTACGGGTTCCGCGGCCGCGGCAAGGACAACCAGACCCGTCGCGAGGACACCTCCGGCCAGGAACGCCCGGAACCAAGCGTTCCCGGCAGAATCGACCACCGCGGCAGTATAGTGAATCGGTGCCGCTGATCACACAGTGCGCGCGGATCTCCGCCGCCTCGTTCGCCGCCGGAGTGTGCGCCTTCTCCGTTCCGTGCCCCGCCCAGGAGCAGGGGGAACCGGAAGTGCCGGCCGCGACCGTCGCGGAGCAGGTCACCGTCAACATCGTGAACATTGACGTGCACGTCACGAACCGTCGGGGCCAGCCCGTTGCCGACCTGGCCGCGGCCGACTTTGAGGTCTACGAGGACGGCGTGCCGGTCGAGATCACCAACTTCCTGAGCGCCGCGGCCCGGGAGGACTTGCTGTGGACGGACGGAGGTGAACTGGAATCGGTCTCGGACACCGACGCCCCGCTGATGGTGGCGCTCTACGTCGACCGCTACCGTACGAGCCACGCCAACCTGCTTCGTATCGAAGAAGACCTCGCCTCCTTCCTGAGCGCCCGGCGCGATCAGGGACGAGGAATCCGCTTTCTGCTCGCCACCGGCGATCCGGAGTTGAACGTTCGGGTCCCCTTCACTGAGGAGCCGCGGAGGCTCCTCGGCGCACTGGAGCAACTGCGCGAAGAGCCTCGTTCCGGCCTCCACGACGACGAGCTGCTCCGCCGCCGCACACTGGGTGAGATCCGGACCGCCTATGAAGCGTGCGTGCAGCCGCCAGCCAGCGCCTTCAATCCCGGCTGCGTTCCCTGCGTCGACACCTGGGGGGCGTTCCTGGGCGCCGCCAACCAGTACGCCGCCGCGATGCAAACCCGGGTCGCGACGTCGGTCTCCTCGCTCGCCGAACTGACGACCGCACTGGGCGGCCTGCCCGGTCCCAAGGCCATCGTCTACGTCAGTGACGGACTGCCCCAGCGCCCGGGGGCCGAACTCTTCCACTACCTGGGTCAGATCTGCGCCGACCGGCAGTCCGAAACAGACGCCCTGGAGCGCGAGTGGGACGACACGTCACTCTTCAACCGCTTCAGCGCCTTCAGCAACGCCAACCGCGTGACGATCTACCCGGTGGACGCCGGCGGGGTTCGAGCTTCCTCCTCGACCGACCCGACCTTAGCCGGCCCGCTCGCCGAAATCGAGGGATTCGGCGGCACCCGCGACTCCCGACTCTCCAACGTCCTGCTCCCCAGCACCGAGAACGACCGTCTCCGGGTCGACAACCTCCAGGCAACGCTCAGCCTGCTGGCGGACGAGACGGGTGGCCGCGCGGTCTTCAATCAGGCTCATCCCGCCGAAGCCCTGGAGGAGATCGCTTCGGACTTTGGCTCCTACTACTCGCTCGGCTACCGCGCGCCGCCGGACCGCCGCCATCCTATCCGCCAGATCGAAGTCCGGCTGACGAAGCCGAGAAAGACCTGGCGCGTACGCTACCGGCGCTCCTACGTTCTGAAGTCGGCGGACCAGCGGCTCGCGGATCGGCTCTTTGCCGCCCTGAAGCTCGACGAGCAGACCAACCCCCTCGCTGCCGAGGTGGCATTCGGCGAGCCGTCGCCAACGGCGGACGGGGGACAGACCACGCTGCAGGTGAAGGTCCGGGTTCCGGCTTCGGCGCTCACCTTCCTTCCTGGACCGGAGGGTACATCCGGAGCGTTGCGCATTCTGCTGGTGGCGGAGGACGAAGACGGCCACCGAACGCCGATGCGACAGAAGACGTTGACTCTGACCGAGGCGGAGCTTCAGGCAGAGCCGGCCACTGCTGCCGTCGTCGTGAACATGGACCTGCCGCCGGGCCAATTCGCGGTCGCGGTCGGTATTCGAGACGAGGCCTCGGGCCGCGGCAGCTATCTGGTCCGAGATGTCGACCTGAGGGGCGCTAGCGGGCCCTGAACGCCTCGACGTCCTCGGAACTGGTCAGGACGTCCAGACCCGTGTAGATCGGATCCTCCACGGAACCGCCGTTCACGAGTTCCAGCAGGACCTTCATCGACCGGTACCCCATCGCGTAGGGCCTCTGCCCCACTTGTCCGTGGCTCAGACCCTCGGCCAGGAGATCCAACTGCATCGGCAGAACGTCGGCGCCGATGATCACGAGGTCCTTCGCTTCGATCCGGTCCCGGTGCGGCTCCACCGCCTGCCGGTAGGCCTGGTCGACGAACTGCGGGAAACCGCCCGTGATCGAGAAGACGTCCAGGTCCGGCTCGGAGGCCAGCACGTCGGCCATCTGCTGCACCGCCAGAGGGAAGTCGTCGTTCGTGTACAGCGGGCAGGCCTCGACTTCGGTCCACCCGTTGTCCCCCTCGAGCCGAACACCGGGGGGAGCGTCGGACTCGACTCCGGCCAGCGTGTCCCGGAGCCCCTGCATCCTTTCGTTGTGGTTCATCGCCGCGGCGCCGCCGGACTGGATGCAGAGGCTGCCTCCTTCCGGCTTCAGTTCCCGCAGCAGCCTGGCCTGCTCGACACCCATGGCTCGGTTTTCGGTGCCGACGTAGGTCGACCGCAGGCCCGCGTCCTCTGCCAGCAGATCGGAGTCCCAGGTGATCACGGGTATGCCGGCCTCGTGTGCCCGCACGAGCGCACGCGCCATCGCCGTCGCGTTCGACGGCGAAACCGCCAGACCGTCCACCCGCCGCGTGATCAGGTCCTCGACCACCTGGATCTGGTCGGCTTCGGTGTGTTCGCTGGGACCGATGTACAGGCAGTCGACGCCCTCGAGCTCGGCGGCGGCCTGCATGCAGCCGTCGCGAGCGAAGTCGAAGAACGGATTGTTCATCGCCTTGGGGACCAGGGCGAACGTGTAGCCCGTCTCCTCCTGCGCGCAGCCCGCGAGAGAAATCGTCAGAACCGCGGCGGCGACCGAGGCCGCGCATGAAGGGGGCACATGGCGACCGCTCCATCGTCCCGTCGTCACACTCACCCACTCCTCTGTTCCAGGTGGAGAAACCGGCGGCGACACAGCCCCCGAACCGGTCAATGGTCTCCAGTGCGACCCGTACGCCGGATCCGCTCGACCAGCATAGCCGCGATGATCGATCCCCCGATGAAGGCTCCCTGCCAGTACGGGTCCACACCCAGAAGCAGCAGGCTGTTGCGGATCAGTTCGATCAGCGCCGCGCCCGCTACGGCGCCGAAAGCGCCGCCTTCCCCGCCCATCAAGTTGGCGCCGCCAATCACCGCCGAGGCGATGACGCGCAGTTCGTAGTTCTGGCCCAGGGCGTTCGTCACTGCCCCCAGCCAGCCGATCATCAGGATCGCCGACACGCCGGCGAGGAGGGAGCTGAGGACGTAGACCGTGAGCTTCACTCGGGCGACCGGCACGCCTGCCAGCCGGGTCGAGTCCTCGTTGCCTCCGACCGCGAGAACGTGCCGCGCCAGACGGCTGTACCGGAACCAGCCGGACGCGCAGAGCGCCGCGACGATCAGCAGCCAGACGGGGTTCGCGACTCCGAGGAAGCGCCCGCCGCCAAGGGTGAGCAGCAGCTCCTCATCGGGACCGAAGTCGTGGATCATCTTGTTGTTCGAGATCACGAGGGCCAACGACCGCGCGATGCTCAACATCCCGAGGGTGACGACGAAGGGCGACAGGCGGAAGTACGCCACCAACGCACCGTTGGCCAGTCCGCACAGCAGAGCGCAGCCGAGTCCGGCCGCCGCTGCCACGATCAACGGCTGACCCGACGCCAGAACCAGGCCAGTGACGATTCCCACAAGCCCCATCACCGAACCGACCGAAAGGTCGATACCGCCGGTCGCGATGACCGCCGTCTGTCCGAGGGCGATCAGGCCGATGAACGCGAAGTTGCGGCTGATGTTGAAGATGTTGTCGGCGCTCGCGAACGGCTCGGAGACCAGGCTCATCACACCGGCCAGAGCCGCGACGGTCAGGGTCACCCACAGCGACTGCGGCGCTCGACGGAGGCTCTTCACGCGGCTTCGATCGCACCGGTGATCAGCGCGGTGACCTCCTCCGGCGACGACTCGGCGATCCCCTTGTCAGCCACCTTCCGCCCTCGTCTCAGCACGACGACGCGGTCCGCGACCGCGAAGACGTCCGACATCCGGTGGGAAATCAGGAGCACGGAAACCCCTTGGCCGCGCAGGCTCCGAATGAGCTCCAGCACCTCGGCGATCTGGCGCACGCTGATCGCGGCGGTCGGCTCGTCGAGCAGCATGAGGCGGGGCGCACTGAGACGGGCACGAGCCAGCGCCGTAGCCTGACGCTGCCCTCCCGACATCCTCCGTACGAGGTCGTCCGGTCGGGTATCGGACCCGAGTTCGTCGAACAACTCGGCCGACCTCTTCCGCATCGCGGCGTGGTCCAGCACCGGCAGGATCCCGAACAGCCTGCGGTGCAACTCGCGGCCCAGGAACACGTTTGCCGTCGCCGAGAGGTTGTCGCACAGGGCGAGGTCCTGGTACACGGCCTCGATGCCGTGCTCGCGGGCCGAGAGTGGCGTGAGTTCGACCGCCTGCCGGTCCCAGCGGATCTCGCCCGATGTCGGAGCGAAGTTCCCCGCGACGATCTTGAGCAGAGTCGACTTCCCGGCTCCGTTGTCGCCCATCAGTCCGACGACCTCACCCGGGGCAAGCGCCAGATCGACG